>CANRFA010000080.1 GCA_947629775.1 uncultured Oscillospiraceae bacterium
GGTGGAATCCCGGGGAAGGACAACGCGGGTGGCTTCCCAGACCAGCTGAGCCAGGCTGATCGGGTCGTTCAGTCGGATTCCGGTCCAGGAGCCGGGGTAACGCGGTTCCAGCGTGTCCTCCGGACGGGGAAGGGCGGACATGGATTCCGGGGCGGGGGCCCAGAGGAGATTGGCGTTGGGAGGCTCTCTGCGGAAGGAATCCGGTTCCGGGTTCAGGCCGTCCCAGCTGGAAACCCGGTTGCGGGAGGCGGTCCAGGGCAGTTTCCGGCAGGCCGCCAGGAGGACCAGGATGGCCGGGCCGTAGAGCCAGGGCAGGTCGCTGCCGGCATCGAGCAGGCTGAGGAACCCGAAGCAGAGTTCATAGGGATCTCCCACCGGCACGGAGCGGATCTCTTCCCAGGCCATCCGCGCCGTTTCGTCATCCTCCGGGGGAAGATCCGACAGGGGAATCAGAGGGGCGTTGCGGATGAAAAGCGTCTCTCCCTCCAGCGCATTGTTGCAGAGCTTCTTCAGGCGGGCGAGCTCAGGCAGAATGTCCATCAGATTCAGCCGGGTTTCAGACTGTCCGGCCTTCTCCGCCGCCTCCCAGGCCTCAGTTTCCTCGTGAAGCGGATCCATCAGCTCCGCGTCGGTCTGGGACCTGTCACGGAGGGCCTGGATATCGGACGGAGGCAGATAGAGCGTCATGGACGGGTCCGTTTCCGGAATCTGACGCAGACTCTGGAGGATGGCCAGAGAGTGGCGGGCGACCTCCCGCCGGTAAACGGAGCATCCCCGGCGGATCGCCTCCACAAAGTCCCAGAGGGTCTTCTCAAACGCCTCGGCCGCGTGGCGCTTGCGCTCTTCCGGTACCATAGCCCAGAGTCTCTCAAAGCGCTCCCGTTCGGGGTTCCTCTTCTGCTCTCCTTTTTCAGGCCGGGCGAGGCGGGCTGTGACCCGGTTGAGCCACCATCTTTCCTGTTCCCCCTGTCCGTTCCTCTGCCGGAGCAGGGAGACAGTTCCCCGAAGCAGACGTTCGCTGTGGACCGTGTCGGAGAGTTCCGGGAAGATCCAGGGGAGCATGGCGGCCGGTTCTGGCATCATTTCCTCTGCCGTCTCCCTCCGGTCCGGAGGGAGGCTGTCCAGAAGGAAGAGCGCGGCGGCGGGCGTGATGCCGTAATACCGGTCCAGGACATCCAGGGGCCTGGCGGTGCCGGTGGTCAGCCAGACCCAGGCCTGCTGAGCCATACGCTCCTGCTCCTTTTCCGCTCCCATGGACAGGTGCGCGCAGGCCACTGAGGTAAGAGCGATGACGGCTTTTTCCCGGCGGCGCAGAACAGGTCCGTCCAGGTCGAGAAGCCGGTCGTTTCCACCGCCTGTCTGCGCTCGGACTTCGGTCGAGCGGGCGTCGGCGAAGCCGGAACGGACCACGTGCTGAAGGGAGGGGGTGGGGTCCTGGGGAAAAAGAAGCGAAGCGAGCGTAACTTCGGATTTCATGGCGGCATCCTTTCTTTGCGGGGAACTGCTGGTTTCCTGAACATTTTACCCCAGATGTGAAATGTCTGTCAATGCTGTCTTATGGTGGATTTCGGAGGGCGGGCCTCCGAAACCCGGGGAAGCTGAGACATTTGAGAGGAAACGGGCGGGCACCCGGGAAATTTCGCTTGACAGCCGCAGGATACCTTGGTATTCTATGCATAGATTATCCAGGTATTAATGGGGCGCAGCCCGGAAAGGAAGGAAGCCCATGAAGTCGAATCGGGGCCTGCTGGCGGGAAGCGGCGCCATGCTGGTGTTGGCGCTGCTGGAGAAAGAGGACATGTACGGCTACCAGATCATTGTGGAGATGGGCCGCAGGTCCAGCGACGTATTCCAGCTCCAGGAGGGGACGCTGTATCCCATCCTCCACGCTCTGGAGAAAGACCGGTGTCTGGAGTCCTACCGGCAGATGGCCCCCAGCGGGCGGGAGCGGAAGTACTACCACCTGACCCGGAGGGGCAAGGAGACGCTGGACGGAAAACGGAAGGAGTGGGAGAGCTTTCGGGACGGGGTGGATCAGGTCCTGGAGGGCGGTTCCAATGCCCTCGCCCCTTCCTGATCGCAGAACCTGTGAAGGAACAGGCCAGAGGTCGCTCCCGGGCGGGGAGCCGGCCCCGGCGGTCAGGCGTGCAGGAAACGGAACGCGGGGAGGAGAACATGCAGGACAGAAAAGAGACCGAGCGGTGGCTGGACACCGCCACGCGGGGAATCCGCTTCGGGCCGGACCGCCGGGCGGTGCGGGCGGAGCTGGAGGAGCACATCGAAGATCGGACGGAGCAGCTGTCCAGCTGGCTGGATCCCGGTTCAGAGGAGCTGGAGGCGGAGGCGCTTCGAGGGATGGGGGATGCGGAGGAACTGGGCAGAAAGCTGGCCAGACTCCACAGGCCCTGGCTGGGCTGGCTGTGGTACGCCTCCCGGGCGCTGGTGGGAATTCTGCTCCTTGTGTGTCTGCTGGGCGTCGGGAGTGGGATTCAGAAGTGGCAGCCGGGCCATGTTCCCGGACCTTCGGAGGCGCCGGCGGAGCGGGAACCGGAGTCCGCGAAGCTGGGAGGATACACCTTCCGCATTGTGGAGGCGATGGAGCGGAACGGAACATTCCGGGTTGTCCTGCGGGTTTCCGGCCTGCGGTTCTGGGAACCGGCGGATGAAACAGGACTGGTGGCCCATCTGCGGGTGGAACTGGAGGACGGGACCTGCATTGCCCTGGAAAACCCGGCTTACAGCGTGGAAATCAACCGGCTTTACACCAGCTTTCCGGATACGGCTGCCAGGGTGGCGTGGGGAAGCGATCGGGGTCCGGATTCCATCGGGGAGGCGTCCATGGAAATCCGGGCTCAGGAGCGGCTGTTCTGCCGGGACATCGCCATACAGCTGGGAGAGAGCGTTTTGCCCGGGACGGGGGAGCGGATTGCCCTGGTTCTGGATCTGCCCCTGGGCCAGATCCGTCTGTCCGCGCGCTGTGGAGAGGAGGATGCGGCATGAAGGAATGGGAAGAGCGGAAAAAGCGGCGCGCAGCACGGCGGGTCCGCAGGACAGGTATCACCCGGGGCGGGCGGATTCTTCGCAACCTGCTGCTCTCGCTCCTGCTGGTCCTTCCGCTCTGGTGGCTGGCGGGCTGTCCCCTTGGCGTTCCCGCTCTGGAATTTCATCGTCTGGAACGGGAGAACCTGGTCCCTCGGGGGGGAATCTTCTTTTCCGCCACGCCGCTGCCCTGGAAACAGGGAGTGACGCAGGTAAACCTGGGCGGGGAAATGTATTCCTTGCACGAGGGAGCCTGGGTGGTGGGGGCCAGCCGGAACTGGGCGGAGGTGATGGGAGGAGACGGATTCCGCATCTATCCCCGAGGCGAGGGCCCGGACGTGGTGCCCATGTCGTTGGGGTATCTGCTGATCGCCCGGGTAAAGGACGGAAGAGCGGATCAGGAGCTGGTCGTGCCTCTGCTCCTTCTGGACGCGCCGGAGGAGGCGGTTCGGGCGGAACTGGAGATGGAGATTCCCTGGGAGGGGGTCCTGTATCACCGGGAGGGTAGCGGAACCCGGCAGAGAAGCGGCGCCTGGCTCTTTGGGATGGAGCCGCCGGATAATAAGGAGAACGGGAGCGTCTGGGGCGGGAGCTGGTACGAAGGGGCTTCCTGGACGCTGCGGACCTGGGGCGCGGATGGAGCGCCTCTGGAGGAGCTTCAGGGTACGGTTCCCAGCGCTTTCTGAGGGCCGCTGGAGGATCTTTGCGGAGAGACGGGTGCCCGCTGCAGCGGGCGGCCCGGCGGCCCGGCCGGGAGCGAAAGGAGAGTCCGGAGGGAGGATCCTTCTTCCGGGAAACGTGCCCGGATTCTGCCGAAACAGGGGTTAAAAGTGCCGGAAAAGCACGCAAATGTACGTCTGTCCGTGTTTCGTGCAGAATGACGAACTTTGGAAATCCGAAAACAGGGACTTGACAGGAAGCAGGGTGAGGGAGTACCTTTGAGGGGCGCCTTGCCCGCTTTCCGTACCATGGAGGGTGGGACCCGCAGGGACGGAGGCCACGCCGGAAGGCGGGGCGCTTCGGATGACCGAAGCGGGGAAAACGGGCGACTTCAGTGAAATCAAGGCAAAGGAGACGGACTGATGTCGAAGAAAATTCCGTTTCTCGTGATGTTTTCCGCCCTGCGCCGTTGGTCCTTTCTGGCGGAAGCGACCCGAAACTGGTTTGTAGTGCGGGCCACCATCGACCGGGCGGCCCGCAGCATCCGGGTGATGGTGGGGGGCTGCCTCAACGCGGGGGACTGTCTGATTCAGGACGTGGAGGACGCTCTGCTCCAGATCTACAGCCTGACGGAAATCAGCGTGATTCCCTGCCTCTCGCCGGATCTCGAAGAGCTGGAGCCTGCGGGCGTTCCGGCTGCCACTCCCCGGACGTCCGTCGCGCACACGGTGTCCGGGGCTTCTGTCCTTACCCAGGCGCCCGCCGCCCGCGGAGAAGACGATGTTCCGGCCGCGCAACCGGCGGTCGAAGCGGCGCCTCTCCGCAGTGAACCGGAGGCCGCAGCCTCCAGGCAGGTGGCAGATAACATGGCTCCGCCGTCTGCTCCTTCCGCTCCGGGCGGGACGCCTCCCGAGGCGGTCCCGAAGCCGGAACCCGCTGCTCAGACCGGGACAGATCTCAGTGCCGGCCCCGAGCCGGGACCTGAGCTGATGGCAACCGCCCGGACCGAACCGGTTCCCGCGGCTGTGATCGGGATGGAATCGGCAGCAGAGCCGGAATCCGCCCCTGAGGCCAGACCGGAACCGACGGACGCTGTGGGGGCGGAACCCGCCCCTGCGGCCAGGATGGAGCCGCCGCCCGCTGTGCGGTCGGAATCGGTCGTTGCGGCAAGGTCGGATTCGGCGAGCGCTGCGCGGATGGAACCGAACGCTGTCCCCGCTGCCACTCCCAAGCCGGAGCCGGCCGGTCCTTCCGAGGCTGCGTCTCCTGACAGACCTGAACCGAAGCCGGCCGAGACTCCGGTACAATCCCCTGCCGCGCCATCGGTTTCCGCCTCTGCGCCAGCGTCTGCCCCTGCGGCAGCCGCAGCGCCGAAACCGGCGCCATCCCCCGCGCCCGCGGGAGAGAACGCCGGCAGCGGAGACGTGTTTGCCCGTACGGAGGCCATCCGCCAGCAGGTTCTGGAGCACATGACGCCGCCCTCCCCCGCGAAGACGAAGAAGAAGCCCGCGGGCAACGTGATCTTCGGCAAGATGGTCTCCCGGGTCCCCGTTCCCATCCGGGAAGTGAACATCGACATGGGGACGGTGGTCATCGAAGGCGACGTGTTCCTGGTGGATCACCGGGAACTGAAGAAGCGGGGAGCCTGGATGGTGGCCTTCGACATGACCGACTACACCGGTTCCATCCGGGTCTGCAAGTTCTTTCCCGGTGAAGAGGGGAAGCCGCTGGTGGACGCCATCCGCAAAGGGATGCATGTGAAGGTCCAGGGCCGGCCCAACATGGACCGCTACTACGGAGATATGGTGATGGAACCCTACTCCATCGTCACGGTGGAGCGGCCCATGCGCCAGGACAGGGCCCCGGAAAAGCGGGTGGAGCTTCATCTCCATACCAGCATGTCCACCATGGACGCCCTCTCCTCCTGCTCCCCCAAGCTGGGTCCGGAGCGCAACATCGTCAAACGGGCGGAGGCCTGGGGCCATCGTGCGGTGGCCATTACGGACCACGGCGTGGCCCAGTCCTTCCCGGACGCCTGGCACTCGGCGAAGAAGATCAAGATTCTCTACGGCGTGGAGGCCTACTTCATCAACGACATGGACGACCGGGTGGCGGTGCACGGGGAGACCGAAGCCACCTTCCAGGACGAAATTGTCTGCTTTGACCTGGAGACCACCGGCCTCAACCGCCGCTACGACACCATCATCGAGATCGGGGCGGTGGTGTACTGCAACGGAAAGGTCACAGACCGCTTCAACACCTTTGTCAATCCGGAGCAGATTCTCAGTCCGGAGATCAGCCGCCTCACCGGAATCACGGACGCCATGCTGGAGAAGGCTCCTCCCCTGAGGGAGGCCGTCCAGGCCTTTCTGGAGTTCGCGGGGAACCGCCCGCTGGCCGCCCACAACGCGGAGTTCGATATGGGCTTCCTGGAGGAAAGCTGTCGCCGGCTGGGGCTTCCCTTTTCGAATCCCTCTCTGGATACCCTGATTCTCGCGCAGAACCTGCTGCCGGAGCTGAATAAATTCAAGCTGGATACGGTGGCGGAGCATCTGCGTCTGCCTGCCTTTCAGCACCACCGGGCCAGCGACGACGCGGAGACCGTGGCCTGGATGCTGCCCCACTTCTTTGGCCGCATGGAGAAGGAGGGTATCCATCAGCTGAAGGAGATCAACGCCTTCTGCCTGCCCCTGCGCAAAGGAACCCAGACCCGCCGGCGCCAGCCCAAACACCTGATCGTGATTGCCAAGAACCAGACGGGTCTGCGCAACCTCTACAAGCTGATCTCTCTGGCCCACCTGGAGCACTTCAAGCGCTTCCCCATCATGCCGAAGTCTCTCATCGAGGAGAACCGGGAGGGCCTGATTCTGGGCTCCGCCTGCGAGGCCGGCGAGCTGTTCCGGGCCCTGGCGGACGGCCGGCGCTGGGAGGAGCTGAAGCGCATCGCTTCCTGGTACGACTATCTGGAGATCCAGCCCCTGTGCAACAACATGTTCATGTACCGCAAGGGCATGGTGCGCAGCCAGGAGGAGCTGCGGGACTTCAACCGCGCCATTGTGCGGCTGGGGGAGGAACTGGGCAAGCCGGTGTGCGCCACCGGCGACGTCCACTTCCTGGACCCCGAGGACGAGATCTACCGCCACATCCTTCTCAACTCCAAGCGCTACGAGGACGCCGACGAATCGCTGCCCATCTACTTCAAGACCACCGACGAGATGCTGAAGGAATTCTCCTACCTGGGGGAGGACAAGGCCTACGAGGTGGTGGTGAAGAACACCAACTTCATCGCGGACTGCTGCGACCCCATCGTTCCCCTGCCGAAGGGCCTCTTCGCTCCCCGGCTGGAGGATTCGGACGGGGAACTGAAGCGGCTGGTGTGGGGCAAGTGCCACGACCTCTACGGCGAGAACCCCCCGAAGATCGTCACGGACCGCATCGAAGCGGAACTGGGAGACATCATCCGCTGCAAGTACGACGTTATCTACATGTCCGCCCAGAAGCTGGTGCAGAACTCCCTGGAACACAGCTACCTGGTGGGCTCCCGGGGCTCCGTGGGCTCCTCGCTGGTGGCCTTCATGAGCGGCATTACGGAAGTCAACTCCCTGCCCGCCCACTACCGCTGCCCGAAGTGCAAGCACACGGACTTCGACTACGCCCAGGATCCGGCCCATCCCTACGGCTGCGGGGCGGACATGCCCGACGCGGTCTGTCCTGTCTGCGGCACCCCCTATGAGAAGGACGGCTTCAACATCCCCTTCGAGACCTTCCTGGGCTTTGGAGGCGACAAGGTGCCGGATATCGACCTCAACTTCTCCGGCGAGTACCAGGCCAACGCCCACCGGTACACCTTCGAACTCTTCGGCCAGAACCACGTCTTCCGGGCGGGCACGATCGGGACGGTGGCGGAAAAGACCGCCTTCGGCTATGTGCTGCACTACATGGAGGACAAGGAGATGAAGGCCTCCAAGGCGGAGGAGGAGCGGCTGGCCCTCGGCTGCACCGGCGTCAAGCGCACCACCGGCCAGCACCCCGGCGGCATGGTGGTGATTCCCCAGGACAAGGAGATCTACGACTTCTGTCCCGTACAGCATCCGGCGGACGACCCGGACAGCGACATCATCACCACCCACTTTGAATATCACGCCATGGAGAGCAACCTGCTGAAGCTGGACATGCTGGGCCACGACGACCCCACCATGATCCGCATGCTGGAGGTGCTCACCGGCGTCAACGCCAGGAAGATTCCGCTGGACGATCCGGACACCATGTCCATCTTCACCTCGTCCAAGGTGCTGGGCTATGAGAACGACAGCATTCTGGGCCCCACCGGCGCGGTCGCCATCCCGGAGTTCAACACCCACTTCACCCGCCAGATGCTGGAGGACACCAAACCCCACCAGTTCGACATTCTGGTGCGCCTGTCCGGCTTTTCCCACGGCACCGACGTGTGGCTGGGCAACGCCAAGGATCTGATCGTCAACCAGGGCATCCCCGTCGGGCAGGCCATCGGCTGCCGGGACGACATCATGCTCTTCCTGATTTCCAAAGGGATGAATCCCCGCCGCTCCTTCAAGATCATGGAGTCGGTCCGGAAGGGACGGGGCCTGCCGGAGGGGGCGGAGGACGAGATGAAGGCCGCCGGCGTACCGGATTGGTACATCGGGTCCTGCAAGAAGATCGCCTACCTGTTCCCCAAGGCCCACGCCGTGGCCTACGTCATGATGGCCTTCCGCATCGCCTGGTTCAAGGTCCACGAGCCTCTGGCGTTCTACGCCGCCTTCTTCTCCATTCGGGCCAAGGCCTTCGACGAGTCGGTCATGTGCCGGGGCATGGACGTCTGCCTGCAGAAGATGCGGCAGATCCAGGCCAGGGACAAGGAGAAGGAGGCCACCAACGTGGAGCAGGAAATGCTCACCACCCTGGAGGTCTGCTACGAGTTCTACCTGCGGGGCTTCTCCTTCGAGCGGATCGACCTCTATCAGTCCGACGCCACCCGCTTTCTGATGAATAAGGAAAAGGGGACCCTGCGTCCGCCCTTCGTCTCCATCGCGGGACTGGGGGAGATGGCGGCCCTGGATCTGGCGGAGCAGCGCAAGGGAAAGGAGTTCATCTCCATCGAAGAAGTTCTGGCGGCATGCCCCAAGGTGTCCCGCTCCCACATCGAACAGCTGAAGGCCTCCGGGGCTTTCGGCGACATGCCGGAGACCAGCCAGATGGACCTCTTCTCCATGTTCGGCTGATTCACTTTCGCTCATCCATATAAAGACCGCCTCGGAGCCGTTTGGTTCCGGGGCGGTTTTCCGGTCTGTCCGGATGAGGAGCGCGAAGGAAAGCCGGAGGTGTGACGGGGAAGAAGATGAGAGCGCGCTCGCACGGGAAAGAGAAGCCTCGGGAGGCGCGGGACATGGTGAAACCACAGGTTAACTTGTCCGCTTTTCAACGGCATGGTATGATGGGAGAAACTGCGGGCAGGCCTCAGAGGAACCGCGCCTGCCGCGCCGGAAAGGAGTGAGCCGGATGCTGCTCACCATCACCTGGGAGGGGCAGGGGACCCGGGACCTTGGATTTCTGCTGGGAAAACACCCGGACAGGGCGCAGACCTTCTCGCTTTCCTTTGGAAA
>CANRFA010000081.1 GCA_947629775.1 uncultured Oscillospiraceae bacterium
ATGCCGATGTCCCGGGCGTAGCGGATCACGTCCAGGTCCGGCGGCACCGTTTTTAATTTTCCGGCGGTCTCCGCCAGGGGGTACGGCACGATGGCGCCGTTGCGCAGCGCAACCATGTTGCCGTAATTTTCCTGTAGGATGAGGGAGGCCGCCGCCGCGCCGAACCGGGTGGCCAGGACCCGGTCCAGGGGGGAGGGGTCGCCGCCCCGCTGGAAATGGCCCGGCACCGTCACCCGGATCTCCCGGCCGGTCTTTTCCCGCACCCTGTTTTTTGGACGTCCTCTCCGGAGGAGATGTTCCGGTTTTCTCTGAAGATTCTGGAAGGATTTGAGAAAGCCTTTGCAGCGTCCCATCCTTCCCTCTCCTCCTTTCCTATGCCCTTTGCCGCAAGGGACTTGGATTTTTTCCCTGACCTGGCGGTTTCTCCGGGCTGGAGCAGGGGCCGCCGGCCCGGAGCTTTTGTCCTGCCGGGCAATTCAGGATCCACCTGCGCTGAACTTCTGCCCAGCGGAACGGTTCAGATCCACCAGTCCCCGCCTGTGGCCGGCTGGATGGAACCATGTAACGTTGTCCCCTTCCGTGGACTTCTCCACAGAAACTCAGGGCCCTCCGGCTGCGGAGATCTGCTCGCGGTAAGGTCTGTCTCCCTGCACGTGGCATGGAGGAAACCCGCCCCGTTCCCGGAGGAACAGGGCGGGTGCAATAGACAGTGGGTTGACCGCATGTTGGCCAGGGAGCGAATCAGTGGAGCATGGAGACGAAGCCCTTCTGGGTTTCCGTGGCGCAGAGGCCCCATTCCCCGGTGGTCCAATGCCAGCTGAGGAACACCTCCATGTCCTTCATCTCGTTCATGGGGGTGTCCGGGCTTACCAGCAGGAACTCCGTGCCGGGCTGGAGCGTGTTGCCGTCATTGTCGTCCAGGCCGTAGGGCTGGGCTGCGGTCATGTGGAGCTTTCCCTCGTCCCAGGTCTCCCCGATGGCGTGCCCCGTATCCAGGGTCAGGTCCTCCAGGGTCATGGTCCAGGTGGTATCCGTGCGGGGCTGAGGCAGGGAGAAGCGGCCGTGGTAGGCGCAGAACTGTACATCTGCCATATCCGCGTTCGAGTAGATGCCCTGGAAGGTGTAATCCGAAGCCAGGAGCATGGCATTGTCCCAGGCGCCGGCCCCGCTGCAGAACTCCAGGTACAGGGGGAAGTCCCCGGGCATAAAGCCGTCCTTCAGGGAGATGGCGTTCGGGCAGGCGGAGGAGGAGAGGCCGTCATCGGTCAGGACCAGAGGGCCCTCCCCCGTGTTGATCCCGTATTCCCAGTACACGTTCAGGGTACCGTCTTTGGGCTCCAGAGTAAGGTCGCCGCCCGGGAGTCGGCAGTCCAGATGGTACGTTCCCGTTTTGCTGTCCACAACGGTGATGAAGCTGTACCGGGAGTACTCCGGGACGCAGCGGATCATGCAGAGCTCCCGCTCGCCGTCGCCGTTGAGGTCGCAGAGCCAGGCCTCCTTGACCCTCCGGATTTCCCAGATCCGGGTACCGTTCTCTTCCGCGGCCAGCACCCGCTTATCGGCGCTGTCCTCCCAGGTGAAGGAATACTGAGGCCAGTCCGGGATCGTGATGGCGCCTTCCGTCAGGTTCACCTTCCCGATCCTCCCATCGTCCGTGGTGGTTACGGCGGTTTCCGGCCGGGTGGTGGTCGTGTTATCCGCTGTATTGCCGGAGGAGGCCGCACCGGCCTGGAGAGCCGCATGGGAGTCCGTCAGGAGGACGGTGCCCAGAGAGATCCAGTCATTGCTGTCTTCCGGGCGCTCGTAGAGGGTAAAGCCGGTAGCTTCCGGCTCCACCTTGTGGGTCTGCCAGTACTCGGAGTCTGGATCAAAGAAGTCCTCGTCCTCCGGCAGGGGCACGTTGGCGCTCTTTGCGATGGCCGGCAGTTCGGTCTGTGGTTCCAGCCCGTGGATCGTGAAGCGCAGCCACAGGGGCGCGGCACCTCTGGTAGAGCCAAAGGTCACGGACGGGGCGGCACAGAAGAGGTACGTATTGCCATCCTCTGCCCACATGCAGCAGTCCGCGCCTTCGCCCTGGAGCAGAACCGTGTCTCCCAGGAAGCTGAGAGAGTCCTTGTCCCAGACGCCCAGCAGCAGCATGGAGGTGTCCTTGCTGTTCTTAGCGTTGTCCGCCACAACCAGGGTGGTGTTCTCCAGCTCCATGGTGGTACGGATCGTGAAGTCCTTCTCTTTCGCGCCCTTCGTGGTGGCTTCCGTGACCCGCACCAGGCTGTTCAGGCAGTCCTCCCTGGCGTTGGCCGGCGAGGCGCTGCAGCCGGAGAAGGCCAGCAGCAGGGAAATGGAGAGGACCAGGAGAGCGGCGACGAGAGAGCGGCGGGTGGTATGGGGATGGCGCACCAGCAGTTCCACCCGGGCGCGCACGTTGCTGCGGGGGGTGATCATGGCGGCGGAGACGGGAATCAGGGGGGCGCATCCCCGGCGGGGCGTGAGGTCCACCAGGGTGCGGCCGTAGGCCAGACGCTGGGATTCGCCCAGCAGTTCCACGGCGCCCTCGTCGCAGGCCATCTCGCCGTCCCGCCGGGAGAGCCGGCAGGCGTACCAGACGAGGGGATTGTACCAGTGGAGCGCCAGGCACAGGCAGCGCAGCAGGGACCACAGGGGATCCCGGTGGTGCCAGTGGGTGAGCTCATGAGCCAGCACATGGCGCAGACGCTCGGGGCTTTCCACCGCCTCTTCGTTCAGACAGATGACGGGATGAAGAAGGCCCACCAGGCAGGGAGAGGCCAGGGAACGGGTGAGGTAAACGGGAAGGGGGCAGTGCTCCGCCTTCAGGGGCTGAGAGGTACGGCGCAGCCTGCGCAGGAACAGCCGGTTGGAGACCAGGGTGATCCCCAGCACGGCGAGGGTGCCGGCCAGCCAGAGAACGCTCAGAAGCTGCGCCGGTTTCACCGCCAGGCTGCGGCTCTGGGAGGCAGGCGTCACAGCGGTAACGGCGGCAGAAGGCGCGATGGGGGTGACGGTGCAGGTGCCGGAGACCGGAGCCTCCGTCGTGGCGGGGCGGATGGGACGCTGGACAGGCTGTGTGTCCACGATCACGGCCTGCTGCGTCTGCGGAAGCAGGTCCGCCGGTACGGGCAGGGAAAACGGCAGGTGGGCGGGAATCAGGAGCCGGGCCGCTACCACAATCCAGAGGGCGTAGCGGACCCGCAGAGAGATCCTGTTGCGCAGCGCAGCGCGCACTGCGAGAAAGATCAGGGTGAGGCCGGTGGAGGCCAGCGCCCATGCGATGAGTACTTCCAAAGATGATTCCTCCTCTCGTGGGGGGGCTCCCTCGTCCCGGGAGCCCGAAACTGAACGGGCAGGTACAGGCAGTCCAGGCAGGGCGGGGGCGCCGGCCGCTCGCCTCCCTCCTGACTGGTCTACATTGTAGACCAATACTACCACCGTTCCGGGATTCTGTAAAGCCCCTTTTTGAGAAAGTTTTCAGCCCATTCCGGAAGTGGAGCTCCGGGGGTGGCTCCGGTCCCTCCTCGGTCTGTCCGGAGTCCGCGCTTCTCCCCCGCCTCCAGGAGGCTTCTCCGGAGGCCCCGGGCTGACGGTGGGCCGGAGCGTTGTAACAGGCGGGAGCACGAGGAGCCCCCGGCCGTTACCTCGGGCAGTCTGAGGCCGGTCCGTCCTCTTTCGGAGTTGGAGATGCTTCCCTGGCCATTTGACGGTGTGCGCCGCTCTGCGGGGCAGACACCCGGTGGCCCTGTGCCGGTTTCCCTGAATACTTCCCACCTTCTGGAATATTCTTCTGTACAGACAGCCGGATTTGTGGTAGAATGGTCTTTGGCAGCTGCCCGGCAGCAAAGCGTGGAGACTGCGCTTCCGGAGCTGTGCAAGGAGGAGATCTGTCATGCCGCCCAAGTATGTCATAACAGACGGGGTTCTGACGAAGTGGATCGGGACGGAGACGGTGATACACGTTCCCCAGGGGGTACAGTCCATAGGGGAAGGGTGCTTCGCCGGCCGGAGGGATATCCGGTGCGTGGTCCTGCCCGCCTCCGTGATGGAAATTCAGAAGGACGCCTTCTCCTGCTGCTCTTCCCTGCGGGAGATGCACTTCTCCCTTCGCCTGCTGGCGATCCGGGACGGCGCCTTCCGGGGCTGCGAGGCGCTGGAGAGCGTCAGTCTGCCCTGGTCTCTCCGCTTTCTGGGGTGGTTCGCCTTTGCGGACTGTATCTCTCTGAAAGAGGTGAAACTCCCTTCCCACCTGGACGACCTTGGAGAGGGCTGCTTCAGCGGATGCCGGATGCTAACCGATGTGAGGCTGCCGGACAGCATCGAACGTCTGGGCGACGCCTTCTCCCGCTGCGTATCCCTGCAGAGCGTGAAACTTCCCCTTGGGCTGAAGGTCCTGGGGGCCGGCGCTTTCGATGGCTGCGCCTCTCTGGACACCATTCGCCTGCCGAATACGGTGGAGCGCATCGGGAGCAACGCTTTCCGGGGGTGCACTTCTCTGCGGGTTGTGGAGCTGAGCAAGCGGCTGGAGGAGATTCCGGATGGAGCCTTCGCCAACTGCACGTCCCTTCAGGAGATGATCCTGCCCCGGAGCGTGATGGCGATAGGGTCGCTGGCCTTCCGGGGCGCTGTGGTGCGCAACATGGTCTTCCCTCCCCGTCTGGAGCGCCTGGAGGACGACGCCTTTGCCGGCGCCCGCTTCCAGGACTGGACCCTGAGCCGCCAGATCCTGATGACCCACGGCAAGCGCCTGGGGAACATCTCCGTCCAGCGCCTCTTTGTGACGGACATGGGGATCACGGAACTTCCCGGTAAGATGCAGGCGGCCGGCACCCGGGGGTTCGCCAGGGCTTACCGGATGAGGCTCCGCATCCCGGAGCCATTCCGCTCGGACAATCTGGCGGATATCGCCCGGCGTCCCTTCTTTGTCTACGACGACCCGGAGGTCCTCTCTCTTATCTTCCAGGAACACATGCTCACCCTGGAGCAGGCCAGGCAGCTGGTGGATATCGCCTCGAAACGGCAGCTCACCGAAGTGGTGGCCCGGGTCCTCAACTATATTCAGGAGTCCTTCAGCGAGGAGGAGCGCCAGGAGATGAACCGGAAGCAGCTGGAGCTGGACTGAGGGGCAGACTCTCCCGCTCCGTCCCTGCTCTGGCTGGGACAACCGGCTTCCGGCAAGAATCTGCTCTGCAGAGAGAGGGCGTTCCGACCCTCTTTCCCGCTCCCATACAGGCACGGCCCGCCAGGCGGGCTTAACCATTGTTCATACGAGGAGGTATTTTCGTGAAGGAAATCGATTTCATCCATCAGGATTACGACGTATTCCGGATGTTCAACGAGCGCTGGGCCCTCGTGACCGCCGGAACCATTGAGGACTACAATACCAGGACCATCGGCTGGGGCAGCCTGGGGACCCTCTGGAGGCGGCCCGTCTGTACGGTCTATGTGACGCCGGCCCGCTATACCTGGAACTTCCTGGAGAAGAATGACTTCTTTACCGTCTCCTTCTTCCCGGCCGGCTTCCATGACGACCTCATGTACCTGGGCAGTCACTCCGGGCGGGATGGCGATAAGGTGGCCCGGACCTCCCTCACACCGGTGGCCCTCCCCGAGGGGGTTACCTTCCAGGAGGCGGAACTGACCCTTGTCTGCCACAAGCTCTACTCGGACCCCTTTGACGGCGCCCGCGCCCCCGAGGATCTCCGTAATGGCCTGTATAAACAGGTTGCGCCGCACCACTTCTACATCGGAGAGGTGCTCCGGGCTTTGGGGACGGACTGAGAGGACTGCTCGGAGGTACGTTGAGGGAGCGAATACCCTTTCCGCTCGCTCCAGGCCTGTTTGAGAAAGAATAAGGGCAGGAAACCGGTCCGTGGCCGGCTTCCCGCCCTGTTTTTCTGTCCGGAGGCCCTGCAGCTTGGGCCATGAATCCCCCCAGGAGCTGAAAGCCTGGGGTGGCGCAGGAGCGACCGTATGGCGGTACGGTTCGGAGAAAGGAGCCTTTGGAGTGTGGCAGGCCTCCGCGCTCTATGTCTCTGGCAGTTCCATGTACCTGCTGGGGATGCGACAATGCCTTCTCCCCCTATAGAAGGCGTGAGACGCTTGACCGCTATGCTTACCGCCGCAGATTCTTCGGAGCGGCACCGGTATCTTCAGGGATGCGGGTGCTCTGCTGCAGGTTGTCGCCGCTGTCCGGCGCCGTCTGGTGGGATGCAGGGTGATTTGCCTCCACCCCCTTTCAGATGTTCAGATCCATGCGGAGATTTCAAATCTGTTTCTGCAGAAAAACAGATACGCCTCAGAAGAATTGAAAATCAGCACTTTTAAAGCAAAACCACTTTAATGGGGTCCTGATTATATCTTACATTTCATTGGCTGAAACAGTTACCATCCGTAAACTCATCTTTTGCTGGACTCCGTCTGATTATAACATACAGGAATATTTCTCTGTGCCCGTTTTCTAAGTTGACACACATCCTGGTTTCCTGTATAATGCTGTTACTGGTGGTTTCCAGAACCCATCTCCACGGAAACACCGAAAAGATAAGGAGGAAAGCAAATGCGAAAGAAGCTGTTGTCCCTGCTTCTTGCAGGCGCCATGGTCCTCAGCCTCTGTGTGCCCTGCGCCTTGGCTGCGGAGAGCAATGCCGCACTGCCCCTGACCATGAACGTCATTGACGGCAAGGAGCCCATGCACGGAACCACGAAGTTCAAGGTGATCAACTGGGACTACGAGTACACGGACGACCACTACGACTCTGAGAAAGGAGTCTGGGAGGCGGATTATCCTTGCAAGGAGCTGTACAAACGGGTTCTGTTCAGACTTGATCCGGTGGAACAGGATGTGGAGCACTGCTACGATCTGCCTCTTGGTACTTCCATTACCCTGGACAGCAGGGAAGTTGAAATCCAGGCCTGGACGGATTCGGATGGGGATGGGGATGGAGTCTATGAGGGACGCCTCTTCTCCAGGGGAGAAAGCTGGACGGATGCGGACAACAATGGTATTTACGAAGTGCATGAACAGGACCTGGAAGAGGAAGACTTTGCCGATGAGGTCCTTCCCACCAGCATGACCGGGTGGTTTGTGAACGAAGACGGATCCGGGTATGGTCCTTTCACCGAGTCCTTTATTGTGTCCCGCAATCAGATTGAATACATTGGAGAAGCTCCCAGCGGATGCCACGGTGTTACGCTGACTGCGGCATACCTGACAGAGTACTTCGGCGCAGATACCCTGGTCAGCATCAGGGCTCCATATTACGGTGAAGATGACGTGGAGGATGCGTATTACCTGTTCTATCTGACCGGCAAGGCCGCCGATCCCTCCATCCTGACGGACAAGGGAACCGGCATTTTGAACGAACCGCTCCGCGGGGCCTCCGTAACCTAATTGACTCAAATGATATCTACCTGGGCAGTCAGTATAAGTAGGCATACTACGCGCCAATAATCTATATTGCGCGCACGTTATTGGTAGCTCACGCAAGAAAGAGGAAAAGCGCGCCATCAAGGCCTTGAAAGAATATAAGGCAAGAAAGAGGATGTGGACAGAGAGATAATCCGGGCAAACTTTATACTACATGGAGCATAAAATTCAGGGAAGGAAGCGTCTACTGTGCAAATCGACGAAATCAGAAGCGAAAAGGACTAAAAAACCGTCAAATCGACGAGCAAATCCTTACCCCATGCTCTTGTGTTATGACCAGCAATGCGCTAAACTAAGGGTGTCTTCAAACAGAGCTTGAAAAGAGGTGAAAACGATATGTTTGATATCAAAGAAGACATGGAAAGATTTGATATGGCTTTGTGGTTGCGTAATTATTCCGCTGCTACAAGAATGAAATACATTCGTGTGGTCAGAGAGTTTCTGATCATCATGAATAATGTCAGGCACAAACTGCCTGGTGAGATTAATGAATTTGACATACTTTGGTATATAAACTTGCTGCTTGCATGGAATATTACAAATAGAACCATAAACAGCTATATGTCGTCTATCTATTGGTACTTCAAATTCGTTTTGAAGACAAAGATAAACCGATATATAATACCATCGCTTTACGCAGAACATCCACCTCCTGTATTGTTGTCGTTGAGTGAGTTTAAACGTGTTTTAGCTTCAATTGACGACATAAAATATAAAGCTATGATTAGCTTTGGTTACGGCTCAGGTCTTCGTATATCGGAAATAATAAATCTTAGAATACAGAGCATTGATTCTACAAACATGGTTGTAAAAGTTTTCAGAGGTAAAAGAGGAAAAGACCGATATACAGTATTATCACATGAAAGTTTAAACCTTGCACGGCAATATTTTAAGTCATGCAAACAGAAACCAGCTATATTCCTTTTTCCCGGCAACGATAAAAATGGATTGACGCGACCTTATCAAGTAAGAAAAGCATTTAAGCAAGCTCTTATTAAATCTGGTATCGGTAAAACTGAGGTACGTTTTCATTCACTTCGTCATTCTTTCGCTACTGATTTAATCAATGCCGGATACAATCTCTATGACGTGAGATCTTTATTAGGACATTCCTCAGCAAACATGACAATTGAATATGTTCACAGGTCGCCTCAAGATCTCAACGGATTTGAAAGTCCATTAGATGGACTCAAAAAAACGTTGTAAACCATCAGGAGGTGCTTAAATGGATGATTACAAAGAAATTGTAGCTCATTTCAAGGATAGACTGGTATTTCTAGGAATGCAGAAATCGACAATACGTATGTACACTACGCAAGCGTTGAAATTTCTAAATCTCATTCAAAAACCTGTCAAAGAACTTAATGAAGACGATGTAGTTCGTTACATGGAGCACCTACACAAGCAGAATAATAACCTTAACCCCAAAACAATAAACAATTATGTGGATGGTCTCAAATCATTTTTTGGAGTCGAACTAGGCCATCCTCTTAATGAGTATGGCGATAGCACCGAAAGGGGTTGATCTGGTACTTTCGGGGGGTCGGATTCGTCATTTTCACAAAAAGCTTGACAAGGGCCTGGTCCAGGGGTTATAATTACAGGCGAAATGAGGTGGTCCTTCCATGGAACTGAACCAGAATACCTTTGATGACACTCTGATGGCGGATACTCCTGTCGAGGACAGCATCGGCGATATCATCAACGTGTTGAGGCGCCTGCCGGCTGCCGAAATCGAACGCGTCAAGAACACCGTTCGTGACTGTTCACGGGTAGATTTTCCAACGGTCAGCCTGGGGACGACTGCAGGGGGCAGGTCCCTGGGGACCTGTCCC
>CANRFA010000082.1 GCA_947629775.1 uncultured Oscillospiraceae bacterium
TGAAGGGTGCGGAATCAGCCCTGCTCGCGCATCTTGGCGAAGCACTCGCTGCAGTAGACGGGGCGATCGCTCTTGGGCTCGAAGGGCACGCGGGCCACGCCGCCGCAGGCGGCGCAGGTGGCGGTGAAGTACTCGCGGGGGCCGCGGGAGGCGTTCTTGCGGGCGTCACGGCAGGGCTTGCAGCGCTGAGGCTCGTTCTGGAATCCCCGCTCCGCGTAGAACTCCTGCTCACCGGCGGTGAAGGTGAACTGCTTGCCGCACTCTTTGCATACCAGGATCTTGTCTTCGTACATGGATATTCCCTCTCTTTGACGTTTGTTGCCCGACCCGAGGATCGGGACTGGAAATATTGCGTCAGCTTTCGCTGGTAACGCCGGAAGAAAACTGTCTTGCCAACTTGCGCCGGACGCGCTGGATGGCATTGTCCACCGTCTTCGGGGACAGACCCTCCTCCCGGGCAATCTCTCCGCAGGAGAGCCCGTTCAGGTAAGGGCCGAGAATTCTGGCCTCCAGGGGGGAGAGCCGGCCTCTCAGGGCTTCAAGTCGTTCTCTGAACTCCTCTCTGCCAATCACGACGTCTTCCGGACTCTGCAGGGTCGGGTCGATACAGTCAAAAAGAGAGGTCTCAAAGGGGACGCTGTCATTCAGTGGTGTGTGCTTGCCGCCCCGGGCCGACCGGATGGCGGACAGGATCCTGCTGCGGATGCAGATCTCCGCGTAGGTCCGGAACGAGGTGTCCCGGCCGGGGTCAAACCCGCGGATGGCTGTCAGCAGCCCCAGCATCCCTTCCTGAATCAGATCCTCGCTGTCTCCTCCCGCCAGAAAGAGGGGGCGGGCGCAGGCCCGCACCATGACCGTGTACCGGGTGACCAGCAGCGTCTCCGCTTCCGGCTCCCCTTCCGCGGCGCAGGCGCAGAGCTGTTCATCCGTGAGGGACTCCAGCGGGGCAGAATCAGGGCATCTTTTACCACACGTAAACATACTAAGCAACTTCACCGTTTTTGTCAAGACTTTTGGGAAACTTTTTTCATTTCCCGCCGGGGAAATTTCTCCGGAGCCCTTTCATACCCCGGATCCCCGCCGCTTCCGGGCTCACAGGCCCCGGATCAGATCCGCCAGACGCTCCGCCACGGCGCGGGCCCCCTCTTCGGTGGGCGCCTCCACCATGACGCGCATCAGCGCTTCCGTGCCGGAGGGACGGACCAGGATTCTGCCCTTTCCCTCCAGGCCAACCTCTTCCTGCTGCACCGCCTGGGCCAGCAGCACGCTGCCCATGACGGCCTTCTTCTGATCGTTGTCCTTCATGGGGATGTTCACCAGTACCTGGGGGTAGCGGGGGCAGACGCCGAAGATCTCGGAGGCCTTGCGGCCGCTCTCCTTCATCAGGGAGAGCATCTTCAGGGCGGTGAGCTCGCCGTCGCCGGTGGTGGCGTCCCGCAGGAAGATCATATGGCCGGACTGCTCGCCGCCCAGGGCGTACCCCTTCTCCAACATGCGCTCCAGCACGTTGCGGTCTCCCACGTCCGTGCACTCCAGGCGCAGGCCATGCTCCTTCGCGTAGATATGGAAGCCCAGGTTGGACATGACGGTTCCCACCACGGTGGAGCCGCTCAGTTCGCCCTTGGCCAGCATATCCAGGCCGCAGGCCGCCATGATCTGGTCTCCGTCGATGAGATTGCCCAGTTCGTCCACCGCCAGGCAGCGGTCCGCGTCGCCGTCAAAGGCCAGGCCGATGTCGTAGCGGCCCGCCCGGACCATGGCCGCCAGGGCGTCGATGTGGGTGGAGCCGCAGTGGTCGTTGATGTTGACGCCGTCCGGGTCCGCGTTGATGACGTCGGTGCGGAGTTTGGAGAAGCGGTCAAAGAGACGGGCGGCGGTGGTAGAGGCGGCGCCGTTGGCGCAGTCCACCAGGATGCGCAGACCGCCCAGGGTGGAGTCGATGCAGTCCTCCAGGTGGTTGATATAGTCCTCGGAGGCCCGCAGGGCCATATAGGTCACCCGCCCGATCTCCGCGCCGGTCTTCATGGGCACGTTGCGGCTGGCGAAGAGCACGATGTCCTCGATCTTCTCCTCCAGCTCGTCCGAGAGCTTGAAGCCCTTCCCGTTGAAGATCTTGATGCCGTTGTGCTCGAAGGGATTGTGGCTGGCGGAGATCACGATGCCGGCGTCCGCCTCCTCGTTGACCGTCACCCAGGCCACGCCGGGGGTTGGAAGGGTGCCAAGGTCCAGCACGTCCGCGCCGGCGGTGCAGAGGCCGGAGATGAGGGATCCCTTCAGCAGGTCTCCGGAGATGCGGGTATCCTTGCCGATGGTCACCAGGGGCTTCTCCCCCGGCTTCTTCTCCTTTGCCAGCACGGTAGCGGCGGCCAGGCCCACCTTGTAGGCGAGATCCGCGTCCAGGCCGGCGTTGACCACGCCGCGGATGCCGTCGGTTCCAAACAGTTTACCCATAAAGATTCTCCTCAATTCTGATTTGTCCCGCCCGCGGCGTCCCTCTCAGGGCACGCAGCGGCTTCTGGCGGCCGTCCACTCCTCCCGGGTAAGACGGTTGAGCACCACAACACGCTCTTCTCCCAGGACCCGCTCCACGCCTTCGTCCATGGGGCGAAAGCCCCAGGCCTCCTGTGTCCGGCGGGAGCGGTGGTTTCCTTCGTAATATCCGGCCCATACGGCGGAGAGGCCCCGCTCCCGAAAGGCAAACCGCAGAACTTCTCCCACCGCCTCCTGCATGAGACCCCTGCCCCAGAGGGGGACACAGAGCCAGTACCCCAGTTCCCGCTCCTTCGGATCCAGCGTCAGGGCGGAGGATGCCTGGGCCGGCCCCTTGAGGCCGATGCTGCCCACCGCCCGTCCGGTCTCCCGGTCCACAAGGGCCCAGGTGAGAGGGGCCGACAGCACCGTGCGCAGGATCTCCACGCTTTCTTCCAGGCTGCGGTGCGCCGGCCAGCCGGCGGCAGGACCAACCCGGGGGTCCCTGGCCCATTCATACAGATCCGGGGCGTCTTCCTCCCGCCAGGGGCGGAGGATCAGCCGCCGGGTCTCCAGACAGGGAGTCTCTTCCCCACGGGGCGCAGAAATGGTCTCCATGACTTCGGATCGTTCCTTTCCGCTCCGGTCCTGCCTGTCCGGGGCTACTCCCCGATCCGCATCTGGCCGCTCACTTCCCGGCCCGCGGTCCGCGCCGGCGCCGGCACGGGAAGGCCCAGATGCTCATAGGCCCTGGGGGTCACGCAGCGGCCCCGGGGGGTGCGGGTGAGGAAGCCCAGCTGCATCAGGTAGGGCTCGTAGACGTCCTCCAGAGTGACGGCTTCCTCGTTGATCGTGGCGGCCAGGGTCTCCAGACCCACGGGACCGCCCCGGTAGTTCTCGATGATACTGCGCAGCATGCGGTGGTCGATGGCGTCCAGGCCCAGGTGGTCGATCTCCAGGGTGGTGAGGGCGTCGTCCGCCACTTCCCGGGTGATCACCCCGCCCGCTTTGACCTGGGCGAAGTCCCGCACCCGGCGCAGAAGCCGGTTGGCGATGCGGGGGGTGCCCCGGCTGCGGCGGGCGATCTCCAGGGCGCCTTCCTCCTCGATGGGCACCTGCAGGATGCCCGCCGAGCGCTGCACGATGCGGCTCAGCTCCTCCGGCGAGTAGAGCTCCAGCCGCAGCGTCACCCCGAAGCGGTCCCGCAGAGGGGCGGACAGCTGGCCCGCCCGGGTGGTGGCCCCGATGAGGGTGAACTTCGGGAGATCCAGACGGATGGAGTTGGCCGCCGGGCCCTTGCCGATGATGATGTCGATGGCGTAGTCCTCCATGGCCGGATAGAGGATCTCCTCCACCTGCCGGTTCAGCCGGTGGATCTCGTCCACAAAGAGAATGTCGTTCTCCTGCAGGTTCGTCAGCAGGGCGGCCAGATCCCCCGCCTTTTCGATGGCCGGTCCCGAGGTAACCCGGATGTTGACCCCCATCTCGTTGGCAATGATCCCGCTGAGGGTGGTCTTCCCCAGACCAGGGGGGCCGTGGAGCAGCACGTGGTCCAGGGGCTCCTGGCGCAGCTTCGCCGCCTGGATGAAGATGTCCAGATTCCCTTTGGCCTTCTCCTGGCCGATGTACTCCCGCAGCGTCCGGGGCCGGAGGGAACCCTCTCCCTCGTCCTCCGAGGTCTGGCGGGTGGTCACCAGAGGTTCCTCCTGGACCGCCTCAAAGCTCTCTTCTGAAAAGCTGATGCTCAACGCTTCCCCTCCTCAGCCTTCGCGTTCTCTCCCGGGGAAAGCCGGCCCCGGGCGGATCTTTATCTCCATGGTAAGAACCGCATCCTCATCCTCCGCGGAGTCCGCCGTCCTTCGCCAGGTATTCCCCTCTTCCAGGTCCCGAACCGGAAGCGCCTGAACGGCCCGGACCAGCTCCTCCAGAAAGGCCTCCTCGCCCCAGGTGTTGACCTTCCAGAAGACGGCGTTGCTTCCGCCCGCCGAAATGGCGCACAGCCAGAGCTGCTCCCCGCAGCCACAGAGCGTCACGGAGAGGCTGAGCCGGTTGCCGCCCAGCGTGCTGTAGCGCTCAAAGACCCGCACGGCGCAGCGGGTATCTCCCAGGACGCAGTCCCCGCTGTCCTCCAGGGAGGCGCTGACGCTCCCCTCCAGAATCTCCCGGGAGATGGCCTCCAGAACCTTGTCAAAGTCCCCCCGCATGGTATACTCTTTCTTCGCCATGTTCCGCTTCTCCTCCTGTCCCGGACCGGGAATCTGCCTTTCCCGTCCCGTTTCTCAGACCTTCGCCATCTTTTTCAGGGCCATACGGATGATGTCCTCCAGCTTATTGGCATCCAGGTCAATGCCGCGCAGCGCGGTGGCGATCTCGCTCTGGGAGTAGCCCAGCACCTGCAGGGCGGCGGAGGCCTCGGAGAGTTTGTTCTCCGGGATCACGGTCACGCCGCTGCCTCCATAGCTCTCCCCGGCGGGCGTCTGGCCCTTGGCCAGCTTGTCCTTCAGCTCCAGGATGATCCGCTGGGCGATGCGCTTGCCCACCCCGGGAGCCCGGGTCAGGGCCTTCTCGTCCCCGGTGATGATGGAGAGCGCCAGATTGGCCGGCGTCCCGCTGGAGAGAATGGAGAGAGCCGCCTTGGGGCCCACGCCGGAGACCGAAGTCAGCTGGCGGAAGAGGTTCAGCTCCTCCATGGTGGCGAAGCCGTAGAGGTCCATGGCGTCCTCCCGCACGTTGAGGACCGTGAAGAGCTTTCCCTTCTCCCCCAGCTTGAGGGACGCGATGGAGTAACTGGTGGTGTTGCACAGATAGCCCACGCCGCCGCAGTCAATGACCGCCACTTTCGGCTCCAGATGGGCCACCGTGCCGCTGACATAGTAAAACATGGCCGATTCCTCCTCTTCTTCCGCTCAGCGCCGCACCGCGTAGCGCCCCGTGCCCGGCGTGGCGGGGTCCAGAGCGGACAGCCGGGAGGTGCTGGAGCGTGCGTGGCACAGAGCGATGGCCAGGGCGTCCGCCGCGTCGTCCGGCCGGGGCACCGCCTTCAGATTCAGAAGCCGGCGGGTCATCTCCATCACCTGCCGCTTCTCCGCCTTCCCGTAGCCCACCACCGCCTGCTTCACCTGAGAGGGCGAGTACTCGAAGATGGGGACCGTCTGGCGCTGGGCCGCCGTGAGGATCACGCCCCGGGCCTGGGCCACGCTGATGCCGGTGGTGATGTTGTTGTTGAAAAAGAGCTCCTCCACCGCCATGGCCTGGGGCCGGAAGGTCTCCAGCAGCTGGGTCATGTCCGTGTCGATCTGCAGAAGCCGGGCCGGCAGAGGGTCCCCCGCCGGGGTGGTGATGGCTCCGCAGGTCACCATACGGGCCCGGCCGCCGGCGGCTTCCACCACGCCGAAGCCCACGGTGGCGAAACCGGGGTCAATTCCTAATATGATCATGGCACACTCCCGCGCAGAATTCCACGCTTTTCATTATAGCACGGATCTTCCTGCTTGGGAAGACCCACTTCAGATTCCGGTGCGGCGAAAAAAATCTCCCCTTCCTGTGACATTCCGGCCCTCCCGATGGAGTTTATGGTGAAAGGAGGCCATGCCCATGAACGAGCCGCTGCGTACGGGCGGCGATCCGGAAGACATCATCCGCCTCTATGCCTCCACGGTTTACGGCCTGGCCCTGGCCAGGACAGGCTCCGCCGCGGACGCGGACGACGTCTTCCAGGAAGTCTTTCTCGTCTATCACCAGTCCGCTCCCCGGTTCCGGGACGAGGAGCACCGCAAGGCCTGGCTGCTGCGCACCACCCTCAACCTGTCCCGCCGGATCACCACCTCCACCTGGCGGCGGAAGACCGTCCCTCTGGAGGAGCGCCCGGATACGGCGGTGCCCTTCCGGGACCCGGAGGAAAACCGGATCTGGGCGGCGGTGGCCGCCCTGCCGGAGGAGTACCGGCTTCCCATCTATCTGTTTTACTTCCAGGAGCTGTCCACACAGGAGATCGCGAAGGCCCTCCGTCTGCGACCCGGTACGGTGCGCATGCGCCTCTCCCGGGGACGGGACAGGCTCCGGGAATCCCTGAAAGGAGAGTATTTTGATGAACCGTGACCGTTTCCGCTCCATGCAGGAGCAGCTGGTTCCCAGCCCTGGAGCCCAGGCGGCTCTGAAGGAGGCTCTGGCCTCCAACCACCGCCGCCCGCTCCGCTGGAAACCGTACGCGGCCGTGGCCGCCTGCGCCGCGCTGGTCCTTGTGGCGGCCATTCCCCTCGTCCGCAGTCTGCGGGGTCCCCAGGCTCCCGCACTGCACAGCTACACCATGACAGACGGTCAGGTAATCGCCGAGGCCCAGGAGAGCGCGCACGTGCAGGCCCCCGCCGGCACCGCACAGGAAGAATCCGCCACGACGGAGGCCTCTGGCCAGACCGGAACAGGGGAAGAGCTTTCCGTCCAGGCCGGCGCCGCCCTCTACGACCGTCTGATGGCCTCCTTCCCCACAGACCCTGACACCGGGGAGCGGGACTTTCCCGCCTGGTATGGCGGCTCATTCCTCCGGGAGGACGGCGGATACACCGTCATTCTGGTGGAGGAGCGGGATACCCCCGCTCTGCGGGAAGAAATTGCCGGTATCGTCTGCCCGGAAGAGGACGAGGAATCCCTTCTCTCCTTCCAGACCGGCCGCTATGCCCTGTCCTTCCTCCACGAACAGCTGGAGCGTCTGCAGGAAAGCGAGCCCATCTCCTCCGTGCTGGCCGCCGCCATTGTTCTGGAGATGGAAAACCGGATTGAGGTAACCCTGACGGAACCTTCCGAAGATGCTCTGGCCGAGCTGGCGCGCCTGGATCCGAACGACGACGTCTTTACCGTGCTGGTGGGTCAACGGCCCTCGACCGAGGAGGAGCTCCCGGTTTCGACGGACAGCTTTACGGTCAGCCACGAAGCGGAGCCGTTCCCGGAAGAAAACGGCATCCAGGATCTCCCCTCCAAGCTGCCTGATATTCAGCAGAAGAGCGGAGCGACTTCCAACACTACGCCGGCTGTTCCTCCCACCGGCGTAACGGTCCAGGCCAGAGTCCTGAAGGTCACCGGAAACACCATGCTGGTGGAGGTGACCGTGGACGGCGCCGGTCTGCACGCCGAAGACCAGGCCACCTTCTCCTGGCCGGAAGCCGCCTCCTTCTCTCCGGACGACCCGGTCTCCATCTCCTTCTCCGGCGACATTATGGAGACCTGGCCCTGCCAGCTGGGGAACGTGTATTCTGTCGCCCGGGCAGACGGCTGAGTCGGGCTGCCCTGCGGAACCACTCACATGGTGGTGACTCCCGCTCCCACGCGGAGCGGGAGTTTTCCTCCTGCCCTTCTTTCCCATTCTGCCCTGTGGAGATATCCCGTGAGGCGCGTTCTTTCCTTTGCTCTTCCCACTGGCTGCTTGCGGCGCAACCTCTTCCTCGGATAGGCTCCCGGCGGAGCTGGCCCGGATAATCGTCCTCGCCTGCGGCAGGGGTCCGGATTCCGTTCCGGACACTCACGGCGGTCTGATCCCGCGGAACTCCCGGACTTCGTTGGTCTGCAACATGGCGTGACGATTGCCCCGGGGAAGGACTTCGGGTTCCGCTGCCCCTGGAAGCCGGAGGCCATCGGGATCGCGGTCTTCCGCCTGGAAACCGAAGAGGAAGCGGCGAGGGCGGTAACGGCCCTGGAGGAACAGCCTGTCGGCGTGGAGCGCATACGACGGGTACAGGCCTGCCATGGCGCCTGACCCGGGACGCTCTCGCGGTCTTCCATGGGCCTTGCGACGCTGTGTTGCCTGGTCCGGATCCTGTCACAGGACAGAAGGCCTTGGAGCAGGGGCTCTCGGACGGCTCGTAAGCCGGATCCCCGGCCGCACAACGCTCTCTGTCCGTTCTTCCCGTTCCGCTGCCCTTTCCACGCCCGCCGGCATCTCTGCCGACGGTTTTCTCGTTCTCCGCCCTGATTCCCTCCCGCTCCAGAACCACCGGGTTGGCTTGTCTCCCCGGGTGTGTGGTGATAGAATGGGGGCAGAAACCGTCCTTCCGGAGGAGCGGGACGCATGCGCGGCACCGGGGGAACAGCCGGGTTCCCTTCTGATCCAGCCTCAACGGCAGCACATCTCATCTTTCCCGGATCCCCTGCCACGCCCGGTGCGCAGCTTCTGCTGACTGAAGGCCCGCTCCGAGGGCCTGTCCCGCTCCCATACAGGACCGTACCCGCTTCGGCGTTTCGTCCGATCCCATTTCTCCCGGATCATCTGTTCTCCGGAACGCCGACCTCAAATCCCATCCGTCCACCTGTGGGCAGAGAAAGGAGTACCGACCATGGATCGTCCCTTTCTGCTGGTAAACCCCAAATCCTACCTCTATGGGCAGAAGAGCCTGGAACTGGCCCTGGCCGCGGACGCCGCCGCGGAAGAGACCGGCCTTCGCATCTACTTTACCTGCCCCCATACGGATATCCGCCTCGTCGCGGAGCATACGAAGCGCGTGGTGGTCTGCGCCCAGAACATGGATCCCCTGATGCCCGGCCGGGGCATGGGGCATGTGCTGCCGGAGTCTCTGAAAGAGGCCGGCGCCCGGGCCGTCTTCCTCAACCACGCGGAAAACCGCAAAACCGTGGTGGACCTGGCCGCCTGCATCCGCCGGGCCCTGGAGGTTGACCTGATCCCCATCGTCTGCGCGGACAGCGTGGCGGAGGCCCAGGCGGTGGCCTGTCTGGGGGCCCGCATCGTGCTGGCTGAGCCGACGGAACTGATTGGGACGGGTCGGCCCGCGGACGACGCCTACACGGTGG
>CANRFA010000083.1 GCA_947629775.1 uncultured Oscillospiraceae bacterium
GCATATGGGCCAGAAAGGCCACCGGAGGAGGTTCCTTCGGTGGCCTCGTGGGGAAGAGGGGGTCTTGCTCAAAGAGCAGAAAGGGGAATTTCCAGCTGGCCGAGCATCTCGGCGGCGGGCTGGATTCCCAGGAGATGGCACAGGAGAGGCGCGATGTTCAGCTGGGAAATGGGGCGCGCCTCCTGGCGGGTGGGGGCCACCCGGGGCGTGAAGAGGTACAGGGGAACATCCCGCTGCGCGTCTTCAGAGCCGCCGTGGTTCCCGAAGGACGACATGCCGTGGTCCGCGGTGATCACGACCTGGTATTCCTCCGCCAGCCAGAGGGGGAGCAGCTGGGAGAGGCAGGCGTCCGCGGCCAGAATGGCCTGCTCGTATTCGGCGCTGCTGGCGCCATGCATGTGGCCGGCCCAGTCGATGCCCATCGTGTGGTAGAGGATGAAATCGGGGTCGTACTGGCGGCGCAGGTACTCTCCGTCCGCAAAGAGATGGGAGTCCGGGTAGCAG
This sequence comes from uncultured Oscillospiraceae bacterium, assembly GCA_947629775.1. Classification (GTDB taxonomy): domain Bacteria; phylum Bacillota; class Clostridia; order Oscillospirales; family Oscillospiraceae; genus Lawsonibacter. The sequence goes on from CANRFA010000083.1 coordinate 505, forward strand.
TCCTCCCAGTAGAAGATGCCATAGTCGATATCTCCCCGGGCGCCCAGGCGGATGCGGTCCTTGGGGCGCTGGAAGGGGGCGCAGCAGAACAGTTCGCTGAACCAGCTGTAGGCAGCGGCAGCCGTTACGCCGCTGTGGGCCTGGCAGAGGGAGAAGACGTTCTCGGTGGGCAGCCGGCAGATCAGATCGTTGCTGCTGACCCCGTGGCGGTGGACCGGCAGGCCGTTGAGGAGCGTGGCGTAGATGGGCCGGGAGAGGGAGGGCAGTTCGCCCCGGACCCGGTATTTCGCGCCTTTCCCGTAGTCCACCATGTGCTCCAGGAAGCCCAGATTGCGGGTGCCCAGATCGAAGCGGCAGGCGTCCAGAAGGACGAAGATGGTTTTATTCATGGTAGGTCCTCCGTTCGCAGACGGTCCCGCGGCGCCGGTTTGCCCCGGAAGCGATCTGGCACTGAACAGGTTCTTAATACGAACCGGAAAAATCTTAACGCTATCTGAATGCTATTATAAGGGAAGTGCCAACGAAAAGCAAACATTATTTTCCAGATGGAATAACTTTGTAATAACATCCAAAAACAGGGCCCCGAATCTGTGCAGAGTGCACAAAGACGGGGCCATATCGTGGGGAGAACGGACCGGTGGGAAGGGGAGCATGGGAACAGCTTACCAGTCGGACAGACTGGACTCCTGGTTCGGACATGGCGACAGGGCCCGGGGACAGCGGAAGGCCCAGCGGAGCGTCAGGCGGTTTGGGCTGTGGACTGTGACCTCTTTCAGCAGCAGGGCGGTGAGAGCGGGGGTCAGGACAGGGGCGGCAAGAAAGGTCTCCAGCCGGGAACAGGGATCCGGTTCCCGCTCCAGACGTGTGATCCGCTCCGCAAGGTCATGAATCCGGCGGTCCAATTCCTCCTTCTCCCGGCGCCGTCGCGCCAGAAGGTCTTCCCAGGCGGAGGCGGTCAGAAGACCCTGGCGGACCAGAGCGAAGGCCTCCAGATTCCGGCCAGGCATTGAGGCACGCTGGCGTTTCAGGGCCTCCAGCCGGGTCTGCAGATCCGTCCGGTTCTGTTCCCGGGAGGAGCGCTGCTTCCTCAGGAAGGTCTCCAGGTCCGGAAGAATATGGAGCAGGGCGCGGAAGAAGCGGAGAACGGCATCGGCGAGGGTCTCCTCGGAGAGAGGATCCCGGATACAGGCAGGCGAGGGGCGCACCCGGACCGAGCGGCACAGGTAGCCGGGGCGGGTGGCGTGGTTGCGCTCCAGGATTCGGCCGCAGCCGGCGCAGCGGAGCAGACGGGGAAAGAGGCTTCGGGAGGCTTTTTTGCTCGCCGGTTTTCCGCGCTGGCGAAGGGCCTGGATGTGATGAAATTCTTCGGGGGTCATAAGGGGCGGATGGCAGTCCGGAACGGAGATCCAGGTCTCGGGGGATTGGCGCGTCCGTTGCCGGCTGCCCACTCGCTTTACGGCCTGCTTTCCGTGGGTGATCTGCCCCAGATAGACCGGGTTGCGGAGGATGCCTCCTATGGTGTCCGTGGTCCAGAAGAGGTGTTCGTCCGGGGGAAGCCCCTCGGTGATCTGCCGGTACCGCAGGGGAGTGGGGATCTGCTCTTCGTTCAGGGCCCGGGCCAGGTCCGCGGATCCGGCGCCGGCCAGGGTTTCCTCCACGATCCGCCGGACCACCGCGGCGGCGGGTGGATCCACCGCCAGCCGGTGGGGATCTGAAGGGCCCTTCCGGTAGCCATAGGGGGCGAAGGGACTGAGACAGGCTCTGCGGCGGGCCAGCGTCTGCCGGCTTCCCCGGACCTTGCGGGAGATGTCCCGGCTGTAGAGGTCATGGAGGAGGGTGGAGAGGGCCACGCCCAGATCCGCGGACGGACCCTGGGGACCGGCGCTGTCGTAGCCCTCTGTGACGGAGACGAAGCGGACCCGGCGGGCGGGAAAGACCTGCTCCAGGCAGAATCCCACCTCCCGGTAGCAGCGCCCGAAGCGCGAAAGGTCTTTCACCAGCACGCAGGCCACCTGCCCCCGCCGGACCAGGTCCAGAAGCCGGTTTATGCCGGGGCGGTTCAGGGTGGTGCCGGACCAGCCATCGTCTGCCAGTTCCAGAACCGGCTGGCGGTTCAGCTCGGGATGCCGGGTCAGCCAGTCCCGCAGGATGGCCCGCTGGCTGCGGATGCTGTCGGATTCCCCGTCCTCTCCGTCCTCCAGGGAGAGACGCAGGTAGAGGATCACGGAGCGGGGGTCCGTCATGGGAAACTGCCTCCCCGCCGGCGGGAGGCCAGCAGCAGCCGGACTTCCTGGAACTCCTCCCGGGATACCAGGGGCAGATGGGTATCCCGGCAGACAGTCCACAGGGCTTCGGGGCGGAGTGCCCGCTTATTTCGGAAGCAGGAGGCGTCTACCCGGCCCTGGACGGTGTCCCCCACGTAGACCGGGTTGGTGGCCAGATGGCGGATGGTGCCATGTCGCCAGAGACCGGAGCCCTCCGGAGCGGGACGGCCTTCCCGGAGGGCCCGCGCCAGGGCCGGGGCCGGCAGGCCTTCGTCGTTGAAGGCCCGGGCGATCTCCCCGGTGGTGCTGCCCTCCAGCAGGGCGCGGAAGACGCGCCGCACCGCAGAGGCGGCGGGCTCCTCCGGCGCCAGACGATGGGTTTCTGTTTTCCGGTAGCCATAGGGGGCCCGGCCCAGCCAGTCCCCCTCCTGCCGTCTGCGGGCCAGAGAGGCGGTGACCTTGCGGGAGATATCCCGGGCATACCACTCGTGAAGCAGATTGAGGGCGGGTATCGTAAGACTCTCGCTCCCGCTGCGGGGGTGGGCGCTGTCATAGCCGTCTGTGAGGGAGAGGAAGCGGACCCCCAGACGGGGGAAGACCTCCTCCAGATACCGGCCGGCCTCCCGGAAGTTGCGGGCGAAGCGGGAGAGGTCCTTGACCACCATGCAGTTGATGATCCCGCTTTGGAGGTCCGCCAGCAGGCGTTGGAAGCCGGGGCGATCCAGGGTGGTTCCGCTGCGGCCGTTGTCCAGGTAGAAGTCCTGGAGGACGATATCCTCTCGCCCAGCCAGAGCGTCCAGGATGAGGGAGCGCTGGTTTTCCAGGGAGTGCCGCTCCGGATGTTCCTCGTCTTCCGCGGAGAGCCGGCAGTAGCCGCCGGCGCGCCAGGGAGCCGGCGGTGGCGGGGCGAGGGGTTCCCGGCCCGGTTTGCGGCTTTTGCGTGCCATGGGGCTCTTCCTCCTTTCAGGGCGAAGGCGTTCCCGGGGAGCGGGACGGCCCCGGAAAGCGAAGGTGGATGCAAACTCGGCGCCCCTCGAACACGGAGATGTTCTCCACCAGCAGGGCGGCCAACGGACGGGGAACTTCCGTCCAGGGTTCTGCCTGGCGCAGCAGGCGGGGAATCTCTGAAGAAGGATACGACGGGCTGCTTACCTCCCGCTCCAGGACCGCGAGAGCTTTCTGGATTGCCTCCAGCCGCTGCCGGCAGAGCTCCCGGCAGCCCTGCCGCTCATCGTCCGTCAGGAGAGCGCCCTGGAGGGACTCCTCCAGCTCGGCACACAGCCTGGTCAGATGGTCCCGCTCCCGGAGGTGTTGAGTCTGGAGCGTGCGAAGGAAGCCCTGGTGGCCGGAAGGCCGGGCTTCCTCCGGCGGAAGAGAAGAGGGAAGGTCCGTGAGGACCTGGCACAGAAGGAAGAGCAGGTGGCCCAGCGCCAGATGGAGGGCGTCCTCCCGTACTGCGTGCCGGGTACAGGTGCGGCGGTACTTGGACCCGGCGCAGAGGAAGTAGGCGAGATTCCGCGTCCCGCTCCGGCAGAGGCGGTGGATCATGGGTTCTCCGCAGTCTCCGCAGACCAGGAGGCCGGCCAGGGAATGAGGCCGGTCCCGGCCGGGGGCGGAGCGGGTATCCAGCCGGCCCAGCTGCCGCACCCGCAGAAAGACGAGCGGTGGGAGGATGGCCTCCTGGGCATGTTCCACGCGGGCCCACTGCTCTTCCGGCAGGGCGACGCGGCGGCGGACCTTGTGGCTGGGCGTAGTCTCCTTCCCCTGGACCAGGGCGCCGGCGCAGGTCTCCTCGGATAAAATCCGCTGGACCGCCACGCCGCTCCAGCGGGACGGTCCCGGGCCCTGAAAGGGGGTGGCGAGGCGCTGCCCGCGGGTGTGCCGGTCCTCCAGTGGGGAGAGAACGCCCCAGCGGGTGAGCGTGTCCGCGATGGAGCGGGGGCTGCGGCCCTCCAGCCGAAGGCGGAAGATCTCTCGCACAACGGCGGCGGTGGGCGGGTCCGGAACCAGCCGATGGCGGTCTTGCGGATCCTTCCGGTATCCGTAAGGGGCGAAGCTCCCGATGAACTCTCCCTTCCGCCGGCGGATCTCCCGGCTGCTGCGGACCTTGAGGGAGATGTCCCGGGCGTAGCTGTCGTTGATCAGGTTGCGGAAGGGGAGCAGCAGCTGCTCCGCCGGGGAGGCGGGGACCAGAGAGTCGTAGCCGTCCTGAATGGAGAGGAAGCGCGCCCCCAGGAAGGGGAAGATCTCCTCCAGGTAGCGGCCGGCCTCCACGTAGTTGCGGCCCAGGCGGGAAAGGTCCTTCACCACCACGCAGTCCGCCCGGCCCTGCTTCAGGTCCTCCAGCAGAGCCTGGAAGCCGGGGCGGTCAAAGGTGACCCCGGAGAAGCCGTCGTCCTCCCGGATGGCGAAGAGCCGCAGGTCCGGCCGGGCGGCCACGAAGTCCTCCAGCAGGCGGACCTGGTTGACGATGGAGCCGCTGCGGGCCCGATCTCCGTCCTCTCGGGAGACCCGGGCATAGCCCACCGCAGTCCAGATGGCGCGGGATGTGTCCATTGCCTTCCTCCTTTCCGGATTCCGTCTCCCGCTACCCTATGCGCCGGACGCGGGTGTCTATGCCGGAGGGGGCCAGCCCTTCCGGGAAGAGAGGCTCCTGCCTCTTCTTTCGGATTTCTCCCGCGAAGAGTGAGAGGGCTGGAGTCGCCAGGCAGAAATAGAGCCCGGGCACACGAGGTGCCCGGGCGGGAGGAAAGGAAAAAGAGAAAAATGTGTGAGAGAGCGCCCGGTTGGGTGGGGCCGGGCGACCGGTGCAGGCGGGTGTACCTGCCTCTCTACGCCTTCATTATACAGGGAGCGCTGCCCCCTGTCCAATTCAAGTTAGAAATAACAGTTATCACCAGGAGGTTATGAGATATGACCAAAAGGAGCGGAATATTTCCGGAAGCATATAGGGATTATCACGAAAATGGAATTGGACTTTTCCGGCGGAGACCGCCAGAATAGGGCAAACAGCCAAGGAGGTCTTCCCATGTCCAATCCCCGGATGTCCGGTTCTGTTCTCCGTATCGCACTGGAATACCTGTATATGACAGCCTGCTGCGCGGGTGTCTGCGTGGTGATCCATCTGTTCCAGTTGCCCAATCACTTCGTATTCGGGGGAGTGACCGGTCTGGCGGTGCTGCTCTCCACCGCCACCGGGCTGCCCTTCGCCCTGCTGAACATCCTCATCAACGGGGCGCTGCTGTTGGCCGGGTTTCTGTTCCTGGGGAGGGACTTCGGGATCCGGACCGTCTATGTGACGCTCTGCGTGTCCGTCTGCTTCGAGATTCTGGCCCGGACGGTACCCATCGCCGCCCCTCTGACCACGGAGCCCATCCTGGAGGGGCTGGCAGTGATCGTTGCGATGGCGGCCATGTCCGCGGCTCTCTTCCAGGTGAACGCCTGCGGAGGCGGAACGGACATCGCGGCCATGATCATCCGCAGGTATTGGAAGGTGGATATCGGGAAGGCGATGCTGGGCGTGGATCTGGCCTCCGTCCTCTTCTCTTTCCCCCTCTACGGCATCACCACCGGGCTCTTTTCGCTCTTCGGGCTGCTCGCAAAGGTCTTTGTGATGGATACGCTGCTGGAGAGCATACACCTCTGCAAGTACTTTACGATCGTGACCTCGGACCCGGAGCCCATCTGCGCCTTCATCCGTGGCGGGATCTCCCGGGGCGCTACGGTCTTCCAGGCCAGAGGGAACTTCGCGGGGGAGGAGCGGACTGTGATCCTGACCGCAGTCAGGCGCTCCCAGGCCATTCGCCTGCGCAACTTCATTCACGCCAATGCCCCGGACGCCTTCCTGGTGATCACCAACACCAGCGAGATCATTGGGCGGGGATTCCTGGTGGAGTGACTCCCTCTGACGGTTCCCGAAGTCCTGCCGGCCCGGGCGGAAGCCCGGGCGCAGGCCGGGAACGGCTTCAGACTCTACGACGTCGGGGGATCGTCCGTGTATTGGAACAAGGTCTCCACCGGGACGCCGAAGACGTGCGCCAGATCCAGGGCCAGTTTCAGCGACGGGTTGTAGCGCCCCCGTTCCAGGTGCACGATGGTCTCCCGGCGCACCCCTACGCGGGAGGCCAGTTCGCTCTGGGTCATGCCCTTCGCCTCCCGCATCTGGCGCAGACAGGTGATCAGCATGGGTCCTCCTTCCGGTCCAGAACGCAGAAGGCCACGCCCCGGATCACGTGCAGGATCACCATGCACCAGGCCAGAATCTGAGAGGCGGGGACCAGCCAGGTGCTCATTTCCACCTCGTGGCCCTGGCTCCAGGTTCCGAGTATGGCGAGAAGAAAGACGCCCATCACCGCCAGCGAGGTGAGGCCGGCCTCCAGCCGGCGGGTCAGGCGGTCCATGAGGGCCTGGGCGCATTCGTCCATCTGCCCGTTGATCAGGCGGTCCAGGTGGTCCTTCAGGAGCAGGACCGCGGTGGTGGTGAGCAGGATCAGGAGCTGGAAGAGGCTCACGGGATGGAGAGAGTAGAAGCCGGCCAGCAGCGGGATCCAGATCATACAGAAGGCGCGGAGCAGGACCAGGGTGCGCAGGTTCCAGTTCTTCATGACGGGGTTCTCCTTTCGCTGAAATGTGATGTATTTCGCACATCTGTTAGAAATATATCACTTCCCGGGAGGGCAGTCAAGGGGGTTTCGGAAAAAACTTTCGGGAGGGCCGGCAGGACGGAAAAGCGGCTCCCGCAGGAGGGTGGACCTCCCGGGGAGCCGCTCTGTCGGATGTATGGGCGTGGATGTGGAAGAGGGCCGGCCCTCTCAGGCCAGGAGGGAGAGCAGGGATTCCAGCAGGTCCTCCAGGGATGGTCCGTCCTCGGCGAAGGAGACCTGGACGGTCAGCTTGCCGCAGCGGAAGAGGGTGGGATCCCGGATCTGCTCCAGAAACGAGGCGAGCCGCGCCTCTCGGGGAAGGTCCGGGTCCAGACGGACGTCCTGGATGTCCGCCAGCGAGGCGGGATCCACGGTACGGATGTCCGGGGCTTCGGGCATGGAGATCACCTCCGGGGCAGTCTATGACACCGGGAGGGAAAGCATGCCTCCGGGGGCGCGTAGAAGGCCGGCAGCGGGGAACGGTCAGGGGGATGGAGGGGAGGAGGCGTCCTTTCCGGAGTTCCGGCGCAGGAAGGACCAGACAGCCCAGACGCAGACCGCCGCGGCCGCTACCCCGCCTCCTATGTCCAGGATGCGTGCCGCGGGAACCGCCTCATAGACAGTGCTCCGGAGCGAAGGAGAACTGCCGTCCAGCTTCACCGGCTGGGGCTCCTCCGGGGGAACGGGCGCCTCGCCGGGGGCCTCCTGTTCCGGCTCCGGTGGCGCGTACTCGGGTTTCGTGGGGGCTTCTTTCAGAGCGGGCAGGGCGCTCTCGTTGACCTTGACGGTGTAGGCCTCCGGTTCAAAGCGGTAGGTGACACGGAAGACCACGTCTCCCTGGGGACCGGGAACCGTCACCCGATGCTGGTAGGTAAAGCCCTCGGTAAAGAACTCGTGGGCGGTCAGGGAGAGGGTGCCGGTGGTGGAGCCGGACCGGGAACTGTCCTCTTCCGCCGTCACTTCCGAGCGCAGCTCCAGGGTGTTTCCGTAGCAGAGTGTCAGGACGGGCTGCTCCCGGACCTTCTGGCCGTCCACGATGAGCGTGTCCCGCCAGACGGTTCCGGCGACGTCCCCGCTTTCCGTCTGCCGCTCCGCGGAGACCGTGAAGCGGATCCCGGCGTGGAGGAGTTCGTCCTCCGCTTTGGCAAAGGCCTCGTCGTAAGCCTTCTGGCGGATGGCCTTCGCGTCCTCGTAATCCTGCAGCTCCTGCTCGTACTGTTCCAGGCTGGAGCGCCAGGTGTCCTCATAGGCGTCCAGCTCGCCCTGAAACTGTGTGAGGTACTGCTCGTATGTGGCTTTGTACGCCTCGTACTCCGCCAGCTCCGCCTCGTAGGCGGCCAGCTCCTCCTTGTAGGTTGCCGTGGCCTGAGCCTGGAGCGCCTCTTCGGCCGCCGAAGTAAAGAGCGACGGGATAAGGTTGTGCAGGAGAAGCCAGGCGGCGATGGCGATGGGGAGCGCGAGAAGAATCCAGACCGGATTCCGGCGGGAAGCCGGCCCAGGAGAAGGGTTGTCCAAAATGAAGCATCTCTTTTCCGCAAAGATGGGCCTATTCTAGCACGGAACCGGGCGCTGTACCAGAGGAGATTTTACCCGGCTGTGGGGCGGAGGAAGGCCTCTGGCCGGAATGGGATGCGGGCGCCTGGGCCTGGGGCAGCGCTCCGGGCAGAAAGAAGCTCCGGAAAGGGACGGGTCCTTTCCGGAGCGGAAGGATGGGGATCAGTCGAACTGGGAGGCGTAGAGCCGGTAGTAGGCGCCCCGCTTCGCCATCAGCTGGCTGTGGTTGCCCTGTT
>CANRFA010000084.1 GCA_947629775.1 uncultured Oscillospiraceae bacterium
TACCTGACCATCGTCAAGAACTTCCCCACCTTCTTCTCCTTCGGCCCCGAGCTGGTGACCCCGGACGAGGTGCCGGACGTCCTGAAGCTGGAGGTCCAGTCCGTGCACAACGGGGAAGTCTACGCAAAGAACGTGGTGAGCAACATGACGCACCGTCCCGCCCGCCTGGTTTCCCTGCACAGCAGCATCCAGGGCTGGTACGCCGGGGACGTGCTCTCCACCGGCACCCCCAGGGCCTTCGCCATCCACGACGGCGATGTCGCCGAGTGCCGCATCTATGGACCGGACGGATTTGCCATGGAACCCCTCGTCAATCCGGTGGTGGATCTGAAGCTCCACCCCGAGAAGGCCTGAGCCAGCCGGTCCGGTCACCGGCACGGTCGGAGGAGCGTCCCCCTGGATTCTTCCGGGAACGCCGGCGCTCTTCCGGCGGATTCTTCCGAATTTTCTGCTGACAGACAGATTGGAGATATGCTATCATGAAAGCCACCTTTGTTCTGACCCCCGCCGAGGCCCGCCGCCTGATCGCCAAAGCGGTCATCCAGATGCCCGAGTTCCAGAAGGCCTGGAAGGACGCCTATGTGCTCCTGGCCGGCGGAACCACCAACGCCTTCATCGCCCAGGAGCTGCTGGGAGACAGCACGATCGAGCCGGGCCGCTGCACCGTGGGCAACAGCACGGACGCCCTCCTGTGCGTCACGGAGCCCTCCAGCCGGAAGAGCTTCCCCAACGTGTTCTATAAAGGGCAGCCGGTGGAGAAGAAGTTCGAGGAGGCGCTGCAGGATTACCATCCGGACACCGTCATCCTGAAGGGCGCCAACGCCTTCGACCTGGACGGCCATGTGGGCGTCATCACCTCCGGCTTCAACGGCGGCACCGTCCCCACGTTCATCGGGTATATGACCAGCAAGGGTCTGAAGTTCATCTGCCCTGTGGGTTACGAGAAACTCGTCCCCAGCGTGCCCGCCGCCAGCAAGGCGCTGGGCGGCGCCAGCCACATCGGCATCTCCATGGGGGCGGACCCGGGCATGTACTGCCTGTCCGGCGCGGAGATCGTCACCGAGGTGGAGGCCATCCGCATGCTGTTCGGCTGCGAGGCGAAGGTGGTCTGCGCCGGCGGCATCGGTGGCAACGAGGGCGCCCACTACTGGGCGGTAGACGGCGAGGAAGACAAGATCCGGGCTATGGTGGAGTACCTGGAGGCGAACATCAAGGGCGAGCCTCCGGTTCAGGGCAACAAGGGCAACTGCGCCAACTGCCGCTATCCGGGCTGCCGGTACAACGGCCTGCAGCCGGACCAGCTCCCCGCCTGGATGAAGAAGCGGGGCATCCAGAAATAAGAAGCGTTCAACCATCCGGCCCGAGGGACCATCCGAACCCGAAGAGGACCGGAAGAACCAGGATCATATTCAGCGGGGCGGAGGCCGGAAGCGGCCCCCGTCCCGCGTTGCGGTGCAAGGAGGAGTTACGATGCGGGAAACCATCCACACGATTGTTTTTCAGGAGCGGGAGGGTGGCGGGAACCCCTGTCCTGTGACACTGGAAGCGGACGGCATGACGGAAGAGGAGATGCGGGACCTTTCCGCCCGTACCGGAGAGGAGTCCGCCTTTCTCCAGCGTTCCACCCGGGCGGACTGCGCTCTCCGGGCCCGGTACTTTGTGCCCAATGGAGAGCTGGGACTCTGTGTCCATGCGACCATCGGGGCCGTCTCCGTGCTGGTGCGGCGGGGACTCCTGACCGCTTCCCCCATCTCCCTGGAGACCGGTCTGGGGCCGGTCCGGGTGGAGTGGGCCTGGCGGGAGGGCGAGCTGGAGGTTTCCGTGGACCAGTTCGCGCCCGCTTTCGGACCGGAGATCCGGGAGACGGAGGAGATTGGCCGGGCGCTGGGGATCGGACCGGACGACCTGGCGCCGCTTCCCGTCCGCAGCGCTTCCACCTCCCGCTCCAAGCTGATGATCCCCCTGACCTCCCGGGCGGTGCTGGACGGATTGCGTCCCGAGTTCGAAGAGCTCTGGAGCCTCTGCGACCGCTATGGCGTCAGCGGCTTTTATCCCTTCGTTCTGGAGCGGGCGGAGGCGGGAGAGGCGGTCTGCCGGGCCCGCCAGTTCCCCAACCGCTCCGGGTATCTGGAAGATCCGGCCACCGGGGTGGCCGCCTCCGCTCTGAGCGCGTACCTGATCGCCGGAGGTCTGGTTCCGGTCCGGGAGGGCTGGAACCGCTGCACCGTATACCAGGGGCAGGCCATGGGGCGACCCGGGGTGATCGGGGCGGACTGTCTGGTGGAGAACGGGGCGATTACTCGCACTCGGGTGCGGGGTCGGGCGCTGGTGGAAGATTGCGCCCGGTGACCGTCGCCCGGAGTCCTGGGTGGCGTTCAATCCCAGGAGAGCGGCCCTGCGGGCAGCGGACAGAAAAAGAAAGCGGGCGTCTTCGGCCAGGCAGCCGGAGGCGTCCGTTTTTGTTCTTCGCTGAGGGGGGAAGGATCTCCGCTGTTCCCGCTTCCCGCCGGAGCACAGATTCCCCAGAGAAAGGAAGGTTTCGGCGGAAGGAAAGAGGCTGGAGGAAGAGGGCAAGGAGACGGAGAAGAAGCGTGTCCGGCTGGAGGCCCGGCGAAGGCAGCTCCGGGAATCCATGGCCGCCTCCTGGACAAAAGACCGGAGCGGGCGCCCCTCAGCGTCCGCTCCGGCCTTTTCCGGTCTTCCAGTGTCGTCCCGGGCAGACAGAACGGGCACAGGCGCCTGAGACCCGTGCCCGGAATCCGTATGAATTCTGTCCGCTCTTCGCCCGCTTCCGGCGGGCGGCCGCCGGGACCGGTCCCTTATTCGGAGACGTCCCGGAAGGGGTACTCTTTCTTGCGCTGGGCCCAGGAGACATAGAGCGTCTCGCCGCGGCGGGCGCGCTCGGCCCTGGCTTCCTGGCGGAGCTTTTCCCACAGGTCGAAGTTGGGGATGGGCATGCCGGACTGGGAGGCCAGAAGGGATTCGGTCAACTCCTCGTCCATTCCCTTCAGCGTCTGGGTGGAGAGCCAGGGAATCAGCGGGGTAATGAAGTTCATGACCTTGATGGACATGGCCTGTCGGTTCAGGGTGTGCTTGATGGCGGCGTTGAGTACGACGCCGAAGTTATCGTCGTCCAGGGCGACGACGGGCATGGAGGCCCTGCTTTCTTCGTCCATGAATATCCTTCCTTCCTTATATGATGAACCCGGCGGGGCCGGGCAGAGCGTCCGGGAGAACGGATCGGTCAGCTCTCCTGGGCGGTGTAATCCTGATAGCGGTTTCTGAGCTCCTCCCGGGGGGAGATCCCCAGGGAGAGACCGTACTCATACAGACGGACCCACGTCGGCTTGTGGGAGACGCTGCGAAGACAGACATACAGGGCGATTTCCCTGTTGCGCTCGTCATACTCCCGGAAAAAGACCTTCGCCTCTTCCAGGGCGACCTCTTCGGAGATGGAGTCGGCGACGCTCATCAGAAGCTGACACACGTTGTGGTTCACCCACAGGGAGCGGGACACCTCGGTCGTTCCGCAGGGGAGGGGACCGGCGCCCTGGCACAGCTCCCGGGTAATCTCCAGGGCCAGATTCCGCTGCCCGTCGTTCTCCAGAAGTTCGAGAAGGGAGCGCTGAATCGAACCGGACCAGCTCTCCCGGCTGTGCCCCTCCCGGCAGGCGAGAGGAATCAGGAGACGGAGGTTCTCCTCCGTGCAGCCGCTCTGCAGCACATAGTGGCCCAGGCGGGTGAAGAGATCCTCCTGGGACGACTCGATGGACTTGAACGGGTCGTCCGAAGAGAACAGCCACATCTGGCAGCCTTCGCAGAGGACGGCGTACAGCCGGGCGTAGAGATCCGCCGCGGCCGGGTAGTCCGGGCTGTCTGGAGAGATCTTTTCCAGATCGGCAAAGAAGCGCTTCACGGTGAAGCGCCACCTGGAGCGCTGGGCCTTGGGGACGGTGCGGTTGGGCGCGAAGTAGTTCTGATCGTAGGCGTTCTCCAGGAACGTCTCAATGTCCTGGGAGAGATCAGAGAAGATGACTTCCGGCTTTTTGGGGGCCGGTTTGGCAGGCGGAGCCTCTCCCTGGAGAATGGCCCGGATCTTTTCGTCCGCCTCGTCTTTTTTTGCCTTGGGGATCAGCTTGTAGGCCTCCACCAGGGCGTTCTGGAGAAAGGTGGGCGGAGCCCCCTTCATGGTTGCGCGCAACTCCTGTACTTTCACGGAATACCCCTCCTGCATACGGTTACATTCTCCCCCTATTCTATCCTAATTCCGCAGACCTGTCAACGAAAAAAGAGAGGGAAGGACGGGGCCGGGCGTCAGGCCGGCAGGAGCCCGGGGACCGGGAGAGCGGACAGCGGGGACGGTCTGGAGAAAGCGGCTGCCCCGCCGGGAAGGAACGGCGGGGCAGTGGGAGGGACGAAGCGACTGTTCCGCCAGGAAGGAGTGGCGGGACTGCGGATGGGATCCCCAGGCGTTGGGCGGATCGGAGCGGGGAGGCCCTGGCCCGGGCACGGAGCGGTTGGCCAGCCGTTCTGGTCCCATGCCGCTGAGGAATGGCGAAGCGGCCAGCCGGACCCCTCGTGTCGAGGTGTTTCCGGGCGGAAGCAGGCAGCGGAAACGTGTGGACAGAGCGGGATTTCCCGGGAAAAGGCGGTCTTTCCGGCCGGAAACCGGGGAGGAGCGCCGGAAGGCGGCGCAGCCGGCGCGGGAGCGACCAGGTGCGCAGGCGGCAGGAAGACCCGTCGAAAATTAAACCGCAGGTTGACTGGACAGGGGCGGAAATCTGTGGTAGGATAAGGGAAGAGGCCGGGAAGAGCCTCAAACCGGAAGGAGAGAACAGAAATGCTGAGGTCCCAATACTGCATCCGTAAACATAATCTGCAGCGGTCCGATTTCTTAATGGAACTCGGACTCGGTTTTCTGCGCCTGAAATCGGATCAGCAGGATTGGGACAGAGCGGGAGTGTCTGCCTGAGACGTGGGGCAGTCTCCTTTCCTGAACTCCAACCGCCGGTTCCATTTCGGGACGGGCGGTTTTTCTGTACCCGGAGAGGGCGCAAGTTCAAGGAAAGGAGGTGCACCGAGGTGGTCATTCCAACAGTCAATCTGGCGAAGACCGGGGCCAACATCGTGCGGCTGCGCAAGCAGGCCGGCCTGACGGTCCGCGATATGCAGAAGGTCTTCGGGTTCAATTCTCCGCAAGCTATTTATAAATGGCAGAAGGGCGTCGCTCTGCCGACTGTCGATAACCTGATCATTCTGGAAGTCCTGCTGCAGGTGTCGATCGACGAGATTCTGGTTGTAGACCACGTGGTGGCCTGATGACCGAAACCGGATTGAGACGCCGCAGAACCGAAGACGGGTTCCACCGCCCCTGCTGCCGGGGCGGCGGTCCGCAGGACCCCCATCGGCGGCACCTGACCGGGACGGGACCGGAGAGAACCGGAGAAGCGTTGACCACCAAGGTCGAAGGCTGCCGGTTTCCCCTCGGGACGTCTTTGGGGAGGGAGACGGGAGGCGGGAGAAGACCTCGCTTCCCGCTCCCCGGATTGGTTCCCGCCCTCCGCTGCCGGGGCAGGAGCGGCATGCAAAGACGATGGCAGCAGAAATCGGAACGTAGCCAAATGGTAAGGCCTCGGTCTCTGAAGCCGAAGACTGCCGGTTCGAGTCCGGCCGTTCCAGCTTTTGGGACCTGGACGGGGAATCCCCCGCCGGGATCCCGGACCGTTCGCCGCCCTTTGCTGCCGGGGCGGACAGGGCGAACCACAGGCAGCAGATAATGGGACGTGGCCAAGCGGAAAAGGCACCGGTCTGCGAAGCCGGAAACCGCCGGTTCGAGTCCGGCCGTTCCAGCCAGAAATACAGGACGCTCCGGGAAGACCGGAGCGCCGCGGGAACCGCAGCTTCCGGACGGAGGCCGCGGTTTTTTTCTGCCTTCTTGAGGAGATGTCCGTCAGCCGGATACAGCCGGGAGAAAACCTCCGGGATGGACTTCCAATTCCGGAAAAAACAGTGTATAATAGCCGGGCGCCTCCTGCGGTTGGGTCCCTTTCCGGAAGGAAAGGACCCGCATTGTGTCCGCCAGCGGCGGACATGACTCCGAGGGAGGAGGACCCTGCCTGCGATCGGCAAACGGTCCGGCGGGTCAGATCTGGTATTGGAAGGAGCGCGGTTTCAATGGAGAAGGAAACCTTTGCGGCGGCCTGCGCCCGCTGTTCCATGGGGGAGGATTTCTTCCGCCTGTTCGGAGAGCTTGCCCGGGTCCCCCACGGGTCCGGCGATGTGAAGAGGATCAGCGACTGGCTGTGCGCGTTTGCCGAAGAACATGGGCTTCGCCACGTGCAGGACGAGAAATACAACGTAATTATCTATAAAGAGGGAACGCCGGGACGGGAGAACCATCCCCCCGTTATTCTGCAGGGCCACATGGACATGGTCTGCGACCACCTGCCGGAGGCGCCGGACCCGGCCACCGAGGGCGTCTTCCCGGTGACGGACGGCGAGTGGGTCTGGGCGGAAGGAACCACGCTGGGAGCGGACAACGGGATTGCCGTGGCGTACACCCTGGCGATCCTGATCTCGGATACGATTCCTCATCCTCCTCTGGAAGCGGTGTTCACCGTGGACGAGGAGGTCGGGATGGAGGGAGCGGCCTGGCTGAAGCCGGAACTGCTCCAGGGTCGCACCCTTCTGAATCTGGATTCGGAGGACGAGGGCATCCTCACCGTGGGCTGCGCCGGCGGCACGCGGCTGGAGATCGGGGTGCCGGCGCAGCGGGAGCCCGCACAGGGAACCCTCTGTGAGATCGCGGTCTCCGGCATGGAGGGTGGCCACTCCGGTATCCTGATCGCCGAGGGACGGGCCAACGCCATCAAGGTCCTGGGCCGGATTCTGGCGGCCGTGGAGCGGGAGACGCCTCTGCGGCTGGTGGAACTGGAGGGCGGCCAGAAGGATAACGCCATTCCCTACAGCGCCCGGGCCCGTGTGGTCCTGGATCCCGCAAGCCTGGAGCGGGCCAGGGAAGTGACCGATGCCGTGGTGAAAGAGGAGCAGAAGTCCTACGCCGCTACGGACCCCGGTCTGCAGGGCGGCCTCACCGTCCTGGAGGGCGAAGGGAAGGCCATGACAGAGGATCTGTCCCGTCGTCTGATCCGCTTCCTGGAGAAGGTGCCAGACGGCGTGCTGATCTACGTGAAGAAGATGCCCGGGCTGCCGGAGACCTCCCTCAACCTGGGCGTGCTGCGCACGGAGGGAGAAACCGTGCAGATGGTCATCTCGACCCGCAGTTCCGTCCGGGGTGTCTGCGGACGGCTGGTGGAGGAGCTGAAGATGCTGGCGGCGCCTCTGCAGGCGGACTGCAAGATCCGGGGCCCCTATCCGCCCTGGGAGTACCGTTCCCAGTCCCGCCTGCAGGAGATCTGCAAGGAGGCCTATCGGGAGCAGTACGGGGAAGAGATGAAGGTGGAGATCATCCACGCCGGTCTGGAGTGCGGCCTGTTCAGCGATAAGATGCCGGATCTGGACGCGGTCTCCTTTGGACCGGACCTGCGGGATGTGCACTCCGTCAGGGAGCGCATGGACGTGGCTTCCGCCCGGCGCACCTGGGAGCTGCTGCTGCGGATCCTGGAGCGGCTGTAAGAGAAGAACATGGACCGGATCGGGAAGGAGACGCCCGGTCCGGTCCTCCTGTTTTCGGGGGGTCGGTTCAGAGTTTGGATGGGGAAGCTGACGCTCTGGGAGAGGCGGGAAAGCCGGAAGCGCAACGGGGATCCAGGGAGCGGATGCCCTGCCGGCAGAAGGCTGCAGGGGCAATTCGGATGATTTTTCAGACTAATATGAAAAACTTTTCAGAATCAAAGACATATCGCATTCATTTTTAAGAAGTTGATTTCCCGGTTGAGATATGATATTCTATATAGGAAGAGGTGATCACTATGCGGAAACAGCCGTCCGAACTGAAAAACCGGGATCTGTACCTGAAGCGCCTGATCGACTTTCAGGACATGGACCCCATCAAGATCATCACCGGGATCCGCGGCTGTGGCAAGACCAGCCTTCTGCGCCTGATGGCCCGGCATCTGCGGGATACCGGTGTCAGGCCGGAGCAGGTGATCTGGCTGAACCTGGAGTCGGGGGAGTTCCGGGGAATGGACGCGATGGGGCTGTACCGGTTCGTGAAAGAGCGGTTGCCGGAGACCATGCGGGCGTATCTGTTCCTGGACGAGATCCAGCGGGTGGATCAATGGGAGGATGCGGTCAACTCCTTCCGGGTGGAGTTCGATTGCGACATCTACGTTACCGGATCCAATGCCAGTCTGCTGTCCTCGAAGTATGCCACGTACCTGTCCGGGAGGTACGTGGAGATCCGGATGCTCCCTCTGTCGTTTCGGGAGTTTCTGGACTTCCATGGCTATGTGGTGCGGGAAGGGAAGAGTCCCACTGGAACGCCGAGGAAGCGGATTTACGATGGCGATGGCGAGAGGTGTGAGCCGCGGGAACTTCTGGAAGAATACATGCAGTCTGGAGGGATGCCCGGTCTTGCGGATGTGGGGCTGGATCCTGACAGGGCTCCGGTGCTGCTGGAGGGAATCTGCTCCACGGTCCTCCTGCGGGAGGTCCTGGAGCGGCGGGGACAGCTCGCAGACCCGGTTCTGCTGCGGGAGATCGCCACGATTCTGGCGGAGAACATCGGCAACCACCTGTCCATCTTCTCCATTGCGAACGCGCTGGCGAACGTATCCCCGCCGGATAAGGAACGGCGCAGGCCGGCGCCCCAGACCGTTCAGGCCTATGTGGCGGCCCTGCTGGAGGCGTACATGTTCTATGAGGTCAGGCGGTTTGACATCCGGAAGAAGGAGTACCTGCAGACCCTGGGAAAGTACTACATAGCGGACCTGGGTCTGCGGAGCGTTCTGCTGGGGGGCCGGTCTGCAGATACGGGGCCCATGCTGGAGAACATCGTGTTCTTCGAGTTGCTTCGCCGGGGATACAGGGTAGCAATCGGGAAGGTGGGAAACCTGGAGGTGGACTTCATCGCCACCACCGCAAAGGAGAAACGCTACTTCCAGGTGACCGAGTCCATGAACGACCCGGCTGCCGAGGAGCGGGAGCTTGCCCCGCTGCGGAAGATCCAGGACAACTGGGAGAAGACCGTGATCGCGGGACTCTGTGACAACACTTATCCAAT
>CANRFA010000085.1 GCA_947629775.1 uncultured Oscillospiraceae bacterium
GGCCTGAGAGTGGATACCCGCGGTCTGTTCCTCTGTCAGTTTGCCCCCGAAACCCGGTGGTCCGGAGGCCGGACTCTGTTCTACGGCCTGAGGGAACAGGAAGATCCCGTCTGTTCGGACAGGGCTTCTGCCGCGTCCGATCCGGATGATTTTTCCAACCCAAGGATTTCCATGGCCTCGCTCCGGGAATAGCAGCCGTTGAGCACCTGCAGCAGAGCGTTGGCGCTCATATGCTCCGGCAGTTCCAGACGGCGCAACAGCGCCAGACGCTTTGCGGCGCTGTCCGGACAGCCCGACAGGCCGGCGGCAAAAAAGTCCGCCTTGGTAAGAGGAGGAAAACAGGCGCAACCGTCCCCCGTCTCCTCCAGGAAGGTGGCTCCCGCCCGCCGCAGGGCCTGTTCCAGGATGGCGGGAGACATACCCTCCACCCCAAGCTTTCCTTCCCTGCCCGCCTTCCGTTTGCGGCGTTCCTTGCCGAAGAGGTCCGGCACATAGGCGTGCTTCACCTGCTCCGGCGGGACGGCACCGCGGATGCGGTTGCGGATCACAAAGCCCGCCCCGTCCGGATCCGTCAGCACAATCAGCCCCCGCTTCGCCGCCGCCCGGCGCAGCAGAGCCATCTTCTCCGGATCCCGAAAAAGACCAAACCCGGAGGTCTCCAGAATCAGGGTATCCACCACCTGCGAGAGCGTATTGCGATCATACCGGCCCTCTACCACGATGGCCTCCCGGATGCGAAGCATGTCATCCCTCCACGTCTGTCTCCGAACCGGCAGAACCGCGAGGCCCGGTCCGGTCCCGGGCGGCTCCTGGCCGCCTAAAGGTTCATCCCAGCCAGCTCCAGCAGAAATCCCGTCAGCACATCCGCCTGGTCCTTCTCCGGCCTGGACTTGAGAACGCTGTCCAGTTCCGCGCAGCGGATCACGGCCCTCCGGCACCAGGACAGACTCAACCGACGGGCGCTGGCAAACAGCTTCTCCGCCGGATAGGGCTTGATACCCCAGAGGTCCGCCAGGTATTCCGGCCCCTTCCGGGCCTCCAGCGCCAGGCGGGCGGAATAGAACTGGCGGAGATTCCGGGAGAGCACGACCAGCAGGGCCACCGGACTCTCCTTCATCTGAATCAGATCGCCCAGCACCTTACAGGCCCGGTCAAAGTTCCGCTCGCCGATGGCGTCCGTCATGCGGAACACCACCGCGTCCACCTGGGGGATGGCGACGGCCTCGATGTCCGCGCTCGTAATCCGCCTGTGGCTGGCGTAGGCCGCCACCTTTTCGATCTCGCCCAGCAGATTGGTCATCAGATCCCCGCTGTGAAAGATCAGCTCCGTGGCGGTCCGCCGGTCAATATCCTTCCCCAGGGCGCGGAAGCGGCGGATGATCCAGTCCACAAGATCGTTCTGGCTCTGACGGGCAAAGCAGACCTCCGACCCGTACTTTCGGATGGTCTCCGCCAGCTTCTTCCGCCCGTCCGGCTTATACTCCACCAGGTCGTAATAAAAGACGACGCAGCAGTAGTCCGGCAGCTGGGAGAAGATGCGGACGTACTCCGGACGGTCGTCCGCGGGCGCCTTGAAGATGTCGTAGTCCTGAATCAGGATCAGCGTGCGCTCCGCCATCATGGGCAGGCAGTCCACCGCCTCCTCCAGAAGGCGGGGAGACATGTCCTTCGCGTTCAGCTCATGGAGATTGAACGTCCCCATTCCCCCGCTGAGGAGGAGATCCCGCAGCTTCCGGAAGTAGTACTCCCGCAGGTAACTCTCCTCGCCGTAGAGAAAATACAGCTGCCCCGGGTTCCCGGCGGCGATCGCCTGCTTCAGCTTTTTGTACTCCTCGTCCGTGTTCCTGGTTTTCTTCGGCGGCATGCTCCGCCCCCCTCCCGTAGCGTCCGGTCCGGGGACCGGCGGTTATCCCGGCTTCCTGCCGTGAATCACGATCGTTTCCCTGCAGCAGATGTCGTCCACATCGTCCGCTGTGGCGGCGGGCAGCCGCATCTCCCCGCCGCATACCGTGCACATGAGGTCCACAGAACTGTAGTTCGGACGGAAGGTCCACTTCCGGCTGCCGCAGGAACAGCGGACCCCGCCCCGGGAGGCGATGTCCTTCAACTCGCCCAGAACCTCCTCCATGATGTTCGCGTCCAGAAACGTGCCCCGCTCGCTCTGATCGTCGCCCATCTTGTCCAGCGCCTGCTCCAGACGGGCGGTTTCGGCAAAGACCGGTCCCTCCTCCCCCACAAAACAGCAGGCGAGCCCGGACTCCTTGCAGGAAAAGACCAGAGCTCTCTGCTCCACGAAGGCCTTAGGCGAGCAGATGGTAGCGTGACTGCGGCCGCAGTACGCGCAGGGCACCATCATGCGCACCCGGTGGGGCTCAAAGTGGACGCGCAGCTCGGACTTCCCGCAGGGGCACTTTATGAAATTCTGCCCCTCCGCCAGCGTTCCCAGATCCCGCCAGGCGATCACAGACTGGCGGCAGTCGGGACAGATATACGCGAAGTAGCGCCTCTTATTCCGGATATCGGGTTCCATGAAACGGGTCTCCTCCCTTGCTCGATTCCCCGCGTTGCGTGGTCATGCCGTACCGTCGATGGGCTCCGGCAGAATCCAGGGCATCCAGATCTCCAGCCGCAGGACAAAGCACGGCGCGGGAAATCCCTCCCCAAAGCCAGTCGGATACGGCCGGGCGTTCCTTTCCTCCAGGACGGCGTCATTCCGCCTCCCGACGCCCGCCACATCGGAGACAAAGGTCCCCGCCACCAGATAAGACGCCTCGTACAGCAGCTGACGCCCTCTGTGATACAGCTCGCAGACATGGGACGCCTTCCGATGGGCGATCCCCAGCCGCTCCATGAGCTTCTGCACAAAGGCGGGCAGCTGTCCCTCCAGCGCCAGCCAGTTGCGGCAGTGGCCGCAGGGACAGTCCCAATCCTCCGCCTGGGCATACCAGTCCCGGGTGGCCTCCAGATCCACATCCATGGCAAAGCCGTTCCAGACAATCCGCTCCATGACTCCTCCTTTTACCGCTTCTTCCCGGTCCAGGGGGCCGGACGGGGGGACTGCTGCCCCTTCCCCTTCGGATTCCGGTTCGGATCCTGGGCCTTCACGGCGTCCTTGCCGGCCTGGTTCTTCTCAAAGGCCTCGATGATCTTTCCCACCAGCTTGTGGCGCACCACATCGGCTCCCGAGAGACGGATCACACTGATGTCCTCGATCCCGTTCAGGATCTGAGCGCACTTCTCCAGACCGGAATCCTCCTTGGATGGCAGGTCGATCTGGGTGATATCGCCGGTCAGCACCATTTTGGATCCTTCGCCCAGGCGGGTGAGGATCATCAGATGCTGGGCGAGAGACATGTTCTGGCATTCGTCGCAGAGAAGGAACATGGACTTCAGGGTACGGCCCCGCATGTAGGCCAGAGGAGCGATCTCGATGATGCGCTTCTCCATGTAGCCCTGCACGGTTTCCGGCCCCAGCATCTCGTCTAAGGCATCGTAGAGGGGACGAAGATAGGGATCCACCTTGTTCTGCAGGTCGCCGGGCAGGAAACCCAGTTTCTCCCCCGCTTCCACGGCGGGCCGGCACATGACAATCCGGGAGACCTTCTTCTCCTTCAGGGCACGCACGGCCTCCGCCACCGCCAGGTAGGTCTTGCCGGTACCGGCGGGCCCGATGGCGATTGTCACGGTATTCTCCTCGATGGCCTTCACGTAGGTCCGCTGTCCCAGGGTACGGCACCGGACAGGGGCGCCGCCATAGGTGTAGGCCACAACCCCCTTCATGGCGGCCACCGCCGCCTCTTCCTGGCCGGCTTTCACCGCGTCCATGGCGCGGATCACCGCCATCTCGTCGATTCTTTCTCCGGCTGCCCGCACCCGGTCCAGCATGGCCAGGGTCCGGACCGCGAGATGAACCTGCTCCGGATCCTCCCCGGCGGCCTCCACCGCCCCGTCCCGGGTCACGATGTGAACATTCAGGATCTTCTCCAGCAGTTTCAGGTTAGTATCCGTCACGCCGAACAGATCCTGTATGGTGAGGACGTCCAGCTCCAGTTTTTCGTTGGTCAAAGGTAAACCTCCGTTTCCTGTCTCAGCTCTTCCCTAGTATATGCCATTCTTCCTGCCTTTTCAAGACAAGATTTCCCCAATGCGGCGGCATGAGCCGAACCACGAAACGGACAGCCGTCCCCTCGGTCATCCTCCGCCTTCTGCTCCGCGCTCTCCACGCGCCAGCCCCGCCCGTCTGTCCGCGGCGTCCCCTTTCCCGCGGTACGTACTTGCGGCGGAAGACCTCTTCCTTTATAATGAAGGCCCGCTTGGCTGCGTATCATCCTGTCCGCGCTTTCCGCCCGGCTTCTGTCCCCGTACATTCCGGCAGGCGCTGCGCTCTGCCCGACCTGAAAGGAGGCTTATCTCTTGCCAAAACTGATTTCGGACCTCGCCATCATGCTGCTCACCGCCGGCACGGTCGCCGTTCTCTTCCGGAAGTTCCGCCAGCCCCTCGTTCTGGGTTATATCCTTGCCGGTTTCCTGGTGGGGCCCTACATGCCCTGGTTCTTCACCGTCGCGGACCAGGCCTCCATTGAAACCTGGAGCGAAATCGGCATCATCGTCCTCATGTTCGGCCTGGGCCTGGAGTTCAATCTCCATAAGCTGCTTCGCATGGGCGGCGCCGCCATCATTACCGCCATCACGGAGGTGGTCGGCATGCTGGTGGTGGGCTACCTGGTGGGGCAGGCCATGGGCTGGAGCGTGATGGACAGCGTATTCCTCGGCGGCATGCTCTCCATGAGCTCCACGATCATCGTCATCAAGGTCTTCGACGAACTGAATGTGGGCGGAAAGCCCTGGGCCCAGGTGGTCTTCGGGTCTCTGGTCATTCAGGATATCGCCGGCATCTTCATGATGATCATTCTGTCCACCGTTTCGGTCAGTCAGAACATCTCCGGCGCGGATCTCGCCCTGCAGCTCGGGATGCTGGGGCTGTACCTGGTTATCTGGCTGATCCTCGGCATCTTCCTCATCCCGACACTCCTGCAGAGGGCCTCCCGCTTCATGAACGACGAAACCCTTCTGCTGGTCTCTCTGGGACTGTGTTTCGGCATGGTGCTGCTGGCGGAAGCCCTTGGATTCTCCTCCTCGCTGGGCGCCTTTCTGGCCGGCTCTCTGCTGGCGGGCACCGTTCTGGCAGAGAAGGTCGAACATCTGGTCTCCCCGATCAAGGATCTCTTCGGCTCTGTCTTCTTTCTCTCCGTCGGCATGATGATCGAGCCGGCCATGATCCGCACCTGGCTGCTCCCCATCCTGCTGCTCACTGTCGTTACGATCGCCGGCAAACTGATCACTTCCGCCCTCGGCGCTCTGCTCGCCGGGCAGTCTCTGGAAAACGCCGTGGCCTGCGGCTGCTCCCTGGCGCAGATCGGGGAGTTCGCCTTCATCATCGCCTCTCTGGGCACGTCCCTCCACGTGACGGGAGACTTCCTCTACCCCATCATCGTGGCCGTCTCCGTCATCACCACCCTGACCACCCCCACCATGATCCGCAGCGCGGGTCCCATCTTTGCCCTGACACAGAAGCTGCTGCCCCGGAAACTGCTGGCCCGCCTGGAGCGCTACACGAGGCCGGATACGGAAGAACCGGAGGCGGACAGCGACTGGGCCGTCTACCTCCGCCGCTACTTCCGCGTCACCGCTCTCTACGGTGTCCTGATGGCGGGGGTCTCCATTCTGGTCCGGTTTCTGCTCCTTCCCTTCCTGGAACAGACCCCTCTGACCCCCTGGATGGTCCATCTGCTCTGCGGGATCTGCTGCATCTCGGGCATCGCTCTCTTTGTCCGGCCCATGCTGGACCTGCACTCTTCCGCCTATACGGTTCTGTGGGTCCGGAACCGGCGCAACCGCCTGCCTCTGATGTCCCTCACCGCCCTGCGCTACATCATTATTGTGCTCATCGTCTTCTTCACTCTGGAATTCCTGCTGGGGATCAACAGTATCTGGCTGCTTCTGATGATCTGCGTCTCCATTTTCCTGATCTATAAAACCCGCTGGATGTCCTCCGCTTACATCTCCGCCGAGGCCCGCTTCGTCGCCAATCTGAACGAGCGCAGTCTCAGCAGCGAACAGGACTCCTCCCAGTGGCTGGACTCCAGACTCTCTGTCTGCCAGCTCACCTGCGGACCTGACCTCGCCGGGCACACCCTGAAACAGCACAACTGGCGCTATCTCTACAACGTCAGCGTCATCCGCATCCTTCGGGGCCACCGCTTCTACAACATTCCCTCCGGTGATATGGAACTCCACCAGGGCGATCTTCTCCAGATTCTCGGAAAGCCGGAGGATCTGCGCACCTTCCGCCTGGCCCTCTGGTCAACCGGCATGCAGGACCTGGGAACACTTCACGACTTTATCGGCGGCCAGGAGGACACCCCTTCGGATGTCTACGTCTATGCCATGCCCGTCCAGAAGGGTTCGCCGCTGCAGGGGAAGACCATCCGCTCCAGCCGCCTTCGGGAAACCTACGACTGCATGGTGCTCGGGCTGCAGCGAAACCGGCTTCCCATTCTGGAACCGGACGTGGAGATGACCATTCAGGCGGGGGATCTGGTCTGGATCTTTGGCGCCCGCCGTATGGCGGAAAAGCTGCTGGCCTCCTTCTCCTGATCCTTCTTTCTGTCTCTATCTCCTCAGCGCCGTGCGTTTCGCTCCGCGCTGACTGCCTTCAACGGCGTCCAGGTCCCTGCTCGGGCCTGGGCGCCTCTTTCCTGTTCTGATCTGTCCGGACCAGATCGGCGTTTTCTTTTCCATCGCTCTGGAATCCTCTCAACCATCTCCCACAGTCACCCCCTGTCCGCTCTGCCAGTTGAACAGCCGGTCCGCTCCTGCTCTTACCGTCAGGAGCCGACGGCTTTCTCAGTTCCGGCCAATCGCCCCTCTGGCAACGACGCCGGATCCCTGTTCCTGCCCGACTTCATTCGAGCAGGAAGCTTCTCCAAACGGGTGTGTATTGAAAAACGGAGGGCGGTCTCAACCGTCCTCCGTCTTCTGCTCCGGAATCTGTCCTGTCCCCGGGATTTCTCTCCCGATCTCCTCCTGACACTCCGCCTGAAGCGTTACCTTCAGCAGTCCGTCCGCCTCCGTAACCTGAAAGGCGGTGGACTCCACGGATCCATCCTCCCCGATGACCTCTTCCAGGCGCCTGCGCAGACTTTCCTCCAGCATCTCCCGGGCCGCTTCCCGATCCGGCTCCGCTTCCGTCCGCTCGTACCGGCGGCGCTGCTCCCGCTGCAGGGCCAGAGGCAGGCGGATTCCGCCGGGAAGATTCCATTGCCACACTGTCTCCTGGCTGTCCCAGGTTCCCTCTTCGTCCCGGCGCCCCAAAAGCGGAATCCGGACTCCAGCCAGTTCCAGGGCCCACAGCGTGCGTGTTTCCCCGGTAAGATTCTTGACCGGGGCCGGTATGGGCATCACGGCCTCCAGCGTTCTCCAGGTACGGGCCAGAATCCGACCTCTGGCATGGGTCTCATAGGTGCGTATCGGGAGGTCGCTGTACTTCGGGGGCTCCATGACCATGGTGCCGGAAATCAGAAGATCTCCGGCCCGCACCGTATCGCCGTTCTGAACGGCCGCCTCCCCCTGCTCCGCCTCCACATGGAGCACAATGCCGTCCGCCCGGGCGACAATATCGTAAAAGCCGCTTTCATCCAGTTTCTCCGGCAACGGTATGGTCTCCCGTACAATCACCTGCAGACGGGTGCCATGGAGATTGACGGCCATAAAGGACAGGTCCTCCAGATGAAGCAGCGAGGCCTGCGCCACCTGCCGGCAGTCCACACCCGGTCCGAATACCCCCGGACGAACTCCCTGCCGGCGCAGCTCCTGAAGAATCCGGGCGGTGGGAACCCGCTCATTCCCTTCCACCTGGATCACCAGGACAAAGCGGGAGAGCAGCATGACCGCCACCAGCGCCAGAACAAGCCCCAGAAGGAAGGTGTACCGGTGCCGGAACCGCATCAGAAAATCCGGCAGTCCCCGGCTCTCCTCCACCAGCAGAGCGCAGTCCGCCCGGGCCGCCAGCTTCCGCAGCCGGCCCAGGGTCTCCCGTCGGGTGGTAAAGCGAATCGTGTGGGCGTCCAGCCAGGACAGCTTCCAGAAGTCAACTCCCTCCTGGGCGCAGAGGTTCAGCAGCCGCTCCGGAAACGGCCCGGTGGCGGACAGGACCACCATGCCCCGCAGCAGATTCATTATCCGCTTCATGCCGCGCTCCCTCTCAGGTCAGCTGGATCCCTTCGATCCGGCCCGTGATGCACAGCTGCAGCCCCGTCATGGCCCGCAGGTCCAGCTGCTCGCCGACGACCTTGACCACAAACCGTCCTCCGCTGACGTGGATCTCCCGGTCCCCATAGGCGAGAATGCCTTTGTGGTTCTCCATACGCAGCTCCTGGTCCCCGATCAGTTCGATCCGCGGCACCCCCGCCAGACCGTCCGCCGGCAGGTCCATCCTGACCACGGCCCGCTCCAGAAGCCCCGGCTTTCTGGCCTTCCTGTCCATCCCCATCACCTCTTCCTCATCTCTATGCGGAAGAGCGCCGGTTCATGTCCCGGAAAAACAGAACGCCAGGGGCGGTGACCCCCGGCGTCCGGAAGGAGCGGCTCAGTCCTGCTCCCAGTTGTGATAGACGTTCTGCACGTCGTCGTTGTCCTCCAGCAGCTCGATCAGCTTGTTCATGTTGCGGATGTCCTCCTCGCTGGTGAGCTTCACGTAGTTCTGGGGGACCATCTGCACGCCGGCCTCCAGGAAGGTATAGCCTTTCTCCTCCAGCGCAGCGGCCACGGCCGTGAAGTCGTCCGGAGAGGTGGTGATCTCGAAGACGTCGTCGTCCGCCTGCATGTCTTCCGCGCCGCTCTCCAGCGCGTCCATCATCACGGTATCCTCATCCAGATCCTCGGCGTCCAGAACGATGACGCCCTTCTGATCGAAGGACCAGGAGACGCAGCCGGTAGCGCCCAGACCCTTGCCGTACTTGTCCAGCAGGTGCCGCACCTCGGGGGCAGTGCGCTGACGGTTGTCGGTCAGGGCCTCCACAATCACAGCCACGCCGCTGGGGCCGTAGCCTTCGTAGACCACAGACTCGAAGCTGTCGCTGTTCCCCGCGCCCAGCGCCTTGTCGATGGTGCGCCTGAT
>CANRFA010000086.1 GCA_947629775.1 uncultured Oscillospiraceae bacterium
TTCCGCATGGCGGAAAAATAGTTCCGGTTGGCTCCGGGCTCCGGGGAGATGGGGGGAATGGCCATCAGTCCCCGCAGGGATACCCCGGGCAGCGAGGCGGCCAGCTCCGCCAGGGCGGGGGCCTCCTCCGGAGAGACGCCGCCCTTGCTCTCCTCTCCGGCGATGTTGACTTCCAGGAGAATGTCCTGGACGATTCCCAGCTTCTCCGCCTGGGCGGAGATGGCCCGCAGCAGCCGCTCCGAGTCCACGGAGTGGATGAGGCTCACCTTTCCCACCACCTGGCGCACCTTGTTGGTCTGCAGGTGCCCGATGAAGTGGATCGCCGAGCCCTCGTAGGCGCCCGCCGCCAGGTGGGCGGTCAGCTCCTGGACCCGGTTCTCTCCGCAGCAGCGGAGGCCGGCCGCGATGCCGGCGCGGATGGTTTCGTCAGTCTGGGTCTTGGTGGCGGCGCAGAGCGTGATCTCCGCCGGGTCCCGGCCCGCCGCCCGGGCGGCGGCGGCAATCCGGGCCTGAACGGCCCCCACCGAAGCGTTCAGATCCATGAAGGATCCCTTCTTTCCTGTCAGCCTTCCAGGAGCTGGCCGTCGTAGAGGCCGGTGCCCTGGATGATGATTTCGTCTCCCGCCCGCAGGGCCTTGCTGCCGGTGGAGGCGGGACGGATCACGTAGAAATCCGCCCCCTCGGTGACGACCTCGCACGGCTTGACCTCCACCCGGCCGGCCACCAGAGCGTAGACGATCTGGCGCTTGTCCGTGACCTCCTCGCTGGAGTCCTCGGGGGTGTAGGTGTAGGTCTCCATCTTCACCGCCTCCTTGGGCACCCGCAGGCCGTTCCAGCTGTGGAAGATCACTTCCGCGGTCTGCCGGCGCAGGAGGGTGGTGCGGGCCATGAAGCGGTCCGAGGAGAAGATGACCGTCTTTTCGTCGTTTTCCGCGCCGCTGATCGCTTCGACCCGCATGTCCACATCCTGGTCGAAGTCCCCCGTGAAGCGCAGCAGCGCGGTGTCGCCCACGGAGAGCCGGTCCGCCGTCTCCACGGAGACGTTGGCGGCGAAGTACCAGCGGTCGCTGGTCACCAGCTTCCCGATCTCGTTGCCGGAGACGCTGGCCGGACTGGCGGCGACGGAGCGCAGCAGGGAGGGGGTGAGACTGGTGGCCATGCTGGGAGTGAGGGATTTCTCGAAGCCGTCCACGTAGCCGGAGAAGACGCCGGAGACCTCCGTGCGGATGCGGGTGGTGGCCTCGGCGGTGCGCTGGGAGAGGGCCCCGTACTGGCTTCGCAGCTCCGTCATCCGGGAGGTGAGGTCCGCGGCGGTCAGGTCGTCTCCATAGGTATAGCCCCGGCGGAGAATGCCGCTCTTCACTTCCATGACCTGGCTCTCCAGGCCGTTGTAGTCGCCCAGGGCGGCGGCGGTGCGCAGGGCGACGACAGCTTTGAGGATGGCGGAGTCCAGGCTGGCGGCGGAGTCCGTGCCGTTCCAGGTGACCGCGCTCTCCAGGAGGCTGATCTCCTTTTCCAGGGCCTCCAGCTCCGCCTGGTCCGCCTGGGCCTGTTCGGTCTGGTACACCAGGGCCACGGTCTGGCCCACGCCCACCTTCTCGCCCTCGCCCCGGACAACGTCGGCGATGCCTCCTTCCCCGGGGATCACCTGTTCTTCCCGGATCAGAAGACCGTCCGCTTCGGCGCTGTCCAGAGCGGTGTAGGCGTAGGCCGTGGTGGTGCGGTAGGGGTCGTTAAGGGTGTTGAAGACGTAGACCCCGAAGTAGATGGCCAGAGCGACTGCCAGGGATGCCATCACAAAGGTTATGAGGGACTTGCCCTGCGTCATACCCTGCTTCATTCGTTAAACCCGCTTTCCGGAAGGTCTGGCTTGCATCGTTCCACCCTTAGAATACTCCAGATGCACGCCTTGCGTCAAGAGCTTTCCGGAAAAACACATTCGGGAGGCGGGAGAGCGCCGCCTCAGTCCTCGCTCTCTCCGCTGCAGAGGGGCACGGGCCGCTCCGGGGAGATCGTGGAGATGGCGTGTTTGTAGACGAACATCTGCCTGCCGTCCGAGGAGAGCACCACGGTGAAGGCGTCAAAGCCGATGATGACGCCCCGCATCTGGAAGCCGTTCATGAGGAAGATGGTGACGGGCCGGTGCTCCCGGCGCAGCTGGGTGAGGAAGACCTCCTGAAGGTTATTGGTTCTCTGCATTATGTAACACTCCTTTTCTCTTTGGAGTCCGGTCGTCCGGCCCCTGAGTGGTGTTATCATAACGCCCCGTTCCGGTAAAAGTCTGTCGAACGGAGGACCGCCCCGGAAAAATCCGGATCCGCTTCCCATAAAATCCAGAGGGCCTCCGGGTTGCGGCGGAACCAGGACAGCTGCCGCTTGGCGTACTGCCGGGAGCGCAGGCGGATCTCGTCCGCCGCCCGCTCCACATCCCCGTCCCCCCGCAGAGCCGCGGCCATCTCCTTGTACCCGATGGCCTGCATGGCGGTGCAGCGCGCGGGAACGCCGCTCTCCAGCAGAGCCCGTACCTCCTCCACCAGTCCCTGCTCCATCATCCCATCCACCCGGCGGTCGATGCGCTCCCACATGTCCGCCCGGTTCCGGAAGGCCAGGGTCACGGTGCGGGCCCGGTAGCGGGGCGGCAGGGTCTTCGTCCAGGCGTTGTGCTCGGAGATGGTGCGTCCGGTGGAGAGGAAGACCTCCAGGGCCCGGACGATGCGCTTCGCGTCGTTGGGGTGGAGGCGGGCGGCGGACTCCGGGTCGTGGAGGGCCAGCTCGGCCAGCATGGCCTCCCCGCCCTGCTCCCGGTACTGCTGCTCCAGCCGCTGGCGCAGGGCCGGGTCCTCGGCCCGGGTGGCGAAGGTGCGCCCGGAGAGCAGGGAGTCGATATACAGCCCGGTTCCTCCCGCCACGATGGGCAGTTTCCCCCGGGCGAGGATGTCGTCCACGCAGGCGGAGGCCAGTTCCACGTAGCGGGAGACGGAGAAATCCTCCTCGGGGTCCGCCACGTCCAGCATGTGGTGGGGGACCCCCTTCTTCTCCTCCTCCGTGGGCTTGGCGGTCCCGATATCCATCCGCCGGTAGATCTGCATGGAGTCCGCGGAGACCACTTCGCCGTCGAGGCGCAGGGCCAGTTCCACCGCCAGGGCGGTCTTCCCCGAGGCGGTGGGGCCGTTGACGACCAGAACCTCAGCATCCGCTGGCATGAAAGCCTCCTTTCCCGGGCCCTCAGGTCCGTTTGAACTGTTTCTCCAGCTCCTTCTTCGTCAGCTGGATGGCGACCGGACGTCCGTGGGGGCAGAAGCGCACCTGGCCGGTGAGCACCGCCCGGGCCACTTCCTCCATCTCCCGGGGCTCCGTGTGCCAGCCCCCCTTGATGGCGGCCTTGCAGGCCATGGAGTGCAGCAGCTCGTCCCGGGTGGCGGCGGGGTCCGCGTCGCCGCAGGTCAGCAGCCGGCGGGCCAGATCTTCCAGCACCCCGGGGATCTCCTGGATGGTCACGTCAAAGGGGGCCTGCCGCACCGCCAGGCGTCCCTCCAGCTCATCCACCTCGAAGGCGTACTCCTCCAGCAGTTCCCGGTGGGAGAGGAGGACCTCCTGCTCCTCCGCCTGGAGGCGGCAGACCACCGGGGCGAGCAGGCTCTGGGCCATGGGGTGGTAGTCCTCCGCCTTGAGACGGTCAAAGTTCATGCGCTCGTGGGCGGCGTGCTTGTCAATGAGGTAGACCGTATCCCCCTGCTCCACGATGATATAGGTGTGGAGCACCTCGCCGGCCACCCGCCAGGGGACTTCCTGCGCTTCGGGCTCCATGCAGGCCTGCGGGTCCGAATCCGCCTGGGGTTCCGGGGTGAAACCTGAAGCCGGGAGGGGATCGGAAGCGGCGGTGGGAGCGGAGGGTTCCCGGGCAGGAGTCTCTTCCGACGCCACCGCAGAAGCGGGCACGGCCGGACGGGGAACCTCAGGCGCCGGCCCTTCCGGCTGCGCCGGAGCGGGAGCCGGAGTGACGGCGGGAGAAGCGGCCTTCCCCCCGATGGGCGCGGAAAAGGCCGCCGCAATCTCGTCCAGGGGCAGATCCCCGTCGGACTCCGGGGCGCTGCCGGTTGGGGCGCCGGAACCGGGAACTCGGGTCGCTGCGTGATCGCCTCCGCT
The DNA here is from genome assembly GCA_947629775.1 of uncultured Oscillospiraceae bacterium. GTDB lineage: Bacteria > Bacillota > Clostridia > Oscillospirales > Oscillospiraceae > Lawsonibacter. The sequence goes on from CANRFA010000086.1 coordinate 4,147, forward strand.
CCGGGGAGATGGCGCGGGAGTGGACTCCGGGTTCAGATTCTTCAGAGAAGCTGAGGAGGTGAACCCGAAGGTGGGTTTCTGGTCCTGAGGGGTCGCCTTTGGCGACGCCGCGTCGGCGGTGGAGCCGGAGGAAGGGGGCGCCGGGGGAACGGCGGGCTGGGGACTGTCCGGACCCTGTGGCGTCCGGGGCAACCCCTGGTCCGGAACGGAAAAGGACCAGCCGCCGCGCACCGGACCGGGAGCGGAGATCTTCGGCTGTCCGGCGGAGGGGGCAGGGCGGTTGCCTTCCCCGGAGAGCAGCAGGGAGGGATGGGAGCGGTCCCCCTCCAGGGCGGAGCGCACGGCGTGGCAGACCATGGAGAAGATGTCCCGCTCCGCGGTGAAGCGCACCTCCGTCTTGGCCGGGTGGACGTTGACGTCCACGGCGTTGGGCTTCACTTCGATGTGGAGCACGCAGGCGGGGAACTTGCCCACCATCTTCTGGTTCCGGTAGGCCTCCTCCAGGGCGGAGACGAGCATGGGGGACTTCACCTGCCGGCCGTTGACGAAGAAGAACTGCATGGAGCGGCTGCCCCGGCAGCAGGTGGGCAGGGAGGCGAAGCCGGAGACCCGGATGTCGTCGTTGCTGGCCAGCACGGGGCGGGAGCCGAGAATCAGGTCCCGGCCCAGGACGGCGTAGATGGCGGACTGGAGCTTCCCGTCCCCGGGGGTCAGCATCTCCTGTTTGCCGTCCCGCAGGAAGCGCACGGAGACCTCCGGATGGGAGAGCGCCACCCGCTGGACCGCGCCGTGGACGGCGGCCCCCTCCGCCGAGTCCTTCTTCATGAACTTCAGGCGGGCGGGGGTATTGTAAAAGAGGTCCCGCACCACCATGGTGGTGCCCAGGGGGCAGCCGGCCTCCCGCACCTCGCCGGGCACGCCGCCCTCCAGGGACAGGGAGGCCCCGATGGGAGCGTCCGCCGTGCGGGTGAGCACGCTCATGCGGGAGACTGCGGAGATGGCGGCCAGGGCCTCTCCCCGGAACCCCAGCGTCCCGATGGCCTCCAGGTCCCGCTCCGTGCGCAGCTTGCTGGTGGCGTGGCGCAGGAAGGCGGTCTTCAGCTGGGAGGCGGGGATGCCGCAGCCGTCGTCCGTGACCCGCAGGAAGGCGAGACCGCCCCGCTGTATTTCCACGGTCAGTTTGCGGGCGCCGGCGTCGATGGCGTTTTCGCACAGTTCCTTGGCGACGCTGGCGGGACGCTCCACCACCTCGCCGGCGGCGATCAGGTCGGCCATGTGGGGGGAGAGCACTTGAATGACAGGCATGGGAAACCTCCGAAACGTTAAAATCCGGCGCTCCGATCCGCCCCGGCCCGGGCCGGGGAGCGCCAGACAGAACGGAGAGAGCCGGGCGGGTCAGAAGAGGGCGGCGGGCGGACGCCAGGCGGCCGCAGGGCGGGAGAGAAGCGGGGAAACGGGGCGACAGGGCAAAAAAAGCCCTGTGGAGGCCGAGCCACGGCGTCCGGGCCGCAAAACCTGATCATCGTGCGGATTCGCTCCCGGGATTCCACAGGGCAGTGTGGGGCGGGAGGGTCCGTTTTTTCAGGCATGCGGACAGGGAGAGGCCGGAGCGACTCCGCCCGGTTCGGGGGCGGCGGACTCCACAGGGTATCACAACGTTCGGGGAACAGGCTGCGGTCGAAATAAGGTATCCAGGAAACGTCCCCTCGCCGCGTGGGCGCAGAGCGGCAGGGGGCCGGGACCGCGATTGTACGGGCCTGAACCCGCGACTCGAAGCGATCTGAACAGAACAGAGAAGTGGAGCCCGAGTCCCAGCTGGCATAGGATCGGCCCCGCGCCAGACCCGGCAGACGTCTCCACCCGAGAGAGAGGGGCCCACGGATGGAGAGAGCGGCGGGCGCGGAGGAGAGATCCAACCCAGGACGACTCCGCACAGGGTTACGGCGGGCTCACTGTCCGAATTCTAGCAGGGAATCCGCAATCTGGCAAGAACTTCCGGGCAAGGAGGATGTAAAAAATGGAGAGGGAGGGAAAAACAGGCCGTTTTCCCTCGTAAAAAGAGGGCAATACTGGTGCGGTTACCAGATGCTGACAGAAATCAGGCTCAGTCCGTGATTTCCCGGTAGAGGGCGGCGGCATCGCTCTTGGCGATGGCTTCCGCCACGGCCAGAACCTCCACCCGTACGACCCGCTCGCCGAAGCGCAGCTCCAGGCGGTCGCCGGGCTTCACGTCGTAGCTGGCCTTCACCGGCCGGCCATTGGCGCTGACCCTCTGATTGTCGCAGGCCTCGTTGGCGACGGTGCGCCGCCTGATGAGCCGGGAGACCTTGAGCCATTTGTCCAGGCGCATGGGAACGCTCCTTTCCGGCGGAGGGGATCCGCCAGCCCCTATTATAGACGGTCCGGCGGGAAAAGTCCAGCAAAACCCGCGGGCGGCAGAAACAGGAAGGGGCTGACCGGAGACGGCCCGTCCGGCCGGACGAAGAAGCGCCCGATTCCAGGAAAGAGGAGTCGTATAGAAACCGGGGAGCGGGCAAGCACCCGCTCTGGCCGGGGACGCAGGAGAGTCCAGGAGAGAAAAGTGCCGGGGCGGCTCTGGAGTCGGATCGGAGTTTTCCCACAGTGGGTCTCCCTTGCTGCAGAGCCAGACGACAGTCTCCCGCTTTCCGCAGGGTGCCGCCGCCTTTCCGGGTCGGCCGGCGTGAGACCGGAGAGGAAGCGGGTTGCGCAGGAGCACCCTCCTGGTGGAGCGGGAGACGGTGGAGCGGCAGGAGACCATGGAATCAGTGGAATCCGGCCCGGTGCATGGCGCCGGATGGCCCGGACAGCGTGGGCGGGGTCCGGCGGCCGGCGGCCGCCGGCGAAGCGGGGACCTTCCGGGCGCGGAGGGTGCTGAAGACAAAAAACAGGGGCGCCGCGACAGGCGGCGTCCCTGAAGGCATATCAGGAGGGAACAGGTCGGATCGCATCCTTGAGTTTCTTGCCGGGCCGGAAGACGACGGCGCGGGAAGGAGGGATGGGAACGACCTCTCCGGTCTGGGGGTTACGACCGATCCGGGTTGCGCGGTTTTTCACCTCGAAGGAACCAAAGCCGACCATCTGGACCTTTTCGCCATCGGCAAGGGTGTCAATGATGGTGTCGGTCATGGTCTGAAGGGCGGCTTCGACGTCTTTCCTGGATAAACCGGTCTGATCGGCCACTGCTGCGATAAGCTCCGTCTTATTCATGTGTCTAAGGCCTCCTCGGGAATGGCCCACCGGGCCAATCGGAATGCTTACTCCCCCGATGCAGCCAGGAGGCGTAAGAATGATGTCAGAGGATCTGTTCCTGCTTTGCCTCGCGCCAGAGCCGTTCCAGGTCGGCTGTATTCAGTTCGGACAGGGGGCGGTCTGCGCGCTGCTCCACCGTGCGGAAACGGCGGATGAACTTTTCGCAGCACCGGTGAAGCGCTTCCTCGCTGTCCAGTCCCAGGAAACGGCCCGCTTTGACCGCGGCGAACAGCACGTCTCCCAGTTCCTCCGCGGGGTCACCCTGGCCCGCGGCGGCAGCGTTGAGTTCGGCTACCTCCTCCGTGAGTTTTTCCAGAGCGGGCCCCGGCTCCCGCCAGTCAAACCCGGCCTTCGCGGCCTTGCTCTGAATTTTTTCCGCCCGCATCAGGGCCGGCAGGGAGCGGGCAACGGCGTCCAGGGTATCCGCGGCGGTGCGCTGCCCCTTTTCTTCCCGTTTCTGGGCCTCCCAGGAGGCCAGCGCGCCTTCCGGATCCCGGGCCTCGACGCTGCCGAAGACATGGGGATGCCGGAAGATCAGTTTCTGACAGATGCCGTCCACCACGTCGTCAAAGGTGAAGCGGCCCGCCTCTTCGGCCATCCGCGCGTGAAACACAACCTGCAGAAGGACGTCTCCCAGTTCCTCCTTCAGGTGGGCGGGGCTGTCCTCGTCGAGGGCCTCCACCACTTCGTAGGCTTCTTCCAGCATGTTGCGCCGGATGGACTGCGGGGTCTGTGCCCGGTCCCAGGGACATCCGTCCGGGGCGCGGAGGCACTGCATAATCTGCAGGAGATCCTGCATGGAATAATGTTCCTTGCATGTAAAGCTTATCACGATTCAGCATCCTTATCAAGCAGATTTTGGTTTTGAAGGCCAGTTTCAGCGATTTCGCCGAAAGAAATCGGGATTCTGGAAATGAATGGGAGGGTCAGGAGGGAAGGCGCAGGAGCCTTGCAATTTTTTCTCCCTTGGGCATGAGCATCAGATCCTCCCGGGAAACGCAGCCCAGAAGCAGCGCCATGACGCCGTAGACGGCGACGCCCACCAGAATGGAGACCATCACGGCCAGGGCGTTTCCGCCCCGTCCGATGCTCTGAATCGCCTGTCCGGCCTCGTCCACGCCGGTGGTGGAGAGGATCCGGAACAGCAGGCTGTAGACCACCCAGACGGCGCCGCCCATGCAGACGGAGGCCCCCAGGGGCTTCAGGAAGAGGGGCAGGTAGCGGGGCCGGCGGGGGATGACCCGGGAGATGACGATCAGGTCCAGGACGAGGCAGGTGCCGAAGCAGACGATGTTGCCGAAGGGAGCCCCGTTGATGCCGATCATCGCTACCAGGTTGTAGTTGCAGAAGATCTTGAGCACGCCCCCGAAGAGCATGATCACCACCGGCAGGTTGATGAACCCGTGGGCCTGGAGGATGGAGTTGCACACCAGCATCAGGCAGACCAGGGGGGTGGCGACGCCCAGGGTGGACAGCAGGCGGCCGGCCACTTCGATGTTGAAGCCGGGGTAGAGCAGGCGGATGATGGGGGTTCCCAGCACGAAGAGACCCACGCCCATGGGCAG
>CANRFA010000087.1 GCA_947629775.1 uncultured Oscillospiraceae bacterium
GGGGTCCACCCCACCTTCTTCTATGAATCCGCCTGGAACCTGGCGGGCTTCTTCCTGGTCTGGCTGCTGGGCCGGAAACGGAAATTCGACGGCCAGTGCTTCCTCTTCTATGTCTTCTGGTACGGCCTGGGCCGGACCTGGATCGAGGGGCTGCGCACGGACAGTCTCTATCTGTTCGGCTGGGAGCTCTTCGGCTTCCCCATCCGCATCTCCCAGCTGGTTGCCTTCCTCTCCGCAATTGTGGCCGGCATTCTTCTGATCTTCTTCTCCGCCCGATACCGCCACGCCCCACAGAAGCTCTATGTGCAGGTTCTGGCGGAGCGGGCCGCGGCCGCCGCCCCGGCCGACTCCCCCGCCGATGCTCCCGCGGACTCTTCCGCTCAGGAGCCGGATCCCTCACAAACTCCCGCCCCGGACGCCCCGGAGGCGGACGACTCATCCCGTAAGGAGGAATAACATGTCCGCGACAGTCATGGACGGCACCGCTCTGGCGGCCAAGGTAAAGGAACAGGTCCGCGCCCAGGTGGAAACCATGGAGCGCAAACCGGGCCTGGCGGTCATCCTGGTGGGAGACAACCCCGCCAGCCGGGTCTACGTCAACGGCAAGAAACGGGACTGCGCCCAGTGCGGCATCTACAGCGAGGAGTACGCCCTGCCGGAGGAGACCTCCCAGGAGCAGCTGCTGGGTCTCATCGACGAACTCAACCGCCGGGAGGACATCGACGGCATTCTCTGCCAGCTGCCTCTGCCGAAGCACCTGGACGAGGAGGCCGCCCTGCTGGCGATCCGCCCGGACAAGGATGTGGACTGCTTCCACCCCTATAACGTGGGGAGACTGATGATCGGGGCCCCGGGCTTCCGTCCCTGCACCCCGGCCGGCGTCATGCGTATGCTGGAGGAGTATCACATCGATCCCGCCGGAAAACACTGCGTGATCGTGGGCCGCTCCAACATCGTGGGCAAGCCCCAGGCCATGCTGATGCTGCAGAAGAACGCCACCGTCACCATCTGCCACACGAAGACGAAGGATCTGAAGGCGGAGTGCCTGCGCTCGGATATTCTGGTGGCCGCCGCCGGCCGGACCGGCCTCATCACCGCCGATATGGTGCCCGAGGGCGCCGTGGTGATCGACGTCGCCATGAACCGCAACGCCGCCGGCAAGCTGTGCGGCGACGTGGACTTCGCTCCCGCCGCCGAAAAGGCCTCCTTCATCACCCCGGTTCCCGGCGGCGTGGGCCCCATGACCCGGGCCATGCTGATGGAAAACACCCTGCTGGCCTCCCGCAACCACGGCAAGGCCTGATCGTCCCCCGGGCGTACTTCTGACGAATCGAGGCGAATCTCTCTCCATGAAAAAGGCCAGGAAACCAAAGCGAATCCGCATCCCCATCCTGCTGCTGATCCTGGTTCTTCTGCTGGCGGGCGGCTGCATCTGGTACATACGGGATTTCTACCGCTGCGAGCCGTCCGCCGCCGCCCTTCTTGCGGGAACCGACCAGGTTGCGATCTCTTCGTGCCCCAACGGCCTCTTTCTGGACGGTCCCGGGGAGGACAGCGCCCTCATCTTCTATCCGGGCGCCAAGGTGGAGTATACCGCCTATCTTCCTCTTCTCTGCAGGGTCGCGGAGGGCGGCACGGACTGCTTCGCCCTGCGAATGCCAGGCAATCTTGCCATTCTGGGCCAGAACCGGGCCGCCGCTATCCTGGACGGCTACGACTATAACCGCTGGTACCTCGGCGGCCACTCTCTGGGCGGCGCCATGGCAGCCGGCTGGGCCGCGGGGCACATCGGGGAACTGGACGGCCTGGTTCTCCTGGCCGCCTATCCCACGAAAGAGCTCTCCGGCTCGGACTTCGCCGTTCTCAGCGTCTATGGCAGCGAGGACGGCGTGCTCAATATGGAGAAGCTGGAAAGCGGGCGGGAACTCATGCCCGCAGACTACACCGAGCTCTGTATCCAGGGCGGGTGCCACGCATGGTTCGGGAATTATGGAGCGCAGAAGGGGGATGGCACCCCCTCCATCACCCAGGAGGAACAGCAGGCGCAGACGGCGGAGGCCATACTGGCCCTGACGGGCGCGGCTTAAGGCTCCATCTTTCATCCGGGGGGAACCCTCCTTCTGATCCATTCCGTACAGCATCCGATTACCGAGGACAGGATCATGACCGTTACCAGTATCAAGCTCAAAAACTTCAGAGGCTTCCAGGACGTTACGATTCCTCTCCATGAGAAACTGACGGTCCTCGTAGGACCAAACGGTGCGGGGAAGACAGCCCTGCTGGACGCCATTTCCATCGCGCTCGGAGCTTTTCTGACCGGGTTTGACGGCCCGAAATCTCCGGAAATCAGTCCGTCAGATGCAACTCTGACTACCCGAAACACAGGAGCCCTTCCGGAAGCGGTCCCCCGGTTCCCGGTTTGCATTTCGGCCGAGGGCACATGCAACGGGCAGACCGTGTCGTGGGAGCGGGAACTGCTCCATGTCTCCGGAAAAACCACAACCTCGAAGGCGAAAGACCTGGTGGCCATCGGGAAAGCGTATCAGCAAAAACTCAGGGCCGAAGATTCCGATGAACTTACCCCTCCCCTGCTCTCTTCCTATGGAGCTGGCAGACTCTGGGCTCAGAAGAGCGGAAAACAGAAGTGGAATTCCTTCGGAAAATATATCCGGGCAACCGGATACACAAATTGTCTGGCCGAGCGCCGGATGAAATGCTGATGCTGAAATGGTTCGAGCTGATGACCTTCATGGAGTGGCAAACCGAGAGTGAAATCCGATGTCTGACCGCTGTAAAAGGCGCCATGGAGAAGTGTTTTTCCCGTATGAGGAAAGACGCATCTGACGTAACCGTTTTCTATCGTGCAAACACAGGTTCTCTCGATCTTTCGTATGATCGCAAGGGCGAACGAATCTGTCTGCCGGTCCGCTGCCTGAGCAATGGATATAAAAATACCCTCTATATGGTAGCCGATATTGCTTATCGGATGGCCGTACTGAACCCTCAGCTGCGAGATCGTGTTCTGGTGGAGACGCCAGGCATCGTCCTGATCGACAATATCGACCTGCGCCTGCATCCAGGAGAGCAGAAACGCATCCTGCGGGATCTGACGGAAATCTTCCCGAAGGTTCAGTTTATCGTCAGTACATGCTCCCCCTGTGTGATCAGTTCTGTCCTGCGGGACCATCTTCTTGTTCTGAACGAAGACGGAACCTGGTTCATCCCCGACTTCGAAACGTATGGCAGCGATGCCAATTCCGTCCTGACTGGCATCATGGGCGAATCCTGACGTCCTGACGAGGTTCAGGCCCTGTTCGATGATTTTAACAGCCTTGTGGACGACAAAAAATACACAGAGGCCGGAGAACAGCTGGAACGAATCAAAGATGTCATCGGCCAGCATGACCCCGGTTACGTTCGCGCCGAGACGACCCTCTTCTTTGAAAAAATGTAAGATGCAAAAATCCTGTCCGCATCCGGTACGAGGCAGACTTACGGATCCGGATTTCTGTCCCTGACATCGGGAGGTCCGGATTCTCTCGGGAACGGGAACGGACACAAAAACTGACTGCGTCAGTACGCCGGTGGTCGAAAACACTCGTACCCCGGCGTTTCTTTTCCGAAAGGACGTGTTAGAATGGTTTTTCTCCACCTCGGCGACCTCCACCTCGGCAAGACCCTCTTTGAATACGACCTGATCGACGATCAGCGGCACATCTTAAATCAGGTCCTGTCCCTCGCGGAGCGGGAAAAGGCGGACGCCATCCTGCTGGCGGGGGATATCTACGACCGGGCCATCCCCAGCGAAAAGGCGGTGGAACTGCTGGACTGGTTCCTCTGCGAACTGGCGGAGCGGAAAATCCCCACCTTCCTCATCTCCGGCAACCACGACTCGGACGAGCGCCTGAACTTCGGCAGCGCCCTCTTCCGGAACCGGGGCATCTACATCGCCGCCAAATATGACGGCCAGCTCTTCCACTGCACGCTTCGGGACAGTCTGGGACCCGTGAACGTCTGGCTCATGCCCTTCGTCAAGGCCTCCCAGGTGCGGCACTTCTACGAGGACGCCGAGATCGCCAGCTATGACGACGCGGTCCGCGTGATTCTGGAGCACACGGAGATCGACCCCGCGCAGCGCAACGTGCTGGTGGCCCACCAGTTTGTGGTGGGAGGTGGACAGGCTCCCACCCTGGGTGGCTCCGAGTCCGTCAACACCCAGACTGTGGGCCTTGTGGAGCAGATCTCCTGCCGCTGCTTTGACCTCTTTGACTATGTGGCCCTGGGCCACATCCACTCCGCCCAGGCGGTGGGCCGGGAGACGGTCCGCTACGCCGGTTCTCCCCTGAAGTACTCCCTCAGCGAGGTGGATCATACGAAGTACGCCACCCTCATCACCCTCGGGGCCAAGGGGCAGGTGGACATCCGCCTGGAACCCCTGACGCCTCTGCGGGAACTGCGCCACCTCAAGGGACCCATGAAGAAGCTCCTGGAGAACGTCACGGACCCGGACGACTTCATCTATGCCACTCTGACGGACGAGGATCCTATCGACAACGTGATGAATGTCTTCCAGCGCTACTACCCCAGAACCCTGCGCATCGACTTTGAGCAGAAGGGCAAGGGCAACCCCGACGAAGGTGACCCGGTGGATTATCCCCTCCCCAACATGGGTTTTGACGAGATCCTGGGGCAGTTTTACAGGCGGTTCTATGGAGAAGACATCCCGGAAGAAGAAATGCACCTGATGCGGGAAGCGGCAAAGGAGGCGGGTATCCTGCATGAAACCGATTAAGCTCACGCTCAGCGCCTTCGGGCCCTACGCCGGCACCATGCCGGAGATCAGCTTTGAACCCTTCGAGGACCGGGGCATCTTCCTCATCACCGGAGACACCGGGGCCGGCAAGACCACCATCTTTGACGCCATCTGCTTCGCCCTTTTCGGCAAGACCAGCGGAGATTTCAAAGACATTCAAAACCTCCGCAGCGAGTATGCGGACCCGAAGACAGACAGCTTCGTGGACTTCACCTTCTCCCACCAGGGGAAGACCTGGCGCATCGTGCGCAAGCCCTGGTATGTGCGTCCCAAGCTGCGGGGCTCCGGCACCATAGAGGAAAAGGAAAAGGCCATCCTCTATCCGGAGGACGGCGCTCCCATAGAAGGCGTCACGCCGGTCCGGAAGGCCATCCAGGACCTGCTCCACGTCAGCTATGAACAGTTCAAGCAGATCGCCATGATCGCTCAGGGCGAGTTCTGGAACCTGCTCAACGCGGAGACGAAGGACCGCTCGGAGATCCTGCGCAGCATCTTCCTCACGGATGGCTATAACCGTCTGGAGGGCGTGCTGAAACGGCGCCAGGACGAGAGTGTAAAGGCCCGGGACAACACCCGGCGGTCCATCCTCCAGTACTTCGGGGACGTGGAGGCCGCTCCGGACAGCCCCAGCGGCGAAGCCCTGCAGGTTCTGCAGGACAATGCCGCCGCCAGCGGCAGCACCTGGAACCTGGACGAGATGATGGACATGATCTCCACCCTTCTCCAGGAGGACGACGCCCGCAAGGGGGCGCTGGAGCAGGAGCGCCAGCAGGCGGAGAAGGTACAGGCCGAGAAGGTCCGGGCCCTCAACCAGGCGGAAACGGACAGCAAGGCCATCCTCCACCTTCAGAACCTGACCCGCCAGAAGGAGGAGCTGGACGCCCAGGCGGAGGCTTATGCCCGGCGGGCCGAAACCCTTCAGCGCAGGAAGGACGCCACCCTCCAGGTAAATCCCTCCTACCGGAACTGGCAGGAGCAGCAGAAGAAGGTCCGGGATACGCAGCAGGCCGTCCAGGACACCAGCGCCCGGCTGGATCAGGCCCGCCAGCAAAGCGACGAGGCGACCCGGGCCCTGGCCGCGGCCGCGGAGCGACTGCCGGAAGCGGAAGCGCTGCAGACGCAGATCGCGGAGATGAACAAAGACCTGCCGAAATACGCCCAGCGGGACACCCTGAAGGGGGAGATCGCGGGTCTGGAAAAGACAGCGGAGGGCTTCGGACCCCGGGAGGCGGACCTGGATGAGAAGGAAAAGGACCTCCAGGCGAAGATCGCAACGCTGCAGGAGCAGGTCGCCAATCTCCAGGACAGACCGGCGCAGCACGCCGCGGCTCTCGGCGAGCTCAAGCGGATGGAGGAACACGCGGACGGCCTCGATCCTGTTCTGAACCGGGAGATTCCCGCCCTGGAGCGGGAGGAAAAGGCCCTGACCCGGAAACAGTCCGCCTTCAATAAAGCCAGATCAGATCACGAAGTCGCTCTGAGCAAACGGCAGCACGCGGAAGCGCTGCTGGAAAACTGCCGGGCCGGTCTGCTGGCCGAAAAGCTGGAGGAAGGCGTCCCCTGCCCCGTCTGCGGCGCGGTCCATCACCCCTCCCCCGCTTCTCTGCCCGAGTCTGTCATGACGGAAGAGGAGTGCAAGCGGCTGCAGCAGGCAGAGGAGCAGTGCCGTGACGCCAGGGCAAAGGCCCTCACCGCTGCGGAAAAGGCAAAGACCGCTCTGGACAAGGGACGGGAGCAGCTGCGGACCAAAGCAGGCGAGCTGCTGGGCGAAGAGGTGGCGGCAGATGTATCCGCCAGCTGGCTGCGAAACGCCTTCCTGGATCTGCGCGGCCGGTCCGAGCTGGAGATCCAGCAGCAGCAGGCCCGGATCGCTGAGCTGGAAAAGGACTGCCAGGATCTGAAAACCGCTCAGACCAGCCTGGACCGCGCCCTGAAAGACGAGACCAAAGCCCTTCAGAAAACGCGAAACAGCCTCGTGGAGGAAAAGCACCACAACGAGACAGCCCTTGCGGAGAAGCGGGCCGCCCTGGAACCTCTGCGGGCTCTTCCCTTCCCGGACCAACGGACCGCGAAGGCGCGCCTCAAGGAAGCGAACCGACAGTGCAAGGCCATCCGGGACGCTCATCAGGCGGCGGAGCAGCGCAGCCAGGAGGCCTCTCACCTGGTCACCAGCCTCGACGCCACCCTGAAGTCCCGGCAGGAGGAACATCAGCGGGCCGTGGAGGAAGAACAGACCCGCCAGACCGCCTTCCGGACGGCGCTGGAGACCTTCCACTTCGAGGACGAGTCTGACTTCCTGGACCACGTCTCTTCGGACCGCGTCATCCGCGCCGAGGAAAAGCAGATCGCGGACTACCACGCCGGGGTTCAGGCCGTGGAGGCCAAGCTGCAGGACGCCGCCCGGAACGCGGAAGGTAAGGTCATGCCGGATCTGAACGCTCTCCAGGAGGACGTCCGCCAGCAGAAGCAGAAGGTGGACAGCCTGCAGGCGCAGCTCACCACCCTCGCCGGCCGGCGGAAGGAGAACGCCACCCGCCTGGAGCGGATCGAAGGGATGCGGGATGCTCTGGAGCGCTCCACCCACAACGCCGCTCTGGCCGAGAAGCTCTATCAGCTGGTCCGGGGCACCACCGGCAAGGGGAAGATCACCCTGGAGCAGTACATTCAGGCCACCGGCTTTGACGGCATCATTCAGGCCGCCAACCGCCGCCTGCTGCCCATGAGCGACGGTCAGTTCGAGCTGTTCCGCCAGGAGGGCGCCAGTAAAAAGAGCTCCACCTTCCTGAACCTGGAGGTTCTGGACCACTACACCGGCCGCAGGCGTCCGGTGGGCAACCTCTCCGGCGGCGAGAGCTTCAAGGCCTCCCTGAGCCTGGCCCTGGGTCTCTCGGATATGGTGTCCTCCCAGCTGGGCGGCATCCAGATGGAGGCCCTGTTTATCGACGAGGGCTTCGGGACGCTGGACCGCCACTCCATCGAGAACGCCATGGACATTCTGGTGCGTCTCTCCGGCAGCGGCAAGCTGGTGGGGGTCATCAGCCACCGGGACGAGCTCAAGGACGCCATCCAGCAGCAGATCCAGGTGCGCAAGACCCAGAAGGGCAGCCAGATCCGTGTGGAGCTGGGCACCTGAGTTCTCTCTTCCCATTCTTCGGACAGGAGCGTCATCCCTTTTCAATGAACCGCAAGTCTCACCTTCTCATGCTGCTTCTGGCAGCCTTCTTCTGGGGAACCACCTTCGTGGCCCAGAGCATCGGCGCGGACTATGTCCCCGCCAACACCTATCTGGCAGGCCGCAGCTGGATCGCCGTGGTCTTCCTGACGCCCATCGTCCACGCCCTGGACCGGTATTACGCCGCCCGGGGCGTGGAGAGCCGACGGCCCCGCACCCCGGAGGACCGGAAGCGGCTTGGGTTCGCCGCCTGCGTGATCGGGAGCGCCCTCTGGGGCGCCAGCGCCGCCCAGCAGGTGGGCATGGCCTATACCACCACCGCCAAGGCCAGCTTCATTACCGCTCTGTATGTGGTGATCGTTCCCCTCTTAAGCATCGTTCTCCACCGCCGGCCGCCTCTTCGCGTCTGGCTGTGTGTGATCCTCTCCCTGGTCGGCATGTACCTTCTGTGTATGGGCACGGAGCACCTCTACCTGGACCTGGGAGACAGCTGGGTGCTGGGCAGCGCCTTTCTGTACGCCCTGCAGATCATGCTGGTGGATCGCTTCAGCCCCAAATTGGACAGCGTCCGCCTCTCCCGTCTGCAGTTTCTGGTGGTGGCCCTGCTCAGCACGGCCGCCGCGCTGCTGACCGAACGTCCCACGCCGGACGCCATTCTCCTGGGGCTGCCCGCCATCTGCTATGCGGGCATCTTCTCCAGCGGCATCGCTTACACCCTGCAGATCCTGGGACAGGAAAACGTCAACCCCGCCGTGGCCAGTCTGGTCATGAGCCTGGAGAGCGTCTTCGGCGCCCTCTCCGGCTGGCTGGTGCTCCAGGAGGCCATGAGCCTGCGGGAACTGAGCGGGTGCTGCCTCATGTTCGCCGCCATCCTCCTGTGCCAGATCGAACCGCCCCGCCGCCGGTCCAAAACCGGCTCCGCAGACGCGGCGGCTTCCGGATCCTGAACGAAGACGTCCCGCCTGGAAC
>CANRFA010000088.1 GCA_947629775.1 uncultured Oscillospiraceae bacterium
GCGGCGCACATACTGTTCCCGGTTGAAGCAGACCCCATCCCGGCGGATGGCCTCCAATACTGGATCGGCCTGGGCCGTATAGAGAGTCAGCGTATGACGTTTGTCAGCCATTCTTTTCGCACCTCCCAGATGGTCCCGTAGGCGGCGGAGCTGCCCAGCAGGACAGTGTCGTCAAAGAGCCGCTCCCAGCTCTTCCGGATCTCCTCCCGCAATTCCGGGTAGAAGCGGGAGACATAGGCCTGGGTGTCGCTGAGGCCCCGGGCCTCCATGTCTTTGCGATGGCGCAGGGCGTCCCGGGGATCTTTCGGGATATAGGAGTAGTTGAGCATCGTCCCCCACTTCTCGATGTTCACCGGCGTGATCCGCTCCTCCGGCAGCCGCAGCTCCAGGATCACAGTGCCGGGACCGGGGAGCATGGTGGCGTCCCGCTCGTAGGAAACCCAGACCGGATACTCCACATCCGCCGGCCGGTTCGCCCGGTCCGGGCTGTGGGCCACCAGCCAGTCGTAGACCTCCAGCACCAGCCCGGCGTGTTCGGAGAGGTCCATGTGGATGTACTCCCGCTTCGCCGTGTAGCGCCCCGTCTCCTCAAGAATCCGCAGCACGTTTTCATGCTGGCGGGTCCAGACCGTCCGCTCCATGTTGGCCTCCTTTCTCGAAAAGGGCCGCTCCCCGGAGCGGGAAGCGGCCCGAATGCTGTTTCGTTCTCTGCCCCCAAGGGCAGCGGGATGCGAGGAGAAAAGAGATCAGCCGAGGCGGACCTCCTGGGCCTCTTCGGGGCGGAAGTACCCCTTGAGGTCATATTTGTTATACCCGCTGTAGTCCGAGAGGGCCCGGCCGGCCAGGAAGTAGCTGCGGATGAAGCGCTTGCCATCCACGCAGGTCCAGTTCTCGTGGTCCCAGCTGAGGTAGCCGTCCTCGTCCGTGCGCTTCTCGGCAAAGATCAGGTCCACCTGCCGGTTGTGGCTGGCCACCTGCTCAATAAGCTCATCGGCGGTCAGATCCAGTTCGGTCTTGTGAACGGTGTCGATGACCTTCATGCGAACACCCTCCTCAGCCCACGTAGCCGGCGGCCCGCAGGATCTCCAGGGCCTTCGCATGGTTCTTCTCGCTCATCATGACCAGAGGACCGGTGCAGCCCATGCCGGTTTCGGCGTAGATGCCGGCCTTCCACAGAGCCTTGGCGGCGTCCTCCAGATCCATGACCTCGATGCCCGGGATGCTGGCGGTGCAGGGCTCCGCCGGAGGGGCCTTGACCTCTTCCGCCGCGGTGGCGGGTTTGGAGGCGGCCTTGCGGGCCTCCAGAATCTTCGAGAGACCGGCGGCCTCGGCGGCCTCGAACTCCTTCGCCGCCACCTCGAAGACCTTGCCCTTCACCAGCTGGCCGGCGAACTCCAGAGCGTTGGCGATCAGCGGAGCGCCGGAGGCCCGGGAGATGATGAGGATCAGCTTGTCGTAGCCCTTGCCAATGCCCGGCCCATAGCCGTAGCCGCAGGACTCGAAGCTGCCGCCGGTGCTGTAGGCGGCCAGCATCTTGATGAGCACGTTGCCGGTGAGGGAGTCCGTCACCAGCACGTCCGGGGTGCCCTGGAGCACGTCGTTGCCGCGAAGCACGGCGCCGCCGTCCGCCCGGGCGGATTCCGCCCAGCGGAAGGAGTAGCCGCCGTCTTTCAGCTGGTTCAGCGCGATCTCCGTCTGGCGGGCCCCGTCCACGTTAAGGATGCCCACGGTGGGATCCGCCACGCCGGAGGCCTTGGCGGTGATGATGCCATAGATGGCGTTGAGGATCATGCCCTCGATCCGGTCTCCGCTGGAGGTGCCGGTGGTGGTGGCGATGAACATCTCCTTGCCTTTGGCGGGCGTCACGGCCCGGCCCACGGTGCTTACCCCGATGGGGAAGGGGAAGTGCATGGTGACGGCGCCATCCACCTGGCCGCTCTCCACCAGCTCCACCATCTTCTTATGGCCCTCGTCGTCGTTTGCCACCTTGACGGTGGTGACGCCATCGGCCTCCAGGGAGCCGATGTAGTACACATCCACGCCCCGGCGGGCGGCGGCCAGAGCGGCCGCCATGGCGTTCTCTTCCCCGTGCTCGGAGCCCATGCCGGTGAGAGCGATCTTCGGACGGGGACCGAAGGAACCGGTCTCCAGGCCCTGGGCCATCTCCAGGAAGGCCTGGGCAATGGTCTTTTGCAGATTACTCATGTCCGCCTCCGATCACTCTTCGGCCTTCGCCAGCAGAGCGGCGGCGAAGTCCCGCATGGCCTCGGCGATCATGCCGCGGACCTGCTGCTCGCTGACGGCAGCCTCTTCCGTCTTCTTCTCTTCCTCGGCGCCGCTGTTGGTCTGGATCACGAAGGAGACGCCATCGAAGAGGTTCGTCATGCGGCCCAGGAACAGGGAGCCCTTACCGATGATCATCACCCGGTGCAGCTTGCCGGCCATGATGTCCTCCCGGGCGAAGCCGATGTACGGCACGCCGGAGGGGATGTGGCCCTGGGTGGGCGCCCAGCCGGTGAGGCCGTGCTGCACGGTGAAGGAAGCCAGCTGCTTGCGCTCCAGCTCGCCCCGCTTGACCGCCAAAGCCGCGATCATTTTATAGTTGGAGAGAGGAACGTCGCCGGCTCCCGCGGGCTTGGTGATGTCCGGGTTCTGCATCTCCGGGGAGTACTTATCGATATCGGTGATCTTGAGGCCGTTGCGCTCCAGAGGCTCCGCCACCAGGCTCCCGATGACGTTCTGGGGAGCGGAGCCGGTGCCCACGCTGTGGCGGCCCAGCATGTTGAGGTTGATCTCCGGGCTGACGCCATCGTCCTGGGTGACGACGACGGCGAAACCGCCCACCATGTCCTCCAGGATGGGGATGCCCTTCTTCACGTGGTCCTTGCCGTTCATGCCCAGCTTGGCGGTGCAGCCGCCGGCGGTGACAACGACGGTTTTATAGGCGCCGGAAGCCACGAGAGCGGCCGCCTCGATCATCGCATGGGCGGGGGCGGCGCAGAAGCCACGGGCGTCCGAGCCGGTGGCGTGCATGAGGCCGGCGATCTCCGCCGCGGACTTGGCGAAGTTGCCGCCGCCGCGCTGGTTCATGTCGCCGCAGGCCTCCTCGGCGCAGTCCACCACGTACTCGACTTCATTCTTGTCGATACCGGCGTTCTTAATGGCAGAGAGCAGCGCCATCACGGAGCTGGCCTTGCTGACCAGGTTCTCGTGCATGACGTGGGCGGAGAGGTTGACGTCGATGTCGTGGGCCCGGTTCACGCATCCCACCAGCTGCCCCAGGTGGTAGAGACCCTCGGAGTGCTCCTCCGCCACCAGGCGGGCGATCTCCTCCGCGGAGGTCTGCTTCTCCGGGATACGGCCCAGAATCCCCTCGTCGATGATGGGGTTGGCCGCCAGAGCGGGACGGTTGGCGTCCACGAAACCCTGCTCCAGCTTCACGAGATCAAAGACGTCGCAGGCCTGCATCAGAAGGAGGAACTCCTGCTGGGGCATCATCTGACCGAAGTGGCCGTAGCGCTCCTTCACATCGCAGGGCTTGTTGTACCAGGGCTGGGGAACCGCGGCCAGCTCGTCCGGGTGCTTGTTGCCGATATACACCTGGTTGGGCCAGTATTCCAGAACCTGCTCCCAGGTGCGGATGTGGGAGGGCAGATCCTTCAGGTACTGCCCGTCCGGATTGACGATCATTTCCGTGGTCTGGGTGGTCCCGTTGTGGAGGACCATATCGGGGGTGTGCACCAGGATATATCCGGCGCCCTTAATGACACTCTTCATGGAAACACTGCCTTTCTGTGATAGTAATCCGCAGGGGAGGAAAAAACCGCCCTTGGATGGAAACCCGGGGGATGAGAGGAAAGAAAAGGATGAATCCTGGTACAAAAACGGGCGACGGCAACCGCCGCCGCCCTTGCGCCTTGTCTTAAGACCAGCGTGTGTCTGAAGCTCAGTACTTGCAGTACTGCTCCCGGATGCTGGTCATTTCGTTGATGATATCATCAACGTCCAGCACCATCTCCATCATGGAGACCTGTTCGTCATAGACGTCGGGATCGAACTCCTCCTTGACTTCAGGCTCGCACACGTGGTAAACCCTGAGTCCCAACGAGACTCCTGTCAACGGACCGGCATAGGTCGGGTCGCCATTGGTCACCGTTTCGGCGGCCAGGCCGGAAGCTTCGCCCTCGGCAGCGCCCAGGAGAACGACGACGTTCTCCGGACCATACTGCTCGGCAAACTCCTTAACCCGCTTCTGGTTTTCCAGGTCCATTGCACCAGCGGCCGTTCAGACGAAGCACTCCGTCGAGGAAAACACGACAGTCGCGCCAGCAGACTCCGCGCAGGCCTGGATGGCCATACCGGGGATTCCGTCGCGGTCACCGATGATGATGACCTTCTTGTCGGCCAGGATGCTCATGCTATTTCCCTCCTTTTCCTTAAAGATTCATATAGACTCCCCGGCGGGGGCCGGGGCTTCTACCGGTGGTAAGGGACTCCGAGACCGATCAGATATACTTCTTGATCATGGCCTCCACGTTCTCGGGCGTGGCGTCGTCCTTGACGCAGGAGTCGATCATCTGCCCGTTCTCGTAGATGGCGATCACGGGCAGGCCCAGCACCTTCTGGCTGATCGCCAGGCGGCGGGCCTTGGTGGTGTTGATGGAGCAGAACTTCATCTTGTCTCCGTAGGTCTCGGAGAACGCGTGCACGTGGGGCATGAGGGCGGCGCAGGGCACGCACCCGTCCCCGTAGAAGTCCACCAGCACCTTGCCTTCGGACTTGAGGACCTCTTCCTCAAAGGTGGTCTTGTTGACATCGAGCATGACAGATAACCTCCTTACAGACTTCCGTTGATATATTTGTCCACCTGCACGGCGGCGATGGCGCCGTCCGCGGCGGCGGTCACAACCTGACGCAGGCTCTTGACCCGGATATCGCCCACGGCGTACACGCCGGGGATGTTGGTGTGCATGTCGGCGTCGGTGGGGATGTAGCCCGCCGCGTCCATCTCCAGACCGGTGTCCTTGAAGATTTCAGAGTTGGGCACGCGTCCGATGAACCCGAACACGCCGAACAGGCCGTCGTCCTCGTCCGCTTCATAGGTGGTCAGTTCGCCGGTCTTGACGTTCTTCACCGTCATTTTCTGAAGGATCTCGTCTCCGTCCAGTTCGACAACCACGCTGTCCCACATGAAGAACAGTTTGTCGTTCTTGAAGGCCCGCTCCTGGATGGACTTGGCGGCCCGCAGTTCGTTGCGGCGGTGGATCACCGTCACCTTGCGGGCGTACTTGGTGAGGTACATGGCCTCTTCCACAGCGGCGTCGCCGCCGCCCACCACAAAGACTTCCAGATCCTCGAAGAAATTGGCGTCGCAGGTGGCGCAGTAGGACACGCCCTTGCCCATGAACTCCTGCTCGCCCTTGCACCCGATGGGACGGGGATAGGCGCCGGTGGCGATGATCACCGTTTTGGCCTGGTACGTCTCCTTGACGCAGGTCACGGTCTTGATATCGCCCTGCAGTTCCACGGACTTGACGGTATCCGCCGCCCGCTCGCAGCCGAACTTTTCGCACTGCTTGGTCATCCGGGCGATGAGGCTGGGGCCGCTTTCGCCCTCCAGCACCTGCCCGGGATAGTTCTCGATGGAGTCGGTAATCGCGATCTGTCCGCCGTCCTGACTCTTTTCGATGATCAGGGTGGAAAGGCGGGCTCTGCCTGCGTAGAGACCGGCCGCCAGGCCGCCGGGGCCGGCTCCGAGAATGATGACATCGTAGATCTTACCCATTGAGACAGCTCCCATTCATTTGTTTCAGGGCGGGCGCCCGGAAAGGCCGGGCGCCCGGTCCATGCTCGCCTTGAGAGGATCAGACCTCGAAGATGGTCTGGTCTTCCACTTCGGTGGTCAGAGCCTCCAGGGCCCGCTCCACCAGTTTGCGCCGGATCGCCTTCTCCTCCTCCATGCTGAGGGCGGGGTTGCCCAGGGGGTGGGGGATCGCGATCGTGGGGACAATACGGTTGGCTCCAACCGTCAGAGAAATCGGGGTGACGGTGCACATGTGCACGACAGGGATACCGGCACGCTCAATCTCTTTCACCATCGTTGCGCCGCAACGTGTGCAGGTCCCTCATGTGCTTGTCATGATGACGGCATGAACACCGGCCTGGAGCAGCTTCTGAGCGTACTCTTCGGCGAAGGATTTGGCGTTGGCGACGGAGGTTCCGTTGCCGACGGTGGCGTAGTAGAGATCGTGCAGCTTGCCGATCTTTCCCTCCCGCTCAAACTCCCGCATGATGTCCACGGGGAGCACGCGGTCGGGATCCTCGTTGGCGTACACCGGATCGTAGCCGCCGTGGGCGGTCTCGAAGGTGTCCGCGGTCAGGTCGTCCACTCCGGCGATGGAATACTCGCCATAGTGGGACGCGGAGGAGGACTCGATGT
Organism: uncultured Oscillospiraceae bacterium; assembly: GCA_947629775.1. Classification (GTDB taxonomy): domain Bacteria; phylum Bacillota; class Clostridia; order Oscillospirales; family Oscillospiraceae; genus Lawsonibacter. The sequence continues at coordinate 6,440 of CANRFA010000088.1, forward strand.
GGTCCGGGTTGCCCTTGGGAACAATGCCGCCGGAAGTGCACAGGGCGATGGTCGCCTTGCTCAGGTCCTTGATGGCCTTATTCGGGGGAACGCGGTCGAAGACGGGCATGGGATACTCGGTCACGAAGGGCCGTCCGGCCAGCTTCTTCACCAGCATATCCACCGCGCGCTTGGCGCCGGGCTCCTTCTCGAAGAAGTTGCGGCGGATGCCGTTGGGCATATAGCCCTCCTCGCAGGAAGCGCCGACAGGCTCGCCCTTCATGATCTTCAGGGAGAGCTTCGCCATGGCGGGGGCCGCCTTGCGCATGCCGGCGGCGCTGTTGGCGGTGGCGACGATCAGAATCTTGTTCTTCATGTCGGCGCCGGGGTTCTCCTCGTACATGCCGGTGAGAACGGGGATGCCCAGCTCGTCCTGCACGGCGCAGGCGATGGTGGCGCAGGCGTAGCCGTAGCGGCCGGCGTTGAAGGCGGGGCCGGCGATGAACATGTCCGGCTGGATCTCCTTCACCCAGGCCAGGATCTGGGCCTTGGCGTCCGCCTCGTGCTCGGCGAAGTAGGAGTCGCCGCAGACAATGGTCTTCACGATCTCCGCCTCGCCCTTCCACGCGGTCTTCAGGGCCATGCCGGGACCCACGAGACCGTCGCGCAGTTCAGCGGGCACATGAGCCATTTCCTCGCCGCCGATGCCGGCGAAGAACTGGTTGATATAGTGAACAACTTTGAAACTCATGGCTTACGTTTTCCTCCTTTCCAGAGAAGTGGGGCTCACCGGGCGCTGAGACGGTTGAAGCCCATCTCGTTGGTGGCGCCGGTAATGACCTGAATCTCCGCCTCGATGGTGCCGTCCGGACGCAGGGAGCCCGCGTGCCCGCCGGCGATGACATCGACGTAGTCCAGGGTGCCGATGACCTTATCCAGCTTGGGGAGAATGATGACCTGGTTGGCGTTGCCGCCGGTGACCACGGCGTCCGCCAGGGGATCCGCGTCCGCCAGAGACTGGCTCTTGCCGTCCTGGCCGGCGTACTCGTCCGTGATGATGACGGTCTTGACCCCCTGCTGCTCGATCTTCTTGCAGTTCATGATCAGGTCCGTATCCGGGTTGCCGAAGCCTTCCTGGCTCACCAGCGCGCCGTCCAGATCCAGCAGGCGGCAGAGCTTGGCGGTCCAGTCGGAGGAGCGCTGCTTGTCGGCCAGATACACGTTCTCGTTGGTGATGATGTTGCAGACGTAGTTCAGCTTCTTGCCGTGCGCCTCGAACAGGTACTTCACCACCGGGTTGTTCTCGTGGTGGTAGGTGGTGTTCTTGTCGCAGGCGGAGACGCAGTTGCCGCTGATGATGGCGCCGTCCATGGTCTCCGTGGGATTGAGAATGGTGGTCAGGCTGCGCTTGGCGTCCACGCCGTAGACGTAGGTGTCGTGCAGCAGGCCCTGGCTCTGCAGCATGTGCACGTAGGCCACGCGGGGAAGGTTGGGGTACTTCTCGATCCCTTCCTTGATGCCCGGGGTCTCGAAGGTCTGGGTCTCGTCGGGCGTGACGTTGCGGCCCAGCTCCCCGATGCACACGGCCGCCCGCAGGCCGGCGAGACGCACCGCTTTCTCGTACTCGTGCTTGTGATCCTGGTAGCCCTCCACGGGCTCCGCCACGACCACGAAGTTGTTGAGCTTCGAGAAAGGCGTGTAGTCCGCGCCCGGTCCGGTCATGTCGATGATGCCTTCCTGGAATCCCACGATCTTGCCGGCCGTGACGACCGCCATGCCCCGCAGGACATGGGTTTTGCCGCTGCCCACCGTGTCGACCTTGGAGATCACGCCGGGGAAGATCCCGCCGGGGCCCTCAACCTTGACACGGGGCTCGATCACGTCCTTGACCGGGGTGATGCGTACGCTCTCGCCGGGTTTCGCCACGTCAAAGCTGAAGTCCTTGACCCAGGCCTTCACATCGTCGTCTTCATACATGAAGGCCTTGACGACATCGGGGTCCACGTAAAGGGTGCCGTTCTCGACTTTGCATTCCTTTGAAAACTGGATATCGTTGATCTGGATAAAGCCCAGTTCCAATTTCAAAGCGAACACCTCCTCCTTCTTGTCAGAATGGGTTATTACATCCCGCCGCCCTCAGACGCCCAGGGCGCTGGCCAGCAGGGTATAATCGATCAGCTGAAAGTCCTTGCGGACCTGTTCCCCGTAATCCCGCTCCAGGGGCCGGAACTTATCCGCCACCGCGATGGCGTTGGCGATCAGCTCCGCCTGCTCCATGTCGAAGCCCCAGGCCTTCCGGGACACCACTACGGATTTGTAGGGGGTCTCGTTCGGCTTGACGCTGCCGGAGAGCGGGTGGGTATAGAGGATGTGGCCGGCGTAGACCCGGTCCCGGGCCTCCACCAGGATCTCCCGCAGACTCTTACCCGGACAGTATTCCACCGTCCAGGGCCCGAGATTCTCCAGACGCTCCGGCACAAGAGGATTATTGGTCAGGATCTGAAAATCCCTCAAATTCCCGATCACGCT
>CANRFA010000089.1 GCA_947629775.1 uncultured Oscillospiraceae bacterium
GGTGCTCTCTTTGAAGGCCGAAGTCCGGATGGAGAACGAAAATCTGTCCGAGATGGTGTTCGAGCAGCTTCCGCTGGCCCTCCGGATCATGGACGAAGAGCACGCCTCTGAGGCAATTAAGGGTGCGTTCGCCTGTCTGGCAGACCGAATGAACAGCCAGCTGCCGGGCAGCATACTGGTGAAGTATTTGGACCAAAGGGAACCGGCATGCGTGCAGAACGATGACGATCTGGCTGACGTGCGTGGGAGTCCGGAGGTCAAGCCCTCTGAGAGTGTCCCCCGGGAAGGGCAGCAGGGCAAGCGGGCGCCCAAACGTAAGAACCCGTACAGTGAACATCGGAAGAAAAGCAAACGCCACGAGTTCGAAGCGGAAGCGAATGTGGACCGGAAGATCGCCATGTGGATTTTCCAGGAATCGGAATATGAACGTAGATTCAAGAACCGGTTGACCTCCGTATTCGAGCCGAAGCTCACCGCTCTGATGGACGATGAGAAGTATCAGAACCTGAAGACGAGGTACGGAGACAAACGGAAAGCTCTGAAGCCTCTTGAGGAAGCTCACTCCAGCTATGCGAAGCTGCTGAAAGAGAAGAAATCCCTTGAGGATCAGATGACGGCCATGCAGGACGCTGCTGGAGCCTCGATGGCTGCTCTGCAGAAGAGCAGCAAATACAAGGACCTGACGAAGAAGCACAAAGAGATCAGTGAAACGCTGAAGACTCTTCAGGAAGGTCACCCCGACTGTACGAAGCTGGCCAGGGAGAAGAAAGACATCAGCAATCAGCTGAAGTCCATGCGGGAAGCCGTTAAGGTTAAGCTGGATGCCCTGACGAAGGACGAACAGTACGCAGAACTGGTGAAGAAGCTCGAAGAGGTCGGGAAAGCCATGGAGCCCTTCAAGGCAGCGTACGACAGGTATGAAAAACTGACCGAAGAGAAGAAAGCCATCGGCGATCAGATGAGCGAAATGCAGGAAGCCTCCGGGGTTACGTGGCCTGCTATGGAGAAGGAACAGCAGAAGCTCAGAACTGAGTTTCATCTCACCTCCGTGATTGCTCTTTCTGCGGCGGAAGACGTGTGGAAGGGCTTTGAGACTGTTCTCTTCAGAGATGGCTGGAAGGTCCACTACATCCGCTACGGTAAGTATCCGGCACTTCGGGGCAAACAGGCCCATAAGGAGATCATCCTTCGGGAAGAGAACGGAGCCCTGTATATCTCCATGAACCTCCCCGCCCGTGCCGGTGACCGGACAAAACGGGTTTCTTTCCTGGAGCAGCAGCTGCGGGAGAAGAAGCGCGAAGATCTCCGGAAGCAGCTTCGCGGGAAGAAGGATCTTACCGCTGAGGAACAGGCGATTCTCTCCTCGGACTGCCCTCTCCCGGAACTGTCAGTCAGGGAACGTCAGCTGATCCGGGAGGATGTGAACCGGAATTACTTTGTTCCGATCTCCTTTGGCCTGAAGGTCAAACAGAAGGACCGGTTTGCGCACGACGAAATTTCCAGACTGGTTGCTTTTATGAGGAATCCGGATGAGATGGAGGAAGCTGCGTTCAAGAGGTTCAAGCTGACGGGCCAGCCTCAGGATACCTTCCGCCCCTGTTATGTATCACTCGTCTGCAAACGGATTCGGAAGAGATTCCGGGTGTTTGTTCAGATCACCATAGAGGGAAAACCCTGTGAGAAGTTCAAAAAGGACGGATCCCCTCGCCATATCTACGGCACAGGACGTGTCAGTCTCGATCTTGGTCCGTCAAGTTTTTCTACCGTCAGTACTATCAGGGTTAATATGGACAACCTGGCAGAGCGTGACGGAAAAAGCACCTTTGCCAGCGAAAAAAAGCAGAAGCGGATTAAGCGTTATATGGACCGTTCACAGCGTGCGAACAACCCGGACAACTACAACCCGGACGGTACCATTCGTAAAGGCCAGAAGACCTGGAAGAAGTCGGAGAGTTACAAGAAAGCTGAGTACCATAATCGCGAACTGGAGAGAAAGAATGCCCTGAACCGCAAGTACGCCATCAATGAAATGGCGTGGAAGATCCGGGAGGAAGGCGATATCCTGATCACGGAGCCCAATCCCATCAAAGCATGGCATTCCACTGGAAAGGCAAAACGAAAGCGCGAGCGGGAAAAGCAGCAGGCGGCAGCCAGGAAAGAACAGCTCGCCGGGCAAACGATTATTCCTGATCCCGGATCGGCTTCTTCGCCTGCTTCTGCGGACGGTTCCTCCAAAAAGAAAAAGGGCGGCTTTGATTTTGCTCACAGCATTCAAAACCGTTGCCCCGGAGAGATGCGGGCAAAGCTGAAGCAGGTTTTCGAGAGCACTGGCGGGCAGTACATTGAGGTTGACAGGATGTTCAGAGCCAGCCAATATGACTTTGAGACCGATACTTACAAGAAGAAAAAACTTTCTGAGCGTTGGCATTCTCTGGGTGAGGATGGGAAGATTAAGGTGCAGCGGGACTCAATGAGCGCATACCTGTTGTTCTGTTCCGATGATGAATATAAACATCCTGACAGAGAAATGTGCTACAGGGAGTTTCCGGTTTTTTATAAGAATTACACAGAACTGATCGAAGAGATCATGCGGAGCCACCGGAAGGTTCGTAATTCCGGCATTCGCTTCTGAGGGTTGAGTTCTACGCAGCTCTCTTTTGGAATGTTAGGGGCAAACTGGCGTAATGCCCTGTAGTGTGGATGGATCTTTGATACTGAAGCCTACGAAGGAACCGTGCCAACGCATATCTAATTGAGTTATGCCATGCGGAATATGCGTCCAAAAGGAAACTGGAGGATCCGATTGGCACACGCCTTATTTACTGTTTATGAACACAAACTTCCTCAATTACTTATTACTCAAATCATAGATTTTATACTCACCATAATTACTGAAATGCATATGGTGTGAATGGGTCCAAATGTTAATGGGGTTGAGGGGCTTCGGTCCCGATGTCCCAACAGAACCCCCCAATCTTGATTGGGGGTGCGTCAGCATCGACTCCTTCCCCTTCTACATGGGCCAGGTCGCCGTCGATGCCACCCTGCGCTCCCTGAACGGCGAGACTCTCCCCAGCGTGGTTCAGACTCCTCAGGCCCTGATCGACTCCTCCAACGTGGATACTCCCGCGGCTGAAATCATCAACTGGGTCGCCCCCACCTACGTGGCGGGCTGAGAACCAGGTTGAGCTGACCCGCACAGCTACTGTGTAATCTGAGGACAACCGGGGGAGGACGGAGCTCTGGCTCCGTCCCTCCCCCTTCATAAGGAGGAATTTCTGAGGATGGGAACTGCTGTTGAATTCAGACATATCAATAAGAGCTTTCCCGGCGTACACGTCCTGAAGGATATTTCCTTTACCGTGGAGGAGGGGGAGATCCACGCCCTCATGGGAGAAAACGGCGCGGGCAAGTCTACCCTGCTCAACATCCTGCACGGCGTGTATACGGACTTCGAAGGCGAAGTGTACCTCCACGGGAAAAAGGTCGCCTTCAAAAACCCCAACGATGCCATTCTGAACGGCAACATCTCCAAGGTCCACCAGGAAATCATGGTGGTCGAGGAGCTGACCGTAGGCCAGAACGTCACATTAGGGTACGAACCCAAGACAGGCCCCTTTATCGACTTCAACAAGATGCACAGCGACGTGGATGCCATCCTGCAGGAGCTGAACTGCAACTTCACCTCCCGGGATATCGTCCGCACCCTGACCGCCGGCCAGAAGCAGATGATCGCCATCGCCAAGGCCGTCTATCACCACTCCAACATCATCTCGCTGGACGAGCCCACTTCCTCCCTGACCTCCAAGGAGACCCAGGCCCTGTTCGCGGTAGTCCGCAAGCTGAAGAAGGAAGGGATCACCTTCCTGTACGTCAGCCACCATATGGACGAGATCTTCGAGCTGTGCGACCGGGCCACGGTCTTCCGCGACGGCCAGTGCATCGCAACTCTGAACATCAAGGATACCACCGAAGACGAACTGATCCACGCCATGGTAGGCCGCAGCGTCTCCGCAGTGGCCCAGCGCATGAAGCCCTCCCAGGCCAGGGAGGAGGTCGTTCTCAAGGTGGAGCACCTGGGCGACGACAAAGCCTACAAGGACGTGAGCTTCGAACTGCACAAGGGCGAAATCCTGGGCTTCTACGGCCTGGTCGGCGCCGGACGGACCGAAGTCATGCGGGCCATCGTAGGAGCGGACCGGCAACTGCACGGTTCCGTCTATCTGAAGGGCAAACCCATCAGCGGCGGATGGAACTCCACCAAAGCGCTGCGCGCCGGCATCGGCATGCTGTCTGAGGAGCGCAAATCCCAGGGCTTCAACAAGCTGGCCAGCAACATCGATAACATCTCCATCTCCAGCCTGGAAAAGTACATGTCGGGCATCTTCATCAGCGACGCGAAAAAGAAGGCCAACGCCGAACACTTCTTCGAGGAACTGGATATCCATCCCCGTCTGCCCGAGTACCAGACGGTCAACATGTCCGGCGGCAACCAGCAGAAGGTCATTCTTGCCAAATGGCTGTCCACTGACGTGGATATCATCATCTTCGACGAGCCCACCAAGGGCGTCGACGTGGCGGCCAAGGCGGAGATCTACCGTCTGATGGAGGACCTGGTAGCCGAGGGAAAGAGCCTGATCGTCGTATCCAGCGAACTTCCCGAAGCCATCGGCCTCAGCGACCGGCTCATCGTCATGAGCGAAGGCCGCATCACCAAGGTGTTATCCGACCGTAAGGATTTTGATTCGGATGCCATTCTGAATTACGCCATTACGCGTTTTTTGCATAGAGAGGGTAAACTTGCCTAAAAAGTTGAGAGTTTATAAACCTGCCTCTCGGAAATAAACACACTGGTTGTGGTCATTTGATGAGTGAAAGAGCCCGAGCTGTTGTAACCAGGGACCAGTAGAACAAGTACAGGGTGACCCAGGCCAAGGGCCTCCTTGCACAGCAACTATCACGTCTGCTGTGAGGCCAGGCATGGACTGCAGGCATCCACAGGGAGAGGTTTCGATCAACTGCGCCTCCCAGCCAAGGGCCTCAGAAACCGTCAATCGAGGGGATTTGAGCACCTTCAGGCACATTTCGAGGCAGAATCGACGCTGACCACGATGAAATGTAACGCACACCAATCGCCAGCTCAGGATTCAGGAACTGGCACCCAGCACTTGCAGGTGCAAGGAAATCATGAATCTGACCCTTGAGACAGATCCCAACAACATCGCCTGATCCTTCGATTTTGGCTTCAGTTTCAAGACTGGCACGTTGCAGGGATATCTGAACCCGATGCACCGACCACCCCTTGCAAAAGGGATGCCGGAAAGATACCCGAGACGGTCGTGCTTCTCAGCTCTGAGGACATTTTATCTCAAAAAGTTGTCAGAATAGTCGATTTCCACCCAAAATAATACCCTTTTCGAGAAAGTCACCCCCTCTATGCAAAAAACCCGTGTACGCCATTGGAGGGAACTGAACATGAAAACCTTTTACACGAAGTATAAGAGAGAACTTCTGGTTCTGGCAGCGGCCGCTATCCTGTGCGTGGTCTTCACCGTCATCAACCCCCGGTTCATGACCTGGGGCACTTTCCTGACCGTTTTCCAGCAGATGGTGCTGAACGGCCTGCTGGCCGTCGGCATCATGTTTGCCATCCTGACCGGCGGCATCGACCTGTCCATTGGCTGTACCTTCGCCATCGTGGGCATCGCGGTCGCTTCCCTCTGCGTAGCCGGCATCCATCCCATTGTCGCCATCGTCATCGGCCTGGCTGTTGGCGCTGTCCTGGGCGCGTTCAACGGCTTCCTGGTCAACAACCTGAAACTGCAGCCCTTTATCGCAACCCTGGGCACCATGAGTCTCTACCGCGGCATTGCCTACGTGGTAACCGGCGGTGTGCCCGTTACCAACGTCCCGGACTCCTTCCGTAACATCTTCAACGGCCAGTTCCCCGGCGGGATCCGCTACTATGTGGTGGTCATGGTGATCGTCTTCGTCCTGGCCCACGTCATCCTCTCCAAGACCCGCACCGGCGACTATCTGTACTCCGTCGGCGGCAACGAGGAGGCAGCCAAACTCTCCGGCGTCAACACAAAGAAGACCAAGTACATCGCCTATATCGTCAGCGGCGTCTGCACCGCTGTAGCCGGCATGGTCATGCTGGCCAGCCTGGGCTCCGCCGAGGCCACCGCCGGCACCGGGTATGAGACCGACGCCATCGCCGCCGCCGCCATCGGCGGAACCTCCATGGCAGGCGGCCGGGGCACCGCTCTTGGTACCTTCTGCGGCGCTCTCCTGCTGGCTGTGCTGAAAGTAGGCATGGTCGTCATCAGCGTGGATTCTTTCTGGCAGTACGTGGTCACCGGCCTCATCATCATCGTGGCTTCCTACTTCGAGTTCGCCAAGGACGACTTTGCAGCCTTCATGGCCCGCTTCAAGAGAAGCTGATCGCCAGACTTTAGCCTGTCGGAATCTCTCCGGATCAATCAAAGAAGCGCCGGCGGGACGGTTTCCCGTTCCGCTGGCGCTTTTTTCTGCAGAAACCCTGCTGATCACACATGAAGCCGGAGACCGGCTTCCATTTCAATCCTTCCCGGAAAGGAGAACTGCTCCATGAGAGACAAAGTTGCTGTCATCGGGAGCCTGAATTACGACATCATCCTGAAGAGTTCCCGTCGCCCGGAACAGGGGGAAACCATGACCGTAGATCAGGCCACTTCCGCCGCTGGAGGAAAGGGCGCGAACCAGGCGGTTCAGGCTGCCAAGCTCGGAATCCCTGCCTGTCTGGTAGGTTGCGTAGGAGAGGACCCTCAGGGGGCATTTCTCCTGCGGACGGCTCAGAAGTACGGCCTGGACACATCGTTTGTCAGAACCGTCCCCGGCCCCAGCGGCATGGGAATCATTAACGCCCTGGACGACGGAAGCGTTTTCGCCAGTATTGTGCGGGGGGCCAACTACGCCATCACCACAGACGACATCGACAGGGCGGAATCCGCTCTGAAGGAAGCCGCGATCGTCGTTCTCCAGCTGGAGATCCCTCTGGAAGTCAACGAATACGCCATCCGGAAAGCCAAAGCCTGCGGCTGCAGGGTGCTGCTGAACGCCGCTCCGGCATCGGAAGTCCCGGAAGAATACCTCCGCAATTGCGACATCATCGTCGTCAACGAAGTGGAGGCCTCCTTCTATCTGAAGGAGGAGATCCGCACCATCGAGCAGGCCAAAGCCGGCGCTGCGAAAATGGCCCGGCAGTATGATACCGATATCATCATCACGCTGGGGAAAGCGGGCTCTGTCGTATGCGACAACGGATACGTATCGTACATTCCTTCAAAGAACGTACATGCCATAGAGAGTACCGGCGCAGGAGACAGCTTCATCGGCGCCGCGGCGTTCGCTCTGCTTCACGGGATGTCCCTGACCCGGGCCTGCAAATTTGCAACGTGCTGCAGCGCGATTACGGTTTGCCGCGTGGGCGCCCAGAACTCCATGCCAACCCTGGATGAGGTCTCTGAAGACTTCCGCGCGCTGCAGCAGAATCCATAAGGCGCTTCCCTGGCCACACGCAGAACTGTCCGATACACAATAAGAGAGGACTGGAGTACAATCCGGTCCTCTCTTTTTCGTCCCTGAACGCCTTCGATAACCGCCGGTTCCCTCTCTGGAATCGTTGAAGATCACAGTCCAGACCGCCAGTACGCCGGGGATAAGGGCGTCAGATCTCGATCGCAGAGCGGCGCAGAAGGCCTGCTGGCGTACCATCCCCAGCGCCGCTGGGGTGAGCCGCGCACCGGAGAGGTAAGCTTCGCAGCCCGGCAGACACCTCCGGAGCCCCATCCGCATCTGGGAGAGGAGACCCTGACGATCCTCTCTATCTGCGGCTTACGGGCTTCCACTCCCTGCTCCAGGCACCTGCTTGTCCGCAAACCGTTCAACACCCCAAGGATCTCCCGAACCATTTTGCCGCCGATGGCAATACCGTCCAGCACATCCCTGCTCTCAAGGTGAGGCGGCGATGTCACCCCCGACGGCAGTGGAGGTATGCGCGCAGGATCCGAGAAACGGGTATCCGAGGTCAGCTCTTGGATCCTGGCCTTCCCTGCCGGATACCGGGCTCGCCTCCCGATCAGTAATCCGACGTCCATGGCCTGATCCACAGAGCCCTTAATCTTTCCCACAGCGAGGTCCTGCGCCCCCGGGTGGCGTCGCAACCCGTCCGCTGTCATCGACCCTGACGACGCTCCCGGCCAATCCTGCCCCATCCTCAGGAGCAGATTGCTCCTGAAGGGGCTGTTGTGCGGAACGTGCCTCCGTCCGGGCCTGAACCATTGCCTCGGATGGAACGGTGGAATCGTGCCTCTGCAGGCCCCAGGACACCGTATGAGCCCATCCGTTCCGGACCATCGACCAGACGGCCCTGTATCTGCAGCTCCGCCACCAGGAGCCCCATCAGAGCACAAAGGGAAACCGCTCACTTCCCAAGGGGCAGATTCCTCCGAAGCCCAAACACCGGCAGGATTCATCTCATATCATCTGAATCATACAGCCCTCAGCATCAACTGTACGCAAGTTTGCTGCAGGTTATCTGCAAGTTGGCCTTAAGGTTCATGATTGCCCGGCTTATCCTCTTTTGCCGTTCGCCGTCTGAACATTATTGTTAAAGGTTCCTGGTTCTGGTCTGTAAAGCCATACTTCATCTGGCTCTGATAACGCAACAGGGTTCCTGCACGTGCAAAAAGCCCCGAAACCTTTCGATTTCGGGGCTTTCCTGTGGAGCTGCTGGGCAGATTCGAACTGCCGACCTCATCCTTACCAAGGATGCGCTCTACCTACTGAGCTACAGCAGC
>CANRFA010000090.1 GCA_947629775.1 uncultured Oscillospiraceae bacterium
GCGCTGGTAGAGGCGCATGTCTGCGCGCACCTTGCGCGCCAGCTTCTCTGTCAGGGCGTCCGCGGAGGCCCGCCACTGCCAGTTGGCGCCCACGGTAGAGGGCAGATTGATCCGTCCTTCGCTGCCCAGCCCCAGCAGATCCTGCATCTGGACGACGGCCAGCTCCGCAGGAGAGGCCCAGAGGGTGCGCATGACGCCCCAGTTCCATCCCTCGTTGCGGTTGAGGCGCATGTACCGCTTCGCATGGTTGCGCTCCCCCCGGGAGCAGGTGTTCAGCCAGCCGAGCACGGTGTCGTTGTCGTGGGTGCCCGCGTAGGCCACACAGTGGGCCGGATAGCGGTGGGGCTGATAGGAGCTGTCCTCCATGCCCGCCCCGAAGGCGAACTCCAGCACCTTCATGCCGGGGAAGCCGGTCTGCCGCAGCAGTTCGTGGACTCCCTCCGTCAGGTAACCCAGATCCTCCGCGATGATATCCCTGGCTCCCAGCTGCTTCTCCATCTCCCGGAAGAACCCGTAGCCGGGTCCGGGGCGCCAGCGGCCGTTGCGGGCGGTGTCATCCGCGGCGGGAATGGCGTAGTAGGCCTCGAACCCCCGGAAGTGGTCGATGCGCAGCGTGTCATAGAGACGGAACTGAAAGTCGATGCGCTTCATCCACCACCGGTAGTGATCCTTCTTCATGGAGTCCCAGGCAAAGAGGGGGTTGCCCCACAGCTGTCCGTCCTCCGAAAAGGCGTCCGGCGGACAGCCGGAGACCTCCACCGGCCGCCCGTCCTCCAGCTGGAACTGCTTCGGATTGGCCCAGGTGTCCGCGCTGTCCATGGCCACATAGATGGGCAGGTCCCCGATGATGGAGATTCCCCGCTCCTTCGCGTACTGTTTGAGCGCCGTCCACTGCCGGAAGAACAGATACTGGACTCTGGCCCAGAAATCCGTCTCCTCCTGCAGTTCCTTCCGGGCCTTCGCCAGGGCCTTCCGTTCCCGCAGGCGCAGCGGTTCCGGCCACTCCTGCCAGGCCTTCCCGCCATAGCGGTCCTTCAGCGCCATGAAGAGGGCGTAATCCGGCAGCCAGTCCGCCTCCGCCTCCAGGAAACTCCGCGCCTGCGCTTCCAGGTCCGTCTTCTGCAGCCGGGAGCAGGCCAGACGCAGGACATCAAAGCGGTGGGCATGCAGAGCCGCGTAGTCCACCCGCCCGGGGCTTTCGCTCCAGGGGATGTCCGCGTACTCCTCCCGCTCCAGAAGCCCCTCCGCGGCCAGATCGTCCAGGTCAATAAAATAGGGGTTGCCCGCGAAGGAAGAGAAGGACTGGTAGGGGGAGTCCCCGTAGCTGGTGGGCCCCATGGGGAGCACCTGCCAGCAGGACTGGCCCGCCCGATGGAGAAAGTCCACAAAGTCCCGGGCCGCCTGGCCCAGCGTCCCGATCCCCCAGGGGGAGGGGAGGGAAAACACGGGCATCAGAATTCCTGCTCGTCTCATGGTTAAAACCGCCTTTCTATCAGGAAATCAGGATGTTCCCTATCATACCGTTTTTCCGGGGCCATGCAAGCGGGAACTGAACCCGGGAGAGAATTTCGTCATAGTGCACAAAGCGCAGTACAGGCAGCTATGGAAAACGCAATCCGGCGGTCCACGGAGGACCAATCCCCCTTGCCCCGGGTCCCCCTCCCGTGCTATACTGTCCGGGAAGGAGCTGATCGCAATGTATTCCCACCCCTTCCGCGCCGTCTGCTTCGACTTCGACTATACGATCGGCGACTGCACGGACTCCATCGTAGCGGGGTTCCAGTACGCCTTCCCGAAACTGGGCTGGCCCGCTCCGGACCGGGAAACCGTCCGGGGCACCATCGGCTACATGCTGGAGGACTCCTACACCATGCTCACCGGAGACGCGGACCCGGAGCACCGGGCCGCCTTCCGCCCCCTGTTCCAGGAGGTCGCCCGGGACCGGCAGATCCGGGAGACAGTTCTCTTTCCCGGAGCCGCGGAGCTGCTGCGCCGGCTGAAGGAGGAAGGCATCCACACCGCCATCGTAAGCACCAAGTACGGCGACAACATCCGGGCCATCCTGGATCGCTATGGGGTGCTGGACACCCTGGACTTCATCATCGGAGGCGAACACGTCAGCCGCCCCAAGCCGGATCCCCAGGGACTGCTGCTGGCCATGGAGCGCATGGGCGTCGCCCCGGCGGAGTTTCTCTACTGCGGGGACACCGTGCTGGACGCCGGCGCCTCCCGCAACGCCGGCTGCCCCTTCTGCGCCGTTCTGAACGGCACCACAGGGGCGGAGGCCTTCCAGGCGTATCAGCCGCTGCGGATCTGTCCGGACCTGCCGGATCTCCAGCGCTGGCTGGGACTGTGAGGAAGCGCCCATGGCCCTGACAAAGAAGGAACTGCTGGACCGCTGCGCCCGGACTCCGGAGGAGCGGGTTCTGCTGGCCCGGGTACTGGACCGGCTGGAAGTGTCCCGCAACCGGGGAATCCCCGCGCACACTCCCTTTCTCTCCCCCGGCGAAGGCGCTTCCGTCACGGACCTGCTCAACGCCTGGGGCCACCCCCGCCACTTCTTCTGGGGCGGCTACGAGGGGGCGGAACGGACGGTCTGTGTCTTTCCCCCGGACTGGCAGGAGGAGGAAGACTTCCGGGCGGATCCGGAAGGTCCGCTGGCCGCCGTGGAGGCCGCCTTTCCTCCCAACGCCCAGGCGGGACACCGGGATGTGCTGGGCTCTCTCATGGGCCTGGGGCTCACCCGGGAAAAGCTGGGGGACATCCTGCTGCCGGACCCCCAGCGCTGCCAGGTCCTGCTGCTGCGGGAGACGCTCCCCATCCTCCTCTCCCAGTGGGAGAGCGTGGGCCGCTGGACCATCCACACCCGGGAGATCCCCCTCTCCGCTCTCGCCCCGAAGAAAGCGGAAGTACGCACCATCCGCGATACCGTCTCCACGTTACGTCTGGACGCCGTCCTCGCCACCGGCTTCTCCATGTCCCGCTCGAAGGCCGCCGCGCTCATCGCCGCCGGACGGGTGGCCGTGAACCATCGGGAGTGCATGAAAAACGACCGCCCGGTGGCGGAAGGGGACGTGCTCACCTGCCGGGGCCTGGGCAAATGCGTGCTCCGGGAGATCCCCGGCCTCTCCCGAAAAGGGCGGACCATGATCGTCGTGGACCGCTATGTCTGATCCCCAGGAGGATATCCGAGAATGGAACAGTACAAAATCGACCGCATCAACGCCCTGGCCAGGAAAGCGAAGTCCCCCGAGGGGCTGACCCCGGAGGAACTCGCCGAGCGGGACGCGCTGCGCAAGGAGTACATCGCCGCCGTCCGGCGCAACCTCGCCGCCCAGCTCGACGCCACCTGGGTCCAGTACCCCGACGGAACCCGCCGGAAACTGAAGCCAAAGCAGTAAGAGAAAGGAGCTTTTCATGGAACGCTACCTGGGAGAATCCACCCCAAAACTGGGCTTCGGCCTCATGCGCCTGCCCCGGAACAAAGACGGAAGCTACGATGTGGAGCAGTGCCGGAAGATGGTGGACCGCTTCCTGGCCTCCGGCTTCACCTATTTTGACACCGCCTACGTATACGACAACGGGGACTCCGAACGCCTGGTGAAAACCGTGCTGACGGACCGCTATCCCCGGGATTCCTTCACCCTGGCCACCAAGATGTCCGCCTGGCTGGAGGGGCGCACGGAGGAAAAGACGAAGCGGCAGTTCACCGAGAGTCTGGAGCGCACCGGCGCCGGCTACTTCGACTTTTACCTCCTCCACTCGCTGAAGACAAAGAACCTGGCGTACTACGACGAATACGGCCTCTGGGACTTCCTGCGCGAGCAGAAAGAGAAGGGACTCATCCGCCACTGGGGCTTCTCCTTCCACGACGGTCCCGAACTGCTGGACCGCCTGCTCACGGAGCATCCGGAGGCGGAGTTTGTGCAGCTGCAGATCAACTACGCCGACTGGGAGGACCCGAAGGTGGCCTCCCGGGCCAACTGGGAAGTGGCACGCAGGCACGGCAAACCCGTCGTCATCATGGAACCCGTCAAGGGCGGCGCCCTGGCCAATCCCCCCAGGGACGTGCGCCGGGTACTGGAGATGGTGGATCCCAACGCCTCCTGCGCCTCCTGGGCCATCCGCTTCGCCGCCTCCCTGGAGGGCGTGATCACGGTACTCTCCGGCATGTCCACCCTGGAGCAGATGGAGGACAACCTCTCTTATATGAAGGACTTCCAGCCCATGGACGAGGTGGGCCAGGCCGCCATCCGGGCCGCCCAGGAAGCTCTGAAGGAGGTGGACTGCATCCACTGCACCGGCTGCCGCTACTGCACCAGTGGATGCCCCCAAGCCATTCCCATTCCGGACATCTTCGCCGCCCGCAACCGCCAGCTGATCTGGAACCAGGAGGAGCGGGGCCGGCAGTCCTACGAGAACCTGCGCAAGAAGGGCAACACCGCCTCCGCCTGCCTGGGCTGCGGCCAGTGCGAGGCCGCCTGTCCCCAGCATCTGGAGATCATCGGGCACCTGAAGGAGTGCGCCGAGCACTTCGGCGACCTGGCCACGGACCTGTCCTGACAGCGCCGCGCCCTGAAACCACGACGTCCCCCGCGGAGCCCTTCGGCCCTGCGGGGGACGTTTTTTCTTCGGTTCCTGCCGTTCAATCGTCCAGATCCAGCCAGACGAGATAGCGCGCCCCTTCCGTATAGCGGCTGTCGCTTTCCCCTTCGTTGTAGCGTTCCAGGAAGGACAGGGCAACCCGCTTCAACTCCCGGGGAACCTCGTAGACCAGGATGCCCTCCACGGTTTCGTCCTCCTGCAGATCAAACTCGTCCGGCAACTGCTCCTCCGTCCGGCAGGGCAGCGGCGCCGTTTTTTCCGACAGCGTCTGTTCCCCGTCCCAGCACAGCAGGAAGTCGTCCCAGCCCATGGGAACCGCGGCCTTTGAATCGTTCTCCAGCTCCAGGGTGCAGAGCACCAGACGGTTTCCCTCTTCGGGGGTGTAATCGTCCCACTGCTCCGCCGTCTCCACCTGCTTCACCGTAAAATCGAACCAGTAGTTGGAGACCTCCTCCCCCACCGCAAAGGAGCGGTCCGTTTCCTCTTCCTTCTGGCCGCAGGCCGCGGTGCCGACCAGCATGGCCAGCAGGAGAATCCCCGCCAGCCGGCGTTTCCACCTCACAGGCAATGCCGCCTCCTTCCCCGACCGGAGATCTACAGCCCCATGGCCCGGGCCAGCTTGGACTTCTCCTGGATCCGGAGGGCAAAGCGCTCCTGCAGACGGGCGGCAAAGGCCAGAAACAGCTCCTCATCGCCCTGTTTGAGCTCCAGCTCCACTTCGCGGATCAGACCCGTACGGCCCTGCCGGCGGGTCTCCCCCCGATCAAAGTCCAGTTCCACGGTGGCGTTCCGGCCCTTTTCCTCCACGGCCAGGGTCAGGCTGGTGCGCAGATACGCGATGCGGCACAGCTCCACCAGCTCCGAGGCCAGCGCCCTCCGGCACAGCTCCTCCGGGGCTCCCGCTGCGGGCAGTTTCTCCAGACCCTCCCGGATCTCCGCCGCCGGCACCTCGTATTCCTCCCGCACCTGCAGGCCGTCCCGGGCGGCCCGTTCCGCCTTCATGCAGCAGACCGTCGTATCGTTCTCCCGGCGCAGGCGCAATGCGCCCCTCATGCCGGTAAACAGACCGTCCGCCGTGTCGTAGTACACCGCGTCCATGGCGATGTCCTCCTGCCCGATGCAGAGGGCGGCAATCTCCGGATCCGCCCGCATGCTCTCCAGCACCTCTGCGTCCGGCAGGTCCCACTTGAATTCCAGTTCCATGAACGGCGCTCTCCTTTCCGCCGGGACAGTCTTCCTCAGATTCCGCCGGCCAGGCGGGCAAAGAACCCCTTCTTCTCATAGGGCTCCCGCTTCAGGGACAGCACCCGGTACCCGGTGCGGTCGATGGCATCCCGCAGCGCCGCCTCGTCCACCGGTCCCTCCATCAGCACCACCGTCTCTCCCTTTCCGTGGGAGGAGCTGACCTTCTTCACCGGAACCGCTCTGCGGACCGCTTCGTTGATGTGGCTCTCGCACATCGCACACATCATGCCTTCGACCTTCATCGTGATCTTTTCCAATTTTACCACAGCCTTTCCTGGTTAGGCTAGCCTAACTCATGGAGATTGTACTCCGGTTCCCGGGCAATGTCAACGGCCGATGTCAGCCGCCCAAAGAGATCGGAACAGCCTGTTTTCCATCGTCTTCGTCCAGACGACAGACCGCGGCGCGGATTCCCGTCCATACCTGTCCTTTCGAGCCGCAGGCAGCCTCCGGATATCCTCCCGGCGGCAGAAGGCACCTTCGTCCCCGCTGCCGCCAGGGTCCCCTGAAGAGCGGATTCTCTCAGGGGACCGTTCCGCTCTTCACTCCGGCTTCTCTTCTTCCTCCTCGCCAGACGCTTCCGTCGCCTCCCCGGAGCCGGGGCGGTGGTCGTCTCCCCAGGAGCACATCTGGTCCAGAATGGGAATCAGGGACTTCCCCTTCTCCGTCAGGCTGTATTCCACCTTGGGCGGCACCTGGGGATACTCCCGGCGCAGCACCAGCCCGTCCGCCTCCAGCTGTTTGAGAGCCGTGCTCAAGGTCTTGAAGGTCACGGTGCCGATGTAGCGCTTCATCTCGTTGAAGCGGACCACCCCGAACTCCATCAGGGTGTAGAGGATGGTCATCTTGTATTTCCCCTGAATGAGGGACATGGTGTAGTGGAAGCCCGTGGTCTCCAGGCTGCAGCCGGCGATGCAGTTCTGTCGCATGATACTTTCCTCCCGGATAGTATATATCCTAAATGTGCGTACTTGTATTCCGGAAATCGGCCTGTATAATGATAGCGTTCCCCTGGAAAAATGTCAAGGAGGAAGCGTCTTGAGCAAAAAGATTGTCATTCTCAACGGAAGTCCCCGGAAGACCGGCAACACCTCCGCCCTGGTCAGCGCCTTCGCGGAGGGCGCCCGCAGCGCGGGCCACGAGGTCGTCATCTTCCCCGTGGGCAGCATGAACATCCACGGCTGCAAGGGCTGCTTCGGCGGCCACAGCGCCCGGCCCTGCCCCTGCGTGCAGAAGGACGACATGGCGCAGATCTATCCCGCCGTGCGGGAGGCCAACGTGGTGGTCTTCGCCTCGCCCCTGTACTACTGGAACCTGAGCGGGCAGCTGCGCACCGCCACGGACCGCCTGTTCGCCCTGGAAGAGGGCGACGGAAACCTGCTTCGGGGCCACGACCGCGCCTCCGCCCTGCTGATGGCGGCGGAAGGACACGGCTTCGACGACGCCGTGCTCTACTACGACCACCTGCTGGAGCACCTGCGGTGGAAGAACCTGGGCCACGTGCTGGCCGGCGGCAACATGAGCGTCGGCGACATCAGCGGCAAGCCGGAGCTCGAAGAGGCCCGTCAGTTGGGCGCTTCCCTCTGATTCTCATCTTATATAAAGGAGTTCCTGAACCATGAAAAAGGATTTTGGCGTCCAGAACTGGCTGTTCCCCATGCCCACCTACATGATCGGCACCTACAATGAAGACGACTCCGTGGACGTCATGATGATGGCCTGGGGCGGCGTGTGCGCCGAGGACATGGTCGCCCTCAACCTGGAGGCGGACCACAAGACCGTAGCCAACCTGCGCGCCCGCAAGGCCTTCACCCTCGCCATCCCCGGCGCCGACACCCTGGAGGCCTCCGACTTCCTGGGCATTGTCTCCGGAAATAAAATGCCCGACAAGTTCGCCCGCTCCGGCCTCCACGCCGTGAAGAGCACCCGGGTGGACGCCCCCATCATCGAGGAGTACCCCGTCACCCTGGAGTGCGTGGTGGAGTCCTTCGAGGAGGAGCCCTACGGCCTGCGGATCCTGGGCCGGATCGTCAACCTTCTGGCGGACGGGAAGGTGCTGGACGAGCAGGGCCGGGTGGACATGGGCAAGGTCAACGCCTTCTCCTTCGACCAGGCCCGCCACGGCTACTACGCCACCGGCGCGCTCATCGGCCAGGCCTGGAAGTCCGGCGCCGGCTTCCTGAAGGACTGAGGTCCTCTCCAGCCCCCCGCAGCCCGATTCAGCCCCAAACAGACAGCCATCGAAGCCCCAAAGGCCTCGATGGCTGTTTTCTGTTCCCCTCGGAGGAATCCGCTTCGGCCCCGCGCGCTGACCGCTCTCCCGAGGGCTTCCTGCACCCGCATCCCTGCGGCTTCTTCGAACGCCCCGATTCCCCCCGGGACTTCGCTTTACTCCACTGCTCTTCCGTGCTATTATGTCTGCGGCATCTGTTTTTGGAAAGGAGCGTTTTCCATGCGCTTTCAATACTGTCCGGACTGCGGCGCCCGGCTGACACCGAAATCCATCGGCGACGAGGGGCTGGTTCCCTTCTGCGAACCCTGCTCCCG
>CANRFA010000091.1 GCA_947629775.1 uncultured Oscillospiraceae bacterium
GGTTCGCTACACTTGGCGATAGCTACCCGTGACTGGACTCACCAGCTGGCAACAGGTGTCATGCCCGGCACACAAGCATACCCCGGCTTTCCTGGAAAGCCGGGGCAGCTTTTTCTGAATGCAACAACATCGCCGACCGGTTTTGTGTTATGATGGACCAGGTCGGGAGGAGGTAACCTGTATGAGCGATACAATCGAATCCATCCGTCCGCAGGACGCCCGGACACGCAGGCAGGTGGATACCCTGCTTCAGCAGGAGGGCATCCGCCGGGACGCCAATCTGGACTACACCTGCGGCATCTTTGACGATGACGGCCGTCTGGTCGCCACCGGCAGCTGCTTCGGCGCTACCCTGCGCTGCTTCGCCGTGGACCGCTCCCGCCAGGGAGAGGGTCTTCTGAACCAGGTGATCACCCACCTGATGGAATACGAGGCGGAGCGGGGCCTCTTCCACCTGTTCGTCTACACAAAACTCCAGAGCGTCCGCTTCTTCCGGGACCTGGGCTTCCACGAGATCGCCCGGGTGGAGAACACCCTCTCCTTCCTGGAAAACCGGCCCCGGGGCTTCCGGGATTTCTGCGCCGCTCTCGAAAAGGAGCGCCGTCCGGGCACCGCCGCTGTGCTGGTCATGAACGCCAACCCCTTCACCTTGGGCCACCGGTACCTGGTGGAGAAGGCGGCCGCGGAAAACGACACCGTCCATCTCTTTGTGCTGGAGGAGGACGCCAGCCTCGTTCCCTTCGCCGTCCGCTGGCAACTGGTAAAGGAGGGGACCGTGGATCTCGGCAATGTAGTGCTCCACCGCAGCGGTCCCTATATCATCTCCTCCGCCACCTTCCCCAGCTACTTCCTTAAAGACGAGGCGTCCGTCATCGAGGGCCACGCCCGCCTGGACCTGACCCTCTTCCGCTCCATCGCCCGGGCTCTGGGCGCCACCCGCCGCTATGTGGGCGAGGAGCCCACCAGCCAGGTCACCGGTCTCTACAACACCGTCATGACCCGGGAACTGCCCGCCATGGGGCTGGAGTGCGTGGTGGTTCCCCGTCTCACCAAGGGAGGATCCGCCGTCAGCGCCAGCACCGTGCGCCGCCTCATCCACGACGGCCAGCTGGACGCCGTCCGTCCCCTGGTGCCGGAGAGCACCTGGAACTGGCTTCTCTCCCCCCAATCCGCCCCCGTTCTTCAGGCCATCCGCGCAAGCGGAGAGGTCGTACACTACTGAGGAGGTCCTTTCCATGGCCCAGGAAGTTACCCTGATGGAGATGCTGGACGCCCGGGAGTCCCGGGTCTTCCGGCAGACTCAGCTGCTGGAGCAGCATAAGCTCCCCCTCGTCTCCTTCTCCATGAACATTCCCGGACCCATCAAGAACAGCCCCCTGATCCGCCGGGGCTTCCGGGAGGGCCTCTCCCGGCTGACGGATGCCCTGCGGGCCGCCCGGTTTGCCGTGGTGCAGTGGGAGGAAAAGGACGCCGTCACCGGCTGCGAAGCGCTGCTGGTTGTCCGGGCGGATCCTCTGGCTCTCAAATCCCTCTGCGCCGAGCTGGAGGACCGGGACTCCCTGGGCCGCCTCTTTGATCTGGATGTGCTCCATCCGGACGGCCTGAAACTGGACCGGGAGGAGCTGGGCAAGCCACCCCGGGCCTGTCTCGTGTGCGGCGCCGCCGGCAAGGGCTGCGCCTCCCGCCGTCTGCACAGCGTACCCCAGCTGCAGAAAGCCGCATGGACCATCCTCTGGGACCACTTTGCCCGGGAGGATGCCCTCCGCCTGGCCTCCCAGGCCGCCCGGGCCCTCCTCTATGAGGTTTGTACCACGCCCAAACCGGGACTGGTGGATCGCCTGGGGAACGGCAGCCACCGGGACATGGATCTCTTCACCTTCCTGGACAGCACCAGTTCCCTGCTTCCTTATTTTCATAAAGCCGTCTCCCTGGGCCAGGAGACCGCCTCGCTGCCCCCGGAGGAGACCTTCCGCCGTCTGCGCCCCTTGGGCCTGGAGGCGGAGCGGAACATGGCCGCCGCCACAGGCGGGGTCAACACCCACAAAGGCGCCATCTTCTCCATGGGCACCGTCTGCGCCGCCGCAGGCCGCCTCTGGACCCCGGAGCGTCCCTGGCCCCCGGCGGAAGAAATTCTGCCGGAGGTCTCCGCCCTCTCCGCACAGGCGGTCATGGAGGACTTCGCCGCCATCCGCCAGGGCGAGGATACCACTACCGGCCAGCGACTCTACCTGACCTCCGGGCTCCGGGGCATCCGGGGCGAACTGGCGGACGGCCTCCCCGCCGTGCGGGATATCGCCCTGCCAACCCTCCGCGCCGCCCTGGCCCAGGGTCTCTCTCTGGAACAGGCGGGCACTACCGCCCTCATTCGCCTCATCGCCCAGGTCACGGACACCAACCTCATCGCCCGGGGCGGGATGGAAGGGCAGTGCTGGGCCGCCCAGGCGGCCGCCGATCTGGGGGATGGAATCCCCTCCTGGGAGGACCTGGACGACCTCAACAGCTCCTTCGTGGAGCGCAACCTCTCCCCCGGCGGCTGCGCGGACCTGCTGGCCATCGCGTACTTCCTCCACTTCTGTGCGGTGGAGGAAGAGAAGGACCTGCGGCGCTGAAACGACTTACGGACTTCCACGCAACGATACCGGACGCCGTCTCTTCCCGGTCTGGAGAGGCGGCGTCTTTCTGCGTTTCCGATGAGAGCCATACCTGCGGGTTCCAGGATCAGACTGCAGAGGTCAGGAGGGACCTGCCCAAGTCCTTCATCTTACGGACGGTCCCGCAGTTGGCCCCCTCAACCGGCACAACCGGGCGGAGAAGCTCTCCGGAAGCCCCAGCCTGCTGCCCCGCTTCGGAACCCATGTGGTCTGGAGCGGGAGGACAACGGGCAGACAGACTCTGCAGCCTGGAGATCCAGCGGTTCGCCGTCTGTTCCGGTTCAGGCGTCTTCGCTGGCCCGTGAATCTCCTCCTGCTTTCCCGGATTCATCCGGGTCCCGGAGGAGATTGCCATCCGCCGCTCGCTCCGCTATAATGGGGGAAACCACATATCCTTCTCGGAGGCGAACTGAATCATGATACATGACCGCATACTGAGCGCTCTTATGGGGCTGGTGGGAGCCTGCTCCAACAGCTCCCCCACGCCAGACACCCGGAACCTGCTGATTCAGGCCCTCTCCTTTCCGGCCAACCATCCGGATGCGGCCGCGGCGGAGGGCATGGTGAAGCGCATTCAGGCCGAAAAGTACCGTATCTCTCCCAACTGCGCCACCTGCACCGCGCCCTGCGGGAACACCTCGGACTACGACACGAACCTGCTCTACCAGGCGGAGGAACCGCTCCGCAGTCTCCGCTTCGCCCTTCTGGACGAACTGCAGGCGGTAGCCTCCGCGCTCTGTCGCTCCGCCTGCCCGCCCGAGAAGGTCCCTCCCCTGGACTTCTTCCTGCGCGCTCTCATGTGGATCCGTCTGGACCTGGAGCCGGAATACCTCCAGGAACTCCTGGAGGAAACGCGGCAGTGGAACGCGCAGCTGCAGGGGGAAGAACCGGAACCCGAGCCGGAGGCCGGGCACAGCCGGCAGGAGGGATAGACCACGGAACAGGTCGCTGTCTTTGGCGCCGGAATCATAGGCTCCGGCGAGATCACACTGCTGATCGGGAACAGCCTGCCCTGCGTGGTCGCCGGGCACTCGAACGCCGGGCTGGAGCGCTGCCGGGCAGCCATCCGCCAGAACCTGGACGATCTCATCGCCCAGGGACTGGCCACGGAAGGGAATCGGAAGGCCGCGCTGGCGCTTCTCACGCTCACCCGGGATCCCGCCGCAGTCTCCCCGCAGGCCAGCCCCGGACGTTGTGTGGCTCCAGATGCCGGCTTCCACCCTCTTTGCCGCCAGTTCCCCCTCCAACAGGCTCCATTTTATCTCTGAATTCCCGTATCCATACAGGTATGGTTATTCCAGGGGTTCTGTATAGACAGGTTTGTTTTCAAAAAGTTCACACTTTCTTCAAGGTTTTGTCGCAATTCTCCTGTATTCTTAGCCTCGACAGGACAACACAGGAACCATTTCTCTCCTTTCTCTCTTTTCTCTAACACACAGGCGAAGGCCCCGGTTGCACACCCGGGGCCTTTTGCTGTCCTCCGGGCCATCCGCCCGGGAAAAGAAACCGGACCGCTTCCTCAGGAAGCGGCCCGGTCCTTTCTTTTCCCGATCCTCCAGATTCATGCGGCTTCCGTCCGTCGATCCGCCTCGAAGCCATCCTTCCGCCAAGAGAGGCGAAAGGTCCGCTCAGGCTCCGCAGCAGGACGCGTCAGCCGCCGAGAAGAAAGCGTTTCCGATACTCCACCCTGGGTTCCTTCTCCAGGGTTACCATGCCGATGTGCTCCCCCAGCTCCATGGTCCGGGGATCCTCGGCGGTATAGGGCGTCCACTCCGGCAGGCCCTCCTTGCGGGGGACGCCGGTCTTCACAAACTCCGCCCAGTAGCCGTTGCAGGCGGCGGCCAGCTCGTAGTCCTTGCCGGTCCAGTGCCGCCAGCAGCGCATGAATGTCTTGAATACGTACCAGAGGTCCGCCGCGTGGAAGGGCCCCATGTCGTCTCCGGGCAGCTCCCGGTCCAGCCAGTAAACATAGACCGGTCCGGTTCCCTGCCGCTCGTGGAGCAGGGCCCAGGCCTCCGCGGCCGCCCGCATGTGATCGCTGAAGTGGTGATTCCGGGAGTACTCCTGGTAGCCCGCCTCCCCGTTGTGCAGGGCGATAAACTCTTCCGCCCCCTCGGGGCCGTACTCGGCGGTCATCAGATCCTTCCACATGGCAAAGGTGGGCGACGCAGCGATCCCCTCTTTCGAGGTGCACCCGATGAGGCAGGGCACATGGCGATAGTCGCCATCCTGGGCCGCCTCGTCCAGAGACCGGGGCAGAACCCAGCCGTCCAGCACCGGGGTGCGCTGCAGACCCGGCCGGGGGAAGGAAGCGCCCCAGCGGTCCACCAGCTCCTTCCAGCTCAGCTGCCGGGCCTCCGCGATGGACGTCACGCCCAGCAGCGAGAGGTCTGTCGCCGCTTCGGCCTTCGCCAGAGGCGGGAAGCGCATGTCCGGCGCCGCTGTCACACCGCCGCCGCTCTGCATGATGGCTCCTTTCACCATACCCTTCGTCATGGGGCTGGTGAGCAGGGCCTGGATGCTCATGGCGCCGGCGGACTGCCCGGCGATCGTGATCTGCTCGGGGTCGCCGCCGAAGGCCGCGATGTTGCGGCGGGTCCACTCCAGGGCGAAGATCTGATCCAGCAGGCCGTAGTTGCCCGAGCAGTGGTGCTCGGACTCCGCGTCCAGCTCCGGATGGACCATCCAGCCGAAGATGTTGATCCGGTAGTTGATGGTGACCACGATCACGCCCTGGCGGGCGAAGTGCTCGCCGTCAAAGTGGGCGGAGTGGCCATATCCCGTCATAAAGGCCCCGCCGTGGACCCAGAACATGACCGGAAGCTTCTCGTCCTTGCTCTGGGCGGGGGTCCAGACGTTCAGGTAGAGGCAGTCCTCGTCCATGGGCTCCTCCACCGGATAGAATTCCTTTTCATAGAAGGATCCCTTTCCCACTCCCAGCTGGGGACAGCGGGCGCTGGGCCGGGCACAGTCCCGGACTCCCTCCCAGGAGGCGGGCGCCTGGGGCGGACGCCACCGGAGTTCTCCCACCGGCGGGGCCGCATAGGGGATCCCATAGTAAGCCGTAATGCTGGGCCAGCCGCAGGCTACGCCGCGGATGGCTCCGGTTTCAATCGTCGTTTCACGCATTCTCTCAGTCCCCTTTCTGTTCTTATTATACAGGAACGGCAGGGTCAGGGTCAATCTGTCAATGTAACGGTATTTCCAGTTGGCAGAACAGCAGTTTGCAACTTTTTCCGGTCAGAACTGCCTGTTTTTTGTGATTTTAGGCCATTTTTCGTCACTTTTTCCCGTAAACCTGATCATATTATTTCCTGCATGATAGGATAATTTGAAACTCTGCCTTTCTTTTCCAGTTTTCCGGGCTGTGGGCGGGAAAAGTACGATAAGATTCTTGCCTGCCATGGCAGATTTTTTGGGATCCCCCCGGATCTGCCTCTCTTCCGGCCTTTCCTCTCCCGTTTTGAGGCTTCTCTGCGGCTCCGAGTGGGCTCTCTCCGGTCCGTCAGAGGAGCTCCGCCACCTGCCGCCGGATTGCCTTTGTAACCGCCGCAGAACGGGCGGTCTCCGCTTTTCGTTCCAAGATCCCGTATTGCTGCCAGGCTGACGACAACAGGCGGCCCCGCGCGCTTCCGCCGGGGCCGCCTGTTTTTCTGTCCGGGCTCCTGAGCGTTTCAGGCTCCCACCCCGGACGGGCTCTGTCTCAGACCTCGCAGTCCACCGCCACCCGGTCCTCCCGGATCGCCTTGCACAGCGCGGAGACCTTCACGTGTCTGGGGTCCTTCTTGTAGGTCTCCAGATCCTCCAGAGAATCGAAGAGGGCGATCAGCGCGGCGCTGTAGTTGCCGGGCACCACGTTGACCATCACTTCCTGCTCCCGGATCTGGGGGATCACCCCATAGAGTCCCCGGAGGCCGGTCAGGAACTGCTCCTGCTGCTCCTCGGTTCCGGGTCTGAACTTCCACATGACAATGTGCCTGATCATGGGCTTTCGCTCCTTTTCCATCTCGCCCGCGCCCCGCCGGACCCTGGATGGTTCCCCAGGTATACTCCGGATTCCCCGCTCTGTTCGGCTTGCGCGGGCCTCTGTCCCCATTGTAGCCCCGCCGGAGATCGCCGTCAAGCTCCGGCGTCGCTCTGCCTCTGCCTTTCTCCCCGGCCTCCGCTGGAAAATAGAGTAGGGGCGGGGTCATGCCCCGCCCCTACTCTATTTTTGGGAAAGAAGTCCTGTTAGAGGTAGGGTAGGTGACCGAAGAGCGGCCCCATGCCCCCGACCTGCTTAGTCACAATTCCTCACATAGGTAGAGTAAGCTGACGGTAGCCCCCTCATTGGCGAAAATGCCGAGTCACAATTCCTCACATAGGTAGAGTAAGAACAAGATTTTGTAGGACTCCTTTAGAATAGCACAGGATATTGCCACTGTCAAGCGGATGTTCACAGTTTGTTCACAGAAAATTTAGTCTACCTCCCGGTTATGAGCGAGAATCAGGGCAGTTTTGCCCTTCCGTACACCAAAAACAAGGAGGTAGACTAAATTTTTCATAGCATATACGTCAACAAGACACTCATTGGCCGTGCTTGATCCCGCGCCTGTTGAAGTCCAACTCCAACGGGTGATACTATACACGGACAAGATGGAGATGCCGGAGGAGCAGAAGAAGGCTCTCGCCGAAGCCCTGCCGGGATACTCTCCATCCGGAAAGCGAAGGAGATGTACCTGGAGTTGTTTCCTGGAGAGGACCCGGCCCGCCTGAACGACAAGGTCTTTCAGGAGATGGGCTACCGCGTTCTGGCAGATGCTGTCCGCAAGGGCAACTGTAAGAAGGTCTTCGATTATTTCGTGGACCAGCTGCGGGAGTCGGTGGAGATCGTGGACCTGGACGCATGGGAGCGGGAGTACGGAGATCTCTCCTCCTGTCGGATCACTATCATCCGCCTGAAGCGGGAGGGCTGGCTCTTCGATTTCGCCCCGGGCAAGGCTTATACGAGAAAAGCGCTTCGGGCGTTGGGGATCACGGAGGAGCAGGTGGCCGACCTGCGCCAGAACGCGGCAAGGTACATGCCGCCCGATAACGTATTCAACGTCAAGAAAATGCGGGAGACCGGACTGGACGACCCGCTGTTTTCCTATGGTGACCTGCTGATGGGGTCTCTCCTCAGCGGGGGACCGGGCTCCGTCTGTCTGCGCCGCGGGGGAAAGAGGAACGGTTCCTCCGAGAGAGGCCGGAAGAAGCGTAAAAAGAGTAATGTGAGGCATACGGCGTGGGTGGCTGGCGAAGAATCAGCAGGCGTGAAGCGACAAGCGACAGGAGATCGATGGCTGGAAGTGAATAACGAAGCAAGGGTCGCAGGGGTTGAATCCTGCGGCCTTTGATTATTTCTGTTAGGGGCAATGTAAAGACCCAGTGCAGCCTGATAGGAGGTGTCTATGACGTAGAAAAGATGTAACAGGTGGGAGAGGTAGAGTAAGTCGAAGAGGACAACATCCACGAGAATTCGCCCACTGTCACAATTCCTGGGAGAGGTAGAGTAAGAGGACGGAGCTCTGAGGGACAACGGACAGCACATCTTGTCACAATTCCTGGGAGAGGTAGAGTAAAGTATATATGCTCTTTTGGTGCAACTATTGGATGTCACAATTCCTGGGAGAGGTAGAGTAA
>CANRFA010000092.1 GCA_947629775.1 uncultured Oscillospiraceae bacterium
CTGCTGGTGCATCTCCACGTTGGCGCCGTCCAGGGTGCCGATGGTCAGCGCGCCGTTCATCATGAACTTCATGTTGCCGGTGCCGCTGGCCTCCTTGCCGGCGGTGGAGATCTGCTCGGACAGCTCGGAGGCGGGCATGAGCTTCTCCGCCAGGGAGACCCGGTAGTTCTCCAGGAAGACCACCTGCAGCCGGTCCTTGCAGAGGGGATCCGCGGCGATGTGCTTCGCCAGGGAGTTGATCAGCTGGATGATCTCCTTGGCCACGTGGTAGCCGGGGGCCGCCTTGGCGCCGAAGAGGAAGGTCTGGGGCTGCATCTCCAGGTTCGGGGAGTCGTGGAGCTTCGTATAGAGGGCCACGATGTGCAGCACGTTGAGCAGCTGACGCTTGTACTCGTGCAGCCGCTTCACCTGCACGTCGAAGAGGGCGTCCGTGTTCAGCAGGATGCCGGACTCCCGGCCCACATAGGAGGCGAAGCGCAGCTTGTTCTCCCGCTTGATGTCCGCCAGCCGCTGCAGGACAGAGGGATCGTCCTTGAAGCGCTCGAAGTCCGCAATGGCCTCGGGATGGAGCAGGTAGGCGTCCGATCCCGTGCACTCCCGGATGAGGGCGTCCAGCTTGGGGTTGATCTGGGAGAGCCAGCGGCGGTGGTCGATGCCGTTGGTGACATTCTTGAACTTGTCGGGATTCACCACGTAGGCGTCGTGGAAGACCTCCCGGCGGAGGATCTCGGAGTGGAGGGCGGACACGCCGTTGATGGCCTGGCAGGCGCAGACGCAGAGGTTCGCCATGCGCACCTCGCCGCCCCAGATGATCGCCATGTGGCCCACCCGGCCCAGATCGTTGCCGTAGCGGCCGCGCAGTTCCCGCTCATAGATGCCGGAGATCTCCCGGAGGATCTGCCAGATGCGGGGCAGCAGGGTCTCCACCAGGTTCTGGGGCCAGCGCTCCAGAGCCTCGGCCAGGATGGTGTGGTTCGTGTAGCACACGGTGTGGGTCACGATGTACCAGGCCTCGTCCCAGCTGTAGCCCTCGTCGTCCAGCAGGATGCGCATCAGCTCGGGAATCACGAGAGTGGGGTGGGTGTCGTTGATCTGGATGACGTGCTTCTCGTGGAAGTTGCGCAGAGTGCCGTACTGGGCCCGGTGCTGGCGCACGATGGACTGCACGGTGGCGGAGACGAAGAAGTACTGCTGCTTGAGACGCAGGGACTTGCCCTCGTAGTGGTTGTCGTCCGGATAGAGCACCTTGGCGATGACTTCCGCCATGGCCTGCTGCTCCACCGCCTTCAGATATTCGCCCCGGGAATAGAGGGACATGTCCACGGGCACCGGGCTCTTGGCGTCCCACAGGCGCAGGGTGTTGGTGTGATGGGTCTGGTAGCCGGCGATCACCATGTCCCGGGGAATCGCCAGCACGGTGGTATACCCGATGTGCTCGGGGTGGTTGTGGCCCTCGTCGTCCCAGTGGTCGATGACCTCGCCGCCGAAGTGAACCTCCTCCACCTCGTCCATCTTGGGAATCAGCCAGGCGTCGCCCAGGCCCAGCCAGTTGTCCGCCAGCTCCACCTGCCTGCCGTCGATGATCTTCTGCTTGAAGATACCCAGCTCATAGCAGATGGAGTAGCCGGTGGCGGGAATCTCCAGGGTGGTCATGGAGTCCAGGTAGCAGGCCGCCAGACGGCCCAGACCGCCGTTGCCCAGACCGGCGTCCGGCTCGGACTCGAAGAGGTCCGAGGCGGAGAAGCCCAGGCCCTCCAGAGCGGCCTTCAGGGGCTCCAGCAGGCCCAGGTTGTAGGCGTTCTTCTCCAGAGAACGGCCCATCAGGAACTCCAGGGACAGGTAGTGCACCTGCCGCTGCTGGTTCTCCCAGGCCCGGTTCTCCGTCTCGATCTGCCGCCGGGACATGATGTCCCGCAGCACGAGAGCGGACGCCTTGAACATGTGCAGGTTGGTGGCCTCGTCTACGGTACGGCCGAAGTTGCGCTGCAGCTTGCCGATGATCATATCGGTCAGCTGTTCCTTGGTATACTCCACGGGATTGGACATATCAGAAACCTCCAGTAACGGAAAATATGAAAACCGGCGCGGAGGAAGGGGGTCTCCCACCGGATAAACAGCTCGGACGGATATTCTAGCAGACATCCCGTTATCCGTCAACCCGGACAACTGGAAAAAAATTTAAGAAGCATGGAAATCTTCCGCTTCTCCGCCGGCTTCCGCCTCTCACCATGCCGAAGGAGCATGGCGTTTCCCGCTCCCTTCCGTCCCGCTCCATCCCGAAGCGGTCCCCGAAAATCCCCCCCGTTCTGACCCCTGGTCCCGAAAGAGCCCGCGCTCCGTCCGGCCCTCCGGGCCGCGCATCCTTCCTGTGGAATCCCCTTCTTTCCAGAAGATTCTCCCTTTCTCCGGATTCCGGACACTTGCCAGCCACCGCGTCCCGTGGTAGAATATTGCCGCCCTCGCAGCGGGGGACAATTCAGACAGGAGATGTATGCATGCCTTCCCTTTCCAGCGGCGGCTCTGTTCCGCCGTCCGCCACCCCGGGCGTATCCCGGCGGGCCGTCTTTCTGCAGGGGATGCAGGCCGGCGTCCCCATCGCCCTCGGCTACTTCGCCGTCTCCTTTTCCCTGGGCATCGCCGCCAAACACGCGGGACTCAGCGCCTTTCAGGGCTTCCTGATGAGCTTTCTGGGCATGGCCTCCGCCGGCGAATACGCCGTCCTCACCCTGATCGCCGCCAACGCCACCTACCTGGAACTGGCGGCCGTGACCTTCATCGCCAACGCCCGCTATCTCCTGATGAGCTGCGCTCTCAGCCAGCGGATGGACCCGAAGCTGTCCCTGGGCCACCGGCTGCTGGTGGGCTACTACATCACGGACGAGCTGTTCGCCATCGCCATCGCCCGCCCCGGCAACGTGGATCCCTGGTACTCCTACGGCGCCATTCTCCTGGCCGCCCCCGGCTGGTCCGTCGGCACCGCCCTGGGGGTCATCGCCGGCAACTCCCTGCCGGGCCAGCTGGTCAGCGCCTTCAGCGTCGCCATCTACGGCATGTTCCTCGCCATCATCATCCCCGCCGCCCGCAAGGACCGGGTGGTCTGCGGCCTGGTGCTGGCCTCCTTCGCCGCCAGCTGGTGCTTCTCCACCCTGCCGGTGATCTCCCAGCTCTCCAGCGGGACCCAGACCATCCTGCTGACGGTGGTGCTCTCCTCCCTGGGCGCCATCCTGTTCCCCATCCACACGGAAGAAGAGGAGGACGCCGGCTCATGACCCACAACATCTACATCTACCTGGCCATCATGGCTCTGGTCTCCTTCGCCATCCGGGTCACTCCCCTGACCCTGCTGCGCAAGCAGATCCGCAGCCGCTTCATCCAGTCCTTCCTCTACTATGTTCCCTATGTGACCCTGGCGGTCATGACCTTCCCCGCCATCGTCACCGCCACCCAGAGCCCCATCTCCGGCGCCGCCGCGCTGGTGGTGGGGGTGATCGCCGCCTGGCTGGGGGCCGGCCTCTTCCCCGTGGCCGTGCTCTGCTGCCTCACGGTCTATCTGCTGGAACTCTTTCTGTGACGCTCCCGGGCTCCGCCTTCGCGGGGCCCGTTTTGCGCGCATATCGCTCCCTCCGCGGGCATAGAGTGGAAAAAAGCCCAAGGAAGGAGCGTTCCCCTTGCTGATCTTTACCGCCAAAGTGCCCCGCCGCCCCATCGCCATCGGGGCGGCCTTCGCCGCCCTGGTCTGCTGCTGCGCCCTCGCCCTCAACCTGTCCCCCGTCCAGGAGACCTCCGCGCCCGCCTCGCCCTCCCGCAAGGGCGTGCGGACCAACCGGGACCGGGTCGAATTTCTCGCCGCCTACGGCTGGGAGGTCGCCGAAGAGCCCATCGCCACCCAGGAGCTCATCATTCCCGAGGAGATGGACGACAGCTACGACGAATACCTGGACCTGCAGGAGAGCCAGGGCTTTGATCTGGAGAAGCTGGCCGGCAAGCGGGTGAAGCGCTACACCTACGAGATCCTCAACTATCCCACCGGGGAGACCGGCGTCCAGGCCAGCCTCCTGCTGCGCAACGGCACGGTGGTGGGCGGCGAGGTACTCTCCCCCCGGCTGGACGGCTTCCTCCACGGCCTGGCCATGCCCTGAATGCCCAGAGGGCACGGGGTTTTCTTTCTCGCCGCCTGTGAAAACCGCCGGTAATCCGGAACCTCCTCTTGGCAGCCGGCTTCGTCTGTGCTAAGATGACCTTCCAGATCCGCGCTGGAGGGATTTCCACATGGTCAGTCTGCTGCTTCCCGTCATCTATCTCGCCTTCATCAGTCTGGGGCTTCCGGATTCCCTGCTGGGCACCGCCTGGCCCCTGATGTACCGCCAGTTTGCCGTCCCGGTCTCCTGGGCCGGCGCCGTCTCCATGACCATCTGCGTCGGCACTGTTGTCTCCAGCCTTCAGAGCGACCGGCTTACCCTCCGCTGGGGCGCGGGCCGGGTGACGGCGGTCAGCGTGGCTCTCACCGCCGCCGGCCTTCTGGGTTTCTCCTTCTGCCGCTCCTACTGGCTTCTCTTTCTCTGGGCCCTGCCCTACGGACTGGGCGCCGGCAGCGTGGACGCCGCCCTCAACAACTACGTGGCCCTCCACTACGCCAGCCGCCACATGAGCTGGCTGCACTGCATGTGGGGGGTGGGGGCCTCCATTGGCCCCATTCTCATGGGGCACGCCCTCTCCGGCGGATACGGCTGGCCCGCGGGCTACCGGATCATCGGGGGGATCCAGGCCTGCATCGCCCTTGTGGTTGCGCTCAGCCTGCCCCTCTGGAAGACCCGGTCCCCCGCCGGGGGCCCGGATTCCTCCCGGAAGGCCATGTCTCTGGGGCAGATTCTCCGCATCCCGGGGGCAAAATCCATCCTCTCGGCCTTCTTCTGCTACTGTGGAGCGGAACAGACCACCTTCCTCTGGACTGCCAGCTACATGGTTCTCCATCGCAATATGGGGGCGGAACAGGCCGCCGGGGTGGCCGCCCTCTTCTATGCCGGCATGACCCTGGGCCGCCTCATCAGCGGCTTTCTCACCCTGCGCCTCTCGGATCCCCAGATGATCCACCTGGGAACGGGAATCGCGGGCGTTGGACTTCTGCTCATCCTGCTGCCCCTCCCATCTCTCCTCTGCCAGACCGGCTTTTTTCTGCTGGGATTGGGCTTCGGGCCGGTGTACCCCTGTATCATCCACTCCACCCCGGAGCTCTTCGGGGAGGAGAACTCCCAGGCGGTGATCGGGGTACAGATGGCCAGCGCCTACTCGGGCTCCTGCCTGATGCCCCCGGTCTTCGGGGTGCTGGCCCAGCGCGTCACCCCGGCCCTCTTTCCCTTCTTCCTGGCCGTTCTGATCCTGGGGATGATCCTTCTCTACCGGCAGGTCCTGCGTCTGGGACAGGCCCGGACTGTCTGAGGCAAAACCCCAGAACGGGGAGGACACAGAGCCTTCGTTCCGTTCAGAACCGCATAACACCAAAGGGAGCGGTCCCACGCGCCATCCGACGCAGGGGCCGCTCCCTTTTTCCGGTTTCCCCGGATTCTTCTGTCTGTGCACCCACAGCATCCACGCTCTCCGGAACCCGCCTGCCCCGGGTCCGTCCCGCGGCTTATCCCTTCTCCAGAACCTTCTCCGCCCGGTCCGGCCAGTTGGTGATGATGGCGTCCACGCCCAGCTCCGCCATACGGCGCATGTCCGCCTCCTCGTTCACCGTCCAGACGTGGACCTTCTTCCCCCGGGCGTGGCACTGCTCCGCCAGTTCCGGCTGATACGCCAGCACCGTATGGCAGGGGTGGAGGCAGTCCCCCTGCGCCAGCTCCAGATACGCCACGCTTTCCGCCAGGGGCTCCGCATACAGAAGGCCCGTCTCCACCTCCGGGCAGAGGCGCTTGAAGCGCTGCATGGAGGCGTGGTTGAAGGACGACAGGAACACCTGCTCCTGCATCTTCCGTGCTCGGATGGCCTCCGCCACCCGCTCCTCCAGGCCGGGATAGAACACGAGGCCGTTTTTGAGCTCCACGTTCAGCAGCAGATGTTTCTCCCGGCAGAAGTCCAGCAGCTCCTCCAGGGTCCAGATCCGCTCGCCGGGGAAGCCCTTCCAGCTCCCGATATCCAGTTCCAGCATCTGCCCGTACGTTAGGTCCCGGATGTACCCGCTGCCGTTGGAGGTCCGGTCCACCCGCTCGTCGTGCATCAGCACCAGGCGGCCGTCCCTTGTCAGGTGGACGTCCGTCTCAATCCCGTCCGCCCGGGTCTCCTCCGCCACCCGGCGGAAGGCCAGGGGCGAGTTCTCCGGATACGGGCCGGAAAAGCCCCGGTGGGCCAGGATCTTCGGTCTGTTCATGCTCAGATCCCTCCTCGTATCGTGTTCCGCCGGCGACTCCGGCGAAGGGCAAGGAAAAAGAAAGGGGGCAGACCCTCCGCCTGCCCCGTACCGAGAACCGCGTTCCGCCTCAGAAGATCTCAGCGATCAGACTGAAGATCACGATGGCGAACCCCAGCAGTCCCGCGGAAAAAATCATATACGGCATCTTTGGTTCCTCCTTTTTTCCGGCGTCCGGCCTGCGCGGCGGCCCGCCGGGTTACTCGCAAAACGCTCCGCGATCCCCTCTCGGAGATCGCCGGAAAGTAATACACCCGGACGGAAAAAAAGTCAAGCCCCTCTTCGAAGAAATCTCTGTGGGAAAAAGGCCTGTTTTCGCTCCCGCTCCACCGGTTGCCGCCAAGGCCGCCCGGCCCCGCCCTCTGGCAGACCATGGGCCGCATTTCGCCTCTTCTCCCCCCGTTTCCGCCTGAAACCGCCCCGCAGAGCCCCCAGTCCGTTGCTTTTCCGGCCTCTCGGGTGTATCATGGGAACAGAGAACGGGCCTTTCGGCCCGGAGAGGAGGGGATGCCCATGCTGCAGGCTGGACTCTACGAACAGCTTATCAACCGGGCCATCCGGCAGGAACTGGGGACGATCGCGGAAGAGCGCCAGGCGAAGGCGGACGTGGCCCCGGCCGAGGCCCCCCGCGTGCTGACGGATTACGTGTCCGCCGTCCTGAAGCGGGAGCTGGACCGGCTTCTGAAGCAGGGCAGGAGTCTGGACGAACAGGTGGAGCTGGTGAACGCCATTGTGGAGCTGATCCGCGGTTCCACGAAGGATCCGGACGCCTCAGAGGCCTCGGGGATGGATGTGGAACCGCCGCCCCAACAGCTGCTGGCGCTGCTGGCCGCCAACGACCCCCGGCTGGCCATCTCCCAGACCGCCCGCAATCTGCCACGGCCGGAGACCTCTCTCGCCCGCAGCAGCCTCTTCACCGGGGCCAGGCAGGAACCTCCCATGTTTACCGAGCTGAAGAAGGAGATTGCCTCCGCGGAGCGCATCGACCTGCTGGTCTCCTTCATCCGCTTCAGCGGCCTGCGGCTGCTGTTGCCGGAGCTGGAGGAGTTCACCAAGGGCGGAGGCCGGCTGCGGGTGATCACCACCTCCTACATGGGGGCCACGGATCTGAAGTCCGTGGAGACCCTGGCCGCCCTTTCCGGCACGGAGCTGCGCGTCAGCTACGACACGAAGCGCACCCGCCTCCACGCCAAGGCCTATATGTTCTATCGGAAGACCGGCTTCCACACGGCCTACGTGGGCTCCTCCAATCTGACGAATCCCGCCATCTCCAGCGGGCTGGAGTGGAACCTGAAGCTCACGGCCCAGGACCAGCCGGACACCCTGGATAAGATCGCCTCCGCCTTTGACAGCTACTGGGAGACGGAAGAGTTTGAACTCTACACGAATACGCAAGAGCAGAAGGAGCGGCTGCGCCAGGCCCTGGAGGCGGAGCGCCACACGACCATCGGGGGACCCCGGCCCCTCTTCTTCGATGTGCGCCCCTATCCCTACCAGCAGGAGATCCTGGACCGTCTGCGGCTGGAGCGGGAGGTGCGGGGGTACTGGAAGAACCTTGTGGTGGCCGCCACCGGCACGGGCAAGACCGTGATCTCCGCCCTGGACTACCGCGGCTTCTGCCGCAGCCATCCCGGAGAGCCCTGCCGGCTGCTCTTTGTGGCCCATCGGGAGGAGATTCTCCGCCAGAGCCTGCAGACCTTCCAGGGCGTGCTGCGGGATCCCAACTTCGGGGACCTGATGGTGGGCGGCGCCCGGCCGCAGCGGGCGGACCATCTCTTCCTCTCCGT
>CANRFA010000093.1 GCA_947629775.1 uncultured Oscillospiraceae bacterium
CTGTTCAGCCGGATTGCCTACGAATACGCGGAGCGGGCCATCGAGGATTTCGATCTGCAGGATGACATAAAGGAAAGTGAAGTGGAGCTGGAGGAGAGCTTCCGCTTTCTGGAATCCATCCAGGACTGGTTCCTGCCGGAGTGGGAACGGAAGCGGCAGCAGGCGGATCCGGAGAATCCCGAGCCCACGGAGGAGGAGAAGGAGCGGGAGATCCGGGAAGTGGCGGACGATCTGGGCTTCCAGTACCTGTTTTTGCGGTGCGGCCTCTCGGTGGGGTCGGCTCAGATGCTGATGATGGACCGGATCATGCCGGATGGCGAAACGCTGTGGCATATGGATCCGAAGATGATCCGCGCCTTCTACGAGGCGGTGGAGAACGGCAACTACGATTTTAACATTCTCTTCTTCATGCGGGCGTACGAGTACTACCAGAGCCATGCGGACGAGAACTATCAGCAGAGCGATTATGAAGAGTACCTGGACTGGCTGGATAAGGGATACTGCGCGGAGGAGGCCTTCGAGTGCCTGACGCCCGGGTTTGATGAGATCGCAAACGATTCGCAGTACCTCCGGGCCCAGGCGCTGGAGCTTCGGGAGGAACTGCGGGAGCTGCGGTACGCTCCGCGGAGTACGGAGGAGCCGGAGGACATGGGCGAGGCGGAAGAGCGCTGGCGGAAACTCAGCCTGGGTCTGGACCTGGATGAGACGGATGAGGAGGACGAAGAAGAATACGAAGAGGACGAGGATGAGGAATATTACGAGAGCGACAAGGATGACGAGGATGACGAAGATTACGGGGACGACGAGGGTGATGAGGACGATGAGGACGACTGGGACGACGAGGGCGATGAGGATGACGGATACGACGAATACGAGGAATACGACGAAGAGAATCGGGAGTACGAGATGGAAGACATGATGGATCCGGGTCCTCTGGATTTCTGATTTGTCTGCGCGGGATGTTCCGGACAGAGAAGAGACGACGTCCGGGTGAGAGGTCGGTTCAGGAGGGGATGCTATGACGGTCCGGGAACAGTACGATGCCATGATCCGGAAAATCGAGCAGGAGGCCGGCAGAGGGGACCTGAGCGCCAGTGAGCTGGCGGAGCGGGTTGCGCGGGAAAACGGGCTTGGAATCCGGGACATGACGGCAGTCATGCGTTATCTGACGGGCAGGACTCTGCTGGACTACATCCGGGAGCGCAAGCTGATGGCCGCTTGCCGGTACCTGACCGGCGGGCCGGAGACAACCATACACCAGGCCATTGCCATTTCCGGGTACGACAACCAGAGCTCCTTCACGAAGCGCTTTACTGCGGTGTTCGGCATGCCGCCCCGGGAGGCCATGCGCCATCCGCCTTTTCTGATTCCGCCCTCCACCTGGAATGTCATCGGGGAGGGACAGGAGTTTCCGGCGGTTGCCACAGAGAAATGGACGAAGCAGGACGGAGAGACCATGTTCGGCCTCCCCAGGGAAACCTTCGAGCAGGTCATGTGGGCTTCAGAACTGGAGCGGATGTATTCCCTGCATCCGGCGTTCAGCCAGTTGGCCTTCCGTCTCTACGAGGAGGGCACAGGGGAGGATGCCAGGAGGAAAGAGAAGGGGGGCAGGTCCATGGAGGACTGCTTCCGCTTCCTGCATGGGATCCAGGATGTGTATACGGTACATGGGGAATTTGCCTCGGAGGACTCTCCGGAGGATCTGGCCCGGGAGGCAGATGCAGAGTATGTCAGCAGTGCCTTCTACCGTTTCATGTTCTTTCAATGTGACATCACGGTGGGGACGGCCAGCGACCTGATGCTGTCCCGCATCATGCCCACGGAAGAGGAACTGATGCAGATGGATCCGAACATGATCCGGGCGTTCTCGCTGGCAGACGAATACTTCCATCTCAACTTCTTCTTTTTCCGGAAAGCATATCAGTATTTTCAGGAGCACGGGGCCGGGATCTATGGGAACGAGGAGTTCTTCCAATACCTGGACCTTCTGGACCAGAACGTCCCCATCGAGATTGCCTTCGCGAACATCGTGCCGGAGATGGATGCGGAGGAAGTGAACGACGCCATGGAGGAGGCCTGGCGGGAGATGCAGTTTGAGGAGCAGTACGAGCCGGATTCTTTCTGGGAAGAGCAGGCAGCAGAGGAGGAGCGCTGGCACGATGTGATTCTGGATCTGGACCTGGATGAAGAGAACCGGGAGTACGAGATGGAGGACCTGCTGGATCCGGGTCCTCTGGACTTCTGGTTCTGACGCAATGGCAAACCGGGCCGCCTGAAACAGTCGGGCGGTCCGGTTTCTTTGCCTTTGTGGGGAAGTTGTCGAAAACAGTACGCTCCAGGACAAGACAGTGCGGCCTTTTTCTGCCAGAATAAGAAGTACCCGGATGAACGGCGTTTCAGCGGAGAAGGCGGAGGTGAGAAAACGGGGCCGGCAGGGGCCCCTTGCATCAGAAAATCCACGCAGGTTTCAGGAAGCCCCCGGAACAGGAATGAAGGAGGTTCTGCAGGATGGGATTTGCGAAGTACAACGAGGACAACGCGAGGCTGCTGCTGGAGCGGAATGCGGACAGGGACCAGGACATCCACGAGATGGGCTGGGGTGGTGCCTGCTTCCGGTGGGGCGGTACGGCCTGGGGAGAACGGGAAACCCGGACGGGCTGCCCCCGGTCTGGCGACCTGCGGCCACGGAACAGCGGCCGCAGCAGGCGGACACCGGCGGCGTAGTGAGCAGGATGTGGTCATCTGGAGGGATCGGAACGGCAGAATTCACCTGGTACCCGGATGAGAGCTGGCATACCGCTGAATACTGAGCGGTTCCTTCCGGTACTCGCAGGCAAGACAATCTGATGCGCAGCGAAGAGGGCGTTCCGGCGGCAGGCCGGGGTGTCCTCTTCGTCTTGTCCAGGAGAACAACACCTCTTGCGCATCCGCCGGGAAAATGGTATTCTGTGGGAAGGCGGCTCCGGCCGCCATCTGAACGGGATGGAGAGGAGCTGCCGCAATGCGGGTTGGAATCATGGGGGCGGGCAGGATCGCCGCCAGAATCGCAGATACGATCAGACAGATGGACCCGGAGGTGTGCTGTTGCGCCGCCGTGGGCGCCCGAGAGGAAGAACGGGCCAGGGCCTTTGCGAAGGCCCGCCAGATCCCTGTGGCGTATGGGTCCTATGAGGACCTGGTCCGAGACGCCTCGCTGGACCTCATCTATATCGCTACTCCAATGTCGTTCCACGCGGAGCACATCCGTCTCTGCCTGGAGCATGGCCGCAACGTGCTGTGCGAGAAGGCGTTCACGGTGACGGGCAAGGAGGCGGCGGAGGTCCTGGCTCTGGCGAAGGAGAAGAAGCTGCTGCTGGCCGAGGCCATCTGGACCCGCTACATGCCGATTCGCCGCATGATCCGGGAGATCGTGGACAGTGGCGAGCTTGGGGACGTGTGGAGCCTGACCGCCAACCTGGGCTATCCCCGGCTTGCGCGCCGTCGCCTGACGGATCCCGCTCTGGGCGGAGGGGCGCTTCTGGATTTGGGCGTCTACCCGCTGAACTTCGCTCTCATGGCCTTCGGGGAAGAGATTGCGAAGGTGGATTCCTCCGTCGTCTGGCTGGACACCGGCGCGGACGCGGCGGAGAGCATCACCCTGACCTGGGACAACGGGCGCACGGCCGCGCTGTACGCGGACATGCGGGTGCAGACGGACAGGCGGGGGATTATCTCCGGCACGAGGGGCTACCTGGAGGTCGGCAACATCAACAATCCCCAGGAGATCCGCATCTTCGATACGGACCACAACCTGGTTCGAGCTCTGTCGAGGCCTGCGGGGATCACCGGCTACGAGTACGAGTTCGAGGCCTGCGCCCGGGCTCTGTCCCAGGGGCTCCAGGAATGTCCGGAGATGCCCCACCGGGAGATCCAGCGGGTCATGGACCTCATGGACCGGATCCGGGGCTGCTGGAGAGCGGATGGGCCCCGGGTTCCGGCGCTGGAGCCGGAGGACTGAGACGAAGAGAGAAAGGGCGCCCGGGAAGCGGATCGCTTCCCGGACGCCCGAAGCGTTTCCGGCGGGAGGAGTGTCCCTGAGGGAAGGACACCGGCGCGGCAGAGACGACGGCCGGAGGGAAAGCCCGAAGGGCGGATGGCGCCGCCGGACAGGGGCGGACGGGAGAGGAGAAAGAAAAAAGAAAAACGCTGAAAGCCCTGCGCCACAGGACTTTCAGCGCTTTCGCCTGGCAGCGGGAGAAGGATTCGAACCCTCACATACAGAGTCAGAGTCTGCTGTGCTACCCTTACACAATCCCGCTGTGTGGTCGTTCGCCGAAGCACAGTGGGTATTATAGCAGACAAACGGGCGTTGTCAATAGGGAAATTCGAGATTTCTCAAAAAAATTTTCATGCGGATTTGAAGGCTTCCTCCGGCCCCTCTTCCGGCGGCCGGTCCGGCCGGGGAAGATGGAAGACAATGGCCCCTTCTGCCGCCGGTCCGATGGCGCACTGGGGGAAGGCGAAGTGCAGCTCCTCCTCCGTCAGCCAGAAATCCTCCCAGGGGACCAGCCTGGGAAGGCGGCTCTCCCAGTCCTGGTCCAGGAAGCAGTCTCCCGCCTTTCGCCGCTCCCGGCCCTGGCGGAGCATGGCCTCCAGGAGCCGGCGTCTCCCTGCCCGCCGCCCGGGGAGCAAAGCGGACAGAGGAAGAGGGGAGCCCTCCCGGAGGCGCCAGACATCCCCCCAGACCACCAGACAGGACCGGCCGTCTCCCCGGATCTCCTCGGCGGTCATGCGCAGGCTGAGCAGGTTCTCCTCCTGGAGGGTGACCTCTCCGGCCAGCGAAGCGCTCCAGGGCGTAAAGGTACGCCCTTCCTGTCGCCGCCCGGCCAGTTCCAGACACGCCGACAGGTACAGTTCTTTCCGCCAGCGCTCCAGCCACCGGCGCTCCATGTCCTCGTAGCAGCGGCGGATGCGTCCGGGCCCCCGGCCTCCGCCCTTCAGGTCCGGACGGTTCAGACGGCAGCGGAGAACCACGTCACCGTCCAGTTCCAGGTTTTCTTCCCGCTCCCGCCAGGACAGTTCCGCCGCCTTCTTTTCCCCGTGGTCCATGAACGTCCTCCCCTTTGCTCCGGATGTGGCCCATTCTATGCCGGGGAAGGGGGAACGGTGAGAGAGGGAAAGTCCGGGTTTACATTTCCGGGGGAGGGTGCTAAAATGAAGGAGATACCGAACCGCTCCGGCGGGGGAGGAGGAGCCCATGTCTAAGATTCCGGAAAAACCGGACGGAACAAGCCTGTACCGGGCTGTGGCAGCCATCCGGGACGAAGAGGAATGCAGACGCTTCCTCCAGGACCTGTGTACGATCGCCGAGCTGAAGGCCCTGGAGCAGCGGATGGAGGTGGCCATGCTTCTGGACGATGGCATGAACTACAGCCAGGTGCTGGAGAAGACCGGCACCTCCAGCGCAACCATCAGCCGGGTGAACCGCTGCCTGCGCTACGGCGCCAAGGGGTATCGGGTGATCATAGATCGACTGAAAGGAAGAACGGAATGAGCGCATATGAATTTCTGGCGGGCAGCTACGACGAGCTGACCGAGGATGTCGACTACGCTTCCTGGGCGGATTTTGCCGAGAAGCGGTTTGCCGGGTGCGGCCGGACGGTGCGCACCGTGCTGGATCTGGGATGCGGCACCGGCTCCCTGACCCGGGAACTGGCCCTGCGAGGCTACGAGATGATCGGGGTGGACCGGTCTCCGGAGATGCTGGCTCTGGCGGCGGAGAAGTGCCGGGACCTGCCCGGGGAGAAGCCCCTGCTCCTCTGCCAGAGCATGGAGAAGCTGGATCTCAACGATACGGTGGATGCCTGCGTCTGCTGCCTGGACACGCTGAACTACATCACCACACAGACGGTGCTGAACCGGATCTTCCAGCGGGTTCACCTGTTCCTCAACCCGGGCGGGATCTTCCTCTTTGACGTCAACACGGTGGAGAAGCTGAAGGGCCTGAACGGCCAGGTCTTCCTGGACGAGCGGGAGGATGTGTACTGCGTCTGGCGGACACAGTACGAAGGCCGTCACCGTCTCTGTAACTACTTTATGGATATCTTCCGCCCGGATCCGCAGACCGGCCTCTGGAGACGGGAGCAGGAAGTCCACGTCCAGCGGGGCTACCCGGTGGAGGAACTGAGAGATATGCTCTGGGACGCGGGGTTCAACCGCCCTCATGTGTACGGGGACCGGAAAGAAAAAGGACCCAGGCAGGGAGAAGAGCGGATCTTCTTCACGGCGGAGAAGGCCGGCGGAAAAGGAAACGGCAAAGGAGCCTGAGAGAGTATGCGCGACGAAATCGTACGGGCCATCGGAGCAGACGGCATGATCAAGGCCGCGTCCATTACGGGACGGGAGCTGGTGGAGCGTTCCCGCACCATCCACAGACTGCTGCCGGTTGCGACCGCCGCTCTGGGTCGTCTGCTGATGGGCGCCTCTCTGATGGGAGATATGATGAAGGAGGAGAACGGCGCCCTTACCCTCCGGGTCCAGGGCGGCGGTCCTCTGGGCATCCTGCTGGCCACCTCGGACACCCAGGGCAACGTGCGGGGCTACGTCCAGAATCCCCACGTGGAACTGATGGAGAAGGCGCCCGGGAAACTGGACGTGGGAGGCGCCGTGGGTACGGACGGCATGCTGACCGTGATCCGGGATATCGGACTGAAGGAGCCCTATAATGGCTCCGTGCAGCTGCTCTCCGGCGAGATCGCCGACGACCTGACCGCCTACTTTGCCGAGAGCGAGCAGATCCCCACCGCCTGCGCCCTGGGGGTGCTGGTGGGTCTGGATCAGAGCGTGACGGCGGCGGGCGGCTACCTGATTCAGCTGCTGCCGGGAGCCGGAGAGGACATCATCTCCTGCATCGAGGCCGGCGTCCACGCCCTGGGCCCCGTGAGCCGGGCCCTGGAGCGGGGACTGGATGGAGAAGGGCTGCTGCGCGCCGTTCTGCCGGACTTCGACC
Source organism: uncultured Oscillospiraceae bacterium (assembly GCA_947629775.1). Classification (GTDB taxonomy): domain Bacteria; phylum Bacillota; class Clostridia; order Oscillospirales; family Oscillospiraceae; genus Lawsonibacter. Next base: position 6,989 of record CANRFA010000093.1, read on the forward strand.
TGGAGATCCTGGAGAAGCATCCGGTGGAGTACCGCTGTACCTGCAGCCGGGAGCGGGTCACCCGGGCGCTCATCAGCATGGGAAAGAAGGACCTGTCGGACCTGATCCGGGAACAGGGGCAGGCGGAGATTTCCTGCCAGTTCTGCGACCGGGTCTATCGCTACACGAGGGAAGACCTGGAGAAAATCCTGGAGAACATGTAAGAAAGAGGAAGGGATTTTCCGGCTTCGCTTGCATAAAACTGGAAGATGTGCTAAACTTGGAGATACCGACAAGGAGGGGTTTGAGATGAGTGAACTCAATACGTTTGAACTGGCTCTGAGGGCCTCTGCCGCCATGCCGGAGGTGAGAATCGACCGGGAGCGTTTCCTGCTGGACGAGCTGACCTTCTGCTGCGATCAGGAGACCGCGGAACGGGCGGTGCGCCTGACGCCGGCCCTGGCGGGAATCCCGAAGCGGAAGGTGGATCGGGTGGCCCGCGGCGCCGTGGGCTACGAATCCGGCAAGGTCAGTACGCTGACCTTCTCCGCCGGCCTTCACGCCGGCATGTCCATGCTGGGCATGGTACCGGCGGATGTGACCCGCTATATGGCCCATACCCTGCGCATTGTCCAGAAACTGGCGTTCCTCTACGGGTGGGACCTGACCCTTCCCGAAGAGGGAGAGCCGGACGCGGATACCGCCGCCGTCATTACCCTGTTCTTCGGCGTCATGATGGACGTGGAAGGGGCTGCCGAAGCCCTGCGCGTCATCGCCGGCGAAGGAGGCGCTCCCGTGACCCGGGAGCAGATGGCCGGCCGGATCGACGAGCACGGAATCCGCTTTACGGTCCGGCAGATGACCCGCATCCTCAGCGAGCGCCTGCCCAAGGAGGTCTACGGAAAGCGGATCTCCCGCTTCATCCCCATCATTGGGGCGGAAGAACTGGGCGGACTCACCTATGTCACCTACAAGCCCATGGCAGACCGTCTGCGCCGCTTCCTGTCCTCCCTGGACTGGCCGGAAGCGTAGGCGATCTCCCCTCAGCGGCTCTGTCCGCGCCCCCGGCCCGCAGCGGCGCCGGGGGCGCGGTCTTGTGTGCCGGGCATGACACCTGTTGCCAGCTGGTGAGTCCAGTCACGGGTAGCTATCGCCAAGTGTAGCGAAC
>CANRFA010000094.1 GCA_947629775.1 uncultured Oscillospiraceae bacterium
CTCCGATCGGAGGCCAGAAGGAATCCATGCCCCGTGCGCTCCGATCGGAGGCCAGCAGGCATGGAAACCGTCCGGGCATACAGGCCCTCACATGCCTCTGCCCGCTGCCCTTCCCTGGATGACCCTTCATTTCCCGGGGAATGGGGCGGCATATCCCGGGCCATCCTGGCAGCCTGGCGGCCTCACCCCCTGAGCATTTCCCGGGAAAAGAAGCCGGTCGCCGTCAGATTCCCGGAAGAACGGGAGAGAGACACCCAAGCGGGTCCCTGTCGGAAGGCCACAGTCCCAGGGAGCGGGCCCCGGGACGTTCCGTTCTCCAGAGAAATTGAAGTTCAGGGGGTAAGGGCACCCTCGGCTGGAAGCCGGCTCCCTTTCCTCCCCTCTGGCACGCTCTTCGCCTTCCTCCCGGAATCCAGCTTCCCCAAGGAATCCATGACTCGTGCGCTCCGGCCGGAGTCCAGAAGGAATCCATGCCCCGTGCGCTCCGGTCGGAGGCCAGAAGGCATGGAAACCGTCCGGGCATACAGGCCCTCGCAGGCCTCTGCCCGCTGCCATCCGTCCGGGGATCTGTCTGGTTTTCCATCTGCCCGCCCCGCCCGGTTCCCGCTCCCAGAGGAGAAAGAGTGGAACCCGCAACCGCTGTGAAAGGAGCGTTCTCTATGATCCACTTTGTGGGGGCCGGCCCCGGCGCCCCGGATCTCATCACCCTCCGGGGCGCGAAGCTGCTGGAGGAGGCGGACCAGATCCTCTACGCCGGCAGTCTGGTCAACCCCGCCCTGCTGGAGCATGCGAAACCCGGCTGCCGGATCTTCAACACCGCCCATATGACCCTGGAAGAGGTGCTGGCACAGATGGAGGAGGGCGAGCGGGCCGGATGGACCACCGTCCGTCTCCACACGGGAGATCCCTCCCTCTACGGAGCCATCCGGGAACAGATGGAGGCCCTGGAGCGGCTGGGCATCTTTTATGACGTCACCCCCGGCGTCTCCAGCTTCTGCGCGGCCGCGGCGGCCCTCCATGCGGAGTACACCCTGCCGGGCGTCAGCCAGACCCTCATCCTCACCCGCATGGCGGGGCGCACCCCGGTCCCCGAGGCGGAGAATCTGGCCGCTCTGGCCGCCCACGGCTCCAGCATGGCGATCTTCCTCTCCGCCGGCCTGCTGCCCCAGGTCCAGGAGGCCCTTCTTCAGGGGGCCTTCACGGAGGAGACCCCCGCCGCTCTGGTCTGCCGGGCCTCCTGGCCGGACGAGCGGATTGTCTCCTGCACGGTGGGCACTCTGGCCAGGGCCGGCGAGGAGGCGGGCATCCGCGCCACTGCTCTCATCCTGGTGGGGGACTTCCTCCATGGGAACGGCCAGCGCAGCTGCCTCTACGATCCCTCCTTCACCACCGGCTTCCGGAAGGGAACGGCCCCATGAAGCTTCACGTACTGGCCTTTACGGAGCGGGGCATGGAAGTTGCCCGGCAACTGGCCGCGGCCCTGGACGCCACGGCGGAGCGCTGCGGCGCCTCCGGCTCTCTGGGGGACTGGACCGCAGAGCACTTCCTGCCGGACCATGGGCTTATCTTCGTTGGGGCGGCGGGCATCGCGGTGCGGGCCATCGCGCCGCTTGTGAAGAGCAAGGCCCGGGATCCCGCCGTGGTGGTTGTGGACGAGGCGGGACGCTTCGCCATCCCCATCCTCAGCGGACACCTGGGCGGGGCCAACGACCTTTCCCGGGAAATCGGGAAGGTACTGGGGGCCACGCCCGTGATCACCACCGCCACGGACGTGCGAGGCGTCTTCGCCGTGGACCAGTGGGCCCGGCGCCAGGGGCTGCGGGTGCTTTACACCGCCCCCATCCGGGCGGTCTCCGCCGCCCTGCTGGCGGGGGAGACGATCTCCCTCTCCAGCGCCTTTCCCATCCGGGGAACCCCGCCCGCCGGCGTCCGGTTTCCCGCTTCCCCGGACTCCTGCCAGGTGCGCGTCGACGTGTGCCCGGGAGATCCCGGACCGGAGGGCCCTCTCTGTCTGGTGCCGCCCATCGCCGTCCTGGGCGTGGGCTGCCGGAAGGGCATTTCCCGGGAAACCCTGGAGACCGCCCTGGCGCGGCTGCGGGCGGAGTCCGGTCTGGCTCTGGAGGCCATCCGGGAGGTCGCCACCCTGGATCGCAAGGCGGAGGAACCCGGGCTGCTGGAGTTCTGCGGCGTCCACCGCTGGCCCCTGCGGGCCTTTCCCCCGGAGGATCTGGCGGCCCTGGAGGGATCCTTCACCGCCTCCTCCTTTGTGAAGGAGATCACGGGGGTGGACAATGTCTGCGAGCGCGCGGCGGCGCTGGCCTCCGGCGGGGCGCTGCTGCTGCCAAAACACGCGGGAGAGGGCGTCACCCTGGCGGTGGCCCTGGCGCCTCTCTCCCTGAGCTGGGAGGAACGCGTATGAAGGGAACCATTCTGCTGGTGGGGCTTGGTCCCGGAGACCCCACCGGTCTCACGGGTCTCGCCCGGGAGGCTCTGGAGCGCGCGGATGTTCTGGGCGGCTATGACGGCTACCTGGACCTGGTGCGCCCTCTCTTCCCGGACAAAGAGACCTTCTCCACTCCCATGCGGGGCGAGCTGGAGCGCTGCCGGACCGCGCTGGCTCTGGCTGCGGAAGGTCGCACGGTGGCCCTGGTGTGCAGCGGAGACGCCGGGGTCTACGGCATGGCGGCTCCTCTGCTGGAGCTGGCCGGAGAAACCCCGGAGGCGGACATCCAGGTGATTCCCGGCGTCACCGCCGCCCTCTCCGGGGCGGCTCTGCTGGGCGCCCCCCTGGGCCACGACTTCTGCGTGGTCTCCCTCTCGGATCTGCTCACCCCCTGGGAGGTCATCGTCCGCCGGCTGCGCTCCGCCGTCCTGGGGGACTTCGTCCTCTGCCTCTACAACCCCGCATCCCACAAACGCAGAGACCACCTGCGCCGGGCCTGCAATATCCTCCTGGAGGCCGGCCGGGCCCCGGAGACGCCCTGCGGCTGGGCGCGGAACATCGGGCGGGAGGGGCAGGACCAGGGGGTCCTCTCCCTGGAGGAGCTGCGCTCCTTCCCGGCGGACATGTTCACCACGGTCTTCGTGGGCAGCAGCGCCACCCGGCGTCTGGGCGAGCGTCTGCTCACGCCCCGGGGGTACCGCACATGAGGATCCTGCTCTTTGGGGGAACCACGGAGGGCCGCGCTCTCTCCCGGGAGCTGGCGGCCCTTGGCGCCCAGGTGACCGTGTCCGTGGCTACCCCCTACGGAAAGGAAGTCCAGGGGGAAGCCCCCGGCATCCGGGTGCTCCAGGGGCGGCTGGACGAGGCCGCCATGACCGGGCTGCTTCGGGGCATGGATCTCTGCCTGGACGCCACCCACCCTTACGCCGTGGAAGCCACCCGGACCATCCGCCAGGCGGCGCAGGCCGCCGGGGTCCCCCTGCGGCGCCTGCTGCGCCGGCCCAGTCCCCTGCCCCCGGACAGCCTTCTCGCCCGGGACGCGGAAGAGGCGGTCTCCCTGCTGGCGGGTCTGGAGGGCAACATCCTCCTCACCACCGGCGCCAAAGAGGTGGGGCGCTACGCCTCCCTGGGCGGAGCGCGGCTTTATCCCCGGGTGCTGCCCTCCCCGGAGAGTCTGGCCGCCTGCGCGGCGGCGGGCATTCCCCGCGGGAACGTGATCGCCATGCAGGGCCCCTTCTCCGCGGAGCTCAACCTGGCCCTCATTCATCAGTTCCGGATCCGGATTCTGGTCACCAAGGACGGCGGGGAGGCCGGCGGGTTCCCGGAAAAGGTTCAGGCTGCCCGGGAGGCGGCCATTCCCCTGCTGGTTCTCCGCCGGCCGCCGGAGGAGGGCGAAGACGCGGAGGAGATCCTCCGCCACGTGAAGGAGATGCTGAGATGACCGTTACTCTCCACGGAGCCGGAAGCGGAGATCCGGGAACCTGCACCCTGGCCGGATACGCCGCGCTGGAGCGGGCGGACCTCGTTGTGGGCGCCTCCCGGCTGCTGGACTCGCTCCCCCTGTCCTCCTCTGCCACAAAACTCCCCCTCACCTCCCCGAGGGAGATTGCGGAGAAACTCTGTCTGGGGGGATGGGAACGGCCCGCCGTGGTCTTCAGCGGGGACCTGGGCTTCTGGTCCGGAGCCCGGGTTCTGCTCCCGCTCCTGGCGGAGCGGGGTCTGGAGGTCACCCTCTATCCGGGGCTCTCCAGCGTCCAGATGTTCGCCGCCCTTCTCCGCCGGCCCTGGCAGGACTGGCGTTTCTTCTCCGCCCACGGCGCCTCCTGTGACGCCGTCCATGCCGTCATGGGCGGTCCCGGCCCCGCCTTCTTCCTCACCAGCGGATCCAACGGCCCCGCCGCCCTCTGCCGTCAGCTGATGGAAGCCGGCCTCGGGGAGCTTCCCGTCTCCGTGGGAGAAAACCTGGCCCTCCCGGGAGAGCGGGTTCTCCAGGGCACGGCCGCCGCCTTTGCCGGACAGACCTTCGCGCCCCTCAACGTGCTGCTGGCGGAGGCCGCGCCTCCCATGCCCCGGCGGACGCCCGGCTGGCCGGACGGACTCTTTCAGCGGGGAAAGGTCCCCATGACGAAGCAGATGGTGCGCTCCGCCATCCTGGCCCTCCTGAATCCGGCTTCCCGGGAGGTCTGCTGGGATGTGGGGGCCGGAACAGGCAGCGTATCCATCGAACTGGCGGCCTGCTGCCGGCAGGTGTGGGCGGTGGAGCGCAAAGACGAGGCCTGTGAGCTCATCCTCCGCAACCGGGAGGCCCTCCACGCCTGGAATCTGCGCCTGGTCCGGGGAACCGCCCCGCAGGCCCTGGCGGATCTTCCCGCTCCGGACGCCGTCTTTGTGGGCGGCAGCGGGGGACAGCTGCCCAAGATTCTGGACTCGGTTCTCGCAAAGAACCCAGGCGCCCGGCTCTGCGTCTCCGCCATTGCCCTGGAAACCCTGCAGACGGCCCTGGAGTCCTTCGCCCGTCTGGGACTGGAACCCCAGGTGCGGCAGATCGCAGTGTCTGCGACGAAGACCGTTGGGAAGCTCCACCTGCTGGAGGCCGGCAATCCCATCTTCCTGCTGGCGGGGAACTGCCCATGATCCAGCTGATGATCTCCGGCCCCTCCTCCGGCAGCGGCAAGACCCTCGTGACCTGCGCCCTGCTCCGGGCTCTGCAGCGCCGGGGCCTGCGGCCCATGGCCTTCAAGGCCGGACCGGACTACATTGATCCCATGTTCCACCGCACTGCCCTGGGGGCGGACAGCGGCAACCTGGATCTCTTTCTGGCCCCTCCCGCCCGGGTGAAGCGGCTCTGTGCCCGGGGCTGCCGCGACCACGACGCCGTTCTCTGCGAAGGGGCCATGGGCTACTACGACGGACTGGGCGGCACCACGGACGAGGCCTCCGCCTGGCATCTGGCGGACACCCTGGACCTGCCGGTCCTGCTGGTGCTGCGTCCCGGTGGCGCCGCCCTCTCCCTGGCCCCGCTGATACAGGGATTCCTGGCCTTCCGCAGCCCCCACCATCTGGCGGGACTCCTGCTCACGGACGCCTCCCCCATGCTGGCCTCCAGCCTGGGTCCCATGCTGGAGCGGGAGACCGGTCTGCCTTATCTGGGCCTTCTTCCCCGGCTGCCCCAGGGACAGCTCCCCAGCCGCCATCTGGGTCTGGTCACCGCCGAAGAGATCCCGGACCTGAACGCCCGCCTGAACGCCCTGGCCGAGGCTCTGGAGACCCACGCGGACCTGGACCGCCTGCTGACGCTGGCGGACCGTCCCGCTCCAGCGGACGATGCCCCAACATTATCGGTGCCCTCCTCTCTGAAGACAGTGGACACCTGTTCTGCCCCGGAGGTAGCTGGCGCCTGTTTATCCCCGGAAACCGGCTGTTCCTTCCCTCCGGTCTCTTCCTCTCTCCGGCCCGGGGTTCCCATTGGGGTGGCCCGGGACGAGGCCTTCTGCTTCCTCTACCCGGAGTCTTTGGAGGCCCTCCGGGAAGCCGGGGCGGAACTCCGTTTCTTCTCGCCCCTCCGGGATCCCTGTCTTCCCTCCGGAATGCAGGGGCTCTACCTCCCCGGCGGCTACCCGGAGCGCTTCGCCCGGGAGCTGTCCGCCAACCGCTCCCTGCTCGCCTCCCTCCGGGCCGCGATCCAAAGCGGCCTGCCCACGGTGGCAGAGTGCGGCGGCTTTCTCTGCCTGGGCCGGACGCTGGCGGACGAGGCCGGCGTCCCCTGGCCCATGGCGGATGTTCTTCCCGGAGAGGCCCGGGACACCGGCCGCCTCACCCGCTTCGGGTACGCCTGGATCCATCCCCGGGGAGACAGTCTGCTCTTCCGCCGGGGAGAGTCCATCCCCTGCCACTGCTTTCACCACTGGGACAGCACGGACAACGGCGCGGACCTCTCTCTGGAGAAGCCCGTCACCAGCCGCAGCTGGCGGGAGGGCTTCGTCTCTCCCACCCTCTACGCCGGCTTCCCCCACCTGTCCTTCGCCGGTCAGCCCCAGCTGGCCCGGCGCTTTGTGGAGGCGGCCCGCAAGGCCAGACCTCTGCCCGGATGACCCGTCTTTAACCCCCGGGAGCGCGCGGCGCCAATTCTCTCCCGCACCCCATCCTCAAGAAAGGAGCTCCTCTCCCATGCGACTGCCTGCCATTTTGCCCCCGGACGAGGAGGCCCGCAGGGCCGCCCACGCCCGCTGGCTCTCCTGCGCCCATCCTCTGGGAGGACTCGGTCTCCTGGAACCCCTGCTGGAAGACATGGCCGCCCTCACGGGCTCGCCGGACCTGGACTTCTCCGCCCGCTCCCTGCTGGTGCTCTGCGCGGACAACGGAGTGGTCGCCCAGGGGGTGACCCAGAGCGGTCCGGAGGTCACCGCCGCTGTCGCCCGGGGACTGGCCCAGGGGAGCACCCCGGTCTGCCGCATGGCGGCCCTGGCCCGCTGCCCGGTGATCCCCGTGGATGTGGGCATCCGGGACTTTCCCGGCTTTCCCGGCGTTCTGGACCGCCGGATTCGCAACGGCACCGAGGACATCTCCCAGGGTCCCGCCATGACCCGGGCGGAGGCGGAGCGGGCCGTCCGCCTTGGCATCTCTCTCGTGAAGGAGAGGAAAGGCCGGGGCGTACGGCTGCTGGCCGTGGGGGAAATGGGCATCGGGAACACCTCCACCACCGCCGCCGTGGCCTCCGTCCTGCTGGACGTACCCGTGGAGGAACTGGCCGGAAGAGGGGCCGGACTGTCCGAGGAAGGTCTCCGCCGCAAACGGCAGGTCCTGCGCCAGGCCCTGGAGGTCAACCGCCCGGACCCCTCGGATCCCCTGGATGTACTGGGAAAGGTGGGCGGTCTTGACATCGCCGCGCTCTGTGGAGTATGTTTAGGAGGGGCCATCTGTCGCGTTCCCATCCTGCTGGACGGCGTCATCACCGCGGCCGCCGCCCTCTGCGCCCTGCGCCTGGCCCCCCAGGCGGGACAGGCCCTCTTCGCCAGCCACCTCTCCTCGGAACCCGCCGCCATCCTGCTGCTCAACGCCCTTGACAAGCGTCCCCTCCTCACCGCCGGTCTGCATCTGGGGGAGGGCACGGGAGCCGTCGCGGCCCTGCCCCTGCTGGACATGGCCCTCGCCGTATACCGGGAGAGCGCCACCTTCCAGGAGCGCAACCTGCCACCCTACCGTCCGGAGGACGCCCCGTGTTCGCCCTGGTGATTGGCGCCGCCAGCAGCGGCAAGAGTTCCTTCGCCGAGGACCTCATCCTCCATTCCCCGGGAAATCCCCGCCTCTATCTGGCCTGTATGGAGCCCTTCGGGGAGGAGGGCCGCCGGCGGGTGGAGCGCCACCGGTCGCTGCGCGCCGGCAAGGGCTTTCAGACCCTGGAGCGCTATGTGGATCTGCGCCATCTGCCGGTTCCCGCCGGCTGCGCTCTCCTGCTGGAGGATCTCGGCAACCTGACCGCCAACGAGCGCTTCCGCCCGGACGGCGCCGGCCCGGACACGGAGGAGGCCGTTTGGCAGGGAATCTGCCATCTGCGCAGGCAGGCGGAGACTCTGGTGATCGTCAGCCCGGAGGTCTTCTCCGGCGGAAGTGACTGGCAGGGAGA
>CANRFA010000095.1 GCA_947629775.1 uncultured Oscillospiraceae bacterium
CTCCCATCGAAGTCAATCTCTCCTCTTTCTGGCGCTTCTCAACCTGCAGCGGGGCTCTGTGCCCGCTTTCCACGGCCCTTTGGACCGGTTCCGGACCGCTGCGCCCGACTGCCGTCTGCGCACTCTCTATTCCGCCGGGATGAGATTCCGCCCGGCCGCGTTCCTCCCGCCCCTCCGCGGTTCAGGGACAGGAATCCGGCTGCCCGGAGTCATGCCCGGACCGGGGCCGGCTCCTCTTTTGACTCTTTGTAACTCTTTTCTTTATCTCTTTCTGGTTTCTGATCATGGTTTCCATCTTGTCCCTTCTTCTCCGTTTTCTGTCCTTCTTTTTGCGTCTCTGTTTCGGTTCCGTTGTCCTTCTTGAGTTATTCCCATTTCAATGCTATAATGGCAGGTGTGGAGTTTTCTGCCTTTCCGGCGGTGTCGGTTTCTTCCGGCTGTCCTGGATGATAAGGGGTTCCGACCTCCCTCTCCTGAAAGGATTCTGTCTCCCGCCTGTTCCGCCCGTTGAAGGGCAGAACTTCTTCCCCGCTCCTTTCGCTTCCTTCCTCCTCGAAGCCTTAGCATACCGTACTGCGATTGGACACCCCTGTCCTTCCACTTCTTTTCTGAATCCCCAGTGGTTTCCCTTGCACCGCGTCTGTTCCCGTTTCCCTCCCTTCTCCTCTCCCCCACTGTCGTCACCGTCCCCTTTTCAAGGAGGTAAGTCATGCACACCATGCCCGATCTCACGCCCGCGGATCCCATCCCCGATTCTTACCTGGAGGAAGAGAACCGGGACTCCCTCTTCCAGCAGATGTGCGCCTCCCTCTCCGAGGTGGAACCCGGACCTGTCGAATGCGCCCGCGCCACGCTGGAACAGGCCCTCCGGACGCACTTCGCCGGTTCGGGCGATGTCTCCTGGACAGTTCTTCAGGCTAACGCGGAGGTCCGCCCGGATCTGAAGCTCTGCTTTACCTTCTCGGTCGCTCTGAACATCGCCGGTCTGGCCGCCACCCGTACTTCCCGGCACGAGTATCCCTTCGTCAGCAGGGAGAACGAAACGTACCGCGACGCCTTCCAGCGCTATGCGGATGTGGCCTGCGCGCAGTTCCTGCAACCGGTCCCTCTTCAGGTTCCTTCCCTGCGTTCTTCCGATCCCGGCTGGAGCGGCTTCGAGCAGCTGGATGAAGACAGGCTCCGTACCGCCCGGCAGCGTTTTCGGGCTCTGACCTCCGGGTTCCGGAGCGAAATCCCGGACCTTCAGAAGCAGTTCACGGAAGCCATCAACGGCTCCATGGCGGAACGGTCCTCCGGGATGATCGGGTGGGACGACCCCTGCCACGCCGTCGGAAAGGTGGAGAAGCTGACGCTCGCCGTGAAGTCCTCGGACAGCGGCCTTCTGAGCGTCCGGCTGTCTCTGACCGCCCGGTATCTCCACAGACTCTCCCTGGGCCTCACCTTCCAGGAGAATCTGGCCGATCCGCTCCTGCGTCTGGACCAGGAGGACGCGCGCAGCGTTCTTCACGGAAGCTTCCGCTTCCTGCTGGAACAGCTGAAGCGGCGCTCCATGCTGCTCCTGCCCGCTCTCGAAGTGGGCTTTGCCCCCACCTCCTCCCTGGCGCCCGTGCAGCACTTCCTGACCACCGGGAATCTCTGGCTGCCCGAGGAGGCGCCGCCCTCCCTGATCCGTCGCAGCTGCGAGCCCGGAAGCCGCCTCTTCTTCCACCACAACGATCAGTTTGAGCTGCTGACCGGAGAAGAGCTTTCAAACCGGAATCCGGAGACCTTCGCCATCCGACTGTCCGGGGTTCCGTCCCTGGCTCTGTCCTGCTACCGCGCCTTCCCGCCCAATCCCGCCGAGCAGCTGGAAGTCTTCCGCGCCATGGATCAGTTTTACCGGAACGTCGCGTGGCCCCTCGAAAAGCGGCCCACCGTCTTTCTGGAACTGCAAGGCACGCAGCTGGTCTCCTTCTCCTGGGACACCCATCCGCCGACGCAGGCGCAGATTCTGTCCAGGCCTCTGCCCATCATCCTGCGGCTGGTTCTGCGGGCCGTCCGCCGGCAGCAGCTTCAGGCCCCCGCTCCCCTCGATCTGCCGGAACTGCTGAACACCTTCCACCCCATGGAACTGGAGATCCTGCGCTATATGGACAGCATCCCCTTCGAGCCTACCCGCGGCACCCTCCAGGCCCATCTGGACGCCTTCATGCCCACCACCGCGTCCGCCAACAGCAAGGCCCTCCGGGCCATGTTTCAGACCACCTACCCTCTGGCCAACGGCACCCGCGCTCTGGTGGAACCGTCCGTCGACGCCGGATTTTACGTCCTCAATCCCCTCGTCCACGACGCGCTTCCCAAAGTGACCGGCCGGCCGTTCAACAGCGACGAGATCGTCGCCCTCTTCACCAGCACCGCGCGCTTCCGGTGGGTCCAGCAGACGACCGTGAAAACCGCCAGAGCCAACTGCCCGCCCGAGCTCCGGGAAACTCTGCTCCAGGTGCTGGAAAAGAGCGACCGGCGGCTCTCCATGCCCCACCTGTTTCAGCAGTCCGCCTTCCTGCGCTTTCTCGACTCCCTGGATGAAACCGAGGTCCTTCGGCTCTGGAACGCCCTGAAAAAGCGCAACTCCACCCGCGCCCTTCTGCTCCGCGTCTGGCCGGATCTCCGGGACGAATCCTGAGCGCTCCGCCCGGAACGCCGCTTCTTCGAAAGCGGTTCCCTTCTCCCCTCCCCTGCCCCGCCGTCCCGGACGGCCGGGTCCCTGGTACCTTCGGAAAGGAGGCTCTCCATGTCACGCTATCTTCCCCCCTTTCAGCACAACCGGAACGCCCTGCCCGGAGCAGAAGCTCTGGTCCCGGGAGGCTGGACCGGTCTCTGGAAAGACCTGGTCCGCCAGGAGCTGGCGAAGCGCTTCGCGGACATCACCGCGCCGCAGCTCTCCTTTCCGCAGCGCACCCTCAGCGTTCTCATCACGGAACGGAACATCGTGGTTCTGCGGGGGGCCTTTCTGCTGGACTACAGCGGCGCCCGGGCGCTGAAGAGCGGCCATGTCCACGCGCTCCTGGACTCCCTGCCGGATACGCTCTCCCGCTCCGAGCGGGAACACGCCCTGGAGCGCATGGTTCGCGAACAGCTGGACCGGCTGACGGAGGAGACCCTGGAGGACCTCCCCCGGTTTTATCCCTCCCTCGCGCCGGACAGTCCGAATTTCTGCCGCCACTTCCAGAGCGTGGACTTTACCCGCTTTGTCCCCGCCCTCTCGGAGGAGACGTTTGTCAGGCAGGTGGACGAGGCCGCGCAGCGCTACCTTCCCGACCTCAATACCGCGCTTCGCCGCTCTGTGGAAATCCGTCTGAACCACGTCACGGAACGTTCCATCTTCCAGGGCCGGACGGTCTCCCACGGAGTTCTGGATGACCTTCAGCTGGACCTTCAGAGTCCCAGCCCCGGCGTGGTACGGCTCACCATCCGTCTGACCCTTCGCTACCGGCAGCCCATCTCCCTCCTCGTCCTCTTTCCCGATAATCTGACGGATTCTCTGCTGAATCCGGAGGCCCCGGTGGACGAAATTCTTCACCGCTGGCTGACCCGGCAGCTGCCGGCCATCCGAAACCGGCTGCGTCCCCGGATCCCGGTCGCGGAACTGGACCCCATGGAGCAGCCCGCGTCCGACGTTCCTCCCGCGCTTCCCATCCCCCTTCTGCGCTTTCTCTTCCACAACAGGTCCGGGGACGAACTGCTCCACCTGGAGCCTTCTCCCTCCCCCCGCCGGATCTTTTACCATGCGGACGGCTTCCTGGAAGTCCTGGAATCCAGGGTTCTGCCGGAGGTACGGGGCAACAACGCCGTCCCTCTGGATTTCCAGGCCGCCTGGGAGGAGAAGGATATTCCCTTCCCGCTGGAGAAGTACACCGAGATTCCCCGGGAAATCAGCCGACAGCTGCGCTGCCTGCGGGCCATGGACGACCGCTACCGCCGGGGCTCCTGGCCGGACGGCTGGCCGAGGCCCTCCGCGCAGGTGGAGATCGGGAGACAAAACCGGATTATCGAGGTCCTGCTGGACAGTGGCGAACGGATCCGGCTGAATCCGGCCGAAACGCAGACCCTGGACGAACAGACCTTGGACCTGGTGCATGCCATGCGGGAAGCCCTGCGCATCCGCATCGAGGGAGAACCCCTGCAGGTCCGGCTCCTCGCCCGGCTGAATCCCGCCCAGCTGGAACTGCTCCGCATCTGCCAGGACCACCCCCTCCCCACCCGGGAAATCCAGCAGCGTCTGCTGAAGAAGCTGGGCATCTCCACAGACGGCTGCAAATACACCATCCACATTCTCTCCTCCCCCGCCTTTTCCCTGGGCGGTCCGGAAAAGGAACCTCTGATTGTGCTGCGCAATCACAGCCTCCAGTCCTTCCTCACCAGCCCCAACCTGCTCCCCCATCTCCTGGCCGACTGCGAGGGCCGGCCCTTCCGCCCCGACGAGCTGGACCTCTTCACCTCCGACGGCCTGGAGCGATGCCTCCCCGATGTGGCCGCCGCCTGTGTCTCGGACGGGCAGAAGGCAGACTTTATCGCCATTCTGGAGGAGCTCCCCCGGTCGACTCTCCGCCACTTCGCCGCCACGAAATCCGGCTCCGATTTCGTGCGCTCCCTGCGCGGAAAATCCCTTCGCCTGATGAAAGAGGAACTCGGGCGGCATCCCGGCTGGGAGCCCATTCTGGCCCCCCTCCTGCCAGGCCCCAAAGCCTGATCCGGAGAAAAAGCGGTCCCCGCTCCGGGGACCGCCTTTTTTCGCGCGGCGCGCAAAAACGCGGAGAGACACAGGTCTCTCCGCGTTCAGGGGGATTTCCGTTTTTGCCTCATGGCTGTGGTTTCCTTTGCGGACTCCGGCCTCACGAGCCGGTTTTTTCCAGCAGGCAGACCGCGTGGGCCGCCATGCCCTCTCCGGTTCCGGTGAAGCCAAGGCCTTCTTCCGTGGTGGCCTTGACGCTCACCTGTTCGATCTCCACTCCCATGCAGCGGGCCAGATGTTCCCGCATGGCCGGAATGTGGGGGGCGAGCTTCGGACGCTGGGCCAGAATGGTGGCATCCACGTTCCCTACCTGCCACCCGTGGGACCGGAGCAGCCGGGTCACCTGCTTCAGCAGGCGAAGACTGTCCGCTCCCGCGTAGGCGGGATCGCTGTCCGGGAAGTGCGTTCCGATGTCTCCCAGAGCCGCGGCGCCCAGCAGGGCGTCCATCACCGCGTGGGTGAGGACATCCGCGTCCGAGTGACCCAGAAGCCCCTTTTCCCAGGGGATCTCCACGCCGCCCAGGATCAGGCGGCGGCCTTCCGTCAGACGGTGCACATCGTATCCATGTCCGATTCTCATGGCGCAGCGACTCCCTTCGTCCGGGATTGCAGAATGGCCTCGCCCAGCAGCAGATCGAAGGGGGTGGTGACCTTGATGTTCTCCCGGCTGCCCGGGGTCAGCACCACCTTCATGCCGAGGCGTTCCACGGCCGCGCACTCGTCCGTCAGGACCGCGCCGTCCGCGATGGCCTTCTCTACCGCTCCCTTGATGAGACCCGACTCGAACACCTGGGGGGTCTGGACCGCTCTCAGGGGGGCGCGGTCCACCGTTTCCACCGCCAGATCTCCCTCCACCCGTTTGATGGTGTCGGTAAGGGGCACTGCCGGGGCGGCTGCTCCGGTCCGATGGGCCTGGGCAACCGCCTGCTCGATCAGTTTTCCGGTCACAAGAGGACGCGCTCCGTCGTGGATGGCGACGAGCGTGGCATCCGCCCGGACCTCCCGGAGACCGTTGCGGACCGATTCGGGCCGGGTCGCGCCGCCCACTACCACCTTGGACACCTTGTCCAGCGCGTAGTCGCGGCACATGCGGCTCACATCCGTCAGCTGATCTTCCCGGGTCACAATGATGATTTCCTGAATGGAGGGGCTGTCCTGGAACGCGAAGAGAGAATGGACCAGAACCGGCAGTTCTCCCAGGGGGGCGAGAATCTTGTCGATGCCGTTCATTCGGGTAGCGCTGCCTGCCGCGACAATCACTGCCGTGCAGACGGGGGGTGTACGCTTTTCCTTCACGCGCTCAAAGAAAGACAACAGTCCAGGCATATGCTTTCCTCCATATTACGGGCGTCAGCTCAGAACCGTATCCAGTTCCGCTTCCGCCGCTTCGTAGCTCTGGCCCCGCGAGAGAACCATCTCCGAGATCAGAATCTGGCGGGCGCTGTTGAGCATCTTCCGCTCGCCGGTGGACAGTCTGCGCCGTGGGCCGTCCCGCTGGGTCAGCCCTTTGGCCACAAACGCCACTTCCAGCAGATTTCCGCTCTTGATCCGCTCCAGATTCTCCCGGTAGCGACGGTTCCAGTTGGTGGTCATGTTCACTTCCATCTCCGGGATGGCGGCCAGCAGGCCATCCACCTGCTTCTCGTCCATCACCGGTCTCACGCCGATTTCCTCGCTGCTTTCCGTGGGGATCATGATCGTCATGCCGCTCCTGGGAGGCCGCATGATGTAGTAATCCCGGGTCACTCCCCCCACTTTCCTGCTGACAATGCTCTCGAGGACTCCCGCCCCATGGATGGGATGGGAGACCTTATCCCCAATCTGGAACTCCATCAGACACCTCCATTTCCAAGTATGGAACCTTTGCTGCGTTACTATTATACACCCTGTAAATCATGATTTGCAAGGGTAATTTATCGTGATTCCCGCAACTTTTTCGCTTCCTGTATGGAAATCCGGTGGAATCCATGAACCTTCTGCATCCCTTACCGGAATACCACGTACGCGGTATATCCGATCAGCTCTTCCGTTCCCTGTGACGCAGACGCGCGCCCTCTTTCCAGGCCGGTCGGCTCCTCGGCCAAACCCCGGAAGGGCAGCGACTTCGGACCGTATTCTTCTGATGGACATCTGTCTTTCCATCGGGGTAATTCCCGAAGGAGAGCGCCCGAAGCCGGACATTTCCGCCCATCGCCGGAAGACATCCCCTCCCGCTTTGTGTTTCGGGGACGGACAGAAGAAGAGCAGCCGTCCGATTCCACTTTCGGGTGCAGCGCGCATCCGGCCGGAAAAACAGCCCGTCCAGGAATACCTGGCGGGCTGTTTTTCCGTTCATGGGGACTGGATTCCGGCTCAGCCGTTGATGGGAGCCTCCAGCAGGGCGCGGATGGAGAGGGAGATCTTGCGGTTCTCCATGTCCACGTCCGTGATCTTCACGTCCACGCGGTCGCCCTCGGCCAGCACGTCGCCGGGCTTGTCGATGCGGTGGTCCGCGATCTGGGAGATGTGGATCAGGCCGTCCACGCCGGGCACGACCTCGGCGAAGGCGCCGAAGGTCATCAGCTTGACGATGCGCACGTTGGCCACGTCGCCCACCTTGTAGGTGCTGGTGAAGACGGTCCAGGGCTCCTGGCTGCGGTCCTTCATGCCCAGGGAGATCTTCTTGCGCTCCCGGTCGGCGGAGATGACATACACCTCGACGGTGTCGCCCACCTTGACCACCTCGGAGGGGTGCTTGATGCGGCTCCAGGACAGCTCGGAGATGTG
>CANRFA010000096.1 GCA_947629775.1 uncultured Oscillospiraceae bacterium
CGAAGGAACCGTGCCAACGCATACCTGATTGAGTCATGCCATGCGGAGTATGCGTCCAAAAGGAAACTGGAGGAACCGATTGGCACATGCCTTATTTACCGTTTATGAACGCAAACATTCTCAATTAATATGTCTTCTTACTCAAATCATAGATACTTATAATCACCTTAGTTATTGAAGTGCATGTGGTAAATGGTATGAATGGGTCCAAATGTTAATGGGGTTGAGGGGCTTCGGTCCCGATGTCCCAACAGAACCCCACCAACCTCGGTTGGGGGTTCGCCAGTACATGCCCTTCATCACCGCCACCCACGACCACGTCCTGACCCCCAAGGATCTGCGCAACGTGGCGCCGGAAGAGAACCCCGGCTTCGCGGCGGTGCCCCAGGTGCTGGCCTGGGACGGCGGGGACTTTCTGTGGATGGCCCGGGCCCTGGCGGACATGGGATACCGGGAAGTGAATCTCAACCTGGGCTGCCCCTCCGGCACGGTCACTGCCAAGGGAAAGGGGGCCGCCCTTCTGGGGGATCCGGAGGCGCTGGAGCGGCTGCTGGAGGAGATCTATGCCGGCGCGCCCTGCGACATCTCCATCAAGACCCGCGTCGGGCTGCGGGACCCGGAGGAGTTTCCCCGGCTGCTGGAACTCTTCGCCCGCTTTCCCGTCTCCCTGCTCATCGTCCATCCCCGGGTGCGGGAGGACTTCTACCGCCGCCCCGTGCGCCGGGAGGCCTTCGCCCTGGCGGCGGAGCGCTATCCCGGGGCGCTCTGCTACAACGGGGGCCTCGTCAGCGTGGCGGGAGTGCGCTCCTTTCAGGCGGAGTATCCCCGGGTGGAGCAGGTGATGATCGGGCAGGGGCTGCTGGCGGATCCCGCCCTGGTGTCCCGCTGCAAAGGGGGACCGGCGGCGAAGCGGGAGACCCTGCGGGCGTATCACGACGAGCTCTACCACACCTATCTGGAGGTGTTCCGCAACGAGCGGGGAACCGTCTACCATATGAAAGAGATGTGGAGCTACCTGGGCCGGCTCTTCGAGGGGGCGGACAAGCCCCTGAAGCAGATCCGCAAGGCGGCGGCCCGGGGCCCCTACGAGGCGGCGGTGGAGCGGATCTTCCAGCTGCCGCTGCGCGAGGAGCCCCTCTGGACCTGAAAACACCCCCGGACACCGGTTCTGGCGTCCGGGGGCGATCTGTGTTCAGGAGGACGTATTGCGCCGCAGAAACTGGCGGATGTCCCTGCCTCGGAAGCGCAGTGTCCGGTAGTCGTTGCCCAGAATACGGGAGGCCACCTTGGGAGAGTAGCGGGCCGCAAGATCATTCGGGTCGATATTGGAGGAGATGACGGTGTGCAGGCCGGACACCAGGCGGGTGTTGAGCAGTTCGTAGAGGGTGGCGGTGACCAGCTGGGACCCCATCTCGCTGCCCAGATCGTCGAGGATCAGCAGGTCGCAGTGTTCGTAGCGGCGGATGGCGTTCCGGGCCTCTTCGCCCTGGGGTGTGTTGGACTGGAATTTTTTCGCCTCATACTGGGCGAAGATCGAGGCAGCCATTTCGTAGACCACGGAGTACCCCTGGTCCGAGACGGCGCGGGCGATGCAGGCGGAGAGAAAGGTTTTTCCAAGGCCAGGGCTGCCGGAAAGAAACAGATTGGGGACGCTGTTCTCAAAGTCCATCGCGTAATCCTCGCAGTAAGCTTTGACAACCTCCATGTTGTTCCGGGGAGAGGCCTGGAGGACGGGATCAAGGTCGGTATCATAGACATCCAGGCGGAAGTTCTCGAAGGAGGCGTTGCCCAGGTCCAGCATTCGGGACAGTTCCCGGGTCTGTTCGTCCGCGCAGAGGTCCCGCAGGCAGTGGCACATCTCCCTCTGTATCCAGCCGGTGTCCCGGCAGTCCGGACAGAAGGGCCGGTCGTCCAGAGCGTCCGGCTCCAGTCCCTGTTTCTTCAGAAGCTCCGCCCGCTGTCGCTGCAGCTCCAGGTTGTGGTCCCGGAGGGCCATCAGCTTTTCCCGGCTCTTCCGGTCCGGCCGGGTGGCCAGCCGCATCATCTGGGGCATGGTGGCGCGCAGCTCGGCGTCCAGCTGGGGGATCCTGGGGTCTTTGCGATAAGTCTCGGAGCGCAGCCTGGCGATACTGTCGTGGTGGCTGCGGCGCAGATCCTCCAGCCGTTGGCCGGCCCGGCTGCGGATATTCTCATCATAATCCATCAGACTTCATCCCCTTTTTCTTTGCCAGCATCGCGCGGATTTCCGCCATGTCCCGCAGCGCATCCTCATCCGGGGCGTCCGGACCGGAGGGCTTTCGGGAGGAGGAGCTCTGTCCGGCGGAGGTGGCCTCGCCGGAGCTCTTCAGCCAGGGTCCGCCCGTGTCTCCGGTCAGGATGGCGGCGCCCGTGTGGAGGTTTTTCTGGTGCCAGTTGCGCAGGATGCCGTTCATGTAGTTCCACTTCAGCTCGTGGACCTTGAAGATGGTGCGCTCGTAGGCCATGCGGATGGCCTCGTCGTCGAAGCCCATCTCGTCCCAGCTGGCGATGTACTTCTTTTCCTGGGCGATCAGAGGGCGGGGCGGCAGGTCCAGCAGCTGCAGCACTTTCTGCTCCCGCTCCTGCAGCTGGTCCATGCGCCGGATGTGCTCGTCCGCATCCTCGACGGTGGAGACGCCCAGACGGGCCCAGGAGGAGGCCTCCCGCCGGATATAGGACATGCGTGGCAGGCGGCCGGGGCCGTCCTTGCGTTCGGTCTGCTCCTTGCACCAGTTGACGGCCATCAGAATGACCTCCGGCGGGAGGTTCATATAATCGTAGAGCAGGTAGAGATCCTTCATGTCCGTGTAGGTGAGACGCTTGCCCAGCAGCCGCTCCACCTCGTTGCAGAGGGGGCCGAAGGGGGAGGTCTGGTCGCCGAGGGCGTCGTTGATGGTGTCCTGGGAGTAATCCGGAAGAGTCTTCACCGGGGGAGGTGGCGGTTCCGGGATGGTGGCGCTCTGGGGGGCGAGACCGTTTTTCTGCAGCAGGGTCAGGGCGTCCTGGAGCCGGGCCTGGGGCCATTTGAGGCCGGTCGGGCTCCCGGTCCGCAGCAGCTGCAGGTAGAGAAGGGCGGCGTCTCCGCTGTCCATGCGGAGCAGGCGATCCGCGGCCTGTCCGGACAGAGAGATGATGCTGCCGGGGATGAGGGTTTCGGGCAAGGGAACCGTCTCCTTTCGCGGCGGGGCTGCTCCCCATTTTACAGCAGAATCCGCCTTTCGTAAACCGGGAATTTGAAAAAGGATTTCAGGCACACTTCCCGGGGCGGGCGCATAGACTGGTCTGTATGCGCCAGACCACTGGCGAACAGGAGGAACCTATGGAAACCAGTTCTGTTCCCGTCCCCGCGCCGGCGCCCGCCCAGCTGTCCGGCGACCTGGACGATCTGATCTTCCGGGAAGAGCCCTGGCAGGTCAGCGACCGGTAAGGGGGGCTGTCTCTTCCCGGACAGCCTACATTTTCTTACAGAATTACCAATCCGGAAATTTTCGGGAATTCCAGAAAAAGGCTGGACATTCCGAAAAAAAGAGGATACAATGGGGAGCACTGCAGAAACCACAAGCTCTGCCAGGCAGAGCCCGACTGGAAAAAAAGGAGAATCTGAGATATGGATCAAATGGAAATTCTGAGCCGGGTGGACCATACGATTCTTGCCCCCACTTCGACCTGGGAGCAGGTGAAAACCATCTGCGACGACGGCATGGCGTTCCATACCGCTTCCGTCTGTATCCCGCCCCGGTTCGTGCGCCGCGCGTCCGACTACGTTGGCAACAGGCTGAAGGTCTGCACGGTGATCGGCTTCCCCAACGGCTATAACAGCCCCGAGGTGAAGGTCTTCGAGACCGAGGACGCCATCCGCAACGGCGCGGACGAGATCGACATGGTGATCAACATCGGCATGGCCAAGGCTGGCGACTGGGAGCCGGTGCTTCAGGAGATCAAAGCCATCAAGGCCTCCTGCAAAGGCCGCATCCTCAAGGTGATCGTGGAGGCCTGTCTGCTCACCGAGGACGAGAAGAAGGCGGTCTGCCGGGTGGTCTCCATGTCCGGCGCGGACTTCATCAAGACCTCCACCGGCTTCTCGACCGGCGGCGCCACGGTGGAGGATGTCGCCCTCTTCCGCAAGCACGTTTCCCCCGACGTGCGCATCAAGGCCGCCGGCGGCATCCGGACCTTTGAGCAGGCCCAGGCCATGATCGAGGCCGGCGCGGACCGCATCGGCGCCAGCGCGCTGGTGGCTCTGGCGAAAAAGGCCCGGGGCTGAAGTACATCCCCCAACAGAACGCGCCCCCGCTCCGGATGAGCGGGGGCGCCTGATTTTTTCTGCGGGGAACTCAGGGGGTGACGAACTTCATGCCGAGACCCTGGGTGGAATCGTAGCCCTCGATGACACCTTCGTGCCACTCGTTGACCTTGTCCGAGCGCAGGGCGCTGTCGGCGGTGATCTTCCAGGTCGGATCGTCCTTGATATAGTACATGATGTGCCAGCCCTTGGTGGAGGAGCCGGTGTTCTGTACGATGCCGGTGTCGCCGGTCTTCCGGGCGGGGTCAGTGGCCCAGTCCCGGAACGTCTCCACATAGGAGGAGTTCTCGGTGATGTTGCGGATCAGACCGCCGTTCATGGCGGAGCCGGAGTCCGCGCTGTTCACCATGGCCAGGTCGGCGAAGGACTGCTCGGTGGCCTCGCCGGACTTCCACTCCTCCAGGAGAGCTTCCGCCTGCTCCTTGGCGGCGGCATACTGCTCTTCGGTGGGCTCGTCCGCGTCTTCGTCCTGTTCGGCGGCGATCAGAATGTGGCGCACGCTGTTGGTGGCTTCCTCGGAGCGCTCGCGGCCCTCCCAGCGGACCACGGTGTAGGTGTAGGAGGTGGGAACGGTGGCGTCCTCGCTGTCGTCCTGCTCGGGCTCGGCGATGGTGATGTCGCCGTTGGCGCGGGCGGAGTCAAGGGCCCACTCGCCATAGGTGGTGCCGGATACGGAGGAACCCACAGTGCGCTGGGAGACGGAGCTGGTGGTCAGGTCGTCGGCGTACTCCTCGGCCAGGGCCGCGGGATCTTCGCCGGCTTCCAGCTTGGTCTTCAGCTCCTCAGCCAGGGCCTTCTTGGGAGTCTTGGCCTCTTCCAGGGCGGAGGTCTTCTCCTCGTCGGTCATGTCGATGGTGTTGCCCTCGTCGTCCGTGGTCTTCACGCTGGCGGTGAACACGAAGGTGGTGAGGGTAAAGGTGTCCAGGTTGTCCTTGTTCTCGCTGTAGTAGGTCTCCAGCTCCTCGTCCGTGATCTCAAAGCCGTCCTGAATGCTCTCCTGATAGGCGGTCGCCAGCATGGAGTCCTCCAGGATGGACTGATACTTGGCTTTCGTCATATAGTTGCCGTAGCTGGCGCGCAGCATGGCGGTGAGGCTGGCGTAGCCGCGGGACTGCCAGGCCTCCTCCATGTCGGCCATGTTCTGCTCCAGCAGCTTCTGATAGCCGGCGGGCAGGGTGAAGCCCTCGGCCTCGGCCTTGTCGCAGAGGGCGGTCACGTCTTCCAGGTTGGCGAGGGCGCTCTCCATCATGCTGTCGTACATGGTGGCGCCGGTCTCCTCGTTGACCACGCTGTCCCGGGGATCGGTGGAGCTGTCGAGGATGCCGTAGCTCAGGTACATGTTCTTGATATTGTAATAATAGTACTGCACTTCCGCGGCGGTGTACTTGTGGCCGTTCACGGTCACGGCAGTCGTAGAACGCTGAATGATGCCGCTTCCCCAGGCCACGGCGAAGATGGCCAGGGCCAGGCAGGCGATGCCGACGGCGATATAGGTGTTTCTGCTGCGCCGGGCTTCCTTCTCGGCCTGCGCGCGGCGCTGGTCCCGCCGGACGCGGGTGGAGACGACCGGCGTGTCGGCGGACTGCCCGGTCTTCTTCTTTTTGGATTCGCTCACAGTAGTTTCATTCCTCTCATCACTTGTGATCGGCTCCGGAATGCCGGGCCGGTTGTCATTCCCGCCTATTATACTCAAAACCCCCGACGCTGGCAAGAGGGAAAGCTTCGTCTTTTACAGATTGTTCATTTTCTCGGATTCAGGGCCCTTTTCGGCCCGGAGACTGTGATTTTCTGCCCGAAAGGGGGAAAAGCGGAGGGAGGGGATCCCTCCCCGGGAGAAGCGCCCGGCGCCCGGGGAGGCCGGTTTTTCCGGCGGAAGAGGAAAAAACGGCGTCTCTTCGTCATAGAGTAATCCATCCGCGAGGAGAAGGAGGATGGATGCAATGCGGAAGGGAAAGGAGAAGAGGCCGCTGAAGGTCTACGTGGTGCGGCGGGGCTGGTGGACGGCGGCGGTGTGTCTGCTGGCGGCGGCCGCCATGTTCTATGTGGTGAACGCGCCGGCGGCGGTGGGCGTTTCGGCGCCGGCAAGGCAGCTGCCCATCTACTGCGTGCAGCGGGACCAGAAGATGCTGGCCATCAGTTTCGACGCCGCCTGGGGGAACGAGGACACCCAGCAGCTGATCGATATCCTGGGCCGCTTTCAGGTGAAAGCCACCTTTTTTGTAGTGGGCGACTGGGTGGACCGCTATCCGGAGTCCGTGAAGGCGCTGTCGGACGCGGGACACGAGGTGATGAATCACTCCAACACCCACGCCCACTACCCCCAGATGTCCCCGGACGAGGTGACGGCGGACCTCAACGCCTGCAACGACAAGATCGAGGCCATTACGGGAAAGCGGCCCACCCTGGTGCGCTTTCCCTACGGGGACTACGACGACAACTCCATCCGGGCCGCCCGCTCCATCGGGATGGAACCCATTCAGTGGGACGTGGACAGCCTGGACTGGAAGGAGATCCCCGCTTCGGAGATCACCCAGCGGGTGACCACGAAGGTACAGCCGGGCTCCATCGTGCTCTTCCACAACGCGGCTATCCACACCCCGGAGGCCCTGCCGGACATCCTGGAGACGCTGCTGCAGGAGGGGTACACCTTCGTGCCCATCTCCCAGATCATTCTTCCCGGGGAGTACGTCATCGATCACACCGGGCGCCAGTGTCCGGCGGCCTGAAGAGATTCGAGGGAGAGTCCGCGCTGGCGGGCGACGCAAAGAGCGGGAGGACGGTCCATCCGGGGCCGTCCTCCCGCCATTTCCCGGGGGAGAGTCATCCGTTTTCCCGCAGAAAGCGGGCCACTTCGGCGGCGGTGGGGGGACAGCCCCTGAGAGCGCAGGCGGCGCCGGCGCAGCAGTTGCCGATGCCCAGTCCCTCGAAGGACTTTCCCCGCCAGCCCTGCCCGATGGCGATCTCCTGCCGGCAGCCGTCCGTCACGTACAGGCCCCGCACCAGGGCGGCGTAGCAGGCGGAACAGGCGCTGTCCGCGTGGACCCGGGAGGTCAGGCGGCGGACAAGCCCGGAGGGGGCGGGGTAGGAACTGCTCTGTTCCGGAGCGTTGAGCTGTATCTGAGGAACATTTAGACATACGTTTTAGGCGTTTTTGCCATATTCGGTGAAAAAAGTTGTGAAAGCTGCCA
>CANRFA010000097.1 GCA_947629775.1 uncultured Oscillospiraceae bacterium
CTCCTTCTTCCACGTCTTCAGCTTTCCGGTCAGCTGGTCCATATGTGTCTCTCCTTCCTGGTATTCCGGTTCTGATTGCGGACAGTATACCGGATCTCCGCTCCGGATGCAACCGTGTCCTTCTTCCATGCAGCAGAAACACCCGCCCTCCCGGATCGCGTCCGGAACAGCGGGTGTTTCTGAAGAACGGGGCGGGACCGGAATCCGGCCTCCCCCCTTTCGGTGTGGGACAGCAGCCTCGGAGACGCTCCGACTTACTCCTCCGGCTTCTCTTCCGCCTTGGGCTCCTCCGCGGCGGGTTCTACCGCAGCGGGTTCCTCGGTGGGCTCTGCCGCAGCGGGCTCCTCGGCGGGCTCTGCCGCAGCGGGTTCCTCGGCGGGCTCCTCCGCGGGCACTTCCTCAGCGGCGGACTCTGCCACATCCTCTTCCGGCTCGAAATCGTCCTCGTAGTCCACGGAGGTTCCATCTTCCTCCTCGTCCTTGCGGCCGAAGCGGCTGGAGATGGCGTTCACGATCTTGGGCATGGCAACAAAGGTGCCGACGGTGGCGCCGACGATTCCAAGAATGGCCAGGCCTGCCCTGGCCTTCTGCTTGTCGATCCTGCTCATGCTGGTTCTCCCTTCTTCCTGATATCTGCATCCGCGCAGGTTCCAGTAGTCTACATTATAATCCGTTGCGGAAGGAAAAGCAAGAAGAGAATTCCAGGATTCCGCCCCCATACTCCGCTTTCTGTCCGGTATCCGCCGGTTTTCCATGGGAAGAACCGCCCGAACGCCCTGAATATCCGGAACCGCCCCCCTTTCCCGCCAACCTGGTTTTCTGTTTGCTCTCTCGCCTGTTCGGGCACAAACATCCTCAGAGCGGTGACCCTGCAGAATCTCTTTCGTCCGGAACCTTACCCTGCTCCAGCAGGATGGCCCCGGCCGCCGCCAGATCCATGGAGGGAAACACGAAGTCCGCTGCGGGCAGCGGCTCTTTGGGCGAGATCTCCGAGCGCAGGTAGAGGGTGGAAAGTCCCACGGCCCTGGCGCCCTCCACGTCGCAGCGACCGTCATTGCCCACCATGATGGCCTCCCGCGGAGAAATCCCCTGCTCCTCCAGCAGCATCCGGTAGAAGGCGGGGTCCGGCTTCCGGCATCCGCGCTCGGACGAGATGTAAATGCCGTCAAAGCAGTCCGTCAGGCCCAGCTGCTTAAGTTCCGGCCGGGTGAAGATCCGCTGGGCGTTGGTCAGGAGCCATACCTTCTTTCCGGCCCTGCGCAGCGCCTCCAACAGCTCCAGAGCTCCCGGATAGAGCCGCAGAAGGTGGGTGGACCGGCGGCGGAATGCCCACCCGATATCTTCCACCACGTCCAGACCGGCCTCCACACCCCGTTCCCGGAGCAGTTTTTGAAAGACCTCCTCGATGACAATCTCCGGGTACTGAAAGCGCGAAGTCCGCCGCAGGGTTTCCTCCCGCTCCCGGATGGTCTGAAACCAGGCGTCCCGCAGTTTCGCAACATCCGGTATGGCATACCCAATCAGATATTGCTGACCGAACCATTGCCACAGGGCCGGATCCCATTCGTCCGTACGGATATCCACAAGCGTCCCGTAGAGATCAAAGATACAGTGCTTCCACCTCATGGCAGTTCCTCCCCACGCTCCAGCGCCTCATAGACCCGCAGCAGTTCGCCCACACTCCAGGCCTGCGCAAAGCAGCCCCTGGAGGGACCTGGCTCCAGACCGTCATAAATTTCCGGCAGCTGTCCCACACAGCCCTCCCGCAGAATGTCCTTCATGGGTGCCAGCATGGTCCGGATCGCCTCCGCCGCTTCGTGGCTTCTCCCGTGGACCTTCCAGTATGCCAGATACCAGGCTCCAAGCGGAAACGGCCAGACCGTTCCCTGGTGATAGGCCAGATCCCGCTCCCGCTGCGGTCCGCCGTAGATGGGATGAAACTCCGGATCCTCCGGGGACAGGGTTCGCAGGCCCCGGGAGGTGTAGAGATGGCGGTATACGGCATCCACAACCCGCCGCTCCTGTTCCGGCGTCAGCAGGGAAAAGGGCAGAGACACCGCCCAGATCTGGTTGCAGCGGATCTGCCGGTCTGCCGATGTCCCCGAGATCACATCCTTCAGGCAGCCCTGCTCCTCCATCCAGAAGGCCCGGCCAAAGGAGTCCCGCACCCGATGAGCCAGCTGGAGCCAGTTCTCTCCGCTTTCTCCTGCCAGAGGCGCCAGTTCCCCGAGGATGCAGAGGGCGTTGTACCAGTACGCATTCAGCTCCACCGGCTTTCCGTGGCGGGGAGTGGGCAGAATGCCGTCCACACAGACATCCATCCAGGTGACCTGGTCCATTCCCGCCCCCGCATGGATCAGCCCGTCTTCCTCCATGCCGATAGCGTGCCGGGTGCCGTGCCGGTAGGCCTCCCCGATGCGCTTCAGCACCGGCCAGGCCTCCCGGACAAAGGACCGGTCTCCGGTGCGCCGCCAGTAGCGCCACAGACAGAGGATCAGAAGAAGAGCGGCGTCCGCCGTATTGTAGCGGGGCTCCCCGCCGCCCTCCGGAAACAGGTTGGGCACCAGTCCGTCCTTCTCATACGCCAGGAAGGTCCGCAGAATCTCCTTCGCCTCATCATACCGGCGTGTGGACAGCAGACAGCCGGGCAGGGCAATCATGGTGTCCCGTCCCCAGTCCGCGAAGAACGGATAGCCCGCGATGATCGTCCCGCCGCCGGTAGAATCCCGGCGGGAGAGGAAAACATCCGCGCTGCGCGCCAGCTGTCTGGCCACAGGATCCTGCAGTCCGGCGCGCTCCTCCAGCTCCTGGACCCGCTGCCGGCGCCGTTCCAGAAGCTCTTCGCCTGCGGGCGGGTCCGGCTCCAGAGAGAAGACCAGTTCCAGGGATGCTTTCTCCCCTGGCTCCACGGTCCACGTAACCTGACAGCAGGCAAAGGCTCTGCCCTCCGGAGCCCGCCCGTCCCGGGCATCCGCCGGATAGGCCGGATGTTCCACCGCATGCTCCCGCTCCGTCAGAGCGCCCGAAGTGCAGAGATAGAGGACCAGATCCCCGCAGCGCACACGTTTTCCCTCCAGCCGAACGGTTCCGTCTGGGGATGGAATTTCTCCCTTGGGGGCAAAGGAAAACCATGGGATGGCCGTCAACGTACAGGGAAGCGCGCCGCCGTTTTCCACCTCGTAGAGAACCGCCGCCGCGTTGCCGCCCTGCTCCAGAACGCAGCGTCGGAGGACTCGGATCTCTTTCCAGCGATAGGTCCACTCCGGCCAGGCATCCACCACAAAGCGGTCCAGATGACGCCATCCCTCCTCCGATGGAGCGCCGTCCGCAAAGGTCTGGGCCGAGAGGAACGTCTCCGTCTCCCCCACCCGCAGGGTCTCCGAGAGCCGGTGCACCAGGGAAATCCGGCGGCAGGGCGCTTCCAGGGAGCCGATCAGGAGCCCCTGGTCGCAGCGGGTGACGGAAAAGACCGCCGATGTGGAGGCATAGCCGCCAAGGCCATTGGCCAGCAGCCAGCAGTGTTCCTCCCCTTCTCCCGGAACCCGCAGTTCCCGGGCATCAAACGAAAATACCATGCTCTTCTTCTCCTCTCCGCGGTCCGCGCCCGGTTCCGCCGGTCCGTCCGCCTCATTATACACTCTTTCTCTCCTCCGGGCAAAAGACGTGCCCCGCCCGATTGGGGCGGGGCACGCTGAGAGAAGGAACACACAGCCTGGCACAGGCCCTGGAACCGGCCCCGAAAGAGGCCCTGTTCATCCGGTTCAGACTGGGTTTTTCAGAAACTATGGCCCTCTGCAGCCAATCCGCTGAAGGCAGGTCCAGAGGCTTTCAGACCCCGCCAGCCAGAGCCAGCGGAAAACCGGGCCGGATTCAGCCAGCTTCCGGGAATCATGACCCACCGATGGAGGATCCGAACCGGCGCAGGGCAGATCAGCCCTTGACCGCGCCGGTCATGCCGTTAACATAGAACTTCTGCATCTTCAGGAAGAGGATGGCAATGGGGATGGAGATCAGAACGGCGCCCGCCGCGAAGCAGGTATACCAGTTGTCGATATACTCCTTCTCCAGCATCTTCCACAGGCCAATGGCAACCGTGTACTGGTCCGCGTTGGCCCGGCAGATGACCTTTGCGAAGATGAAGTCCACCCAGGGGCTGATGAAGGAGGTAAGCACCGTGTAGATGATGATGGGCTTGGACAGCGGCAGGGTGATCTTGGTGAAGACCTGCCAGCGGGTGCAGCCGTCGATCATGGCCGCCTCGTCGATGGCGTAGGGCGTGGTGTCAAAGAAGCCCTTGGCGATCTGGAAGCCCAGAGCGGACCCTCCGGAGTAACAGAGGATCAGGGCCAGGCGGATGAGGGAGCCCTCCGTGAGACCCACCGCCTTGAGGATGAAGTACACGGCGACCATGGACATGAAGCCGGGGAACAGGCCCAGAATCATGGCCATGTTCATGTAAGGCTTCCGCATCTTGAACCTCATCCGGGACAGGCAGAAGGCCGCCGAGAGAACGAAAAACGTGGACAGAAGGCAGGAGAAGATGGCGATGATCAGGGTATTTCCGAACATCTTCGGGAAGTTGAGGATGGAGGTGTCCGTGAACAGCTTGATGTAGTTGTCCAGGGTGAAGCTCTTGGGGAAGAAGGTAGAGACATAGGAGCCCTTCTCCGCCCGGAAACTGGTCATGATGACCCACAGAACCGGGAAGACCCAGATGAAGGCCAGCACCGCCAGGAGAATATGAATGAGGATGTTGTTGCGGGTTCGCGCCGCCTTGTAGCTCTTTTCCTTCATATCAGAATCCGCCCTCCTCTTTATAGGACTTGGAATTGCGGTAGGTCAGCAGGGAGCCGATGGCCAGAATGACGAAGGTGAGAATGCCGACCACGGCGCCCACGTTGTAGTACTGCTTGTCGATGGTCAGCTTGTAGAGCCAGGTGACCAGCAGGTCCGTCTTGCCGGCGGTGGAAGCCAGGTCCGTAACCGGGTCGCCGCCGGAGAGCAGGTAGATGACGTTGAAGTTGTTGACGTTGCCGGTGAAGGTGGCGATCAGATAGGGAGTCGTGACGTAGAACATGTAGGGCAGCGTAATCTTGAAGAACTGCTGCACCTTGGTGGCCCCGTCCACATCTGCCGCCTCGTAGAGGTCCGCCGGGATGTTCTGCAGAACGCCGGTCAGCTGAAGGAGCGTGTACGGAACGCCGACCCAGATATTGATCACAATGACGGTGATCCGGGCCCATGTGGCGTTCGTGAAGAACGGCAGGCTGGAACCCGCCGGGATGAGTCCCAGGTTCCGCAGCAGCACATTGACGGCGCCCTCCGGCTGCAGCATGGTCCGCATGATCAGCAGGGAGACAAACATGGGGACCGCGCAGGAGATGACAAAGCAGAATCTCCAGAAGCCCTTGGCCTTCGTCTCCTTCCGGTTGATCAGGATGGCGAGCACCATGCCGAAGAAGTAGTTGGTAAAGGTGGCGAAGAAGGCCCAGACGAGGGTCCAGCCCAGGACGGACCAGAAGGTGCTGCCCAGCACGCTGCTGCCGTCGAACAGAGCCATGAAGTTCTTCAGCCCGACCCAGTCGAAGAGCACCAGGTGGTCGTCGATCTTGCTGTAATTGGTGAAGGCCATGCAGATCATGAAGATCAGAGGCAGAATGGTCAGCGCTCCGATGAAGAACATGGGAGGCGTCATCAGCAGCCGGTAGAGGTTCTCATCCAGCAGGTTGCGGATATCCTCCATCAGGGTGTTGACGTGCCGGCCCTGCCGGTCCAGGACTTCCGCTACATAGGCGCTTTTCATGGTGCCGCGCCAGATCCAGAACATGATCAGCGTGACAAGGATGGTGGCGATGCCGTAGAGGAGAATCAGGATGGACTGATCGCCCTTGGTGTACAGATAGACCTGCAGCTCCTCGTTCCATACCTCCTGCTGCTCCACGGTGCCCAGGGAGGGCAGCATGGAGAGATTGTGGAAGCCGGCGGTGATCATGAAGAAGAGGTAGGCAATTTCCGTGGCCAGGAAAAGAATCCCCTTCCCCACCTGCTTGTGAAGGATGTTGCCAAGACCCATGATGAGGGCCGATGCCTTCGTCTCCGTTCCGCCCTGGCGCAGGGCTTCCATGACCGTTACGTGCCCCACGTCGATGCGTCTGGTTTCCAGGCTGGCCTGAAGACTTAATGTGCTCATTTTCTGTTCCCCTCCTTCTCAGCTGATGCCATCGCTGTTCATGGCGTCATTCATGGCAACCGTCTGCTCCTCCGCGTTGGCATGGGTGGTGCTGCCATTGCGGATGGCCTTGCCCATGTTTTCGACGGGAGTCCAGCAGTTGTTCATTTTGGAGACAAAGGGCTGCAGCACGGAGGTGCGGTCAAAGGTGTCGTTCTGGGCGATCACCACCGGGTCGTTGCGGATCGCCTCGTCTTCCAGCAGCTCCGTATTGCTGGGGATGACGCTGCGCAGTTCATAGTGCAGCCGCTGGGCCTCCGCAGAACCCAGATAGATGGCCAGTTCCACCGCGGGAACCATGTACTGGGAGTGCGCGTTGACACCCACCGCCTTGGAGCCGGCGTAGGCCATCATCTGCTTCTCTTCCCCGTTGAGAGAATAGCAGGGCAGCGCCGCCGCCTGCAGGTTGTCCCCCAGGATCTCCTTGATACTGCCGTAATCCCAGGAACCGGTGAAGATGGCATTGATGCTGCCGTCCCGGAGTCCGGCCATGCCGGAACCGTCCGCGTCAACCACAAAGTTGGGATTGGCGATGAGATCCACCAGATAGTCCGTCACTTCCACCGCGTTGGCTCCGCCGAAGTCCGCTCCCAGATCCTCCTGGGTGCCGTCTCCGAACAGCGTGCAGCCGTTGGCGAAATAGAAGGCCGGCAGGTACCAGGAGTTGGTGAAGGGGAAGGAAACAACGCCCTTCTCCAGCATCTTATCCAGGCTCTTTACGTCCTCTTCGGTGAAGACGCTGCTGTCATAGTACATGTACCAGGTATTCGTCGTGAAGGGAACGCCGTACAGATATCCGTCCAGGGTCACAGAGTCCAGAAGGGTGTCGCTGGTGAAGGAGCGGATCTGCTCTTCATACTTACCTCCGATCTTCGCCAGGGCCTGCGCATCTGTCAGGGTGGTGATCGTATCGTTGGAGTAGAGGAATACGTCGGCGCTGGCCTCCGCATCCTGGGACACCGTGGTCGCCGCCGTAGCCTCATCCGCCACGCCGAAGACAAAGGTGATGTCCCACTCCGGGTGCTGCTCGGCAAACTG
>CANRFA010000098.1 GCA_947629775.1 uncultured Oscillospiraceae bacterium
CCCGGGACGCCCTGATCCTCCAGTCCAAGTGCGGCATCCGGAGCGGGTTCTACGACTCCTCCCGGGACTACATCCTGACCGCCGTGGACGGCATCCTCAGGCGCCTGAACACGGACTACCTGGACGTGCTGCTCATCCACCGCCCGGACGCCCTGGTGGAGCCCGAGGAGATGGCGGAGGCCTTTGACCGCCTCCATCAGGCCGGCAAGGTCCGACACTTCGGCGTCTCCAACCACCGTCCGCTGCAGATGGAACTGCTTCAGAAGCATGTCCGCCAGCCCCTGGTGGCAAACCAGCTCCAGTTCAGCCTCCCCATGTCCGGCATGATTTCCGCCGGGCTGGAGGCCAACATGACGACGGAGGGGGCCGCGGACCGGGACGGAGGCATTCTGGACTGGTGCCGCCTGCATCAGGTCACCATACAGGCCTGGTCCCCCTTCCAGGGCCCCAACGGCACCGGCCCCTTCCTGGGAAACCCACGCTACGAGGCCCTCAATCAGGAGCTGGAGCAGCTGGCCGGCCGTTACGGCGTCAGCCCTACAGCCATCGCCGCCGCCTGGATTCTCCGCCACCCGGCCGGCATGCAGGTAGTGGCCGGCACCACCCGGGCACAACGCCTGCAGGAGATCGCCCAGGGGGCGGACCTTCCGCTGTCCCGGGAGGAGTGGTACCGGCTTTACCTGGCCGCGGGGCACATTCTCCCCTGAGCCTCCCGGCCGTTTTGCCGGGAACAGCGCCATAAGCCGGACGGTTCTCCGCTCAGCCTCCGTCCCGCTCCCAGCTCCAGAGGGCGATGTCCCGGATCAGATCCAGGGGCATGGGATCCCGGTACGGAATCTGAATGGTGCCCTTGCTGGCCCGGTATCCGGTCAGCCGAGGCGCGAAGAAGGCCACCGCCTCGTCCCCCGGGAAGAGGCCCACATGGTTTTTCGCGGCGGCAAAGTGGATCACGTTGCCCTTCCTGCGGTACGTCGGCATGCCCCAGGACAGAATTTCCCTGGCCTGGGGAATCGCCTGGCGGATGGCGTCCCGCACGGCCTCCAGGTACGGGCGGATTCTCTCCTCCTGGGCGGCGAGATACTCCTCCACCGTTCCGGGCTCTCCCACCCGCAGCACCTTCTCCATGGGCCGTCCCTTCGCCAGCTCGTCCACCAGCTTATCCAGGCAGCGGATCGCGTGCGTCAGGGGATCTTCAATCTCCTCCAGCCGCACTCCGCAGATGGATCCGGTGACGTTCCGGCTCCTGGGGTTGATCTCCGGCGCCTCCCGGAAGAGGGTGCCGTAGTCCACGCCCCGCTCCAGCTGTTCCCGCAGCTGCTCCGGCGTGTAGCCGGTCAGCCACTCCATGACTTCTTCCACCTCGGCCCGGGTCCGGCCCTTCTTCTCCGCCTTCTGCACCAGAAGCTCCCAGACACCGGCCGCGTTCATTTCCAGAATACTCTTACGGGCCATTTCGGTCCCATCCTTTCTGACTCCGTCCGCTCCCTGCGGAAGCGGAACGTTCATTCCGGCCGCCCGGCTTCCCGGACGGTCCGTTCCCCACTCTGACACGAAACGAGGCAATGCAAAAATGGCAGTCATCACCACCCGCTACCAGTCCCAGGCCCTGGGAGGCTTCGTCACCTTCCAGACCATCCTGCCCTTCGAGGACTTCGGTCCCAACCCCATCGTGCCCAATCCGGACCCCTACCGCAGACCGGAGGGGCTCCGGACCCTCTACCTGCTCCACGGCATCACCGGCGACGACCGGGACTGGCTGCTGGGCACCCGCATTGCGCGCTATGCCGCAGAGCACCGCATCGCGGTGGTCATGCCGGACGGCCGCAACAGCTTCTACGTGGACCAGACCCCCACGGACCGCTGGGGCGAATTTATCGGAAAGGAGCTGGTGGACGTCACCCGCGCCCTCTTTCCGCTCTCTCACCGGCGGGAAGACACCTTCCTGGGCGGTCTCTCCATGGGCGGCTACGGCGCGCTGCGCAACGGTCTGAAGTACAACGACACCTTCTCCCGCATCGTGGGACTCTCCTCCGCCCTGGTCTTCTACGACATCCCCAACACCTCGGACGATACCCCTATCCCCTGGCAGAAGAAAAGTTACTACGAGCGGATCTTCGGGGACGTCCATCAGCTGGCGGAGCACGACATGGACCCGGAAGATCTCTTCCTGCGCTGTCAGCAGCCGGTAGACCTCTTCCTGGCGGTGGGCACCGAGGACTTCCTGCTGGACTATAACCGCCGCTTCCGGGATTTCCTCCTGGCCCACAACGCCAGCCTCACCTACCACGAGGAGCCCGGCGCTCACGAATGGGACTTCTGGGACCGCAACATCGCCCGGGCTCTGGACTGGCTCTGTTCCTGAGCCTCCCCCGGCAGGTCTCCTGCAAAGCGGTCCGCGCCGTCGGCCATGCCGACCCCTCGGCTCCCTTTTTCCGGCGGGGACCATGCTCCTTCCGGATCCGGTTTCCGGTTCCCATCCGATTCTGATTTCCCCACGGCGGCCCGGTCTTTTCCGGGCCGCCGTTCTGTTTTCGCTCAGCCCCGGAACAGCAGGGGGCTGAAGTCCCGCAGGCACCGGCGCCAGACATTCCAGTCGTGGGCGCCGGGGTAGATCTTCCGCACCTGCCGCACTCCGGTCCGATCGCAAAGGAGATCGTCCTCCCGGAAGGCCTCCAGGAACGGATCTTCCTCCCCGATGCCCCGGAAGAAGACGTCGAAGGAGGCGTCAAACCGCTCCCGGTCCTCCATCAGGGCCAGATGCTCCTGGGCGCTGGGACCCCTGGACACCATGTCCAGCTCCGAACCGCTGAGCACATCGTGAAGAAACCCGCTGAAGACCCCCAGGGCGCAGAAGAGCTCCGGGTGGGTCATGGCGCTGACGCTGGCCTGTACGGAGCCCATGGAGAGCCCCGCCACCGCCCGGCGGCTTCGGTCTCCGCCCAGCCGGTAGCGCCCCTCCGCGAAGGGAATCACATCCCGGCGCAGCAGCGCGTCAAAGAGCCGGAAATCCACCAGCCGGCGATCTCCCTCCATACGCTGGACCATGCCGTTGCACATCACGACCCCGAAGGGCGCGCAGGCTCCCTCCGCCAGCAGGTTATCCAGGATGAAGGGCAGTTTTCCCGCCGTGGACCAGCCAACCTCGTTCTCCCCATGGCCGTGCTGCAGGTAGAGCACCGGGAAGACCCTCTCCGGCTCCCGGTCATAGGTCGGGGGCAGCCAGACGCTGCAGCTCTCCCACTCCCCGGTGACTGAGGAGAAGTACCAGTCCCGTAGCAGCTTCCCGTGGGGCACATCCCGCAGCCGATACCAGTCGCTGTCCCGCTCCGGGATCTCCACGAAGTTGCAGGGCCGGGCGTACCCGTACCCGATGGGCAGCCAGGGACTCAGGACATCCGCGCCGTCCAGCAGCAGATGGACGTACTGAAAGCCCTCTCCCCCCGGCCAGCGAAGCCGCCAGACGCCATCCTCGCCCCTCGCGAAGGCAAATTCGCCCCGGGTGGTGCTCAGGCGCACCTGTCTGGCCTCCGGGGCCAGCACCTGCAGAATCCAGCCCCCGGACCCGTCCCGCGCCAGCGCCTCCGGCACCCCCGCCGGCGGCAGCACGGGATCAAAGGCCAGCGCCTGGGCCGTCAGATCCCGGGGCAGGGTTCCCCTTCTGTCTTCCATCCTCTTCTCCTCCTTCCCGCGGTCTCCCGCGTCTCACATGCCCAGATCCCGCAGTTCCCGGATCAGTTCCCTGCGGTGGGAGTAGATATCCATCCAGGAATTGGCGACCTCCCGGGCCGCCGACCGGCCGCCCTCCATGGCCCGCAGCTTCATCAGGCGGTCGACCAGCATCGCATACCCGGCGGGCGACCGGGTGTCCAGAGCGGTCCGCTCCAGGACCTCCCGGTAGGCCTCCCGGCAGCGGTTGGGATCCCATGCCTTCAGAGCCTCTTCGCAGGCGTCCATCTCCTCCATGGTTCCATGCTCCATCAGCTCTTTCCACAGCCGCTCGTACTGCTTCTCCATGGCCAGCAGGGGGATCCGCAGCCGGGCGGCCCCGGGCAGCGCGAGAATCCGCTCGAACTCCTGCGGCCAGTCGGCCGGCGCCGTCACGTTCTTCAGGCTCTTCACCGTCTCCATGCCCCAGTCGTCAAAGGAAAAGATCCGGAATCTGCAGACCCGGCGGCAGTCGTCCGGCCGCCCCAGCTCCTCGTAGACCCGGATCAGGCGGCTCGCGCAGAGGCTCTCCAGCGCGGGAAAGCCGGCGTCGAGGGTCAGACTCTCCTCCAGCAGGGCCACGTAGCGCTCCATGTCCCGGTTCTGCAGGGCCTGCCGGATTTCCCAGCGGCGCACGGAGGGCAGAACGTGGTATTCCCGGAGCAGCGCCTCCACCCGCTCCCGGTTGCCCAGACGGGTCTGGATGCTCAGCATCTCCGGGACCAGCCAGATGGGTGCCATGTTACTCTTCAGGACCTTTCCCGTTCCCACCGCGCGGGCGTTGTCCAGCAGTTCCCGGACGCTCACGCGCCGGCGCAGAAAGGCCATCCGTCGCTCCGCCCGTTCCAGCCGCTCCTGGAGGATCGTCCGGTTCCAGGCCCCGTCGAGGATCACCCGCTCCATACAGCCTGTCATGTCCTGGCTCTCGTCCAGCCACTCCAGCATGGCCGCCTGCTCTTCCTCCGTGCCCCGGTCCGCGATCCGCACCCACTGCCCGCAGCAGTAATCCTCCAGATCCGGCGTCTCTCCCTGCACCGTCCCCCGCCGTTTCTCCACCGTGTTGACGGCGCTCCACAGCGAGAGAACCAGGCCGAAGGCGTCCAGGGCCTGTCCGTTCTCCAGAAGGCGGTTCACACAGTCCGAGATCGTGGCGCACATGCCCCGGATGCGCCGGGCGCCCTGCTCCCGGTCCTTCAGCCAGATGGAGATGTTGTCCGCCGCGGCCTTCCCGATCTGCTCCTTCCACGTCCTCACCGTCTCCGCCGGCACGGACTGGTCCCGGCGCCGGGCCAGCCACTCCAGCACCTCCGGATTCCGCATGGCCAGTTCTCCCAGGGACGCCCGCAGCTCCGCCTCGCTCATTTCCGCCACCACGCTCCGCAGCTCCGGCGCGCGGACGGGAACGGTCCGACGGGGTTCCACGGGTCTCTCCACCCCCACGGGCACATTCCGGATCTTTTCCAGCTGCTTTTTCGGGATGGGCGCCCCCTCCGCCGTGGCCTTCCGGTCCAGCTCCTCCGCCCTTCTCCGGCCCTCCTCTTCCGCCTTCGCCTTCGCCTCCTCGTAAACGCTCCTCCGGCGGTCGTAGTCCGCCTTGGCGTCTGCATAGGCCTGATCCGCCCGCTGCACCGCATTCCGGTACCGGGTCTCCTGCTCCCGCCGCAGAAGCTCCTCCTCCCGGGCCAGGCAGACGGCCGCCACATGCCGGCAGAATCTTCCCTCCGGACAGGAGCAGGCGCAGCTGACCAGGGCTCCGTCTTCCAGGCGCACCCGCACGTGGCGCGGATACCGGTCCCGCACGTCCGCTTCCACGTCGCAGCCGGATTCCCGCAGCGCCCCTACCCTGCCGCTCCACCAGTCCATTCCGCCTTCCAGCAGAACCCGGGGCCGGAAGTTCTGCTTCCAGAGTGCCTGCTCCACGTTCCCAGTCTCCTTTCCGTCTCTCCCGTCGGGCCGCTCCGCCGGACGCGGGCGGACAGGTCCTTCTCTCCCTTATTGTACCATATCCCGCCTGGAATGGGAAGCGCCGCCCGCTCCCGGCCTCGGACCGGGCCCCTGTCTCCGGGACAGAAAAATCGGCCCCATGGCGCCCCGAACGGGGGCCATGAGGCCGCTGTAGCCGGATGGGAGACGGGAAACCTGTCGTCATCCGCTTTGAGACCGGGAAAGGACAGCTCCGGCGTCTCCACAGGGAAACGGACCTTCGCAGATCCGCTCCATCCGGGGAAGCGGGGCTTATGCCGTCTGGAGCGGGAGCAGATATGGGAACGGCGGCGGACACAGGGTCCGCCGCCACAACGGGTCAGGCCCGGATCTTCGCGTAGCGCTCGCTCTGCAGCACGCTCAGCATGAAGCTCCAGGGATCCAGCACGTGGCCGGTCAGCATGGCGAAGGTGGAGGGCGTACAGCCGGACACCAGCGTCACACCCTGCTCGTTTTTCGTCACAGGCTGCTGGCGGTTCATGCTGTTCACGTTCCAGAACACCACATCGGGGAGGGTATAGCCATGGCTGGCGAAGAGCTGCTTCGCGTAGTCGAAGTTCGTCACGTCGCCGTCCGCCACGCACCAGTTGAACTCCATGTCCGAGATGATGTAGAGCTTCGCGGGGAGCTCCTCCTGGGGCGTGCCGTTTTTCACGGCGGTCCGCAGAATGAGCTCGAACACCGCCTGCAGGTTGGTATCCGCCACCTCGTCGTACTTCTCGCAGAAGCGCACCTTCTCCACAATGTCCCGGCCCTGGATTTCGACCAGCTGGGGACGGGTGGAAAAGGTAATGAAGTGGTTGTGGAAGGCGCCGCGGTTGCGCTCGGCGAAGTAGATGCCCAGAGACAGCGCCACTTCGATGGGCTTGGGGTCGCCGCCGCTGTACATGGAACCCGAGCCGTCCACAACGACCAGGGCGTTCTCACCATTGGTGAAGTCCTCCTGGGCGTTCCAGGTCACGTTCAGGCTCCTGCGCTCCTCCTCGCTGAGGGATCCGCGAAACGCGGGGCGGATGATCTCGTAGGGGGCCAGGGTGCCGGTGTGGAGTACGGCTTCGCCGTTCTCGACCTGCTCCATGAAGCTCTCGTAGCGCTCCGCGTCGTTGCGCTGGAAGGCCTTGCGGTACTTGAACAGCGCTTTGGAGGGCTGCTTGCTGTAGTCGAAGGTGTAATCCTTCTCCCGCAGGCTGTTCTCCAGCAGCTGGATCTTCCCGCGCAGCGCGCTCAGGGTCTTACGATATTCCGCGTCGTTCATGCCCATGGCCCGGGCAATCTTCTTGCCCTGGCGCACGGTCTCGTCGCTGCTGGCGTTCACCGAGGGCAGCCACTTCGCCAGGAGCGACACGGAGCCGCCCTCCTTCATGGCCGCCAGGTCCCGCTTCAGCACCTCGGAGATGTGGGCGATCGCCACGGACTCGCAGGGAGTACCGAGCAGGCACAGGAGATCGTCGTGAATTACCCCGGCCCGGGGTGTCGCAGGCTCCACCCCAGAAGGGGCGGGGCTTCCGGCAGTCCCGGTAAGAGGTCAAACTATTCATCGATGCCTATCCTATAAG
>CANRFA010000099.1 GCA_947629775.1 uncultured Oscillospiraceae bacterium
AAAATACTCCCTGGCGATGCCGTCCAGGCAGGCGGCGATCTCCTCGAAGGGCCGATTCAGATCCAGGGTTCGCACGGAGATGCGGTTCCCGCTCATGCGGAAGCTGACGTCCGGCTGAACCGCCGCGTCCGTCCTGGCGTAGAGCAGCATGCCGGATACCTCATGGGGCTCGCTCCCGAAGGCCGCCTCCCGGTTTTTGACGTAGGCGAAGATCTGGTAAAGGTTGTGCGAGTGAACCTTGGGACTGCCGCGCCCCATGGTGTTGCTGGCGTAGTACTTGGCGTCCAGGATCAGGACCCGGTTTCCCTGTTCCAGGGTGATGTCCGTGATCATGGCGGGCAGCATCTCCTGCGCGCCGTCATCCAGCGCCCAGGGGATCCTGGCGGGGCGGGCGGACAGCTTTCCCCTCCACTCCTGCCGGTAGTACTCCAGCAGAAACTTCTCGTACAGCCGATGAAGATTCTCCTCGTCCAGGAAGGTCGCCAGACGGTACTCTCCCCCCTCTGTGGCCATCAGCATGCCGGACAGGAGCAGATGGGAAACCCCCAGCAGCAGTCCGTAGCTGCGGTTGGCCCGCTGAACCCGCAGCCTGGACCAGGGAATAGCGGATGGCTCAATCCACTCGATGGAGGAAAAGCGGTAATACGCCTGCCGGAGGGGCTCCTGGTATTTCCTGTCCAACTGGTCCGAATACCGAAGCAGAACCCCCATGGCGGTCTTCAGGACTCGGTTGCAGAGATTGTTTTCGGAAAGTTCGTCGTAGGCGCAGACCAGAGCGCGGGAGCTGGTCCGGCGGGCCCGGATGGTCTCCGCCATCATGATCCGCCCCCGGGAGGTCTCCATTCTCTCCTCCCGCTCCTCGTAGGCGCGGAAGAGGCCCCGCTTCAGCTGGGCGTTCACCCCGGAACCCAGAATGGCGGCAAACAGGCTGTGGATGTTCGGGAAGGGCTCCCGCCCCAGGTACCGCTCCTCCCGGGGCCGCAGATCCATATACGAACAGGCGTAGGCCAGCATCTGGTAGACGTTCCGGATGAAAATGGTACGGTCCCGGGTCATTGGATGGCGCTCCGGAGTCTTCCCTCCCATTTCTGTACCTGGTCCGCGTTGTCGAACCAGTACTCCCGCAGAACGGGCAGGAGATCGCACTCCACGATGGCCTGCAGCCACTCGTCCGTGCAGGCGGTGCAGCCGCAGAAGTAGCTGTGCCCGATGCAGCAGCCGGACCCCAGGGCCGGATCCGCTTTGATCTCCTCGTTCAGCGCCTTCACCTGCTCGATCAGACGATCCAGTTTCGGACTTTCCAGCCCCAGCTGATAGGTCTGGAAGGATTGCAGATCGAAGCAGGGCTCCAGATCCACAAAGCGAAAGCGCCGCCGAAGGGCGTAGTCCAGAAGGGCCAGGCTCCGGTCCGAGGTATTCATCATCCCGATGATGTACACATTGTCCGGCACGGAGAAGGAAATCCCGCCGGCCAGCGTTACGGACGTCTTCCGGTAGTCCCGCTCCAGAAGCATCAGCAGTTCCCCGAAGATCCGGCTCAGGTTGCCCCGGTTGATCTCGTCGATGAGGAAGAAGAACTTCTGGTCTGGCCGGTTGGCCGCTTTCCGGCAGAAGCGGAAGAACACGCCGGGACTGAGGCGGAAGCCCTCCCGGTCCGGCCGATAGCCCAGCACGAAGTCCTCGTAGGCGTAGCTCTGGTGAAACTGCACCATCTCCACCCGCTCCGAATCTTTCTCGCCCAGCATGGACCAGGCCAGCCGGCGGGCCGCGTAGCTCTTGCCCACCCCCGGCGGCCCCTGGAGGATCAGGTTGCGGCTCTCCTCCAGCAGCCAGACCATGCGGTTGTACGTCCCCTCGTCCATATACACGTCCTCGAAGAAATCCTTGCGGGTATAGGGCTCCCCGGCGCCCGGAGAGGGCGCCGGATTCTCCTCCCGGATGAGATCCAGAAGGATGTCATACTGCTCCCGGCTCAGGGACCCAAGCGTACCGGACCGGTCAAAGAGGGGCAGGCTGTTCACTTCCGACCACCCGGCCAGGGCCTCCGGCTCCAGAGGGACCGGAAGCCCTTCCTTCTTCTCTACGGACAGGCAGGAACCATCCTGCTCCGCCCCAATCCGGGCCAGAGCGGTGATCCGCCGTCCGGCGGCGCCGGTCTCGCAGATCAGGACGGGGTCTCCCGCCCGGGCCGCCTGAAAACAGGCGGCGTCCTCCCGCAGTCTGCCGCTGGCCATGCGCAGAGAGCACCGGATCTCCTCACCCACCGCCAAGCGGGAGAAGTCCCAGACCCCGGGGTTTACGGTAAGCCGCCAGAAGCGCTCCTCCGGCTGCCGGGGCTCCGGCAAAGGCCCCGGTTCTTCCGGGGGATCCACCAGGGGCACATCGCTCAGATCCGTCCGGCTCAGCGCCTCCGCCAGCTCCGGACGCAGCCGGAAGACAAAGGCGCCCTTCTCCTCCGGCCGGGCTCTGCGCCCCAGGAAGGGGATCTGCCACCAGTCGGGGGTTCCGGATCGGGGATTGGGAGCAGAGTATCCGCGCTCCTTCGCCACTCTCCGGCCAAGCTTCTCCATGCCGCCCATGTAGAAGCGGATGGTATTGCCGTACTTCTCCCTCATCTGCGTACAGGACGCTTCTCCTCCCAGATCCAGAAATCTGGCCAGAATCTTTCGGCTTCCCTCATGGACAACGCTCCTGTCCTCCACAAGCTCGGCCCACTCCTCCGCGGACAGGCCGGACCGGTACCCGGGCTGCATCCATGGAGCGTCCCGCTCCTCCGGGATCCCGCTCTCCCGCCACCGCGTGGCCACATAGGCGCAGAAATCCCCTGTGAGGACCCGCAGCTTCGGGTCCGGGTAGCAGCCGTTGTCCGCCAGATTGCGAAACTCCGTCACGAGCTCCTCGTCCCGGAGGATCTCCAGGCGGATCTCCTCGCAGAGGGCCTGCTGCTCCTGAAGACCGGTTTCCGGCTCTCCTTCCGGGAACCCATACGCCCCGCCGAGGGCCTGATTCGCCTCGTCCGCCTCGCGGAGCGTGAGAAGATACCAGCGCTCCGGATCCCACAGCCCCAGATAGGTCATGACCGCGTCCAGGGTCTGATAGTGGTAGCTGGCGTTTCTGCTGGTTTCGTGCAGGACCTCTTCTGCACCATCCCAGAATGCGTCCATCCGCTCCATCAGGGGCTGACTCCCGTCAAACAGCGCCCGGAACATGGAGCGCACCTTCTCCGGCGCCCGATCCGCGAGGTCCCAGATCAGCCGCCTGGGATAGTAGTTGTCCGCAGCCAGCAGGTTTCCCGTCTGAAGCAGAGCCTGCCGCAGCATGCCGGCGAAATCCTCCGCCTCCAGGTTCCAGTTGTCCTGGAACCACTGCACCGCGTTCCACCTGACCCGCTCTCCGTTGTGGGCGGGTTCCTCAAACCGGAAGGGGAAATCCTCCTTATAAAGAGCCAGATACTCCTGCAGTTTTGACAAATCCAGCATCTCGCGCTCCTCCTTTCGCCCGTCTCCTTCTTACCGGGGCCTTTGCGCCCCGGTTTCCCGACCCCTTCCGCCGC
Organism: uncultured Oscillospiraceae bacterium; assembly: GCA_947629775.1. GTDB lineage: Bacteria > Bacillota > Clostridia > Oscillospirales > Oscillospiraceae > Lawsonibacter. The sequence goes on from CANRFA010000099.1 coordinate 3,554, forward strand.
CTCAGGCCGGGGAGAGGCGCCGGTAGTATTCCTCCAGCTTGCGGTCGCAGATGCCGCGGATCTCTTCCTTTTCCTCCTCCGTCAGGGCGCTCCAGACCGTCTCCTCCATCTGGAGGAGGCCCAGGGTCTTCGTATGGCGCATCATCTGCATCTGCTCGAAGCGGTGGAAGGGAAACTGGAGGATGTTGCGCTCCACTTCCTGGTCCGTATACGAGCCTTTCGCATAGATGCCGCCCTTCTCCACCACCAGCCCGCGGGCCCGGCGGTCCTCATAGAACGCGCGGAAATACGCCACCAGATCCCTCAGCTTCACCGCGCCGGTTTCGTCCGCGTACTGGAGGATCCCCTTGAGCAGCACCGGCTTATAGGAGTAGCTCATGGTCATCGTCCGCACCATTTTCATGAAGTGGTCCTTGCGGTTTCTGTCGTCGATCAGTTCCCAGCCGAAGCGCTCCGCGCTCTCCCGCACGGTCTCCGGCCGGAACCAGCGCATGGTCCGGCCGCTGAGCGGCACTTCCAGGTCCGCTTTCAGCTCTCCGCTGCGGATTTTGCGCTCGATGGTCTCCTCCTGGGCGCTGACCTGGCGCACCAGCTCCATCTGGGACAGCATGCCCTCCGCCTGCTCCTGCCAGTCGAAGAGCTCCACCAGCTCGTAGTCCATCGCTTCGATGGGCCAGTCCAGCAGCGCTTCCGGCTTTTTCCGCCGCTCCATCAGCCTCCGGTCCGCTTCCATCTCCTCCGCCGGCGCCGCCACATAGCCTCCAGGCCAGTACTTCGGGATGCGGAACAGCCGGTGCAGAGAATACGGGCAGTTGAAGCGGCCGGCGTTGTCCACGAAGTCGAAGACCATCAGGAACTTCTTGCCGGGGGCCTTGCGCATGCCCCGCCCCAGCTGCTGGGTGTACAGCACCCGGGACATGGTGGGCCGCGCCATGAAGAGCACCTCCACCTCCGGGCAGTCCCAGCCCTCGTTCAGAAGGTCGCAGGCGCAGAGAATGGAAATCGCCCCGCCGCGGAACTTCTCCTGAAAGTCCTCCCGCTCCGCCCGGCTCATGCCGCCGGACACCGCCGCCGCCTCAAATCCCCGGGCCTGGAACAGCTCCGCCATCTGCCGGGCGTGGCGCACCGAGACGCAGAAGACCACGGTCCGTTTCCCCTGGCAGTATTGCTCCCAGGTGTCCACGATGAGCTGATTGCGCTCCGGCACGAAGAGCCGTACCTCCAGGTCCCTCTGGTTGTAGACCACCGCGTTGAAGCGGACTTCGGACAGGTCGATGTTCGTGCGCACCCGAATGCAGCGGATGGAAACCAGTTCCCCCAGCTCCACTGCGGTGCGGATATCCAGCCGATGGGCCGTCCGGCGGAAGATCTCCAGGATGCTGCGGTCGTCCGCCCGCTCCGGGGTGGCCGTCAGCCCCAGCGTGAAGGAGGGCCGGAAGTACGCCAGAACCCTGCGGTAGCTCTCCGCCGTGGCGTGGTGGGCCTCGTCGATAATCAGGTAGTCGAAGGCGGTTCTGGAGAAGAGCTCCAGGTTCTGAGAGACGCTCTGGATGCTGCCGCAGACCACATGGGTCTCCAGCTCCCGCTCCCCTTCGGCAAACAGCCCCACGCTGGCCTCCGGCCAGAGGCGCTGGAACGTCCCCGCCGCCTGTTCCACCAGCTCCTTGGTGTGAGCCAGAAACAGGGTCCTGCCCCCGCAGCGCATGGCGTCCATCACGGCGGTGACCGTCTTGCCGGTCCCGGTGGCGTGGTACAGCAGCGCGATGGTCTCCTTGCGCCGCCGCATCTCCGCCAGCGCGTCCAGCGCCTTCTGCTGATGGGCGCGCAGTTCCAGCCCCGCGCCGTCCAGAGATTTCCCCTTCTGGGCGGGCAGAAAGTCCGCGATCTCCTGAAAGCGGGGCCTGCGGCCCAGAAACAGCTGCAGCTGCTCCTTCACGCCCTCCGGGTCCCGTTTCAGCTGATTTCCCGCCCAGCGGTAGACCTCCCAGCCCTTGTGGGTCATGCTGTTGGCCCGCAGCAGCAGATCCGCCAGCTCGTCCTCGGAGAGCCTCTCCCGGCCGCCTTCCTCCGCGATCTCAATGGCCACCCGCCGGGCGTCGTGCTCCAGCAGAAAGTCCACATAGCGGCTGTTGTTCCCGATGTCCTCAAAGGAATACTGGGAATACAGGTAGACGGCGTTCTCCGGCCCGAAGGCCTCGCTGAAAAGCCGGACGAACTGCTCCTTCGCCAGACCGCCGGTGGAGGCCTTCGCGCTCACGCCTCCACCCCGTCCGGCTCCCGGACTTCCTTCAGCAGCAGCCTGCGGGCAAATCCGCCCCGCTTCGCGGCCTTCTCCGCCCGCGCCCGCTCCAGGTCCTCCAGGGTATAGCCCCGGGCCAGGACGGCGGCGTGCAGCACCTCCAGCAGATCCGCCAGCTCCTCCAGGTTCTGATCCGCGTGGTACTCCGCCAGCTCTTCGTCCAGCTTCGCGTCCACCATGCGCAGGTACTCCTCCTGTGAAAGAACCTGGGTGACGCAGGTCTTTCCCCCGGCCTCGATGATCTCCGGGATCCGGTCCCGGATCAGCTTGTTGTATCGTTTCACGGACACGGCAGCCGCCTCCTCGGTCAGATTTCGGTCGCTTCTCCGGAAAGCGCCGCGGCGCTCCCTCCTCAGTATACACGCATCGCCCGGATTCCGCAAGATTCCCCGCGCTTCGACCTCCCCCCAGGCTCTCTCCCGGCAGCCTGCCTGCGGCAAAGGTCTCCAAAACCAGGAGAGCAGACCGGCCGGAAATATCCGCCTGCCCTCCGAAAAAACTGCTTCTGGAATGGCGCTCTTCCACACCCCGGCCGCCCGTACCGGTTTGCGGGGTTCCACCGGATTCCAGAGACAGATTCCGGCCCCGGACAGCGGTCCGCCGGCATCCGGATGGTCCGCCGCAGTTCCTTTTCCTTGACCATTTCCTTCCAGTCGTGTACAATGAAGGGGATCTTACCGTTTTTTCTGAAAGGAGCACCTCTATGGACGCGCAGGCCACTCCCCTCTCCCCGTTCCTCCGGTCTTTCCTGGAGAAGGACCCCACCCTTGCTCCCGTCTTCGAAGGGAAGAGCACGTTCTGGGTCAATCCGGGCCGGCTCCCCTTCGCCCAGGCGGATCCCCTCTGCCGGGACACGGTCTCGGACGGAGACATCGAAGACGCCCGGCGGCGTCTGGAGCGGTTCGCCCCCCTGCTGGAACGGGTCTTTCCGGAGACCGCGCCGGCCGGCGGGCGCATCGAATCGCCCCTGGTTCCCATCCCGCGCATGCGGGAGGCCCTGGCCGGAATTCCCGGACGCCTTCTGCTGAAGCTGGACAGCCATCTGCCCATCGCCGGCTCCGTCAAGGCCAGAGGCGGCATCTACGAAGTTCTCAAGCACGCGGAGACCCTGGCGCTGGACGCCGGTCTGCTCCACCCGGGAGACAGCTACGCCCGCCTGGCGGACCCGGACCTGCGGGCATTCTTCGCCCGCCACACGATTCAGGTGGGCTCCACCGGCAATCTGGGGCTGTCCATCGGGATCAGCGGCGCCGCCCTGGGTTTTCATGTGAAGGTCCACATGTCCGCGGACGCCCGGCAGTGGAAGAAGGACCTGCTGCGCCGGAAGGGCGCCCAGGTGCTGGAGTACGAGAGCGACTACTCGGCCGCCGTGGCGGAGGG
>CANRFA010000100.1 GCA_947629775.1 uncultured Oscillospiraceae bacterium
CCTGCAACGGGTGCTATCGGATCTACCGCAGCCGGCCGGTTCGCTGCGTGCAGCATAAGGAGCCGGTGGAGCACCTGGCGAAGCTCTTCGGAAAGGGGCAGGGCTGAGGCCAGAGGAACAATCCGGGGAGCGGGAGGGATTCCTGCCCGCCAGACACAGGGACTCCTGGGTGGAAGGGATCAGTTCCCATAAACCAGAGAGCAGAACGGCGCTGGAGCGTGCGAAAGACGAAAGAGACAGAAAAAGACCGCCGCGGACCTGAGGTGCGCGGCGGTCTTGTGCGTCCGCAGCCGGCGTTACCGGAGATCCTCCAGGATGGAGGAGCCGATGGTGCCTTCCGGCATCTGCAGATCGAAGTTGTCCAGGATGGTGGCGCCGATGACGGCGAAGGTCTCCTGGACGGGAAGGGCGCCAGAGCCCTCCATGGAGGGGGACCAGGCCACGAAGGGAACCTGCTCCCGGGTGTGATCCGTGCCCGTATGGGTGGGATCGTTGCCGTGGTCGGCGGTGAGAATCAGCAGATCCTCCTCTCCCAGCAGCGGCATCAGTTCGCCCAGCTTGACGTCGAAGCGCTCCAGCTCTTCCCCATAGCCGATGGGGTTGCGGCGGTGGCCCCAGAGGGCGTCGAAATCCACCAGGTTGACAAAGCAGAGGCCGGTGAAGTCCCGCTTCGCGATCTCGATGGTCTGCTCCATGCCGTGGACGGAGCTCTTCGACTTGTTGGACTCAGTGAGGCCCTCGCTGTCGAAGATGTCGAAGATCTTGCCCACGGAGATCACTTCGAGGCCGGCGTCTTTCATCACGTCCAGGGCGGTGCGGCCGGTGGGCTTAAGGGCGTAGTCGTGGCGGTTGCTGGTGCGCTTGAACTCGCCCCGCTTTTTGCCCACATAGGGGCGGGCGATGACCCGGCCCACCTTCCATTCGTCCCGCATGGTCAGTTCCCGGGCAATGGCGCAGCAGCGGTAGAGTTCCTCCAGTCCGAAGGTCTCCTCGTTGCCGCAGATCTGCAGCACGGAGTCGGCGGAGGTGTAGACGATCATGTTGCCGGTGGCGATCTCCTCTTCCGCCAGTTCTTCCAGGATTTCGGTTCCGCTGGCGCTCTTGTTGCCGATGCACTTGTGGCCGGTGCGGCGGGTGAGCTCGTCCAGCAGTTCCTGGGGGAAGCCGTGTTCCGTGAAGGTCTGGAAGGGCTTCGTGGTGAGAATGCCCATCATCTCCCAGTGCCCGGTCATGGTGTCCTTGGCGTGGCTGGCCTCCTTCAGGGAGGTGTAGTAGCCGAGCGGGTGCTCCACGGGGGCAACCTTGCTCAGGGGGTGGAGGTTGGCCATGCCCAGCTTCTGCAGGTTGGGGATGTTCAGATGGGGGACGGTATCCGAGATGTGCCCCAGGGTATCCGTTCCGGCGTCTCCGTATTCGGCGGCGTCCGGAAGGGCGCCAACGCCCAGGGAGTCCAGAACGATCAGGAAGACGCGCCTGTATTTTTTCAATGTGCGGACCACCTTTCGTCAGAAATCAGAGGAAAAAAGGGGCTGCCGCAGTATTCCGCCGCGGCAGCCGCCTGTTGAGACTGACAGAGCTTACCTCTGGCTCTTGTCGTAGGGGATGCCCTCCGCCTTGGGCGCGCGGGAGTTCTTCGAGGTGAAGGCGAGGACGATCAGGGAGATGATGTAGGGCAGCATGTTATAGATCGTGCTGCTGAGCTTGAGGGAGGCCAGGAAGTCGATGCCGGTGTAGACGTTGCCCAGGGCGCGGAACACGCCGAAGAGCAGGGCGGCGGCGGCGATCTTGAGAGGATGCCAGGCGCCGAAGATCATGACGGCCAGGGCCAGGAAGCCGAAGCCCGCCACGCCGTTCTCAAACTTCCAGGAGTTGATGCCGGCGGTAATGTAGACGATGCCGCCCAGACCGCCGAGCACGCCGGAGATCATGACGCCGGCGTAGCGCATTTTATAAACGTTGATGCCCACGCTGTCCGCCGCCTGGGGGTGCTCGCCGCAGGCCATCAGACGAAGGCCGAAGCGGGTTTTATAAAGGACGAAGTAGCTGAGAATCAGGGCAAGAATGGTGACCAGCACAAACCAGTTCAGGGTGAGGGGACCAAGCTTGACGGTCAGCAGTTCCCGGGCGGAGGTGTAGGCAATCTCGGAGGAGACGTCGCTGCCGCCGGAGGAGATGGTGTTCATGGCCTTCACGCCGACGGTGGCGGCCGCGGTCGCCAGCATGTTGATGGCGGTACCGGTGATGGTCTGGTCCGCGTTGAAGCTGATGGCGGCCACCGCCAGGAAGAGGGAGGCCACCAGGCCCGAGAGGGCGCTGACCAGGATGACCGCCAGGATCATGACCGGGGCGCCGACGGAGACGGGCAGGAACTTCATGGTCAGAGCGCCGCCCAGGGCGCCGACGAGCATGATGCCCTCCAGTCCGATGTTAATGACACCGGAGTGCTCGGCAAAACAGCCGCCCAGAGCCACGAGCAGCAGCACGGAGGTGAAAAGCAGGGTATACTGTACCAGCAGGATCATTTCCCGGCACCCCCTTTCGCAGATTTGGCGGCTTCGGCCTTCTTCTCATCGCTGAGACGGATCCGCTTGAGGATGAACATCTTGAAGAAGCCCACGAAGGCGCACAGGAAGATGATGAGCGAGGAGATCAGGCTGGAGATCTGGGAGGAGTAGTAGCTCAGGTCCACGCCACCGCCGCCGGAGGTGATGTGCTGGATGAAGTAGGCCGCGAGAATGGAGCCCAGAGGATCCAGACCGCCCAGGAAGGCCACGGCGATGCCGTTGAAGCCCATGCCGGGAACGGCGGACATGGTGGTCTCCCAGTCCTCAATGCCGGTCAGATAGAAGAGAGCGGCGCCCAGGCCCGCCAGCGCGCCGGCGATGACCATGGTGAGGATGATGTTGCGGTTTTCCTTCATGCCGGCATAGCGGGCGGCATTGAAGTTGTTGCCGGTGGCCTTCAGCTCGTAGCCGAACATGGTCTTGTTGAGGACCACCCAGATCAGAACGGCGACAATGATCGCCAGGGGAACCGCCAGCGTGACGGTCTTCTCGTTGAAGAGCTTGTCCAGCCCCAGGGAGGGGATGACCGCGCCCGGGTTGACGCTGGCCACCGGCAGCGTATAGGGGCTGGTGGGGTTCTTGACGGTAGCCAGGATGGTGTTGGTCGCATAGAGGCCGATCCAGTTGAGCATGATGCCGGAAATAACCACGTTGACGTTGCAGTAGGTCTTCAGCGCGCCGGAGATGGCGCCCAGCAGGGCGCCGGCCGCCATGCCGGCCAGGATGCAGACGATCCAGGGCATCTTAAGCCCCAGCGCGAAATACAGGGTGGCGCAGGCGCCGGCCACGTACTGTCCGGCCGCGCCGATGTTGAACATGCCTACCTTGTAGGCGAAGAGAACCGAGAGCGCGCACATCAGCAGGGGCACCGTGCGTACCAGGGTCTGGCCGAAGTACTTGAACCACAGGGCCTGGGGGTAGTGGAAGAAGTTCTTGATGACGGCGCCCATGGAACTGACGGCTCCGCTGGGCTCGATGAGCAGCAGAACAATGAAGCCCACCAGCAGGCCGCCGAGAATGCAGAGAATGGAGGCCAGAAGGGTCTGGAAGCCGTCGTTCTCCAGCAGTTTGCGCCCGAAGGATTTGTTCTCCTGTTTCATCCGTGTACCTCCTTCCTCTTACCGCCGGCCATGTAGAGACCGAGTTCTTCGACGGTGGTCGTCTTGGGATCGAATTCTCCGACCAGTTCGCCTTCGTACATGACCAGGATGCGGTCGGAGAGGTTCATGACTTCGTCCAGTTCCAGACTGACCAGAAGGACGCCCTTGCCGGCATCCCGCTGCGCCACGATCTGGCTGTGGATGTACTCGATGGCGCCTACGTCCAGGCCGCGGGTGGGCTGTACGGCGATCAGCAGTTTCGGATCCTTGTCGATCTCGCGGGCGATGATGGCCTTCTGCTGGTTGCCGCCGGACATGGAGCGCGCGATGGTGATGGGGCCCTGGCCGGAGCGGACGTCGTACTGCTCGATGAGCCGCTCGGCATAGGTGCGGATGTTCTTGCGGCGCAGGAAGCCGCTCTTTGTGAATTCGGGCTCGAAGTAGCGCTGCAGAACGATGTTGTCCTCCAGGGTGTAGTCCAGAACGAGACCGTGCTTGTGCCGGTCCTCGGGGATGTGACTCATGCCCATGGTGGAACGTTTCCGGATAGGGGCTTTCGTGATATCCTGCCCGCAGAGGGACAGAGAGCCGCTGACCAGCGGTTCCAGGCCGGAGATGCCGTAGACAAGTTCGGTCTGGCCGTTGCCGTCGATGCCGGCGATGCACACGATTTCGCCGGCGCGGACCTTGAAGGACACGTTCTTGACGGCGTTGTTCTTGTGAACCTTGGAGGCCACCGTCATGTCCTTCACGTCCAGGACCACATCCTTGGGCTGAGGGGGCTTCTTCTGCACCACGAACTCCACGTCGCGGCCGACCATCATGCGGCTCAGTTCGGCCTTGTCGGTCTTGGCGATGTCGACCGTGCCGATGTACTTGCCCTTCCGGAGGATGGAACAGCGGTCGGCGACCGACATGATTTCGTTGAGTTTGTGGGAGATGAAGAGGATGCTCTTTCCTTCGGCGGCCAGGTTCTTCATGATGTGCAGGAGTTCCTCGATCTCCTGGGGGGTCAGAACGGCGGTGGGTTCGTCGAAGATCAGAATCTCGTTGTCCCGGTACAGCATTTTCAGAATCTCGGTGCGCTGCTGCATACCCACCGAGATGTCCTCGATCAGGGCGTCGGGGTTGACGCTCAGGCCGTACTTCTCAGACAGAGCCATGACCTTCTGACGGGCCTGCTCCTTCTGCAGTACGCCCATGGCGCCGGTGGGTTCCACGCCCAGGATGATGTTGTCCAGGACGGAGAAACATTCCACCAGTTTGAAGTGCTGGTGCACCATGCCGATTCCCAGATCATTGGCGTCGTTGGGGTTGTTGATCTTGACTTCCTTGCCGTCCTTCTTGATGACGCCCTCCTCCGGCTGATAGAGGCCGAAGAGAACGCTCATCAGGGTGGACTTTCCGGCACCGTTTTCCCCCAGCAGCGCATGGATTTCGCCCCGCCTGAGTTGAATGGTGACGTTGTCATTGGCAATGATTCCGGGGAAACGCTTGGTGATGTGCAGCATTTCAATCGCATACGGGGTGTTGTCCAATTCCAAATCACTCCTCTCACTGACATACAGGATCTTGCAGAGATGCCAAAAAAGGGAACGAGTGAGGTGCTCGTCCCCTTCGGACATATGAACCGGTCCGGGAAAGGGGGCTGCCTGTATTACGGCTGCGCGCAGGCAGCCCCGTCCCGATCAGATTGCTTCCTTACTTGATGTTGCCCAGGTAGGAGACGTTGACGTTGGTCACGGTGGGCTCCACGGAGATGTCGTTGGAGACTGTGACGGTGCCGTCAAAGATGCTCTTTACGAGAGCCTTGTAGTCGTCCTGGGAGAACTTGCCGTCCTCGAACTGGGTGCTCGCCATGGGCAGGCCGACGTAGTTGGCCTCGGGATCGTCGCCGGAAACCAGACCCAGGGTGTCGATCTTGCCGACGTACTTGTCCCAGTTGCCGTTGAGGATGACATCCTCCAGGGTGTCCATGGTGGTGGCGCGCAGGCCCTTCATGGCGGAGGTGACGGTCAGGGACTTGTAGCTGTCAATCAGGGCCTGATCATCAGCAGAGAGTTCCTTGGAGGTGTCCACGCCGGAGGCATAGATGGCGATGGTGTTCTGCTGGTCCACGTCGACGCCGATGATCTTGGCGCCATCCACTTCCTTGGCCGCGTCCACCGCGGAGGTGTACACGCCGCCGCCGGAGGCGAAGACGATCTCGGTGCCGCCGGAATAGATGGTATCCATGTAGGCCTTGATGTCAGGGTCGCCGGAGAACTGGTTGGCGTAGACATACTTCAGCTCGGTGGTGATGCCCAGCTCCTTGGAGGCCGCGTCAACGCCCTGCACGTAGCCGTAGCCATAGCGCATGACGGCGGGAACGGCCATGCCGCCCAGGAAGCCCAGCTTGGTGTAGCCCAGCTTCACGGCGGCGTAGCCGGCCATGTAGCCGCAGAGCTCTTCCTGGTAGACCGCGCAGTAGACGTTGCTCAGGTCCACATAGTCGGCCAGGTTATAGTCGTCGGGGTTGTAGGAGTAGGTCTCGCCCTTGTTGGCCACAGCGGTCTCCAGCAGGTCGCCGGCCGCCACGTCCAGCGCGATGAACTTCACATCGGGATACTGGGGGGCCACTTCGACGACGGTGCCGCCGAAGGCGTAGCCGGGCATCACGATGATGTTATAGCCCTCAGCTACCGCCAGCTCCACGGACTGGACACGGGCGGAAGTGGCGTCGTTGGTGGGTTTATAGTACTTGTAGGGGATATTGTTCGCCTCGGCGAAGTCTTTGACCGCCTCGTAGGTGGTCTGGTTGAAGGACTGGTCGGTGATGTCGCCGTAGTCGGTGACCATGGCTACCTTGTAGTCGCCAGCGGGGGTACTGGCGCTGGAGCCGCCACTGCTGGCCGCACCGCCGCCGCTGGAGGCGCCGCTGCTGGCCGCGCCGCCACCGCTGCTGGCCGCGCCTCCGCCACCGCCGCTGGAGGCGCCGCCGCCTCCGCCACCGCAGGCGACCAGAGACAGAACTGTCGCGGCTGCGAGAAGCACTGCCAAAAGCCTTTTCTTCATTATGCGCTCGTCCTTTCTGAATGTGAATTAGATGGTCAATCCATCCTCCACTGTTCATTATACACAAATGGTCGCCCTTTTCAACCCTTTTTTTAAAAAAACTTCCTGAAATTGAAAATGTTCGTACAACATTGCCAGGGAAGGCCCTTCCAGGGCCCTTTTGTCCCCCTTCCGCCGCTTCCGGAGGGGAAAACCGGGCTTCTGGAGGAAAACGGAAGAGGAGAGCCAAAATGGAAGGTGCCGGTCATGGAGCCTTCAGAAGAATTTTTCTGCGGATCCCTTGACCCATGGGTTCCCTGCTGCTATAGTTCATTACATGAGTAATGAACCAAGGAAGGAGGGCGCGGCATGAAGGGTACCCTCAGCGATCAGACGCTGATCTACCTGCAGATCGCCCGGATTCTGGAGGACGACATCCTGCGGGAGGTGGTCCGGGAGGAGGAACAGGTTCCCTCCACCAACGAGCTGGCCAGGGCCTA
>CANRFA010000101.1 GCA_947629775.1 uncultured Oscillospiraceae bacterium
GGATCCCGCCCCCGCCCTGCTGGTCACCACCGGAGGCACCGGCTTCTCTCCCCGGGACGTGACCCCGGAGGCCACCCTGGAGGTCTGCCAGCGCCTGACCCCCGGCATTCCGGAGGCCATGCGGGCCGCCTCTCTGGCGATCACCCCCCGGGCCATCCTCTCCCGGGCCCAGGCCGGCATCCGCGACCTCACCCTGATCGTCAACGTCCCCGGCTCCCCGAAGGGCGCCACGGAGAACCTGGCCTCGGTCCTTCCCGCTCTGGCCCACGGGCTGGATATCCTGCGGGGCGGACCGGCGGACTGCGCGGCGGAGGGCAGCAAGGGATGAAGATCAGCCGGACAGGGGGCATCATCGCCGCCGCCAGCCGCAAAATCGCCCGCCCCATGCTGCAGGTGGGCTCCATCTCCATCGTCCGCCGGGAGGTCATCACCCTTCAGCAGTGCGGCGTCTTCCCCATCATCATCATCACGGGCAGCGACGAGTACGACGTGCGCTACGAGCTGGCCGATTATGGCGTGATCTTCGTCCCCGGGGGAGACGAGGAGAACCCCCGCCTGCTGGAGTGCGCGCAGATCGGGATGAAGTACCTGCAGGGCAAGTGCGACCGGGTGGTCTTCACCCCGGTCAACATCCCCATGTTCACCGCGGACACCCTCCAGAAGCTGATCCAGGCCCCCGGAGACATGGTCTCGCCCCGGTACCAGGGGCACTTCGGACACCCCTTTGTCCTCTCCGCCGCAGGAACCCGCTATGTGCTGGAGGCCCCGGAGACCGTCACCCTGCGGGACGCCCTGCAGCCGCTGGCGGAGCACCGGACCGTCGTGGAGGTGGAGGACCCGGGCATCTTCGCCAACATCCACAACGAGGCGGACCTGCGGGAGCGCCTGGAGGAGCACAACCAGGCCATCCTCCGGCCCCGGCTGCGGGTGACCTTCGAGCGGGAGGCGCCCTTCTTCAGCTCCCGTCTCAAACTGCTGCTTTTTCTCATTGCGGACACCAGCAACCTGCGCCAGGCCTGCAAGGCCATGGCCCTCTCCCCCGGCAAGGCCTGGGAGATGATCAACGGGCTGGAGCGGGAGCTGGGCTATCCAGTGGTGGAGCGCACCCAGGGCGGCCGCCATGGGGGTAACACCCGCCTCACGGAGAAGGGAGAGGCCTTCCTGCTGGCCAGCCAGGAGTTCGAGGAAAACGTCTACCGCTTCGCCCAGGACCGGTTCCAGGAACTCTTCCTGCGCTCCGGCATGATCCGCTGATCCGCAGTTCTTCTCCCCGCAGATCTGTTCCGCAGAGAATCCAGGCGCCGGGGACCCGTCAGGGTATCCGGCGCCTGTTTCCGTATCCGCACTCTCCAGCTTGCATTACCCGGTCTGCGCGACTCACCCCGGCCCTGGAATTTTCCTCTTCCCATACCCCGGCGCAAATGGTATAATCTTACGGAAGAAACGGGCAGATTCTTCCCCGGAGGGGGCTGCCCTGCGAGATCCATATCTTTTCAAGGAGAACCCACATGAACCTGAAAGAACGCCTCAAGGCCGGCGAACGGGTCTACGGCACCATGGTCCGCATGGAGCGCAACCCCGCCTTCTGCATCGTCGCGAAGGAGTGCGGCCTGGACTTTGTCATGTTTGATTGCGAACACGCGGCTTACAACCTGGAGACCCTTCATGATCTCTTCCAGATGGCCCATGCCTTGGATCTGACTGCCCTTCTGCGGGTCCCCATGCTCGATAAGGAGAGCATCTCCCGCTCCCTGGATGCCGGGGCCAAGGGGGTCATGGTCCCCATGACGGAGACCCCCGAACAGGCGAAGGAGATCGTGCGCTGGTCCAAGTACGCGCCCATCGGGGACCGGGGCTTCTGCAGCGGCGTGGGGTCCATGTACTACCGGCCCCAGCCAGACCTCTCCGCCGCCATGGAGGAGATCAACAGTCAGGTGCTCTCCATCGCCCAGATCGAGACGGCCCTGGCCATCGAGAATGTGGAGGCCATCGCCGCCACGGAGGGCATCGACGCCCTCATCGTGGGACCCAACGACCTCTCCATCTCCCTGGGGATCCCCGGGAAGCTCCTGGATCCGATGGAGTACACCGCCATCCGCCGGGTGGCGGACGCCTGCAAAGCAAACGGGAAGGCCTTCGGCATCCACGGGCCGGACAGTCTGCAGGTTCTTTTCGCAAAGGACATCAACCTCTGCATCAGCAGCACAGATATCGACCTCATGCGCGCCGGAATCCGGGGCCTGAAGGACAAGCTGGTGCGCTTCGCCTCGGAGGCAGAAAGGAGACCATCATGAAAGAGATCGGCTTTATCGGCGTCGGCATCATGGGCAAGGGCATGGTCCGCAATCTTCTTAAGGCGGGCTTCGAGCTCCACGTCTACGCCCGGCACCCGGAAAAGATCCAGGACGTGCTCGCAGAGGGCGCCATCTTCCACCCCACCATCGCAGAGTGCGTGGCCGGACGGGACGCCGTCATCACCATGGTGGGCTACCCGAAGGATGTGGAGGAGGTCTACTTCGACACCGGCGCCATCTTCGACTCCGCCACCCCCGGCACCTACCTGATCGACATGACCACCACCAGCCCCACCCTGGCGGTCCGGCTCCACGAAGAGGGACTGCGTCGGGGCCTCTACGTTCTGGACGCCCCCGTTACCGGCGGAGACACCGGCGCCCGCAACGGCACCCTCTCCATCCTGGTGGGCGGCGAAAAGGAGGACTACGAGGCCTGTCTGCCTCTCTTCCATGCCATGGGCACCAATCTCAACTGGCAGGGCCAGGCGGGCAACGGCCAGCACGCCAAGCTGGCCAACCAGATCATGATCGCCGGCACCCTCTCTGGCGTCTGCGAAGCCATCGCCTACGCGAAGGCCAAGGGTCTGAACCCGGAGGTCCTGATCCGCTCCGTCTCCACCGGCGCCGCCGGCAGCCACCAGCTGGATGCTCTGGGCGGAAAGATCCTGGCCGGGGACTACGCTCCGGGCTTCTTCCTCAAGCACTTCATCAAGGACATGAGCCTCGCCCTGGAGGAATCCCAGGCCAGCGGTCTGTGGCTGGACGTCCTCTCCCAGGTCCTGGCGAACTGCCAGCAGTTGGAGGCCCAGGGCTGCGGCAATCTGGGCACCCAGGCCCTGATCCGCTACTACGAGCCCGAGGAGTCCTGATCATTTCCTGTACAGCTCTGATTCAGTCCCTCATGACCCGCTCCCGAGCGAGTCATGGCATCCCCCGCTTCCAGGACCGGCCAGAGGCAACCTCCGAATGCCGTCCCGGACCCTGAACCACACATTCTCTTCCCACGAACAAGGAGGTTTTCATGAAAAATGCACTTGTCACCGGCGGAAGCCGTGGCATCGGACTTGGAATCGCCCGGGAACTGGGCGTCAGCGGCTACCGGGTGGCCATCGTCGCTACCCGACCGGAGGAGGCCTGTCCGGAGACCACCCGCACTCTGAACGAGGCCGGTGTGGATTACGCCTGGATCACCGCCGATGTCAGCCGCCAGGGGGACCGGCAGCGGATCGTGGACGAGGTCTACAGCCTCTTCGGCGAACTGCACGTCCTGGTCAACAACGCCGGCGTCATGGCGAAGGAGCGCTGCGATATCCTCGATATGACCGAGGACAGCTATGACTACGTGATGTCCATCAACACCAAGGCCCCCATGTTCCTCACTCAGCTGGTGGCCAGGCGGATGATGGAGCAGCCCCTCCAGGGGGCCAAGCGGGGCACCATTGTCAATATCGCCTCTCTGAACAGCGCCGTCTCCTCCATCCGCCGGGGCGAGTACTGCGTCTCCAAGGCTGGCGTCTCCATGATCACACAGCTCTATGCGGACCGCCTGGCTCCGGAGCGAATCTACGTCTACGAAATCCGGCCTGGGATCATTAAGACTGACATGAACCTCAAGGTGCGAGCCCTCTACACGGAGCAGATCGAAAACGGCCTGCTGCCCATTGGGCGCTGGGGCATGCCGGAGGACATCGGAAAGGCGGTCCGGGCCCTCTGCTCGGACGATTTCTGCTACTCCACCGGTACCGTGATCGACGTGGACGGCGGGTTCCATATCCGCCGCCTGTGAGAGGTCCCGAAACCTCCGCCTTCTCTCTTTCCGCACCTGCTCGGCCAGACAGGCGGTCCCGCTCCGCCTGAAAAGCCCTGGCGCAGCTCCCTCCTGCTCCAACAGTCCTCATCATCCATATTACCTTCCCTGCGGATTCCCGCAGGATCATAACAAAAGCCGATCTCCCCTCTGCTTTAAGCGGAGAGGAGATCGGCTTTTTCTGTCTTCGGGTATGACCTGTCAGCTGGCGCTCAGTCCCGGGCGTAGATGTGCAACAGCACCACCTCGTTGGGCTGCACCGTCTGCTTGACCTCCAGGATTCCCTTCTGGACCCGGGCGGTGAACATGGTGAGGCGGGGGTAGCAGGCCTGCCGCAGATAGTGGATGTCGTGGGGTTTCAGGTCCGTCTCGAACTGGAACTTCTCCCACTCGCCCAGGATGTTGCCCTCCCGGGAGGAGATGGTCCGCACCTTCACTGCGCAGACGGCGTCCTCCGGCATGCCGTCCAGACGGAACGTCAGCTCGATGGGATCCAGGTCCTCGAAGAGCTCGTCCAGCTTGCCGGGCTCGAAGGACTCCTCGGAGCGCATGTAGTACTGGCTGTTGAAGTGCTTCTGGTTGGAGCAGAGCAGGAAGAGGCTGCCGTCCGAGGTGCGGGTCACCACGTGGTTCTCCCCCTGGTCGATCACCCACAGCCCCAGGCTGTTGAGGAACTGGAGGGCGAAGAAGGCCGGCTTGCGGATCCCGGTGCGGGTCAGAAGGCCCATGCCGCCGCTCACCACCTTGTAGGTATCGTAGTGGCTGCCCACCAGATCCGAGCCCAGGCTGACCGCCACCAGGTCGATCTGATTCCAGATCTTCGGCAGCTTCTGGGCGAGGTAGGCCGCCCGGTAGGTGCTGTCGTTCAGGTAGTCCCGGTCGGAGACCGTGATGTTCCACTCGGAGACAAAGAGCTTGCAGCTCTCCATCCCCGCCGCCCGCAGGAACTCCCGGACGTGCTGAATCTGCTTCTCCTCCGTGTGGACGTCGCTGGAGCGCTGATGAACCGGAGAGGGCTGTCCCGCCTCGGTCTGATAGGGGTAGAGGAACACGGACCAGAAATCCGGCGCGCAGCCCAGGGCCCGGCACTCCTCCAGGAAGGTCCGCTGCCGGTCCTCCAGCCAGCCGGGAATGGCTCCCGGGCCCGCGTCTGCCCCGGCGGCTACGGCACCGTAGGCGGCATCCGTATCAACGAGAACTGCGAGGTCTGCGATAAGGACTTCCTGCCCATCCACGGCCTCTACGCCGCCGGCGCGGATTCCTGCAACATCTACGACGACAGCTACATGTTCCTGCTGCCCGGCAACTCCATGGGCTACGCCGTCAACACCGGCCGCATCGCCGGCATGACCGCGGCGGAACAGGTCGCCAGAGATTCTCAACACTGAATGCTCCCCCGCGCCACCAGGCCAAGGCCTGGCTTTGCCTGGGGGTTCACACAAATGTGCGACATGAATGCCTCGAAAGACAAACATGGGGCCTGAACTGCAGCATATATCCTGGAGGATGATATACTGCCGTTCCCATTCTGTGAATCACTTTTTCGTCGCTTACGGGGCATACACTCCCGGCGACGCAGGCGGCAAAACATACCTGATTTTCTTAAGTTACATGCTGGGGTTATGATCAATATCCACGTATGGATAATATGGTTATGAACAGGTACAGGGTTTTAATGAATCAGATCCCCATGCTGGAGGGGAGGGTTTCACCGGCTGCCTTCAGGGCAACCAGGCGATCATATTCCTGTTGATACAGAACAAGGAACGCTTCAAAGTCGGCTTCCAGGGACTCCTGGAGATATCCATCCAGATTCTTGTTGACGTGCTGGATCAGGTATGCGGAATAGATATCCCGCTGTACCTTTTTTCCACAGATCTCTTTGAACCGTTCACTCAGAGAGGGCTTGATGAACTCTTTGATGTCATGGTGGTATTGGGATGCCTTACAGGCAGCTGTTTTGATGTAGTGAAAGACACCACCGCCTCGAATAACAGCGTGTTTGAGGCATCTTTCAAAGGTGGCGGGAGCCTTGCCCTCGATAGAGCGGCCAAACCGCCTGCGGCGCCGTTTCTTCTTCTTTGCCCTTACAGGAACAGGCGCAGGGGCGGGAACTGCAGTTAAGGAGACAGTAACAGGTGCAGGCGTAGCAGGTTCAGACACTGTAGCGGAAGCAACTTCGGCAAAAGTATCCTTCTTTCTGGTCCTCTTCTGCGGCTGCTTTTTCGCTTTCTGCCTGTCCTTTTCTGCCTTCTTCTTTGCCCGCTCCTCTTTCTTCCTGGCCTTTTCCGCTTCCTGTTTCGCCTTTGCCGCATCCGACATAGCCTTCTTTGCCAGAGAGGCCCAGTTCATCTTCTCGTAAAAGAACTCGTTGCCAAGACCGATGATCTTATTGGCGAGTTCCCGATGCTTCTGGAGTCGCATATCGTGGAGTCTTCGGTACTCTTTCCGCAGGGCCCAGTCCATCTTCCAGTACCGGCGACTGTACTTCCAGAGACGTTTGCCGTCCTTCACACAGTGTGCAGGCAGTTTGTCGATGGGAATGATCTTACCGGTTTCCGGATCGAACATCTCCGGGTTGGTATCCCGGCGGGAGCGGTCCATAGCCCGCAGAATCCGCTGTATGTTATGGTGGGTATGTTTGATACCCTTTGCCAGTTCTTCCAGCAGAACCCGCGTTTTGGAGGAAACCGCTACGGTTCTGGTACTCGGATCAATGCCCACACGCCCTTTTCCAAGGGGATGCAGCAGTTCACCTGTTTTCGGGTTGACCTTCAGAGGAGCGGTTCCTTCCAGAACCAGCTGGAGAAAGTACCGCCAGCCGTTCCGGTAGGGCTTGCGGATGATCCGGCAGTACTTGACCTTATGCATCAGGCACTCTGTCTCATAGACAGCAGAAGGAGACCAGCATAAATCCTTCGTTCTGGGTGTGCGGACCTTGATGACCATTCCCTTATCGGGAGTGATGCGTTCCTCGTCCTTATCTTTGGTCTTGCCCTTGGTCTTGGTCTTGCCCTTGGTCTTGGTCTTACCCTTGGCCTCGGCCTTCTCCTTGGTCTCAGT
>CANRFA010000102.1 GCA_947629775.1 uncultured Oscillospiraceae bacterium
TAGGTTCCGTAGAGATCCCAGACCCACTCGCTGACGTTGCCGTGCATGTTCCAGAGTCCCCAGGCGTTGGGGGAGAAGCTGTCCACGGCCACCGTGGTCTGCCGGTACTGGCCGGGGCGGGTGGAGAGATTCTCCTGGGAGAAGTAGTTGTTCTCGATCTCATACGGATACGTGCCGTAGTAGTCGGCCTCCTCCGGGCTGATGGAGGTCTCCGTATTGAACGGAGTGGCGGTTCCCGCCCGGCAGGCGTACTCCCACTCCGCCTCCGTGGGCAGCCGATAGCCGTTGGCGCTCCGGTCCCAGGAGACGGTTTCGCCGTCTACCGTGTAGGCGGGTGTGAGCCCTTCCTGTTCGCTGCGGGCGTTGCAGTACGCTACGGCGTCCAGCCAGGACACATTCTCTACCGGCAGGTCTTCGCCGGTAAAACTGGAGGGATTGGCGCCCATCAGGGCCTCGTAGTCCCTCTGGGAGACCTCGTAAGGGCTCAGGTAGAAGTCCGAGACGGTCACGGTGTGGGCGGTTTCATCCGCTGAGCGCCAGGGCTCGTCCTCCGGACTGCCCATGATGAAGGTGCCGCCAGGCAGGAGAACAAGTCCGTCCTCCGGGGAAGCGGAGGAGTCCGGAGCCTGGGAGGCGGAACCGGAGCCCGTGCCCGCAGTTGTGGAAGAGCCGGAGGATACACCTGAGCCGGCAGAAGAGGCGGCGTTCCCGCCGCTGACAGCCCCGGACGAACTGCCCGAGGCCGCCCCGGACCAGGAAGGCGGGGAGGCCGGGGCATGGATCAGGAAAACTGCGGCCACGCAGACCAGGACGGGAACTGCGAAGGAGGCCCCTTTCCAGAGATTCTTCAGGGAAGCCCTCGCCTGCCTGTGTCCGGCTTTCCGCAGGGCGCCGCGCAGCAGATACGCCAGGGTGGCGAACAGCCACACCATGGCGATGGTTTCCGAAAAGAAAACAGGGGCGGGCTTGCTTTCGTCAAACGCCAGGAAGGCGGCCCGCAGGAACAGGTAGTCCGGGATCCGCTGGGCGAAAAAGGCGTACAGCCCGTAGAGGCAGAGGGCCAGGGAGAACAGCCGGAGAGGCAGCCGCCATCCGGTTTCCCCTTCCGGGAAGCGCCTGCGGATCGCGGCCAGCATGGCGTCCGCGTGAAGCCCCAGGTGGGCGGACATCAGAAGCAGGCCCCAGAAGGAGGCGAACAGGTGCAGCCGCCGGGCCAGTACCAGCCCGCCGAAGCGGGGCAGGAAGGCGAACACAAAGCCGGACATCCAGATCCCGCTGACGCCCAGCGCCACCATGTCCGCCAGAAGCAGCAGGTTGAGACCGGTGCCGAGGGCCCGGGCCGGGGTGTATGCGCCCCGGAAGAGGTTCTTCCACCAGGCGAGGTTCAGAAGGTGGTGGGCGAGAAAGAGGACCAGCATGGTCGCGCCCATCCACTTGTGAACCTCCTGCCCCAGGAGCAGTTCCCCCATCAGGAGGGGGAGAAGGACGGTCATGGCCCCGTCGACCGCCCGTCTGACTCCTTTCATGCCAGGTTGAGACCCAGGCCGTTCACCCACTCCAGAACCTCGTCCCGGGAGGCGCCGGCGGAGAAGCGGTGCCCTTCCAGCCAGGTGGAGGAGGGCACCTCGGCTTTGAGGGCGGCGTCGCTGCTGCCAAAGCCGCTGCTGCCGGAGGTGCAGAAGGGGATGACGGTTTTGCCGGACAGATCCTGGCTCTCCACGAAGGTGTCCAGGATCCGGGGAGCCTCGCCCCACCAGATGGGATAGCCCAGGAGGATGATGTCATAGCCGCTCAGGTCCGGCGTCTCGCCGGAGATGGCGGGCCGGGCGTCCGGGTCGTTGCATTCGATGGAACTGCGGCTCTGGGGATCTCCGTAGTCCAGATCCGCGTCCGTGTAGGGCTCCGCCGGGATGATCTCGTAGGAGTCCGCGCCCAGACCGTCTATCAGACTCTGGGCGATGCCCGCCGTGTTGCCGGTGGCGGAGAAGTAGACCACCATCACGTGGCCGCCGGCCGCTTCGCCGGAAGGTTCCGAGGCGCTGCCGGACTGAGAAGTGGAAGCGCTGGAGCCGGTGGAGGCGGAGGAGGCATCTGTCGTACCGGAAGCGGAGGACGAAGAGGCGCCTGCGGGTTCCGAAGCGGAGCCGCCGGTACTGGCGGAGGATGTGTCCGGAGCACCGGAGGAGGAGCCCCCGTTGCCGGATGCGGAGCCGGCGCCGGTTTGGCCGCCGCCGCAGGCGGCCAGCGCCAGAAGCAGGGCCGTCAGGGTGAGAAGGGAGAGCAGTTTTTTCATAGGAACCTCCAATAATCCGCCGGAAAGGGGCGGTCAGTGGGAATATTGCGGGAGCTTGGGTGTTGCCGGAGAAAGGCCGGGGAAGCAGGCGCTGCGGGCCCGGTGCCAGAGGCGAAGGGCCAGGGGAATCCCCAGACACTCCGCCAGGACGAACGCCAGCCAGACCAGTTCCAGCCGCCCGAACCCCCGAAGAAGCAGAGCCAGCAGAACCGGGAAGATGGCCTGGCGCATCATGGTGAGGCGCATGCTCGCCGTGCCCAGGGAAAGACCCTGAAGGGAGGCGGCGTACACCAGGCTGGGGATGGAGAGAAACCAGGCCACCGCGAAGGTCCGCAGGGCCGGGATTCCGATGGCCAGCATGTCCGGGGAGGCGTCAAAGAGGGTAAGCACCGTCCCGGGGATCCCGAGCAGGGCAGCGAAGAAGGGCAGGTAGAAGGCGGCGCCGTCGATCATCGCCCAGCGCAGGGCGCCGTCGATGCGCTCCGGCTGTTCCGCCCCGTAGTTGTAGGCGACGATGGGGATCATGCCGTTGTTGATGCCGTGGACGCCAACGGTCACAATGCTCTGGATCTTCGCGCACACCCCATAGACCGCCACGGCGGTGGAGGAGAAGGCGAAGAGCAGAGAGTTGATCGCCACGCTGACAAAGGAGGTGAGGATCTGCACCAGAGTAGAGGGCAGCCCCACCTTGAGGATCGCCAGCAGGCTCTCCCGGTCCGGATGGAGGGTGAGCCCGAAGGGGATCTCCGGGTTCCAGCGTCGATTGATGAGGATGCCGGCCACCATGCCCACCGTCTGCCCGATCACCGTTGCGATGGCCGCCCCCAGCGTCTCCAGCCGGGGCACCCCGAAGAGCCCGAAGATGAAGATGGGGTCCAGAACGAGGTTCGTCAGGGAGGCGGCAGAGAGGGTGAAGAGGAACAGCTGGGAGCGGCCACTGGCCATCACGAAGCGGTCAAACACCCACTGCCCCATCTGCCCCAGAGAGAACAGCATGCAGACGGAGAGGTAGCTGCGCCCATAGGCGGCGATGGTCCCGTTTCCTCCGGACTGCCAGGCGAAGTAGGGTCCCACGAAGAGCAGACAGAGCAGCACGATGAGCCCCCAGGCGCAGAGCGCCAGGAAGATGGCGGCGTTCGCCGCCTTCCGCACCTTATCCGGCTTCTTTTCCCCCAGGGCCTTGGAGATGGCGGCGTTGAGCCCCACCGCGTTGCCAAGTCCCAGTGCGGAGACCAGGATCTGCACGGGGGAAGCCAGGGAGAGGGCCGTCAGGGCGTCCTCGGAGATCCGGGCCACAAAGACGGAGTCCACGAAGTTGTAGAGGGAATTAATGAGCAGGCTCAGCATGAGGGGCAGGCCGGTAGCCAGCACCAGCCGGCTCACCCGCTCCCGGCCCATGACGTTTTCTTCTGATTTGTTCTGCTGCATGAGGATCACCTTACTGTCTGTGGAAGTGGGTGCAGGGGAGAGGGATCAGAGGACGGTGTCCAGCCAGGACCGGAGACCGGCGGCTGTGGGTCTGCCGTTGAGCAGTTTTCCCTCCACGAGGACCGTGCTGGCCGACACGGAGGGGCGCAGCCCCGCCGCGGTCCTGCCGAGGCCGCTGCCGCCGGAGGTGGCGAAGAGGACGATCTTCTTCCCGGAGAAGTCGTAGCTCTCCAGAAACGTGTTGATGATGGTGGGGGCCACATACCACCAGATGGGGAAGCCAAGCAGGATGGTGTCATAGGCCTCGATATGGGCGTCATGGTCCGCCAGGGCGGGACGGCTCTTCCGGTCCTTCATCTCCAGGGAGCTGCGGGAGCTCCGGTCCATCCAGTTGAGGTCCGCCTCCGTATAGGGGACCTGGGGCCGGATCCGGTAGAGATCCGCCCCCGCCGCCTGGGCCAGGGTTTCGGCGACCCGGGCGGTGGTTCCGCTGGCGCTGAAATATGCTACGAGGATGTTGCTCATGTCAGTTGACTCCTTTCTTCGATTCGGACCGGAAGGACAGGCACAGTCCCGGAACCTCTCCGGTCTTCCGTATTGACAGGGGGGATTCAAAGAGAACCGGCTTCCAGGCCTTACAGTTCACCTTGCCCTCTTCGTCCAGGTGTTCCTCCGCCACCAGGGTGCGCTCAATGGTACAGATGAAGTTCTCGAAGGTGGGCGTGCTGTACAGGGCCTCCGCCGGGCGTTCACACTACATTGCCGGCCTTCTGCTTGCCGTTCTGGGCCATGACGCCTGCAAGCGCGTGGGGGACGTACAGCTCCTCCAGATATGCGATCTCGTCCTCCGTCAGCTCCAGCTCAGTGGCCCTGGCGGCACCATCCACGTGGGAGAACTTCGTGGCGCCCACTACAGGGGCGGCGACCTTCGTCAGCAGCCAGGCCAGGGAGATTTCCGTCATGGAGACGCCCCGCCGGTCCGCCAGCTCCGCCACCCGGGCGATGATCTTCCCGTCCGCCTCCGCGGTGGCGTCGTACTTGAAGCGGGCGTAGGAGTCCTCCGCAAGCCGCTTGGAGGTCTCGCCGGGCCGACGGGAGAGCCGTCCAGCGGCCAGAGCGCTGTAGGGGGTCATGGCGATCCCCTGGTCCGCGCAGAAGGGAGCCATCTCCCGCTCCTCTTCCCGGGCGATGAGGTTGTAGTGACCCTGGATGGAGATGAATTCCGTCAGGTCGTGCTCCCGGGCGTAGAAGTTGGCTTTCGCCAGCTGCCAGGCGAAGCAGTTGGAGATCCCGATGTACCGGGCCTTGCCCGCCTGCACTGCCTGGTGGAGGCCATCCATAATCTCTTCCATGGGCGTGTGGTAGTCCCACATGTGCCAGATGTATAAATCCACGTAATCCAGGCCCAGGTTCTTCAGACTCTGGTTCAGGTAGTTCTCAATGTGCTTCTGACCGCTGACCCCGCCGTCGATCTCCTCCTGGGTCCGGGGCGTGAACTTTGTGGCGATCACATAGTCCTCCCGGCGGGCGAAGTCCCGCAGGGCCCGGCCCACGAACTGTTCGCTCGTGCCGTTCTGGTAGACGATGGCGGTGTCAAAGAAGTTGATGCCCAGGTCCAGACCGTGGCGGATGATCTCCCGGGTCTGCGCCTCGTCCACCGTCCAACTGTGCTGTCCCGTGGCGGCGTTCCCGAAGCCCATGCAACCCATGCAGATTCGGGAGACATTGAGGTCTGATTTTCCCAGCTTGATGTACTTCATGTTCTGCTCCTTTCCTCACGGTCCGTTCCCGCTCCGCGGGGACCTGATCCGCTGCTGCCGGCTCCGCCGGAGTACTCCGGCGAAGGGCCGTGATCGCTCCAGGATGGCCGGAAGCACCCGGACGTGCCTGGCTGGCCGGTAAATATGGTCAGGGCAGTCAGATCGGGGGGCGGGTTCCCGCCCGGACGTGCCATCTGCTGCCGGAAATGAAAAAACGCACAGGAGCCGGAGGGGCTTCCTGTGCGTAAATTATAAGGTGGCCACGGGGATGTGGTCAAATACCTCTCAGGCACCCTGATCTATGCCTTTTGGGCCTTTAAATGGCGGATAAAGCTCTCGGCCGCCTGCCCGAAGGGCTGTCCCCGCTTCCAGGCCAGGATGCTGTGCAGCTCCTGACCGCCGGCCATGGGTACGGCGATCAGCTTTGCGGGGTCCCGGAAGGGGAGAGCCTCTTCGATGGAAAGCATGTACCCCTGCCCCATGGCGGTGAGAATGGCGCCCATGGCGGGCAGATTCTGCACGAAGCGGACGTTCTCCTCCTGAAAGTATGGTCCCATCCAGTTGCGCATGATGTTCAGGTAGCGGTGGGGAAGGATGAGCGGCTTCCCCGCGAGCTGTTCCGGCCGGATGGCTTCCTCCCCGGCCAGGGGATCCCCCGGGCGCAGAAAGACGGCCATCCGCTCCGTCTCCTCCATGCGGATGTAGTCGTACATCTCCGCGTCGATGGGCTCCATCATCAGGCCCACGTCGATGAGGCCGTGGTCCATGCGCTCCTTCACGATGTCCGCCGTGCCGGAGAAGAGGGAGAAGCGCACCAGGGGATAGAACTCGCAGAAGGAGGCGATGTACTCCGCCAGGCGGTGCATGGAGCGGATTTCCCCGTATCCCACAGTGATGTTGCCCATGATGGTCTCTTCCGAATGGCTCAGCTCCCGCTCCGTCTTGTCCACCAGCTCCAGAATCTCCTCCGCCCGCCGGCGCAGCAGGATCCCGTCCTCCGTCAGGACGACCCCGCGGCCCTGGTGCTCAAAGAGGCTGACGCCCAGCTCGTACTCCAGCTGGTTCATCTGGCGGCTCAGGGTGGGCTGCGTGATGTGCAGGGTTTCTGCCGCCCGGTTAACGGTTCCCTCTCTGGCGATGGCCAGAAAGTAGCGAAGAAGGCGAAGTTCCATGGGGATCCCTCCGGTTTCCTGAAGGTTTTTCTTTATGATATCATACCTGCTGGATTCCTGCAAGAATTCCACCCTGGTGGGTGTGTGGAGGCGGCGGAGGAGAGGGCGGGAACGCCCGGGAAGAGTATGCCCCCTCCGGCTCCGAGGCAGGTGCCGACCTGGGGGAGGGAGAAGGGGACTGTTGTGCAGATCGACGGAAACCCGCCGGAATCCGGTCGGATTTTTGGATTGACAAGGGGCTGCTCTTCTGGTAATATACACATCGCTGCGGACGGGCAGCGCCTCACAACCGCATATGGGGGTATAGCTCAGCTGGGAGAGCGCTTGAATGGCATTCAAGAGGTCAGCGGTTCGATCCCGCTTATCTC
>CANRFA010000103.1 GCA_947629775.1 uncultured Oscillospiraceae bacterium
GGCACGGCCTGGCGCTGCATGTTGGCGCCCATCAGGGCGCGGTTGGCGTCGTCGTTCTGCAGGAAGGGGATCATGGCGGTGGCCACGGACACCATCATGCCCGGGGACACGTCCACGTAATCCACGTCCCTGCGGTCCACGCTGACGGTCTCGCTGCGCCGGCGGCAGGTGATGCGGGAATTGAGGAAGCGCCCCTCTTCGTCCAGGGGCTCCGTGGCCTGGCCGATCGTGTACTCGTCTTCCAGGTCCGCGGTCATATAGGTGATTTCATCCGTGACCCGGCCGGTCGCCTTGTCCACGCGGCGATAGGGGGTCTCGATAAAGCCGTAGCGGTTGACCCGGGCGTAGGAGGCCAGATAGGAGATGAGGCCGATGTTGGGACCTTCCGGCGTCTCGATGGGGCACAGGCGGCCGTAGTGGGAGTAGTGCACGTCCCGGACGTCGAAGGAGGCCCGGTCCCGGCTCAGACCGCCGGGGCCCAGGGCGGACAGGCGCCGCTTGTGGGTCAGCTCGGCCAGGGGGTTGGTCTGGTCCATGAACTGGCTTAAGGGGCTGGAGCAGAAGAACTCCTTGATGGCGGAGGTGACGGGACGGATGTTGACGAGGGAGGTGGGGGTGGCGGAATCCGGATCCTGGGTGGTCATGCGCTCGCGGATCACCCGCTCCATGCGGGAGAAGCCGATCCGGTACTGGTTCTGCAGCAGTTCGCCCACGCAGCGCAGGCGGCGGTTGCCCAAGTGGTCGATGTCGTCCGGCGTCCCGATGCCGTGGGCCAGGCAGTTGAGGTAGTTGATGGAGGCCATGACATCCTGGGCGGTGATCGTGTTGGGGATCAGCTGGGTGCGGTTTTCCCGGATGGCTTCCTTCAGGTCCTCTCCCTCGTACTGGTTCATGAGGTCCATGAGGACGGGATAGCTGACCTTCTCGTCGATATCCAGTTCGGCGGGATCGAAGTCCACGAAGCGGTCCAGGGGGACCATGTCGTTGGAGAAGACCTTGACCATCTCGCCGTCCAGGTCCACAGTGGCCTCGTTGACGCCCCTCCAGTCCAGCTCCTGGGCCTGTTCCCGGGTGAGGACCGCGCCGGCGTCCGCCAGGACCTCGCCGGTGGTGGGATCCGCCACGGGCGCGCCCAGTTTGCGCCCGGCCAGGCGGGTCCAGAGCGCCATCTTCTTGTTGAACTTGTAGCGGCCCACCATGGAGAGGTCGTAGCGGTGGGGGTCGAAGAAGGTGGCCTGGACCAGGTTTTCGGAGGTCTCCAGCGTGGGGGGCTCGCCCGGGCGCAGCTTCCGGTAGATCTCCAGCATGGCGTCCTCGTAGGTCCTGCAGGGATCCTTCTCCAGGGTAGCCAGAATCCGCTCGTCCTCCCCGAACATCTCCAGAATCCCGGCGTCCGTCCTTGGCCCCAGGGCGCGGATCAGGCAGGTGATGGGCACCTTGCGGTTTTTATCGATGCGGACATAGAAGATGTCGCTCAGATCGGTTTCGTACTCCAGCCAGGCGCCCCGGTAGGGGATCACCTGGGAGAAGAAGGTCAGGTTCTCGGCCTTGTCCGCGGCGCGGGTGAAGTACATGCCGGGGGAGCGCACCAGCTGGGAGACGATCACCCGCTCGGCGCCGTTGATGACGAAGGTGCCGGAGGGGGTCATGATGGGGAAATCCCCCATATAGAGCTGCTGCTCGTTGATCTGGTTTGTCTGGGTGTTGCGGAGGTGGACCGTCACCTTGATGGGGGCGGCGTAGGTGGCGTCCCTGGCTTTGCACTCCTCCACATCGTACTTGGGCTTCTCCTCCATGCTGTAGTCCAGGAAGGAGAGCTCCAGTTTGCCGGCGAAGTCGGTGATTGCGCCCACGTCCTTGAAGACCTCCCGCAGTCCGGTCTCCAGGAACCAGTGGTAGGAGTCCTTCTGGATGGCCAGCAGGTCCGGCATCTCCAGAATTTCCTCGTAGCGGGCGAAGCTTTTGCGCAGGGTCTTTCCGTAGTAGACGTCCTTGACCGTCATTGCTTTAAATCAACTCGCTTTCTTTGGGCTCAACGGTTGGGTTCGTACAGAATTCTCCCGGATGCAGGGAAAAGAGGTACATATCCCGAAAAAATGTTGAAGATTCAGGTCGGACCGCTTTTCCGCACACCCGGGAGCGTGGTATCTTTATCTCCTGGAAGCCTTGAGTTCTGAGGCTCGATATGGTATCCTGTCTCCAGGGGAGAAAGGGGGGGCAGACTTCCCTGAAGGCATGAAGCATAACATTTTACCACTGGCAGGGGGGCATGTCAAGAGAAAAGAGAGGAAAATTTGCCCTCCGGAGCTGGAAAAAATTCCCATAAAAAAATCCTTGCATTTCCGTCCCCCCGCTGCTACAATGGAGAGCGGTGCGAACATGACCGGGTGTAGCGCAGTTGGTAGCGCGCATGCTTTGGGAGCATGATGCCGGGAGTTCGAGTCTCCCCACTCGGACCAGATCCGCCCTGATTCTTCCGGAATCAGGGCGTTTTTTCTGCCCTTTCCGGGGCATGCCTGGCGCTCCGGGGGAAGGATACGCCGCCGGCGGAAAGACAGCGGCGCAATCGTACCCGGGCCGGACTCCGCGGGGGCTGGCGGGACCGGCGCCAGAGGCCATACAGACCGCGGGGTGGAAAAGAGCCTGTCGGAAGGAAGATTCCCGGGCGGTGACCCGCTCTCCCGCAGATCCCCCGTCCGGACAGCGGATTCCAGCGGGAGCGGGTCCTCGGAGATGGACGATTCCGGAGGAGGGCCGTCCGGGGCCGCATTCCCGTAGCTTCCGCAGGGAAACCAGGGGCAGAGCGTACAGGCGGAAGGGCCGTTCCCGCGGCGGTGGGAGGGAAGTGGAAATCTGTGGAAACTGCCTGTATTTCAGGCGACCTCCGGGGCGAAACAGGGGGAATTTCACAGAAAAACCGGAAAATACCACTGGACAGTGGCGCTTCCCTGTGATATAGTAGGGCGCCGTTTTCCTCCGGCGTTCGGACGGAGCGGAAAGCGGCCGCAAACGCCGTTTTGGCCGGGCCTGTCCCCCTGATGGCCCGACCTGGGGGGCCTGGTCCTGCGCGCCAGGACGCCTGTCTGTTACCCGCCGGTCCGAACCCGGCGGCGGGAAGGGCGCGCCGGCGCGGGCGGGAGGTCCGCCAGGTACTGCGGGACGCGGGCGACCGCGTCCTCAACCGACCAAAAGGAAGAACCGTCCCAGCGGCGGTTCTTCCGCTTCAGAACGCAACGCTCCCGGGAGGGCTCGGATGGCCTTCCCGGGAGTTTCTGTCTATTCGGGGATGGGATCGTGGCGCAGCCGGTAGCGGTTTCCCCGGGGAGAGGACTCCACGGTGACGAGCCGTTCCCCGGCCAGATCGGAGAGCAGTCTGCGGGCGCGGGCCGGGCTGACCCCCAGCAGGCGGGCGATGTCCGCTGCGCCGGCGCAGGCGTGGTCCGTCAGGTACTCCAGAACGGCGCCGCGCTGGACCGCCCCCCGGGCGGAGTGGCGGACCTGCCGGCCGTTTCCGGGGGCTTCGGTCGGACTGCCGGGTCCGAAGCGGAGAGTCATGCGGATGCGCTCGGGACCGAAGTCCTCCTCGATCCGGGGAGGCTCCCAGCCCTGGTCCCGCCAGATGGCGAAGATGTCCGAAAGGCCCCCTCCGGTGCCCTGGCCCACGTCGATGAGCTGGAACATCCGCTGCAGACCGCCGTTGCGGGGGTCCGAGGCGCCGCCCTGACGGGCCTGTTCCAGGGGGACGCGGAAGCTGCCGGGGTTGGAGAAGACGATGCCGCCCCTCTGGCGGAGAATCACGAGGCCCTGGGAGCCCCGGTAGTCCGCGTTCATCAGGCAGTTGGCCAGGGCCTCCCGCAGGGCCTTGCGCACCCGGGGGCTGCCGGCAGAGCCGTCGGACTCCAGGTCGCAGGAGAGACGGTCCCGGACCAGAAAGTAGAAGTCGTGGAGATTCCCGCTCCAGTGGCTGTCCGCGGAGTGGATCCGGTCGCTCCAGGGGGCGCCGTCCTGGGGCTGAGCCCGATAGTCCAGCAGGTAGGAGGGAAACTCGCTGAGGATGGCGTACTCGTACCCGAACATCAGCAGGCCGGCGGCGGTGGGGTGGAGCGCGCCGTCGCCGTCCCTGCGCAGGGCGCCCAGCTGGAGCAGGAAGTCCTCCCGGTTCAGGGCGAGCCAGGGGTGGCCGGGGCGGAAGGACTCCATCCGCTCACGGTAGCGGCGCAGGCTGTCCGGGTCCAGTACCTCGGGGCCGAAGCGGGGAAGAAGGGCCAGGTCCTGGGGCTCCCGGGCGGCGTCCCGCTGCATGCCGAGCACTTCCTCCCGGGAACAGCGGTAGTCTCCCTCTCCGTTGCGGCGGTAGGTGCCGGTGAAGGGATTGCCCTCCACATAGACGGGCCGGTCCTGCCGCCGGGCCCGGGGGACGAAGATGGCCACAATGCGGTTGCCGTCCACGGTCTCCACGCGCACGTGGCGGCGGGTGAGGATGTTGACGCTGGCCTTCTCCGGACGGTTCACCAGGTCCCAGAACTGGCGCACCAGCCCCTCCGGATCCGGCAGGTCTACGGGGTGCAGGCTCTGGTCCTTATGTTCCTCCACGCCCAGCAGGAGAACGCCTCCCAGGGTGTTGGCGAAGGCGGAGTAGGTCTCCCAGATGCTGTGGGGCAGTCCGCCCAGGGCCTTCTTGGCCTCGATGCGATTGTTTTCCCGGTACTCCCGGATCCGCTTGAGATCGATCACGGCCGCGCCTCCTCTCCGTCCTGCCGGCGGTGGTTTCTGCAGTATTCTACCACAGAAGCGGGGAAGGCGTCAAATGGGCATGAACAGAGCAACACCGCCGTCTGCGGAGCAGACGACGGTGGTATGGATCACTTCTTTTTGCGCTGCTTGCTGAAGAAGCCTCTCACGCCGCCCTCGGTGGGAACGGTCTCTCCCATGGAGACCGCGAAGGCCTTCAGGGCCTCCCGCTGTTCGCTGGTGAGGCTGGTGGGAACCTTCACGCGGATGGTCACGATCTCGTCCCCGCGGCCGCTGTTCCGCAGGTAGGGGATGCCCTTGCCGCGCAGGCGGAACATGTCGCCGGACTGGGTGCCGGCGGGCAGGGTGTACTTGACGGAACCGTCAATGGTGGGGATCTCCAGCTCGGCGCCCAGGGCCGCCTGGGTGAAGGACACGACGTGCTCGTAGAGCACGGTGTTGCCGTCCCGGGTGAACTGTTTGTCCTGGCGGACGCGGATGTTCACCACGAGATCGCCGGCGGGGCCGCCGTTGGCGCCGGCGTTGCCCTGGCCGCGCAGGCTGATGGACTGGCCGTCGTCGATGCCGGCGGGGATGCTGATCTTGATGCGCTGCTTCTTCATGACGCTGCCCTTGCCGTTGCAGGATTTGCAGGGGGTATGAATCAGGCGGCCGGTGCCGTTGCAGCGGGAGCAGGGGCTGGTGGTGGAGAAGGAGAAGCCGCCGCCGCCCCGGTTGATGCGGACCACGCCGGAACCCCGGCAGTTGGGGCAGGTCTCGGGGGTGGTGCCGGGGGCGCAGCCGGAGCCGCTGCAGTCCTTGCAGGTCTCGGTGCGGTTGAGCTCCAGCTCCTTGTCGCAGCCGAAGGCGGCCTCCGTGAAGGAGATGGTGATGGTGGCCCGCAGGCTCTCGCCCTGTCTGGGCGCGTTGGCCCGCGAGGAACTGCCGCCGCCGCCGAACCCGCCGAAGCCGCCCCCGAAGAAGGTCCCGAAGAGGTCGCCCAGATCCAGGTCTTCAAATCCTCCGAAGCCGCCGCCACCGCCGCCGGCGCCGAAGTTGGGATCCACGCCCGCGTGGCCGAACTGATCGTAGCGGCTCCGCTTTTCCCGGTCAGACAGAACCTCGTAGGCCTCGTTGACCTCCTTGAACTTTGCCTCCGCGGTCTTGTCGTCGGGGTTCATGTCCGGGTGGTACTTCTTGGCCAGTTTCCGATAGGCCTTTTTGATTTCATCGTCCGTAGCGCCCCTGCCGACGCCAAGGACCTCGTAATAATCTCGTTTCTGATCAGGCAAGATGATTCACCTCAAAAAATCAAGCGATGGCGCGGGAAAGCGGCGGGGCCCGGAGGCCCCGCCCCGCGGTCGCGGGGTGCGGGGGCGGGCCGTCGCCGTCTCATGCCGCATGGCAGCTTCTTACTTGTTGTCGTCGTCCATGACCTCGTAGTCGGCGTCCACCACGTTGGGGTCGCCGCTGGCGGCGCCGCCGGTGGCGGTTCCGCCCGCCCCGGGCTGGCCGGCGCCGGGCTGCTGGTACAGCTTCTCGCCGATGGCGTAGAAGGCCTTGGTGGCCTCCTCGGTGGCGGCCTTGATGGCCTGGATGTCGTTGCCCTTCAGGGTCTCCTTCAGGCGGCCCAGGGCGCTCTCCACGGGAGCCTTGTCGGCGGCGGTCAGCTTGTCGCCCATGTCCTCCATGGTCTTCTCGCTCTGATAGATCACCTGGTCGGCCTGGTTGCGGACATCCACTTCCTCCTTGCGGCGGGCGTCCTCGGCGGCGAACTGCTCGGCCTCGCGGACGGCCTTGTCGATGTCCTCCTTGGACATGTTGGTGGAGGAGGTGATGGTGATGTGCTGCTCCTTGCCGGTGCCCAGATCCTTGGCGGAGACGTTCACGATGCCGTTGGCGTCGATGTCGAAGGCGACCTCGATCTGCGGGGTGCCGCGGCGGGCCGGGGCGATGCCGTCCAGCATGAAGCGGCCCAGGGTCTTGTTGTACTGCGCCATCTCGCGCTCGCCCTGCAGGACGTGGACCTCCACGGAGGTCTGGCCGTCGGCGGCGGTGGTGAAGATCTGGCTCTTCTTGACGGGGATGGTGGTGTTGCGGTCGATCAGGCGGGTCATGACGCCGCCCATGGTCTCGATGCCGAGGGACAGCGGGGTGACGTCCAGCAGGAGCAGGTCCTTGACGTCGCCGGTGAAGACGCCGCCCTGGAGCGCCGCGCCCATGGCCACGCACTCGTCGGGGTTGATGCCCTTGAAGCCTTCCTTGCCGGTGAG
>CANRFA010000104.1 GCA_947629775.1 uncultured Oscillospiraceae bacterium
AGGTACTCGCTGCCCCGGACCACGTGGGTGATGCCCATCAGGTGGTCGTCGATGACGTTGGCGAAGTTGTAGGTGGGCAGACCGTCCCGCTTCAGGAGCACCTGGTCGTCCAGGGTGGAGTTCTCCACCGTGATGTCCCCGAAGATGGCGTCGTGGAAGGTGGTGGTGCCCTCGGCGGGGATCTTCTGGCGGATGACGAAGGGCTCGCCGGCGTCCAGTCTGGCCTGGACCTGCTCGGGAGTCAGATCCCGGCAGGGATCGGCGGCCCGGTTGAAGTTCCCGGAGTCCTCCTCGGATTCCGTCTTCTCGCAGAAGCAGTAGTAGGCGTGTCCCAGTTCCACCAGCAGCCGGGCGTACTTCCCATAGGTATCCCGCCGCTGGGACTGGATGTAGGGGGCCACGGGGCCGCCCACATCGGGGCCTTCGTCGTGGTTCAGATGGCACTCCGCCAGGGTGCGGTAGATGACATCCGTGGCGCCCTCCACCTGCCGGCTCTGGTCCGTGTCCTCGATGCGGAGCAGGAAGGTGCCGTCGGCGTGGCGGGCGATCAGCCAGGTATACAGGGCGGTGCGCAGATTGCCCACGTGCATGTATCCGGTGGGGGAGGGGGCGAAGCGGGTGCGGACCTTCCCGTGGGGGATCTTCGCTTCCATCTCCTCAAAATAGCGGGTATCCATGAATAACGTTCCTCCAGTTTTCAGCGAATGCTTTGCTCCACAGTTTACCCGAAACCGGGGCGTTTTGCAAGTCCTGTTTCAGGTTCCCGGAGGAACCTGTGGTTGTACGCTCCGCGGGAATCGGATTGGTTCCGGACCAGGGGCCGGAAGGCGCGCGGAGGGATGGCGGCGCGGGCGGAGGGACAATGCCCGGGGAGCCGGCGGCGGGATCCGGGCGTGGAGCCTCAGAAGAAGGTCAGTTGCCGGTCCTCGTACGCCCGGGTGGCGGAGGAGATAATGCGCCGCATTTCGCAGAGCAGTCCCAGTTCCCGGCAGAGCGCGGAGAAGCGCTCCCACAGGGCGCGGGCTTTCGGACTGGTACACTGGTAGCGGGGACCGTACTGACGCCGATAGCGCTCCCCCAGACCGGCGTCCGGAAAGGCCCGGTCCAGCCCCTGGAGGAAGTACTCCCGCTGGCCGTCCCGCATGGTGACCCCAAAGGCGGGGTACACAAAGCGGGCGCCCGCCCGGGCGGCGCCCTCCGCCACGGCCTTTACGTTCTCCCAGCTGTCCTCCAGGAAGGGGAGAACGGGCATCAGCAGCACGCCGGTAAACACGCCCGCGTTCGCCAGATGCTCCACGGCGGCCAGGCGCCGGGAGGGCGAGGGGGCCCGGGGCTCAATCTTCGCCGCCAGGCTGTCGTCCAGAGTGGTGATGGTGAGCTTGCAGATGACAGGGGACTGCTCCTGAATCATCCGGTAGAGCTCCGTGTCTCGCGTGATCCTGTCGCTCTTGGTGGCCACCGCCACCCCGCAGTCGAAGGCGTGAATCAGAGCGAGGGCGTCCCGGGTCAGATGGAGCTGCTCCTCGAAGGGATTGTAGGGATCTGACATCGATCCCATGCCGATGAAGGCGGGGCGGACCTTGCGCCGCAGTTCGTCGCGCAGGATGGGCAGCGCGTTTTCCTTGGCCTTTACGGTGTCGAAGTCCGGGATGTGGTAGCAGTCGCTGCGGCTGTCGCAGTAGAGGCAGCCGTGGCAGCAGCCCCGATAGAGGTTCATGGTGTGATCCGTCCCGAACCACTCGGTGCTCTTATTGCGGACCAGGATCTGCCGGGCGGGGATGTACTCCATGCCGGTCAGTTGAGAGAGCCGGTGGGGGAGACGGGGTAGTTCTCCGTAAAGCAGCCCTCGCAGAAGCCGCAGGTGGCGTCCGGCGCCAGCTTGCGCAGATTCTCCAGAGAGAGGAAGCAGAGGCTGTCCGCCCCGGTCTGGGCCTCGATCTCCTCGATGGTATTGTGGCAGGCGATGAGCTTCTCCTTGTCCGGGATGTCCGTGCCGAAGTAGCAGGGGGCGATGAAGGGGGGCGCGGAGACCCGCATGTGGACCTCCGTGGCGCCAGCCTCCCGCAGCAGGTTGATGATGAGCCGGCAGGTGGTGCCCCGGACGATGGAGTCGTCCACCATCACCACCCGCTTGCCCGCCACCTCGTCCCGCAGGGCGGCCAGCTTGATGCGCACCGCCTGCTCCCGGCTCTGCTGGTCCGGGGTGATGAAGGTGCGCCCGATGTACCGGTTTTTGATGAAGCCCATGGCGTTGGGAATGCCGCTCTCCAGGGAGTAGCCCCGGGCGGCGTCCAGACCGGAGTCCGGCACCCCGATCACCACGTCCGCCTCCACGGGAGCCTGGCGGGCCAGGAGACGGCCGGCGTTCAGACGGGCGGTGTGGACGGACTGGCCGCAGATCACGGAGTCCGGGCGGGCGAAGTAGATGTACTCGAAGATGCACATGTGGGACAGGCCCCGGCAGTTGTCCCGGATGGAACGGACCTGCCCCTTATAGACCACCACGATCTCCCCGGGCTCCAGCTCCCGCTCCACATGGCCGCCCACCGCCTCGATGGCGCAGGACTCGGAGGCGAAGAGCACGGCGTCCCCCTTGCGGCCCATGCACAGAGGGCGGAAGCCCCAGGGGTCCCGGCAGGCAATCAGCTTCTGGGGAGACATGACCAGCAGGGAGAAGGCGCCCTTGAGGCCGGAGGTGGCCCGGCAGACCGCTTCCTCCACGCTGCCGCAGTGGAGCCGGGCCTGGGCGATGGCGTAGGCGATGAGCTCGGAGTCCGAGGTGGTGTGGAAGATGGCTCCCCGGTACTCGAAATGCCGGCGCAGCTCGCTGACGTTGACCAGGTTTCCGTTGTGCACCACGGCCAGCGTTCCTTTGGCGTATTTGATGGTCAGCGGCTGGGCGTTCTCCCGCTCCCCGGCCCCCGTGGTGGCGTAGCGGACGTGGCCCACCGCCATGGTGCCGTCGAGTCGCTGGAGAATATCCCGGTTGAAGACCTCGCTCACCAGCCCCACGTCCTTGTAAAAGGACTGCTCCCGGTCGTTGATGGTGGCGATGCCGCAGGCCTCCTGCCCCCGATGCTGCAGGGCGTACAGGCCGTAGTAGGTCGTCTGGGCGCAGTTGCCCGCGCTGTCGCAGACGCCAAAGACGCCGCACTCCTCGCGCAGTTTACGCTCCGGAAAAGACAGCGGATGCGGATGGTCCATAAGGCAGTTCCCCTTCCTGACAAGAAAAAGCAGACAATTCCCCCTGTGCAGGCGTCCTTGTCTGTACGCGCCATTATAGCCTCCCGCCCTGGGGATTGCAAGCGGGGACGCCCGGGTAAAACCGCCATATCTTCCTGCGCGGGCATGAGTCCTGGAGGAAAAATCCACAATTGCGCTTTCATTCTTCCCGAATGGGACTGTTCAAATCCGGATTTTCATGTTATAATGGCCTGTGAAGAATCGTCCCCTTACCGGAAAATCCCGAACTGACCTGGAGGTGCCTTTCATGCGATGCCCCTTCTGCTCCAAGCTGGAGAGCAAGGTTGTGGACTCCCGCCCCTCGGAGGATGGACGCAGCATCCGCCGCCGTCGGGAGTGCTGCGCCTGCCGCAGGCGTTTTACGACCTACGAGTCCGTCGAAAACATGCCCATGATGGTTCGGAAGCGGGATGGGTCGTTTCAGGCCTTTGACCCGAAGAAGATTCTGACCGGCCTGCTGCACGCCTGCGAAAAGCGTCCCATCACCCTGGCTGTGCTGGAGAACATGGTGACGGATATCCGCCAGGTCCTGCAGAACCGTCTGGACGGGGAAATCACCACCGCTCAGATCGGCGATATGATCCTGGAGCGGCTGAAGAAGCTGGACGAGGTGGCCTACATCCGCTTTGCCTCGGTGTACCGCCACTTCGACGACGTGGATTCCTTCCTGGAGGAGCTGAACCAGCTTCTCGCGGAGCAGGGGAAACCCCGAATCGTAACGGCCGCCCGGACCATCGAAAGCGCCCCTGACCGCGAGTTCGGCGGCGGGAGCGATATCACCCACTTGGGAGAGGAAGAATTTTCATGAGAATCAACGCGGGAACCGTCCTGCTGTACAACTGTTCCGGACCGGAATTTTCCAAAATGCGCCAGATCTTCGCCATGCTGCGCCTGCGCATGCGCCCCGTCGCCCCGGACCGTTACCGCCTGCCCCTGAAGGATCTGGCGGCCGGCAAGGGCGAGGCCGGAGCGATGGAGGAGCCCTTTCCGGAGCGGGTTCTGGTGTTCTGCAATCTGAACGACGCCCTGCTCAACCAGGTGCTGGAGGTCGTCCGGGTCGCCGGCCTGCCGGACATCGATTTCAAGGCGGTGATGACGGAGACGAACCGGGAGTGGGATTCGTACCGGCTCCTGGAACATCTTCGCGAGGAGCGGGAGGCCATCCGCGCCGCAAAGGAGCGGAAGGCCGCCGAGGAGCAGGCCGCCCGGGAAGAGCAGGAGGATGCTCCGGAACAGGGGACCGCCCGGGAGGAGGCCCAGGATCAGGCGGACGCCCCGGCGCCGGACAGCGGAGAGCCGGAAGAGCCCGCGGATTCCTGAACGAAAAAACGCCGATACAGCCATGCCGGACCCCCGGCGTGGCTGTTTTTTCGCGCGGTTTCGGCCCTTCCCGCGGGATTTCTGACATCGGACGTCGGGAAGGTTGACAAGCCCCCGGGGGAGGGTATATACTGATTAACGCAGGTATCATAAACCGATCCGGGGAGGAGGGGACCGATACGAAACGTAATGTGATTGTTTCCTGCATTCTCTGTCTGCTGATCGGACTGGCCGTCGGCGTTCTTGCGCCGTTTCCCACCGGAAGCAGTTCGGAGGACAAGCCGGGGACCATTGTGCAGCCGCCCACCGGCGGAACCGCAGACGGATCTTCCGCGTCCTCCGCGTCGTCCTCCCAGCCGGCGCTGGACACCACCAGCAACTTCAATCTCCTGGGGACTGCCAGCTACGCCGTGCAGTGCATGAAAGACGAGAACTGGAAGGCGCTGGCCGCTCTGGTGGATCCGGAACGGGGCGTGACCTTTACGCCCTACTCCACCGTCATGCCGGACGTGGACCGCACGCTGACTGCGTCCGAGGTGGAAAAGATCGGGACAGACGCCGCCGTCGTTCCCTGGGGATTCCTGGATGGATCCGGGGAACCCATCCAGATGACGGCAAAACAGTATATGGCCGACCATGTGTTCGACGTGGATTATACCCGCGCCCCGATGATCGGCGTAGACCGGATCGTGATGTCCGGCAACGCCCTGGAAAACCTGACGGACGTCTATGTCGGCTGCCGCTTTGTGGACTATACATACCCCGGTACCGACGGCACCGACTGGTCCTCCCTGCGCCTGGTCTTTACCCCGGGCGAGTATGACTGGTATCTGGTGGGCGTGATCCACAGCCAGTGGACCGTATGAGAAATACAGCATCCATAGGGATTTTTTCTCCCCCTGATCCGCCTGCGGGTCAGGGGGTCTGTATTTTGGGGCCGGACAGCGCAGCCGGGTCGGGGCGCGCGCATCTGTCCTTCCCATATCGCCGCGCTTCCCCGCTGTGGTGTCGGTGGCCTTTATCCCGGGGGGAGGGCATCGTCTTCTTCTTCGGGAAAGAGGAGAAGCGCCGCCGGCTGGTGGGAACCGCCATGTCCGTGGGCATCTGCCTGACCCTCAGCCGGAAGAAGATGGGCGGAGAGAACCGGCTTCCGGAACCGGAAGGCCGCCGGATTCTCTCAGGAATCCGAGGACCGCCGGATTCTCTGCGGAACCGGAAGACCGCTGGATTCTCTCAGGAATCTGGAGACCGCTGGATTCTCTGCGGAACCGGAAAGCCTCTGAATTCTCCCCGGAACCTGCGGGCTCCGTCCGCATAAAAGTACCCCCCGTCCGCGCCGATTCCGGCTGTCGGACAGGGGGTTTGTCTGTTTTCCGGGTATGGGTCCGGGGGCGGTGGGAACGGTCAGCTCTTTTTCCGCAGGTTGCAGTACCAGAAGAGCCAGCCCACGGCGGCCCCGCCCACGATGTTGCCGAGGGTTACGGGCAGCAGATTGCCCACCAGAAAGCCGGAGACCGTGAGAGCGGACAGATCCAGACCGGATTCGACCGCCAGTTCGGCGTAGCGGGGCACCGTCTTCGCCAGCAGCCCCGCCCCGATATAGTACATGTTGGCGATGGAGTGCTCGAAGCCGCAGAGCACGAAGAAGCAGACCGGGAAGTAGGCTCCCATCAGGCGGCTGATGTTGTCCCGGCCGGAGAAGGCCAGCAGCACCGCCAGGGTCACCAGCACGTTGCAGAGGATGCCGAGCACAAAGGCGTTGGCGAAGGGGAGGGCGCACTTGCCGGTGGCCACCTTCATGGTGTAGACCGCCAGGGCCCCGTCGCCGTAGTTCATCTGCCCGAAGAGCGCGCAGCCCGCCGCCACCAGCAGGGAGCCCGCCAGGTTCCCCAGGTAGACGACGACCCAGTTGCGCGCCAGGCCCGCCAGGGTGCAGCGGCGGTCCAGCAGGGAGATGGTGATGAGGACGTTTCCGGTGAACAGTTCCGCTCCGGTGAGGATCACCATGCCCAGCCCGAAGGGGAAGAGGAGGGAGCAGATGGTGCGGGCCGTCCAGGTCTGCTCCACACCGTAGACGGCGGTGTTCGTGGCAGCGCTGCCGAAGGCGATGAGGGCGCCGGCCAGGACGGCCAGGACGAAGAGCTGCCCGGCGTTCCTGGTGGTCTTGGCGGCTCCGGCGGCGGCGTAGCTTTCCGCCGTTTCGGCGGGGGTGAGAAAGCCGTTCATGGGAAACCCATCCTTCCTTTCTGAAATGGCCCTTATCCTATCACACGAAGCCCCGCAATGCAACCGGAGCGGGACGCTGAATTTCGAGAAGTGGCGGGAGGGGTTCCCGGCCCCTGAAAATGACGGATCGTCGGTTACGGTCCGTCATTTTTTAAAGTC
>CANRFA010000105.1 GCA_947629775.1 uncultured Oscillospiraceae bacterium
CTTTATTGATTTGGCCACCTGCTGGCAGCCATTGATATAGGAGGTCAGGAGGTTTGATGTTTTTCGTCTAACGGCTATACCTTCGAACTTTCCTTGCCCCTCAAAACCCCTTTTACCTGAGGTTCCAGGCCCTTTTGCGCCAGAAAGCGCTTCTGGTAGACCTTTTGGCTTTTCCCTCCGGGCAAAAGGCATCTTTGCCCTTGCCAGGTTGGGATCGGGCTTTGACTGCTGGTGAGAGTCGGTCTCATCGAGGGCCGCAGACACAAAAAGAAGCCCCCGGGCTTTCGCCCAGGGGCCTGTGCTCGTATCAGAGAGGGGAGAGAGGAGATTGCCGCTTTGGACAGCGGTTGCGTTCCCGGCTCTTATCCGAGGTTGGTATCAACTTCCTGCGGATTTACGATGGTAATGCGGCCCTCGACCTTCGGGGAGATGGTCTTGTGGGCCTCGATGTAGTTGCTGATGGCTGTTCTGTAGTAGTCGTTGGTCCGGGAGACCAGCTTGCAGTTCGGCAGATCCTTGTAGTCCATCTCCTGGGAGCCGCCATCGCCATTGCCCAGCACCTGGAGCATCGTGTAGCCATCGCCGCCGCCGGCCATGAAGTGGTTGACGGTCAGGGTGTACCAGGCGTTCAGATCCAGTGGGGTGCCGTCTTCCAGCGTGACGGACAGGATGCGCTGGCCGGAAGGAGCGGAGCCGTCAAAAGAGTACTTTATGCCGGAGACCTGGGGGAACTTACCGTTAACGGCCGGATAGTCGTCCACGCCGTTCTCCAGGGCGTCCCACACTGTCTGGCCGGTGACTTCCAGGACGGTGATCATGTTGTCGAAGGGAGCCATGGAGAACACGTCTCCTATGGTTACGTCTCCGGCGCTGAGACCGGCCCGGATGCCGCCGCCGTTCTGGATGGCGATCTGGCTGCCGCTGTACTCGCGCAGGGCGTCCGCAGCAAGGTTGCCGAGGGCGCTCTCCTGGGTACGGACGATGGGAGTGGACCAGGGCAGATCCTCTTCGAGCTGACCCAGGACCACGCCCATCTGCTCATCGAGCTCCGCCTGATAGACGGACAGGATGTCCACGATCTCCTGATCCTCGGGGATATCCGCAGAGAGGACAATCTGATTGAACGTGTAGCCTATCACTTCTCCGTTGAGGATATTCAGGTTGGCCTGGTTCACGCAGCTGCCCTGGCCGCCGGGATTGACGACCACGGTGCCGTTGATCAGGAGGGGACGGCCGAAGGTATCGTTGCCGCCGCCCACTTCCAGGTCGATGCCTTCCAGCTTGTTGGGCACATCGTTGTTGGCCTTGTGCAGGTGCGCCAGCATGATGACCACGTCGGCCTTCTCGTTGCACTCCTTTACCAGTTCTTCGCCCACTTCCCACTGATCGTGGAAGTCGATATCCTTCGTATTGGTGAAGAGGGTGGTGGCCTTGGAGTTGTGATCCGTAAGGCCCGCGATGGCTACCTTCAGCCCGTTATCCAGTTCCTTCAGAACATAGGGCTTGAACTGCTCGGGATACCTGCCGTCTTTCCAGAAGGTGTTGGCGGAGAGCATGGCGTACTCGGCCCGCTCGGCCAGGGAGAGCAGGTTCTCGAAGGCGTAGTCGAAGTCGTGGTTGCCGAGGCAGGTGGCGTCATAGCCCTCCGCGTTCATCACGTCCACGCTGGACTTGCCAAGGGACAGGTTGGCGATGTCCTGGTTATAGGGGGAGTCGCCGCCGTCGATGATCAGGGTATTGGGATTGCGGGCCTTGATGCCGTCAAAGAGGGTGGCCGCTCTGGCGCTGCCGCCAACCGTGATGGCGGAGCCGGAGGGGGTGTAGGGGAGCATCCGGCCGTGGATGTCGGATGTGGACATGGTGGTGAGGATGGTGAGGTCCTTCGTGGCGGTATCCAGAAGGAAGGCGGCCTCGCCGCGGGTGATGGGGGTGTCGTCCAGAGCCAGGCTGTCCGGCAGGAGTCCGTCCGCCTTACCCTTGGCGAGGAAGTCCTCGGTTTTATCCGCGCCATAGATGGCGGTCATGACGGCCTGGGCGAAGGCCTTCCGGGAGATGGTTGCGTCCGGGTGGAAGAGCCCATCCGCATCGGGGGTCATGATGCGGGCTTCCAGCACCGTGTTGGATACGATTTCCGCCCAGGTGCCCATGGCGTCCGGAGCGGCGGGTATCAGGACCTCGGTGAGGGTCGCCACAGTGGTTTCTGTGGAGTAGAAGGTCTTGACGAAGGGTTCCGCTCCTTCTTCCGGTTCCGGGGCCTCCATGGCGTAGACCGGAACCAGGTAGAAGGCGTTGTAGAGCAGGGAGGCCGCAGCGCTGCGGGTCAGGGGATCCGCGGGACGGTAGGTGCCGTCGCCGCAGCCGTTAATGACCTTGCGGGCCACGAGGGCTTCGATGCTGGCGGCGTAGGGGGTGCCGGCCGTGTCGCGGAAGGACGGCTGGGCGGCGGAGACGGTCACAACGGAGGTGACCAGGAGAGCCAGGATCAGGGCCAGGGAGACCAGCCGGGACTTGAGGTTTCTCATGTTTTCTCCTTTCTTTGTCTGTGTGGCGGAAGGGACGGGTTTGTACGGAGAGGATCCCTCCTTTCTCTTCCGGTAGTGGGCATTCAGAAGCGGAACGGCCGGGAGCGGGCCTTCCTCTCATACCGGGTATGGAAGGGAAGAGACCTCTGCTCCTGGCGAAGACAGGAGACCGGGCGGAGCGGGACGCAGCCACAGGGAGGTCGCAAAGCGCCGCCGGAGTCTCCGCTGGGTCCGGTGCCACAGGAAGAAAAACCATCGTAGGGGAGAAGTATGAGGAAATAGGATTGCGGGGGAGGAGCGGAAGGATCCGCTCTCTCGCGGTCGGGGTAAGGGCATCTGCGGGGGGAGCGGATTGCGCCCGGAGCCGCAGCCGGACCAGGGAGCCGGACGGACCGCACAGAGGATCACGGAGATTGCCCTTGGCTTCCTTATAACAGGCGCACGGTCCATGGGGTGGAAGGATAAAAAGCGTGCGGGCCATGGGGTAAAACTGGTCTGTGCCCTGGGTCCTGGATCTGAGGGGCTCGGGGAAAAGACTGCCGGGTCCTGGATCTGAGAGAGCCCCGGGAAGACCGAACGGATCCGCTCAGAGGAATCCTACAGGCGAAACTCCTCTGCGCCCCGGGCAAAGGGGCCGGCGAGCGGGGAGAGTCCCCGGTGGGCGCCATAGTAGTCCTGGTCGAAGACGATGGGACTGCCGTCCGGCTGCTCGAAGGCCTGTTCGGGTTCGAAGGCGATGCCCAGCAGTTCCGTGGAGACGACAGGACGGTTCCGGGCGGGCAGATACCGGTAGAGATCCGTCTTCAGGACCGGTCCGTCCTCTGTATCCGCCAGTTCCAGGGTGACGGTGTGGTCCGGAACGATGGCGGCGTCGGACTCGCTGTCGCAGGGCTGGGCTCCATTGAAGTAGACGTTGCCGCCGGTGTACACCGGCAGGTGATCGTAGAAAATATCCCGGTTGTTGCCGTCCTGGCCGGCCTTCTGCGTAAATTGGCTGAAGTAGGTTTCGGCCGTGGGGTAGCCGTCGTAGGGGTGGGTGCCGCAGACGAACTGGACCATGGTCTTCTTATATTCCCCGGTCTGCCGGGGGAAGGCGGTCAGGTCCTCCCGTACCGGAGTCTGGACGAAGATATTATTGTAGAAGCGGGCGTCACCATGAAGGATGGTCATGAAGCCGGCGATCTCCGTGCGGTGAGGCACATGGTAGGGGCTGACTGCTCCCCCGGCCTTGGCCGGGGGGTTCCCGTATCATGCCGGTCGCTTGCGCTTACAGGACATGAACTGAGAAACACTTTCAGTGCGGAAGAAGCAAAGCTTCCTTCAACACATTATCCGGAAGAGGCAGCCTGTCTCCCGTTCCCATCTACGACACAGCGATGGGAAACCAGATACCGGAGCCACGGAGGCGGATAGCGGTCAGCCTTACTGACAGCACAGTTCATTTGCGCTCACCTCCTTTCAATGTATTTTGCTGGGGTTGAAAATGCTTCAAAGTGCTTGAATGCGATACAAATAGGGATTGGACTTTTTTACGAATCAGACGCAGAACAGACTGGGCGTAATCCCCGTGCTGCGACGCAGTCGCTTTCCGTTCTGCTGCTCTTTCTGGAGTCTGCGCACTTCCGCAATCATAAGTTTGCGGAAATTGAAAAAATCCCTGATCAGGTCATCGATGTTGTACCCATTATAGGTACTGTTGGTATGTTCGATCAGGTGAGCGGAGTACATATCTCTCTGAACCCAGTAAGGACCAATCATCTTTTCCCGTTCGCTGAGCGCCGATTTAATGTACTCACCGGTAATGTGGTTGAACTGTGAGGCTTTGCACGCTACAGTGTCGATATAGTGGAACTTGCCGCCCCTCTTGAGCACTGCGTTCATGAGGATCTTCTCAAAGGAGGCAGGAGAGCAGTCCCTGGCACTGCTGCCGAACCGTTTCTTGCATCTGTAGCGCTTCGTTTTCGGGTTGATCGTCGTCTTCTTAGCCCGTTTGTTGAGAGCGGGCCAGTCCATCTTCTCGATGCGGAAGTCGTCGCCGAACCCGACCACAATGTTTGCCAGCTCATGGTGCTTCTGTCTGACCCACTCGGTTCTCATGCGGTTCAGGACGCGAAGTTCCAGATGCAAACGCTGATAGTGCTTGCTGTTTACCCACCGTCGCTTCCGGTTCTTCGTCAGGTGTTTGGGATCCAGCTTTTCCACCGGAATGATCTGGCCCGTTTCCTGATCGTAAGCCCAGGGGTTCATGGCCCTGCGGGACCGGTCCATGGCGCGGACAACCACCTGGATCTTCGAGTGGATGGACTTTACCCCTTCCGCCAGTTCCTGGAGCAGAACGTGCTTTCTGGCTGAAAAGGCCCACACCCTCGGTCCCGGATCGATCCCGACCGTTCCCTCCCCAAGAGGATGCAGCGGCTCACCGGTTTCGGGGTTGATCTTGACGGGAGGCACCCCTTCCAGCACCAGCTGGAGGAAGTAGTGCCAGCCGTCCCGGTAGATCCTGCGGACAATGCGGCAGAACTTGACCCGGTGCTTCAGACAGTCCAGCTCATAGCGGGCAGACGGATCGGTTTTGGCCTTGGCCTTTAAGGGGGTTTTGACCTTGAGCACCATG
The DNA here is from genome assembly GCA_947629775.1 of uncultured Oscillospiraceae bacterium. GTDB lineage: Bacteria > Bacillota > Clostridia > Oscillospirales > Oscillospiraceae > Lawsonibacter. The sequence continues at coordinate 5,137 of CANRFA010000105.1, forward strand.
AACTTTTCCGGGTTGAAGGGGCACTTGCCGGATTTGTGCTTCGGCTTCCCGGTTGTGCCACGACGGTGATCGTTCATGTTGGTCCGGGCCTCCTGGAAGCGCTGCTTCTTCCTCCTGGAAGGAGAGCGATGCTTTTTGGGAGGCTTCCGTACCCAGCGTCTGACCTTGGCTTTCCGCTTCACGCGGGCCTTTTTGGGCCTGGGTTTCCGGTTGCTCTTCTTCGAAGCGGTGGCATTTTCCTCCGGATCTCCGTCGGAGGCCACATTCGGATCTGAGGGAGAATCCTGAGCGGGGACAGCGCTCGACTGTTTGGCATGGGTATAGCCTTTGGTCGAGATACGCACATAACCGTCCTGATAGACGATTCCCTGCCTGTTGCTCTTCCCTGCGATGGAGGTAAAGTCATTGAGGGCCGTGAAGTGTATGTTCTTCCCTTTCCCGAAGAAATAGTCCTCAAACATACGCCACACGTTAGAAGCCTCCGTCTGTGCGACGTTTGCGTCCACCAGTCCGGGATAGTGGCTGCGGTAACGGATCATGGAAGCCTGAAAGGCGTACTCCGTGAACCCGGTATGCTTCAGAAGTTCATCCTTCTCGTTAAAGAGACCCTTCTGCCTGGCCGTAATGTCCGCAATGGCCTTCTTCTGTTCCTTTGTCCGCTTCTCGACTTCAATGGCTTCCAGAGGTTTCAGTTCCTCGTAGGTTTTGCTGATGGCCGCCTGGAGTTCTTTCCATTCGTCGGACTGCTCCAGCGCGTCCAAAGCATCCTTCTTCTCCGCGATCAGGTTGTTTTTGCAGGTGCACGTGCAGCGGAACATTTTATCCATGCGGTTCTGCTGACTGTCGCTGTAAAACAGCGGTACCGTCAAGGAGAAGCTGTCGGTCGTAGACTTTCCCATAGTTACACCTCCTTTCTTTTCAGAAATGCGTGGCGAAAATGCCTGAAGCTCACGGGCTGTGGCCCCTGGCCTCAAAACTGATCTTCTTCATTCTGATGCCCCCTCTCCCTTGATGCTTCCATTCTACTCACCCCGGAGCCGGAAGTCCATGGCAGTTTACTGGCCTTTTCCGGTTTCCGGACCAGACAGGCAGGCAATTCGTCAGCGGCGGCACCAGTCCTGCCCGCCCCTGGCTGAGCCAGGTCTGCGATCTGCTGGATCAGATCACTGCGGGAGGGACTGAGCCTCTTCGCTGTCTGCCTGCCACAGAATCACCTGCGACGCCCGAACAGCTCCGTATCGTGGCCGGGTTCGATGAGCCCGAACACAGCAGGGCGTTCCACGCTCAGGGGCTACGGCCCCTGGTCTCATGGCTGACCGGCTTCTTCATCACGCTGCCTCCTCGCTCCTTCGATGCTTCCATTCTACTCACCCCGGAGCCGGAAGTCCATGGCAGTTTACTGGCCTTTTCCGGTTTCCGGACCAGACAGGCAG
>CANRFA010000106.1 GCA_947629775.1 uncultured Oscillospiraceae bacterium
TGACGCCCTTCAGCTGCATGTCCTGCTGAAGCTTGACCAGTTTCCGCAGCTTTGCGCAGTCGGCGCAGGTTATAACCAAAATTTTCATGTGCTACTCCTTTCTGTTGATTCCCTGATTTGTGCTACGCAATGATTGATATTGGCAGATTCAGGATTGTAATATACAGCCTGATCTGAAAGCAAAAGGGTTTTCCAGATCCCCAGGGGCAAGCCCTGTTGCATCGGGACCTGGCATGGACCGGATGGAGAGCTTCCGAGGGTGGAAGCGCATCCGGAGCGTCCTGGCCGTTCGCGGGCGACACGCCTGGAGGGAGCCGGGGCGGAGATCCTCTGGTGAATGCCAGGGGATCCCGCCAGAGGGATTTGCTGCAGGAGAGGTCCTTTCCCTCGGAATGGGCCCCTCCGACCCGGACAGGGTGCTCTGCAGAAAATCCCCGCCTTCTTCCGGATCCGTTGCGGTCAGGTGTCGAACACCGTCCTTCCGATGACGCGGATGCGCTCAGCGGAGGGTGTGGTACTCTCCAGGGCCTCCCATGTGATGGGCCTCCCCAGCGGGAGGGATCACACGGACTTCCGGTTCCGGGAGTTCCCGTTCGGCGAGGAGCCCGGAGCGGCGGAGCCGCTTCAGGAACTGGCCTTCAGCAGGTTGGTGAACATGAGGACGTACTCCGTGTTGGTGGGGAAGGTCCGGCCCTTGCGCTGCAGGTTCTCGTACGTCTCCGGGGAGTACTTCATGACCTTCGAGAGCCCGATCGGGTCATTGAAGAGGCTCTTCGCGCTGAAGTGGATCGACTGGGAGACGGAGCTGCGCGAGGCGCCATGGAAGGCCGCGACCTCCCGGATGATGCCGTCCAGGGTCTGGCCGGAACCGAGCGGCCTGTGGAGGGCGGCGAGAACCGTGTCCCGCAGGTAGAGGAAGCTCAAGCTGCCGGGGACCAGGGTGAAGTCCATCAGAATGTCCTCCACCCGCCACTGCTCCGCCAGGGTGCCGCAGGGATAGGTGAACGCGCGGATGTGATCCACGATTGAGGCCGCGCTCGTGTTCCTCGGGAACTGCCAGGTGACAGCCTTGTGGATGGCGAGTTCCCTGCAGTCCGTGCAGAGGAAGACGGCCGGGGGATTGGGGACACAGGCCAGCTTGTCCAGGAGCTTGCTGGTGTTGTCCGGCGACAGGCCGGTCTCCTCCGAGAAGATGATGATCGCGCGGACGTTGCTGTCTGTCAGCAGCTGCGGGCTGTAAAGGACTTGCGCGGTGACGCCGATCGGCGTCATGTCGAGATCGCGGTGCAGCTGCTTCAGCAGCTCCACGTACCCGGGATTGCCGGGAATGAGCAGTACTTTTTCCATGAAGACTCCTCCAATCATTCTAAAGTGATATATGGCCACCAAAGGTGGACGCTGTCGGATTCAGAATTAAGATATGCAGCCAGATCAGAGAGCAAAAGGGGTTATCCGGCCCGAAAGGGGCGAACCCTGTTGCTTTGGGACCTGGGTACGGACCAGATGGGGAGCTTCTGAAGGTGGAAGCGCATCCGGAGCGTTCTGGTCGTTTGTGGTCAATATGTCCGGAGGGAGGTGGGGCGGAGATCTCCTGGAGATTTTCAGGGGATCCCGCCGGGGGGATCTGCTGCCGCAGGAGAGGTTGTTTCCCCTGGAATGACCCGTCCGTCCCGGACGGGGAGCGCCGCAGATAATCCCGGCTTTCTTCCGGATCCATTGCGAAAGGTGTCGAACACCGTTCTTCCGATGGCGCGGATGCGCTCAGCGGAGGGCGTGGTGGACGGAGGGAGCGGTGCCCTCAAGGGCCGCCCCATCGGCGGTGTCACACGGACTTCCGGTTCCGGGAGTCCCCGCTTGGCGAGGAGCCCGGAGCGGCGGAGCAGCTCTGGGAGCTGGCCTTCCGAAAGCTCGTGAACATGAGGACGAACTCCAGGTTGGCGGGGAAGGCCCGGCCCTTGCGCTGCAGGTTCCCGTACGTCTCCGGGGAGCGTTCCTGACTCTGGAGACCCCGATCGGGTCCGTGAAGAGACTCTGCGCGCTGAAGCGGATCGACCAGGAAACGGAGCAGCGCGTGGCGCCTCGGAAGTCCGCGGCTTCCTGGATGATGTCGTCCAGGGCCTGGCCGGAGCCGGGCGGTCCGCGGAGGGCGGTGAGGATCGTAGCCCGCAGGCAGAGGAAGCCCATGCAGCCAGGCAGCAGGCCGAAGTTCTTCCTGGTGTCTTCCACCCACCGCTGCTCCGATGGAGGGCCGCAGGGGCAGGTGAGCGTGCGGATGCGATCTGCGATGAAGGCCGCGTCCGTGTTTTTCGGGAACCACCAGGTAACAGCCCTGTGGCTGGCGAGCTCCCTGCGGTCCGAGCGGAGGAGGCCGGCCGGGCGGCTGGGGACACGGGCCAGAGCGGTCAGAATGCCCCAGGTGTGGATCGGCGACAGGCCGGCCTCCTCCGGATAGAAGAGGAAGGAGCGGACGTTGGGTGCCATCAGCTGCCGCAGGACGATCCAGGACGGCTGAAGGGCGCCTGCCAGGATCAGAACCGGCAGAAGGTGGACGTACTTCTGCAGGTTCACACAGTCAGGGCCCGAGATGATCTTCAGGTTCATTCGTAACGCTCCTTTCCTGCATTTGAGAGGTTCATGCGGTGACGCAGCGAACAAGGCTGTCGAAACCGGGTTTGGTGTATACCGCCAGAACTGAGAGCTTAAGGCTTTCCCTGCTTGAAAGGGCCGAGGCCTGTTGCTTCAGGACCTGGGTACGGAGCGGATGATCGTCCGGAACAGGATGCCCATCCGGGGTGTCCTGGCCAGTCGTGGCCGATCTGTCAGAAGTCCCGCCGGAAGAAGCGCACGGCGGTTGCCGGGTGGCTTCTTCGGACTTCGGGCGGTTGGCCTGGCGCTGGTCTGCCTGCAGGCTGCATGCGGTTGCGTCTCGCTGACAGCTGCGAGCAGATTAAGGATGAGAAGGTACGATAAGGAAGGCAAGAGGCGTAAGGCCCTCTTTTCAGGCCGGACACGTCGGGGGCCTTCGCCTGTCCTCCAACGGGTTCGTATCCTGGGGGGCTCTGGCCTTCCGGGCAATCTGTCCAAGGTTCGCCGCTTCTGCGACAGCCTTCGGGAAGATCGCGCTGGATCGGGAGACCTGACTTCGATTTTCGTCAATGTCCATTGTACTCGGCTACAGGAGTTTGAAAAGGGGGAAAGAAAGGTTTTGTGCAAAAGATTTCGACGATACCTCAAGACTGGTTGAAGAGTGGACCCCCACAGGAGAGGCTTCCGGACGGGGCGCTCCTTACATCCCGGCATGCGCGCATGCATGGGAGGAGGCCGGGGAAGATGGACCCGGGGTCAGGGACTGCGTGCTGTGCAGAAGACCTGTCCTCCCCGGGAGGGTGGAAAAGGAGCTTCGGAAGGGGGATGAAGGGCACACTGTCGGGTGTTGGAGAAAGTGCGGAGCAGAGGGAGGCCGGAAGGCCGGGCTCTGGACCGGGGCCACAACGCAATCCTTCGGCGGGACCGGACAGACCGGAACACCCGAGCCAGGGGTTCCAGTGAACAGGGGCCGATCGGAGCCCTTGCTGCCCGGCTCACCAGGGGAACCGGCTGCCCGGCTTCCGGGACGGGTCCTGCTCCTTGCTCCGGCATGCGCAGATGCAGGGGAGGGGGGCGGGTGAAGATGGACCCGGGGTCAAGGGTTGTGAACTGTACAGAGATGAGGTCCTGTCCTCTCCCGGAGGGAGGAAGGAAGATTCGGAAGGGAGTTGAAGGGCACGTTGTCGGGTGTCGGAGAAGGTACGATACAGAGGGAGGCCAGGAGACCTGGCTCTGAACCGGGGCGTGTTCGGTCATTTGGAAGGACCGGACAGAGGAAAGGTCCGAACAGAAACAGTCAGGAGCACCAGCCTTTCATGGTTCCTTTGGACGGAGGAAGACCGGAGTCCTTTCCGGCCGCCTCACCAGGGGAACCGGCTGCCCGCCTTCCGGGCGATCTGCCCAAGAACACGCCGCTTCTGCGACAGCCCGCGGGAAGATCGCTCGGGATTTGGAGGGGGCCTTACCTGAACCAAAACCAATATAACCGATCTAAGTGACAAAGTCAAGAGGCATTTTGAAATTTCTTTATGAAACCTCTTAACCAAAGCCACACCGGTTGATAACCCACACAGAACGAGGTCTGGATCTCCGAAAGAGAGGTATCCAGGGCGGGGATTGCTCCTTACGTCACACTGGAAGCAGGGGAGGCCGAGGAGGATCGCACCCGATAGAAGCCAGAACCAGGGCCAGATCAGTGCCTGACCAGGGCCCATGGGGTTCTCCGGCAGGTCCGGACAGCGGGAGAGCTCCGACCAGGCAGGAACACCGGCTTGCCCGGGGTTCCTTTGGACGGAGGCCCACCGGAGCTCTATCCGCCCGCCTCGCCAGGGGAACCGACTGCCCGCCCTCCAGGCGGTCTGCCCAGGGCGCCGTCGATCCCGCAACTTCCTGAGGCTAAAGGCATTATAAACCCAAGGGCCGATTGCTGTCTACACCCATTTGAGCCATATTCATATTTCAACTCAAAGAATTTTTACGGACCGACACTTTGCACAAGAAAAAATCCGGTTTTTTCAGGTCAGGAATACGGAATCTGTGATATAATAGAGGGTTGCCTGACCGCTCAAACGCTCAGGGTTCGAAAAATACCGCAAATTGACATTTATAAGTAGAATTTACAGTTCCTGAAAGAAACGACCCCATCTTGAGCCCTATCAGGTGGTATATTCAAAACTGACTGCGCTGCAGGTATGAAAAAAGACCCGGGAGACGTACGGGTCAGGGTCCAATCCGCACCTGAGCCGGGTCAAGGTGGTCTTCTGGCAGGGGCGGACAGCGGGAGAGGCCCGGAAAGACAGACAGGAACACCTGCTTCCAGGTGTTCCTGTGTACGGAGGAAGGCCAGAGCCGGTTCTGTCCGCCTCACCAGGGGAACCAGCTGCCCGCCTTCCGGGCTTCCAGCATGTCCAGGGCTCCGCAGAGCATCTCGGCGGCGTCCGCCCGGGTCATTTCCAGGGAGAAGGAGGCGGGACCGGCTTCTTCCGGCCGGAGAATCCCGGAAGCGGCCAGATTGGCGCAGGCCTGGGCGGCCCAGTGGTCCTGATCTCCGTCAAAGAAGACCTCGGCCGGGACGTCCGTGACCTGAAGGATGTTGTTGAGGAGGACGGCGGCCTCCGCCCGGGTGATGGTGCGGTCCGCCCCGAAGACGGGTGCCCCGTTTTCGTCTTTGCTGCCGGTGATGGCGCCTTGCTGGAGCGCCGCGGAGATGGCGCCCTTGGCCCAGGTGGGAATGGAGCTGTCGTCCGCGAAGCCGGTCTGCGTCACATCCTCCAGGGGTTCCACACCGGCGGTCGCCAGAGCCATGGTGAGGAACTGGGTGCGGCTGACCGGGGCGTCCGGTTCAAAGAAGTAGCGGCCGTTCACATACTGGCCGGTGCAGATGCCCTCCTCTGCGAGGCGGATGGCGGCCCGGTGGGCACTGTGGCCCTCCAGGTCCGCGTAGGTCACTTTGGTGTCCGCCTTCTCAATGCGGACCGTGACGGTGGCCTCCGGGGAGGTGTTTCCCGAGGGATCCATCGCCACATAGGTGAAGGAGTCCCGGCCGGTCTTGTTCTCGTAGGGGGTGTAGACGAACTGGCTGGAGCCGTCCTCCGCCAGCGTCACGGCGCCCCGGGCCGGCGTGGAGGTCAGCTGAAAGGTGAGCACGTCTCCTTCTGTGTCTACCGCGTCAAAATAGCCGGTGATGGCGATGTTCCGGTAGGTGGAGAGATCCATATTGCGGGCCACCGGCGGAGCGTTCTGCTCCGTCAGAAGGTGAATCGTGATGGTGGTCTGCTGGGCCTTTTCTCCGCTGGACCAGGCGGGGGTGAAGAGAACGGTGGTTTCCATCACGGTGGGGGCCTGGGCGCTCTGGAAGGTGAGTCCGTCCAGGGCGGTGACGTCAATGAAGCTGCCGGCCTCCAGGGGCTGTCCGCCCATGGTCAGGGTGCCGGCGTTGGGATCCGGCAGGGTGTCGATGAGGATGCCCTGCAGCTTTACTTTTGTGTCCTTGGGGAGGCTGAAGTCCTCCCGGGAGAAGGTGATGATGGTCCCGACCAGGCCGTTTTTGGAGAAGTCCGGTATGACGGGGGTCTCCTGCTTCCCGAAGAGTCCGAAGAACGCGGAGGCGGGAGGCACGCAGGCGCAGAGCAGCGCCAGGGCAAGAGCAGGGGCCGCCAGGCGGCGGAAAAAGTGACTGCGGTTCATGGGATACCTCCTTGCAGTTGGATGTAACCTTATTGTCTGCCCGCCGGGGCGGATTATGCGCCGGGAGCGGAGAATCCGCA
>CANRFA010000107.1 GCA_947629775.1 uncultured Oscillospiraceae bacterium
AGGGAGAGGGCCTCGTAGACGTCCATCTCGAAGAGGGAGGAGACGGCCCGGAAGTCCTTCAGGGTGAGGGTGTCCAGGGTGTCCCCGGTCCTGATGCACAGGTTCACCAGTTTCCCCACGATCATGTAGGCCTCCCGGAAGGGCAGGCCCTTCCTGGTGAGGTAGTCCGCGCAGTCCGTGGCGTTGATGAAGCCGCCGGCCGCGGCCTTCGCCATGTTCCGGGGGCGCACCGTGAGGGTATCCACCATGGCCCCGAACACCGGCAGACACAGCTCCACGGTGTCCACGGCGTCGAAGATGGCCTCCTTATCCTCCTGCATGTCCTTGTTGTAGGCCAGGGGCAGGGACTTCATGACGGTGAGGAGGGTCACCAGGGAGCCGTACACCCGGCCCGTCTTGCCCCGCACCAGTTCCGCCACGTCCGGGTTCTTCTTCTGCGGCATGATGGAGGAGCCGGTGGAGTAGGCGTCGTCCAGGTCCACATACTTGAACTCCCAGGAGCACCAGAGGACGATCTCCTCGGAGAAGCGGGAGAGGTGCATCATGAGGATGGAGAGGGCGCTCAGAAGCTCGATGGCGTAGTCCCGGTCCGAGACGGCGTCCATGGAGTTATCCGTGGGCTTGCGGAAGCCCAGGGCGGCCGCCGTCTGGAAGCGGTCCACCGGGAAGGTGGAAGTCGCCAGGGCGCCGGCGCCCAGGGGGCACTCGTCCAGCCGCTCCAGGCAGTCCTCCAGCCGCGTCACGTCCCGCCGGAACATGTTGGCGTAGGCCATCATGTAGTGGGCGAACGTGGTAGGCTGGGCCCGCTGCAGGTGGGTGTAGCCGGGCATGACGGTGTCCAGGTTCTCCCTGGCCTTGCGCACCAGCACATCCTCCAGATCCAGCACCAGGCGGATGATGACGGGGATCTCCTCCTTGACGTACAGCCGGGTATCCACCGCCACCTGGTCGTTGCGGGAGCGGCCGGTGTGCAGGCGCTTGCCCGCCGCGCCGATGCGCTCGGTGAGCATGGCCTCGATGTTCATGTGGATGTCCTCGTTCTCCAGCGAGAACTCCACCCGGTCTCCCTCGATATCCGCCAGAATGGTCTTGAGGCCGGCGATGATCTTCTCCGCCTCGTGCTCCTCGATGATGCCCTGCTTCCCCAGCATCTCCGCGTGGGCGATGCTGCCGGCGATGTCCTGCCGGTAGAGGCGGGCGTCAAAGCCGATGGAGGAGTTGAAGTCGTTGACGAGTGTGTCGGTTTCCTTCTGGAACCGTCCTGCCCAAAGTTTCATAATTCAAAGCGCTCCTTGCTTGTTGTTAGCCTCCTGAATTTATAGGGAAAGGTGTCTCCCGACAGCCTCTTTCAGCTCTTACAGCTTTCCCTGCTCCCGCAGCGCCTGGACCGTGTCCGGCAGGCCCCACAGGTTGATGAAGCCCCTGGAGTCCCGCTGATCGTAGTCGCTGGCCTCGAAGGTCACCAGGTCCTCGGAGTAGAGGGTCTCGGGGGAGGTGACGGAGGAGGTGATGATGTTGCCCTTGTAGAGCTTCAGCTTCACGGTGCCGGTGACGTGCTCCTGGGTCTTCTCGGCGAAGGCCTGGAGCGCCTCCCGCAGGGGGGAGAACCACTTGCCGTTGTAGACCAGATCCGCGAAGTCCACCGCCAGCTTGCTCTTCATGTGCTTGGAGTCCTTGTCCAGGGTGATCATCTCCAGCACGTCGTGGGCCTTGTAGAGGATCGTGCCGCCCGGCGTCTCGTAGACGCCCCGGTCCTTCATGCCGACCAGCCGGTTCTCCACGATGTCCAGCAGCCCGATGCCGTTGGCGCCGCCCAGCTCGTTGAGCCTGCGGATGATGTCGCTGGCCTTCATCTTTTCGCCGTCGATGGCGACCGGCCAGCCCTTCTCGAAGTCCAGGGTCACATAGGTGGGCTCGTCCGGCGCCATGGCGGGGGAGACGCCCATCTCCAGGAAGCCGGGCTTGTCGTACTGGGGCTCGTTGGCGGGGTCCTCCAGATCCAGGCCCTCGTGGGACAGGTGCCACAGGTTCTTGTCCTTGGAGTAGTTGGTCTCCCGGCTGATCTTCAGAGGCACGTTGTGGGCCTCGGCGTAGTCGATCTCCTCGTCCCGGCCTTTGATGGACCACTCCCGCCAGGGGGCGATGATCTTCATGCCGGGGGCGAAGCGCTTGATGGCCAGCTCGAAGCGGACCTGGTCGTTGCCCTTGCCCGTGCAGCCGTGGCAGATGGCGTCCGCGCCCTCGGCCTTGGCGATCTGTACCAGCCGGCGGGCGATGATGGGCCGGGCGAAGGCGGTTCCCAGCAGATACTCCTCATATTTCGCGCCCATCATCATGGAGGGGATGATGACCTCGTCCACCATCTCGTCGACCAGGTCCTCGATATACAGCTTGGACGCGCCGGTCTTCTTCGCCTTCTCCTCCAGGCCGTCCAGCTCGCTGCCCTGTCCCACGTCGGCGGAAACGGCGATGATCTCCGGGTCGCCGTAGTTCTCCTTCAGCCAGGGGATGATAATGGATGTGTCAAGACCGCCGGAGTAGGCCAGCACGACTTTTTTCACTTCTGCCATGGTAATTCCTCCATACCGGACTGCTTTCGGGCCGGAATGACGCTCCGCTCCCCGGGACAGCCTGAATTCGTGGACAAGTCTATCACGCGCCGGGGCGGAATGCAAGCAAACTTTCGCATGGTTATTCATTTTGTTACAGGGTCCCTCCCGTGAATAATCACCAAACCCCCGCCGCCCTCCTTCCGCCGTTCCGGAAGCCCTTCCCGCCCCGGGCCTTCCCCCGCCCGGTTCCCTGCGCCCAAACGCGCCGGCAGGCGGCCTTTCCTGAAATTTTTGTGCGGGACCGCAGGCGAATTAATCTTGACAGGACAGGCAATTCCCTTTAGAATTAGGAAAGGACTTAACGCGAAAAACTCAGGGGGATCGTTTTTCCGTCGACGCGGGGCCTCCGGCCGGACCGGAGACCCTGCGGATGATGTTTTTGCGCGCCTCCGGCCCGGAGCCGGAGCGCATGACCGCCGGCCCTCCGGGGCCGGTCCCGCGTTTCATCGCGGAGGAATCTGTGGAGGTGTCTGAAAAAGGAAAATGCTGCTTCTCATCATCGGATTGATCATCGGTATCGTGATCGGCTGCGTGGTGGGTGTCCTGATCGGCTGGAACCGGCGCAAGAGCGCCGCGGAGAGAGAGATCGGCTCGGCGGAGGAGGAGGCCAAGCGGATCGTCAACGACGCGTATAAGAGCGCGGAGAGCAAGAAGCGCGAAGCCCTCGTGGAGGCCAAGGAGGAAATCCTCCGGGCCCGCAACGAACACGAGCGCGAAGTGAAGGAGCGCCGCGCAGATCTGCAGCGTCAGGAGCATCGTCTCCAGCAGAAGGAAGAAAACCTGGACCGCAAGACCGAGAACATGGAAAAGAAAGAGGACCAGCTCAACAGCCGGATCGCGAAGCTCGAACAGACCCAGCAGGAAGCCGAGCGCTACCGGGCCGGACAGCTGGAAACCCTGGAGCGGATCTCCGGCTTCACCGCCGACGAGGCCCGCAACTATCTGCTCAAGCAGGTGGAGGACGACGTCACCCACGAGGCGGCCATGAAGGTCAAGGAGATCGAGGCCCGTTACAGGGACGAGGCGGACACGAAGGCCCGGGAGATCATCTCCCTCGCCATCCAGCGCTGCGCCGCGGACCACGTGGCGGAGGCCACCGTCTCCGTCGTTCCCCTGCCCAACGACGAGATGAAGGGGCGGATCATCGGCCGGGAGGGCCGCAACATCCGCACGCTGGAGACCCTGACCGGCGTGGACCTCATCATCGACGACACGCCGGAGGCCATCACGGTCTCCTGCTTCGACCCCGTCCGCCGGGAGATCGCCCGGCTGGCGCTGGAGAAACTGATTCTGGACGGCCGCATCCACCCCGCCCGCATCGAGGAGATGGTGGAGAAGGCCAAGCGGGACGTGGACGCCGTCATCAAGTCCGAGGGCGAGCGCGCCATCTTCGAAACCAACGTCCACGGCCTTCACCCGGAGCTGGTCAAGCTCCTCGGCCGCATGCGCTACCGCACCAGCTACGGGCAGAACGTGCTCAACCACTCCATCGAGGTGTCCCACCTGGCGGGACTGCTGGCGGCGGAGCTGGGAGCCAACGTCGCCGAGGCCAAGCGGGCCGGTCTGCTCCACGACCTGGGCAAATCCATCGACCACGAGGTGGAGGGCTCCCACGTGACGATCGGCGTGGAGCTGGCCCGCAAGTACCGGGAGAGCGAGAACATCATTCACGCCATCCAGGCCCACCACAACGACGTGGAGCCCAGGACGGTGGTCGCCTGCCTGGTGCAGGCGGCGGACGCCATCTCGGCCGCCCGTCCGGGCGCCCGCCGGGAGAACCTGGAAAACTACATCAAGCGGCTGGAGACCCTGGAGGAGATCACCTCTTCCTTCCCCGGCGTGGATAAGTCCTACGCCATCCAGGCGGGCCGCGAGGTGCGTATCATGGTAAAGCCCGATATGGTCAGCGAGGATCAGATGACGCTCCTGGCCCGGGAGATTGCCCATCGGATCGAAGACCAGCTGGAGTACCCCGGGCAGATCAAGGTCCACCTGCTCCGGGAGACCAAGGCCATCGAATACGCCAAGTAATCCCATCGGGACGCGCCCCCTGCGTCCCGATTTTTTCTTTGCAGTCTCCAGGCAATCACTTTTCTGCCAGTTCATGTTGCGTTTTCCATATTTTTGGTGTACAATTGCGCTACTGTACCTTTTTGCACCTCGAAGGAGCGCCGTCCCCGGACGGCGCCTTAAGAAAGGAGAAACGCGCATGTACAAAATGGAACACTACGAGGCCAGCGCCAGCGCCATCCGCGCGGAGATCGGGGAGTTCAAACCGAAGGTCGCCATGATTCTGGGCTCCGGCCTGGGCTTCCTGGGCGACGAGGTGGAAAACCCCGTCTTCGTGGACTACGGGAAGGTGCCCAACTTCAAGGTCTCCACCGCCCCCGGCCACAAGGGCCGCTTCGTCTTCGGCACCCTGGAGGGGCAGAAGGTGGCGGTCATGCAGGGCCGCATGCACCACTACGAGGGCTACTCCTACGAGGACGTGACCTTCGCCGTCCGGGTGCTGCGCCTGCTGGGCTGCGACACTCTGGTGGTGACCAACGCCGCCGGCACCACCCGCACGGACTGGAACGCCGGCGACCTGATGCTCATCACGGACCACATCAAGATGTTCTCCGAGTCCCCCCTGCGGGGCGAGAATCTCCCCGGCTTCGGGGTCCGCTTCCCGGACGCCTCCTGGCTCTACACCCCCCGTCTGCAGGACATCGCCCGGGAGGCCGCGAAGGAGCAGGGCGTGCTGCTGCGGGAGGGCGTCTACTTCTACAACTACGGGCCCCAGTACGAGACCCCCGCGGAGGTGCGGGTGGCGAAGATGCTCGGCGGCGACGCCGTGGGCATGTCCACCGCCCCCGAGGTGATCGTGGCGGCCCACTGCGGCATGGAGATCCTGGGCTTCTCCCTGCTGAGCAACATGGCCGCCGGGCTCCAGGAGCATCCCCTCTCCGAGCAGGAGGTGCTGGACGCCGCCGAGGCCGCCAAGGGCAGGTTCTCCGGCCTCGTCCGGGCCTGCCTGCGCAAACTGTAATTCCGGAGGTTTCCCACCCATGTCCGTTCTCTTCACCAACGTCACCGCCGTCACCATGGATGCGGACGCCCCCCTTCTGGAGGGGGGCTTCGTGGCCACGGAGGGAACCCGCGTCGCGTACGCGGGCCCGGAGCGCCCCCAGGGCGCCTTTGACCGCACGGTGGACTGCGCCGGGAAAGTCATGCTCCCCGGCTTCGTCAACGCCCACACCCACATTCCCATGACCCTCCTGCGGGGCTACGGCGGCGGCCACAACCTGCAGGACTGGCTCAACGACTGGATCTTCCCCGCCGAGGCGAAGCTGGACGACCGCTGCGTGGCCGCCGCCACCGGGCTGGGGCTGGCGGAGATGATCTCCTCCGGCGTCACCTGCATCGCGGATATGTACATGCACACCGGGGTCATCGCCCGGGAGATCCTGAACGCCGGCATCTCCGCCAACCTCTCCTGCGGCGGGCTGTACTTCGGGGACCCGAAGGACTTCTCCCCGGAGACCTGCGCGGACTGCCACCATCAGACCGCCCTCACGGAGGAGTGGCACGGAGCCGGAGACGGCCAGATCCGGGTGGACGCCTCCATCCACGGGGAATACACCTCCAGCGCGCCCTTCTGGCAGTGGATGGCGGACTACGCCCACGCCCACAGCCTGGGCATGCACGTACACCT
>CANRFA010000108.1 GCA_947629775.1 uncultured Oscillospiraceae bacterium
CCCGTCGGAGCGTTTCGTCTGAAGGGCGCTCCGGCCCTGATCGAGGCAGGCCTTCCGTGAAACCAGGAGCCCGTCGTATACTGGAACCAGGAGGGCTTTCCAATCGCCGAGAGAGATTCTTTAAAAGAGCTCCATGTTGTGAAGCCATGAGCCCTGTCAGGCCCTTTCTTTCGTGGGAAGTCCTGCACAGCAGCCTCAGAATGGCCCGGTCCCGCAGCCAGACAGCCGTATCTGGCCCGATCGGCCAGGGAAGCCTGCAGGCGCTCCTCCATGATATCTTCTACCCGGAGGAAATGGGTGGCCAGCCAGGCCGGAAATTTCCGGGCGTACCGGGCGCGGGCCTTCGCTGTTTCCACGGAGAATCTCCTGAACGTCAGCGGACGGATGGTATATTCCGTAGTGTCAGGCAGGCAGATTCCTCCCGGAGTGTCCGATTCAGACGGCCGGAATCACTCTGGCCGCCGCCCGCAGAACAGAGGGCGTTATCCAGTATTCGATTGCCACGCATACGAGCAGCGCGCATACGCACAGGCCCAGACGGAGCCAGTAGTCCCAGTGAAAAGGAAGCGGATGGCGGCTGTCTCCCATGCCCCGCCGCAGCAGACTGCCGGCGCTGTTCATGCCCTGGAATCCGGCCGCGAAGAGAGCCGGAGACCAGAGAAGGGCCGGAAGGGCAAAGAGGGCCAGGGCGGGGAGAAGCCCCGCCGTCCCGAAGACCCGGCTGAAGCAGCCCACGGAAAAGCTGAGCAGAAAGCCCCGGGCGGCGAAGATCAGCGGAAGACCCGCCACGCCCAGGGCGGTAAGGCCCAGCAGAGAGACCGCCAGCAGCCATCTGAGATGGCCCCACAGGGCGCCCGGGAAGTCCCGGGCCACCTGCCCCTGCCGGACCAGTTCCAGCCAGTCCGCCAGGTAAGCGGTCAGGGCCTGGACGCTGTCTCCGGAAACGAGGCCGGTAAAGACGCAGCCCGCGATTCCGCCCAGCAGAAAAGGAAGGCACAGCGCGGCCAGAGCCGTGCCCTGCCCCGAAGGCCAGTCCGGTTTTTTACGCTCGATTGCACTCATCGTCCTCACCTCCCCGGCAGTGTATGCGGGAGCAGAGGCGGTCAGAACAGGAAGCGAGGAGGGGCTGCCACATGCAGGCTGAACTGACCGCATACACCACATAAGAGGAAAAGCAAGGCGGGCTTTCCGTGGAGCGGGAGGTTCTGCGTTTCGCACGAAGCGGGAGAAAGCCAGGGATCGGCTGCGCACGGAACAGGCAGATCCATGCGAACAGAAAGGGAGGCCGATCCGAGCAGGATCAGGATGAGGATCCTTGAGGGCATAAAAAGAGCCACCATTCAGCTCATGGTGGCTCAGTCACCTTGGAAACGTGTCGCCCCGATTGGAAAGCCGGAATGGAACCCATGGGGGAACGGGAAAGTTCCCGGCTGGATTCAAACGGTTCGTCTTCCGCAGTTTTCCACAGGCTGTCAGAAGCGGTGGACAGACCAAACGATGTCACGCTGAAATGAATTCGCACGGGCGGCGGTCTTCGGGCGGGTGGTCGCTTCCGGGATTCTGTGGTTTTCCACATCGGCCCGAGCAGGCCGGAAGCCACCCGCCGGATTATCGCCGATTCGACAGCGGGTGTATACCGCTTCTTCCCTGCCGCCGGTTTACGTTCCGGGTCTGAACAGCGTTGCCTTCCATCAGGGGGAGAATATAAGGAAGGAACCCCGGCGCGCTCTGATTGGACTCTTGGAGCAAGCGACCCGCCCGCAGGGATCGCCGCGGGAAAGTTCCCTGCCCCGGTTTCCGGTCTGTCTCACGACTCTGCCTTCCTGTGGCCTCCCATGGGGAGCGGGAGCGCCGTTTCTGCCGGAGCGGGAGGACCGGCGACGCTTTAGGCTGTTACGGAGTGGTGGGGCGATCCGGAATCAGTCGCAGAGGGCGCAATCCTCGCAGTTCTCGGCGGGCTTTGCGGGCGCTTCTCCCATGCCGGCGGAGATGGCCTTCATGGCGATGGCGCACTCCAGGCGCTTGCGTTCCATGGCGCAGGCGGTCTCGTTGGAGAGGGAGATGTCCCCGTTGACCAGCAGGTTGGAGGCGGAACAGCCGCCGGAACAGTAGAAGCGGGCCCAACAGGTCCGGCAGGCGGGCCGGGTATAGATGTTCTGGTTGGCGAACTTATCTGAGATGGCCATATCGAAGGAGCCGTCATGGACGCTGCCCATGCGGTACTCCTCTTTTCCGACGAACTGGTGGCAGGGATAGATGTCTCCGTCCGGAGTGACCGCCACGTACTCGCATCCGGCGCCGCAGCCCCGGAGGCGCTTGATCACGCAGGGACCCTGGGAGAGGTCCACGTTGAAGTGGAAGAAGTTGATGTCCTTGCGGCCGATCAGGCCGGCAGCCAGTTTTTCGTACTCGGCCTCCACGGCGGGCAGATCCTCTTCCCGGATGGCGTAGGGGTCGTCCCGGTCGCCGCTGGCGGGTTCCACGGACACATGGCGGAAGCCCAGAGAGGCGATGTGGAAGACATCCTCGGCGAAGTCCAGGTTCTGACGGGTGAAGGTGCCCCGCAGGTAGTAGTCCTTCTCTCCCCTGGTGGCGACCAGCTTCTGAAATTTCGGGACAATGACGTCGTAGCTGCCCTTGCCGTTGATGGTGGGACGCATGGCGTCGTTGACCGAGGGGCGTCCGTCCAGGGAGAGGACCACGTTGGACATCTCCCGGTTGATCCAGTCGATATTTTCCTGATTGAGGAGGATGCCGTTGGTGGTGATGGTGAAGCGGAAGCGCTTGTTGTGGGCCTCTTCCAGAGAGCGGGCGTAGGCTACCGTCTTCTTTACGGTATCCATGGCCATGAGGGGTTCTCCCCCGAAGAAGTCCACTTCAATGTTCCGCCGGGGACCGGATTTAGCCACCACCCAGTCGATGGCCTTCTTCGCGGTCTCGAAATCCATGATCTTGCGGCCGGTCCCGAAGTCTCCGGTGGAAGCGAAGCAGTAGCGGCAGCGCAGGTTGCAGTCGTGGGATACATGGAGGCAGAGAGCCTTGACCAGGGCGGCTTTGGGCAGCGCCATTGCGGCCTCCGGATCCAGATAGGAATCCGTGGAGAACAGCAGACCGGCCTCCTGCAGGCTCTTCAGCTCGTCCCAGCTCTCCGCCAGTTCCTCCCGGGGATGCTGTGGCAGGGCGGCGGCCAGTTCCTCCGGCAGGTCTCCCTCCATGGGTCCCTCGATCCGGGACAGCAGATCGTAGCTGACGGCGTCCAGTACGTGGACGGCCCCGCTGTTGACGTCCGCCGCCAGATACTGTCCCAGGGCTTTAAAGGTATGAACCATGTTGTCTCTCCTTTCGCGGGCAGAAAAAAGGGCGGGCTCGCCGGCCCGCCCTTTTCCTGCTCACTGGTTCTCGCACTTCTGATTGGCCACCGTGCAGGACGTCTTGCAGGCGGACTGGCAGGAGGTCTGGCACTCGCCGCAGCCGCCCTTGGCGGCGCTGGCCTTCAGAGTAGCGCCGTTCAGCGTCTGAATGTGCTTCATGGGGTATCTCTCCTTTGGAATTCATTCGGTTTTCCGCCTGTTGAGACGGAAACATCCAAGCGTGCCCCATTATAGCATCTGGCCGGAGGGATTTCAATCATCTTCTCCTCTTTTTTCCCGTGAGCCCTCCGAGGATTCCCGCCAGGGCCCCGCCGCAGAGGGACGCGCAGAGGACCCCGGCGGTTCCGCGCCCCGGCCCGGCGCCGGGGAAGGCCATGAGACCGGCGGCCAGGAGCAGAAGAAAGAGCACGGCGCCCACGCCAAGGCCCGTCGGAAGAGTGCGGCTGTGAATACGTCCCACGGCGTAGAGACCGCCCAGCAGGGAACCCAGCGCGCAGACCGCCGGCCCCATGCCGGGAATCCAGTTCTCCCGCAGGACCCCGCCGGAGATGAGCGCGGCGCAGAGCGCCAGCCCCAGCAGCGCCGCCACCCCCGCCAGGGCGCCTCCCTTGAGAATCTCGCAGAGGACGAGCACCCAGCGGGCCCCCTCCTCCTGCTGCCGCCTGACCTTCTTTTCCATAGACAAAGCCCTCCCCACAGATTCTGGTTGAATCTATGCGGGGAGGGCGCTTTGTATGTTCTTATTTCTGCTCGGTCGGCTTGGCATTCTTCGTGGAGACGCCCCACTTGGCGATTTCGATCCGGACGCGGTCCGCTCCGGTCTCGAACACGACGGTGGTTTCCTTCACGCCGCACACCGTGCCGGTAATGCCGCCGATGGTCGTGATCTCGTCGCCCACCGCCAGGGAGTTACGCAGGGTCTCCGCTTCCTTCTTCCGCTTGTTCTCCGGGCGGATCATGAAGAAGTAGAGCATGGCGATCATGAGGACCATCAAAATGACAAAATCCAAAACAGTTTCCCTCCAATTGTGACTCACAGTTCCCTCAGCGGGACGTTTCCATCATTATAGCGATTTCCTCAGAACTTGACAACCCTTTTTTGAAATTTCACCGCTCAGTCCTCCACAGCCCGCCCCGCCAGCACGGCGGAATACCGCTGACGGAAGGCGTCGAAGGCGCCTTCGTCCAGGGCGGTCCGGATGCGGGCCATGAGCGTATTGTAGAACCACAGGTTGTGGGTGACCGCCAGCCGCAGCCCCAGAATCTCTTCGGCGGCGAACAGATGGCGCAGGTAGGCGCGGGAATAGCGGCGGCAGACCGGGCAGGAGCACTCGGGATCGATGGGGCCCGGGTCCTCCTTGTGGCGCTCGTTGCGGATATTGATGGAGCCGTGCCAGGTAAAGAGACGGCCGTGACGGGCGTTGCGGGCCGGCATGACGCAGTCGAAGAAGTCGATGCCCCGGGCGACGCCTTCAATGATATTGGACGGCGTGCCCACGCCCATCAGGTAGCGGGGTTTTTCCTCCGGCGCGTATGGGACCACGGCGTCCAGGATTTCGTACATGGTCTCCGTGGGTTCCCCCACCGCCAGTCCCCCGATGGCGTAGCCGTCGCAGTCCAGCTGAGCGATCTGCTGCATGTGGCGGATGCGCAGGTCCGCGTACGTGCCGCCCTGGTTGATGCCGAAGAGCATCTGTCCGGGGTTCAGGGTTTCCGGCAGGTCGTTCAGCCGCTGGTGCTCCGCCACGCAGCGCTCCAGCCAGCGGTACGTGCGAGCGATGGATTTCTCCACGTATTCGTAAGGGGACGGATTCTCAATGCACTCGTCAAAGGCCATGGCGATGTCGCTGCCCAGATTGGACTGAATCCGCATGGACTCCTCCGGGCCCATGAAGATCCGGTGTCCGTCCAGGTGCGAGGCGAAGGTAACCCCCTCTTCCGTGATCTTCCGCAGACCGGACAGGGAGAACACCTGGAATCCGCCGCTGTCCGTCAGCATGGGGCCGTCCCACCCCATGAAGGCGTGGAGACCGCCCATCCGGCGGATGAGTTCGTCTCCCGGGCGAAGATGGAGATGATAGGTGTTGGACAGTTCGACCTGGCAGCCTACGGTCTTCAGATCCTGCCCGGACAGGCCACCCTTGATGGCCCCCTGAGTCCCCACGTTCATGAACACCGGGGTCTCCACGGTGCCGTGCGGACAGACAAAATGGCCGCGCCGGGCCCGGCCCTCCGTTTTCAGAACTTGAAACATGAAACTCTCCTCTCCGGTGTGTTGTGTCTCCGCTCCCGGAGAAACTGCCCCTCATTATGCCCGTTTCCGGAAGTCCTGTCAAGGACGTCTGTCTGATTTTCCCGAAGGACTGTCCGGAGGCGGGAGACGGGACGGAGCGCGGACAGGACCTGGAGAACGGACTGTGGCATGGCCCGGACGAGCGAAGAATTCCAGCCGGAAAACCGGGTCCGGAACGGTCTGGAACGCCTTTTTTCTCCCAAAGTGCGAAGTTTCCACGAACACCGGGTTGGGGATAAACCTGGGGAAAGCGTGAAAGGTGCGCAACCCGGAAAAAACGGGAGCCGCAACTGACAGAACGGAATGGGGGCTGGACCTGCCGGAACTGTCTGCCCTGGACGGACAATACAAATTAAAATTCCCGATCAGAATCAGGGTTATATTCTGGGGTGGAATATAACGATCCACCTTGAAGTTGGCCTGTTTTCCCTCCGCCGCTCTTGCCTTTCCCATGGAACATTGTCCAGCCGAAGTGCGCTCCTCATGTAAGATAT
>CANRFA010000109.1 GCA_947629775.1 uncultured Oscillospiraceae bacterium
TGCCGGGACAGAGCCTCCTCCAGTTCCACCTCGCAGCAGTTCATGTCCGCGTCCGCCAGTCCGGCGGCGAAACGGGCGCGGGAGACAGAGAAGAAGCGTAAGTCGTTTTTCGGGTTGCTCTGGTAGAGCCTGCGGAAGATCTTGTAGACGGCGTCGGACAGATAGGCGGAAGCGGCCCGGATCACGTCGGGGTTTTCCGTCGCGGCGAGAAGATCGAAGAGAAGCCCGACGGAGTTGAGAATCAGTTTGCGGTGGAGCATGGCCAGGACGCCGCCCCGGCTGCCGGGCTGCTCCCGGTCGGCGCTGACGTCGTAGAGATCTTCCGCCGCGATGACGGTGCCGTTGCGTTCCAGGGTGCGGCCCAGAAGGAAGTCCGCGCTGACGCCGTAGTAGTCGCAGGCCCGGAGCAGGAAAGGCAGGCCGGGTTCGCGGATTCCGTTTTCATAATGGCTCAGCAGGGCCTGCGAGATGCCCATGTCGGCGGCTGCGGTCCGCTGGCCGACACCCTTCTCCCGGCGCAGAAGGGCAAGTGTACGTGCAAATTCATCATTCATGCAGATCACCTCCCGCTGGAGCTGGTGCAGGCCCCCGGTAGAGGCGTACATGCATCGACAGGGAACGTCCGGAGTTCCGGGATGGACGGGTCCCGGAGAGCTCTCGGGAATGGTCCGCTCCGGCGCTGCGCCGGAGGCAAAGGGACCGGCGCGCCGGGCGGGCGCGGCGGGAACAGACAGGGCAACCGTACCTCAAAGTCGAACACCTCTCCATGAGCTGGCATTACGTACTGTAAAGTATATCGAATTCAATACCCCAGGTAAAGTAGTTCAGAGAAATTTTTTTCAGGCCCCAGCGGGAGGGGGAGAGTTCCGGGGGAAGGTCTTGTAATTCCGTCGGAAGGGTGTTATTATACACGCAGAGGACCAGCGCTTTGGGCGCTGACTTATGATTTTGGGAGGAACAACCATGTTTAAGAAGCTGATCAGCATCCTGAAAGAGCACCCCCGCAGGATTGTCTTTACGGAAGGCACCGATCCCCGGATCCTCGAGGCCTCCGCCCGCCTCCTGGCCGGTACCTTCCTGACCCCCATCCTGGTGGGCAACGAGGACGAGGTCCGCGCCGCCGCCGAGGAGGCCGGGTTCAATATCCGGGGCGCCGAGATCGTGGATCCCGCCACCTACGGGAACATGGACGCCATGGTGGAGCGCATGGTGCAGCTGCGCAAGGGCAAGATGACCGCCGAGCAGTGCCGCGCCCTGCTGCAGAAGGGTAACTATTTCGGCACCATGCTGGTGGCCATGGGCGAGGCCGACGCCCTCCTGGGCGGCGCCACCTATTCCACCGCCGACACCGTCCGTCCGGCGCTGCAGCTGGTCAAGACCCGTCCCGGCAACAAGATCGTGTCTTCCTGCTTCATTCTGGTCCGTCCGGAGGCCACCGGCGGCAACATGGTTCTGGCCATGGGCGACTGCGCCATCAACATCAAGCCCGACGAGGACCAGCTGGTGGAGATCGCCGCCGAGACCGCGAAGTGCGCGAAGATCTTCGGCGTGGACCCGAAGGTCGCCTTCCTGAGCTACTCCACCCTGGGCTCCGGCGCCGGCGAGGACGTGGACAAGATGCGCAACGCCGCCGCCAAGGCCAAAGCCGCCATGCCCGAGATCCCCGTGGAGGGCGAGCTGCAGTTCGACGCCGCCGTGTCCCCCCGGGTGGCCGAGACCAAGTGCCCCGGCTCCCAGGTTGCCGGCAAGGCCAACACCTTCATCTTCCCCGACATCAACGCCGGTAACATCGGCTACAAGATCGCCCAGCGTCTGGGCGGCTTCGAGGCCTATGGCCCCATCCTGCTGGGTCTGAACGCCCCCATCAACGACCTCTCCCGGGGCTGCAACGCCCAGGAGGTCTACTCCATGGCCATCATCACCGCCGCTCTGGCCTGATCTCTGTTCTGCATTCCTTCGGGGGCGCGGCTTCGTCCGCGCCCCCGCTTTCCGTATCCGGGCAGAAAAAGAGCGCCCCTCAAGGCGGGCGCCGGCGGCGGAAGAGCGGCAGGAACGCAGAAACGCAGGAAATGACCCCTGACTGTCCGTTTTGTAATCCGCTACAGCCAGGGGTCATTTCCGTTCGATTTTATTATCTAACATCATATGGTTACCTCTCTTTCTGCGGGATGAACGTCCATCGCTGCTCGGTCGTCGTTCCGGATCTCGGGCTCTCAGCCGTTTCATCAAATGGCCGACCCTGCGGCACTGCTCCTCCTACGTGAGGCCTCCGGAAGCTGGAGCGGTTCACGGAAGATGCGACTGGCTGGCGCCTGGCCGTTTTCAGGTGCCGGGGCGGTTCAGCTGTACATGGGACTCACCCTCTCCTGTTGTGCCAACACTATAGCACATGGGCCGGAGGCTGTCAACCGGATTTGTGCAGGTTTCTTAAAAACGTGGTTTTGCACAAACGGAAGAGGGACAAAATGTACAAAGTGCCGAATCGGAGGATCTCCCTGGATTCTGGCACACCTGCGCAGGCCGTCCCCCTGATGTGGGAAGAGGGGAAAGCAGCGGCTCCGGCCCGTTTCCGCAGCGGCCGGCCGCGCCGGAGACGGAGCGGGCCAGAAAGGGAGAGAAAAAGGAATGACCCCTGACCGCCGTCCGTTCCGGACTCCAGAAGCGATCAGGGGTCATTCCGTTCTGTCTTGATATCCAGCATCAATGGTTACCTCTCTTTCTGCGGGATGACATGCCCGCCTGCGCCCTGACCGGTTCCCCGAGACTCCCGCCTGCGGTTCCCGGAAGCGCTGCCGTCCGGCTCCGGTTCGGGTATCCGCCCGGCCCGACCCTGCCTGGCCATACCCGGCCCACGGACTGGCGTTCGGACGGTTCAGGCGCCGGGGCGATTCACACTGTACATGGGACTCACCCTCTCCTGTTGTGCAACCACTATAGCATGGGGGCCGGAGACTGTCAAGCAAAATTGTGCAGGTTTCTTAAAAACGTGGTTCTGCACAAACGGAAGAGGGATAAAATGTACAAAGTGCCGAATCGGAGGATCTCCCTGAATTCTGGCACACCTGCGCAGGCCGTTTCCCTGACGCGGGAAGGGGGAAAGCGGCGGTTCCGGTCCGTTTCCGCGGCGGCCAGCCACGTTGGAGGGGGAGCGGGCGGGGAAAGGGCGGGAAGGAGTGGACGGAAACCGGACGGAAAAAGGAATGACCCCTGACCGCCGTCCGTTCCGGATTCCAAAGGCGATCAGGGGTCATTCCGTTCTGTTTTGATATCCAGCATCGTCTGGTTACCTCTCTGTTCTGCGGACTGTCCGCTCCGCTCAACCGCGTCCCCATCCGGAACTCCGCCTCTCTCCCGCTGTTCGGGACCCCGCAGGTCCCCATCCTCATACGTGAGGCTCGTGTGGTGGGGGGATTCCAGGCTTCCGCTGGCTGGTTTCTGTGGACAGGGGAGGCAGGACCCTCCCTGAATCTGGATACACTTTAACCTGAACGGCCACGGCTGTCAAGGAAAATGCTTTCTCCCGGGGAAAAATCAGCAGAACGCCCAATTGAACGGGGCTGCTTTTGTGCAGGATGACGAATCTGCAAGGGCGAACCGGTAATTCTCTCCGAAAAAGGAAAAATCTGAAAGCACCATCTTGACAGACCAGGCAGACTTGTCTTAAAATGGAAACACCTGGAGCGGAAAAGTCCCCAGGCAATGCGCGATTTCTACTGTGTGGCAGGGAGGTGTGATTACGTGGAAGCGCAACTGCGTAATTTACTGGAAAGGCTGATGCCCGTTCTGGACGACGTGAACCGCAGGGCGGTTCTGGGCGCGGCTGCGGAGAGTATAGGCCGGGGCGGAACGACGGAAGTGTCGGATCTGACCGGCCTGCAGTATTCGTACGTCCGCTCTGCCCGGGAGCAGATGAGGACCATCGCCCCCAACGCCCAGGGCAGGGGGGAACAGGCCGAGGCTGTCGAGCCGCCCCGTATGGGCCGTCGCCCTTCCTCCGTCAAATTCCCCGGTATCCAGAAGGGGCTGCTGTCGCTGATGGCGAACTCGCCGGAGATTGAAGCGGACACTCCCCTGTCCTGGACTACGCTCAGCACCCGGCAGCTTGCGGCGAAGCTGGAGGAGAAGACCGGCATTCGGGTGGGCTATGTGACAGTGGTCCGTCTTCTGGAGGAAATGGGGTTCCGCATGCAGATGCGTACCCGCTACGGCGGGGATATGGACACCGATGCGCGGAAGGAACAGTTCGAGTGGGTCACCTCGCTCGCCCGTTACTTCCTGAGCCGCAATGAGCCGGTTCTTACCACCGATCTGATCCGGCGTAACCAGGGGATGATCCCCCTCTATCCGACCCAGACGTACAAGAGCGACGACTTCAGTACGGTGATGAGCCGGGAGGAAATGGGAGAAATCCTCGACTATCTGGAGATGTGGTGGGACAATATGGGTTCCGTCCGCTTCCAGACAGCGGAGAAGGTGCTGCTGGTCCTGGACGGTGTCGGCTGGGAGTCGGAGAGAGCGTACTGTACGGAACGTCTGCAGGAACTGGCCAGGAAGATGGAGAGGGACCTCTGGGTTTCCCTTCTTCCGCCGGGCACGACCCGCTGGAACCGGGTGGAGCAGCAGCTGACGAAGCGGGTGGAGCAGATCTGGGAGAACGGATCGACCCGCACCATCGATATCAGCATCAGGCTTGTCGGAAAACGCGGTACCGGCGTGGAGGGAGAAGCGGAGGACCAGGCGCCCTGTCCGGAGCCCGTACCCGATGAGTATACCTGGAGCCGCGGCTGGAATCAGATCATCTCCTGCAACGCGGCGGGTGACAACGGATGATCCGCATTCTCTTCGTGTGTCATGGCAATATCTGCAGAAGCCCCATGGCGGAAGCTGTCCTGAAGGACATGGTGAAGAAAGCGGGACTGGAAGAGTTCTTTCGGATCGAGTCCGCCGCCACCAGTTCGGAGGAGATCGGCAATCCGGTCTATCCTCCGGCCCGGCGGAAACTGGCGGAACACGGAATCTCGTGCGACGGAAAGCGGGCCAGGCGGCTGCGGCAGAGCGACTACAGAGATTTTGACTGGCTGATCGGCATGGACCGGGCGAATCTGCGCAACATGCAGTGGATCTGGCACGGGGATCCGGACCATAAGATCCGTCTGCTGCTGGACTTCGCCGGCCGGTCCGCCGAAGTGGCGGATCCCTGGTACACGGGCGATTTTGACGCCACCTGGAACGATGTGGAGGAAGGCTGCCGCAGTCTGCTGGAGTGGCTGATCCGCACGCAGCGCATGAAAAAGAACGGAATGACCTGAAGGCGGGAGGACAGCTGTGGAGGTTGTCCTCCCTGGCATTCTCCGGATCGGTCGCCGGAACGGCCGGACTGCGGAGGGCCGGAATCCGTTTCCCGGAGAAGCGGACGACAGGACCTGCGGATGGGGGCTCCGGGCCCACCTTCCGGTGAAGCAAGCCATGCGAGGAGGCGCGCAGTTATGAACGAGAAAGAAAGAAACATCCAGTTCCACATCATGAGCAGCCCGGGCGACGTGGGCGGCTATGTCATCCTGCCCGGCGACCCGGGCCGGTGCAGGCAGATCGCTCAGTACTTTGACGATCCGGTCTGGCTGCGGACCAACCGGGAGTACGAGATCTGGAATGGGACCCTGCTGGGCGAGAAGGTCAGCGTCTGTTCCACGGGCATCGGCGGTCCCTCTGCCGCCATCGCCATGGAGGAGCTGGCCAACATCGGCGCCCATACGTTCGTGCGGGTGGGAACCTGTGGCGGAATCGACATTTCGGTGCGGTCCGGCGATGTGATCATCGCCACCGGCGCCGTGCGCATGGAGGGGACCAGCGTGGAGTACGCTCCCATCGAGTGGCCCTCCGTGCCGGACTTCACCGTGACGTCGGCTCTGGTGCAGGCCGCGAAGAATCTGGGCAAGTCCTGGAAGACCGGCGTCGTGCAGTGCAAGGACTCCTTCTACGGGCAGCACTCCCCGGGCCGCATGCCTGTGTCCTATCAGCTGGAGCAGAAGTGGGAGGCCTGGAAGCGCCTGGGGGTGCTGGCCTCCGAAATGGAGTCCGCCGCCCTCTTTGCGGTGGCGGCCACCCGCCGGGTGCGCTGCGG
>CANRFA010000110.1 GCA_947629775.1 uncultured Oscillospiraceae bacterium
TGGGGCTGCATCATCTACCTGGCCACCCTGTCCAACATCGACACCAGCCTCTACGAGGCGGCCAAGGTGGACGGCGCTTCCGTGTTCCAGCGGATCCTCAACGTGGATGTTCCCGCCCTGCTGCCCATGGCCATCCTCAACCTGATCATGAGCGCCGGCTCCCTGATGAACGTCGGCTTCGAGAAGGTGTGGCTGCTGCAGACCGACCTGAACAAGGCGACTTCCGATGTCATCGCCGTGTATGTGTACCAGCAGGGCATTGAGAACGCCAAGTACAGCTACTCGACGGCCGTCGGCCTCTTCAACACCGCCATCAACCTGATCCTGCTGATCATCGTCAACCAGATCTCGTCCAAGACCTCGGACGTAGACTTCGTGTAAGGAGGCGGGCAACGTGAAAAAGAGTCAGAAAGTGTCCAATGGCCTCTCCGATAAGGCCAGCGACATCATCCTGGTAGCCATCACCGCCATCGTCCTCGTGATCGTGGCCTACCCCCTGTACTACGTGCTCGTCGCCTCCGTCTCCGATCCCTACGACGTCATGGCCGGCAAGACCTTCCTGCTGCCCAGCCAGTTCACGCTCAAGGGCTATCAGGCGGTCTTCGCGGATCCCAAGATCTTCTCCGGTTTCTTCAACAGCGTGAAGTACACCGTCATCGGTACCATCTTCTCCGTGGTGATGCTCTATATTACTGCCTATCCTCTGGCCCAGAAGGATCTGCCCGGACGGAAGTTCTTCAGCATCTTCTTCATCATCACCATGTACTTCGGCGGCGGCCTGATCCCCACCTTCCTGGTCGTCAAGGACACCGGCCTCATCGACAACATCTGGGCGCTCTTCATCCCCGGCGGTGTGGGCGTCAGCAATATGATCATCGTCCGCAACTACTTCCAGAACAGCATTCCCCACGAACTGATCGAGGCCTCGGAGATTGACGGCTGCAGCAAGCTGCGCAGCTTCATCAGCGTGGTGATCCCGCTGTCCAAGCCCATCCTGGCCGTCATGGTGGTCTTCTCCATGGTTGCCTACTGGAACGACTGGTTCACCGCCATGATTTATCTTACCGCGGAGAAGGCGCCTCTGCCCCTGGTTCTGCGGAACATCCTGATCAAGAGCTCCGCCAGCGCCAGCCAGGCGGCCACCATTTCCGGCGGCTACGCAGAGCTGAACAAGATCACGGAAATGATCAAATTCTCCTCCATCATTGTGGCTGCAGCCCCCATGCTCGCCGTGTATCCCTTCGTCCAGAAGTACTTCGAGAAGGGCTTCATGGCCGGCGCCGTCAAGGGCTGAGAAAGGAGAACACACGATGCTTCATCTGAACTCTCTTGTGCGGCGCTCCGCTGCTCTGGCCCTTGTGGGTGCCATGGCGCTGGGGCTGTCCGCCTGCGGCTCCAAATCGCCCAATTACAACGAGGAGCCCCATACCCTGAATCCCAACACGGATCAGACCGACTTTACCATCATGGGCGGTATTTCCGCTCTGTCCGGCGGCTATGAAGACAACGAAGTGCTCAACAAGCTGCAGGAGGAATCCGGCATCCACATCACCTGGAACACCATGAGCGACTCCCTCAGCGAGCAGGTCAACATCCGCATCGCCGGCAACATCATGCCGGACGCCTTCATGGGTGTGGGCTTCAACAACTACGACCTCTCCCGGCACGGGGATGACGGAGCGTTTATCGACCTGACGCCCTATATCACCCCGGAGATCATGCCCAACCTCTATCAGATCCTGGAGGACAACCCAAGAATCCGCGCAGCCATCACCATGGACGACGGCGGCATCTACGGTCTGCCTGCCGGTGAACAGATGGGTACCGCCGGTGTCGGCGCTCCGGAGGACTACTCCATCTACACGATTCCCCAGTTCTCCATGATCAACAAGGCCTGGCTGGACGAGCTGGGTCTGGAGGTCCCCACCACCCTGGATGAGCTGCACACCGCTCTGAAGGCGTTCAAGGACAACGACATGTCTCACACCTACTACGGCAACCCGGCGGGCAGCACGCTGCCCATGTCCACCGGCTTTGACCAGTGGTGCTGGGGCCAGAACATCTTCTATGCCGGCTTCGGCTTCACCAACTGGCCCAATGACGTCTGCCAGGATCTGATGGTGGACGCGGACAACAACGTAAAGTTTATCTGCACCGACGAAAAGTACCGGGAAGCGCTGGAGTACTTCCACAACTGGTACGCCGAAGGGCTGATGGACGTGGAGATGTTCTCCCAGACAGACAGCCAGCTGATCTCCAAGTGCCAGCAGGGCTACGTGGGTGTCTCCACCTGGTGGTATATTGAAGAGCTGATGGGTGAGCACTCCGAGGACTATGTCTTCCTGCCCATCCTGTCCGGTCCCGACGGAACGAAGAACGTCACGGTCCGTACCGGCGGCGGCACCAACGGCGGCCAGCTGTCCATCACCTCCGCCTGCCAAAGCCCCATCAACCTTCTGAAGTTCTTTGACAAGTGGTACGACGGCGAGACCGTCATGCAGCTGCAGTACGGCCCCATCGGCGTCTACTTCAACGAGCAGGATGAAAACGGCGTCTGGCTGTCCATCACGGACGCCGAGGCCCAGGAGCGGTTCGGCAAAGGCGCCGGCGAGCTGAAAGGCCAGTATGAGGTCTATGGTCCGAAGCTGATCCTCTCCAAGTACTATCTGGAGAACTTCCGCATGGAGGACCGGGCCATCGAGCGTCTGAACGACCTGTACAACTACTGGATGCCTCAGGTGGACTGCACCAACACCTACCCCATCGACTGCGTGTTCACCTCGGACGAGCTGGACATCATCGATCTGAACAAGGCCAACTTCGAGTCCGCGGTCTCCGAGCAGGAGGGCCTGTGGATCCGGGACGGCAACATCACGGACGAGGCCTGGCAGTCCTACATCGATCACCTCACGAACAAGTGCGGCATGAACGATCTGCTTCAGGTCTACACCGAGGCCTATGCGCGCTACACTGAAGCACAGGCCGACTGATGTGAAACGTTTCAATTAACTTTTATCCCCAACAGGAGGATCCGTTATGATCAGCGAACCACTGCGGCAGGCCCGCGCATTCGAACAACAGTACATGCCCTTCATTCCGAAGGAGGAGCGCCCTCTGTTTCATGTGACGGGCGGCATCGGGTGGATCAACGACCCCAACGGATTCTCCTGTTACCGGGGGGAATACCACCTCTTCTTTCAGTATCATCCCTATTCCAACGAGTGGGGCCCCATGCACTGGGGCCATGTGAAGACAAAGGATTTCATCCACTGGGAGCGGCTTCCCATTGCCCTGGCTCCGGATACGCCCTATGACTGCAACGGCTGCTTTTCCGGTTCCGCTCTGGAAATGCCGGATGGCCGCCAGCTGATCCTCTACACCGGAGTCCACCGCAAACGCCGGGAGGATGGTCTCCTGGAGGAGTACCAGACCCAGTGTGTGGCTGTGGGAGACGGCGTGGACTACGAGAAGATCCTGGAGAACCCCGTTCTGGACGGGAAGGATGTCCCGGAGGGCAACAGCATTCTGGATTTCCGGGATCCGAAGATGTGGATGGAGCCAGACGGTACCTATCGCTGCGTGGTGGGAAACCGGGCGGCGGACGGAAGCGGCGCCATCCTCCTCTACCGCAGCGAGGACGGGTTTACCTGGACGTTTTCCTCCGCGGTGGATGCATGCCGCAATGAGTACGGACGCATGTGGGAGTGCCCGGATTTCTTCCCTCTGGACGGAAAGCAGGTCCTGCTTACCAGTCCTCAGGAGATGGCCGCCCTGGGCCTGGAGTTTCACGCCGGATTTGGCGCCATCTGTCTGATTGGAACCTGGGAGAACGAGACCTTTACCCGGGAGAAGGTGCAGTCCATCGATTACGGGATCGACTACTACGCGTCTCAGACGTTGGAGAGTTACGACGGACGGCGGATCATGATCGGATGGATGCAGAACTGGACCAACACCGGCTGCAAGACCAGACAGAACCGCATCTTCGGACAGATGACCCTGCCTCGGGAACTGCATGTCCGGGACGGTCGCCTGATCCAGAACCCAGTGCGGGAACTGGCGGATTACCATGGACAGCGGGTGGCCTATGAGGACGTGCTGGTGACCAGCGAGACCAACATGCAGGGCATCCGCGGAAGGATCCTGGACATGACGGTGGATGTGCGCCCCGTCGGAAGAAGGTACAACTGGTTCAAGCTCCACGTGGCGAAGAGCGGGGAATACGCTACCACCATCCGCTATAAGCCGGACTGCTCTACCGTGCGGGTGGACCGCAGCCGCTGCGGGATCCGCTACGATGTCGTACACGTCCGGGACTTCCTGGTCCGGCCCCGGGACGGCGCCATCCGTCTGCGGGTGGTCATGGACCGCAACAGCCTGGAACTCTTCGTAAACGACGGGGAACAGGCCGCCACCTTTATTATCTACACCCCGGAGGAAGCTCAGTCCATCAGCTTTGAGGCCGACGGCGCCGTGCTGGTGAACGTGGAGAAGTACGATCTCCGGTTCGACTGACCCTGCGATTCCCCCCGCCGCCCCGGCCACCGCCGGGGGCGGCATGCTCCAGCGATCTGAAATCAGCTGGCGGCGGCATCACTCCACTTTCATGACCGCCGTACACATAAAAAGGAGGAAACTGTCCGTTTGCTCGCGGTGCGGCAGTGTGGAGACCTGCCGTAAGGCGGCGCGCCCCTTTGCGGACGGCCGCGAGACAGTCAGGGCGGAGGCCCGGCTGTCAGAGTCTGAAACCATGTCCCAAGTATTACTCAAAGGCCTGAAGAAAGTCTATGACGGCGGCGTGACCGCAGTCCACGATGTGAACCTCTCCATTAAGGACAAGGAGTTCATCGTCCTCGTTGGCCCCTCCGGCTGCGGAAAGTCCACCACCCTGCGCATGGTGGCCGGCCTGGAGGATATCTCCGACGGCGAACTGTACATCGACGGCAAACAGTGCAACAACGTGGCTCCCAAGGACCGGGACATCGCCATGGTCTTCCAGAGCTACGCCCTGTATCCCCATATGACGGTCTACGAGAACATGGCTTTCGCCCTGAAGCTGAAGATGGTGCCCAAGGACGAGATCGATAAGAAGGTCCGGGAAGTGGCGGAGATCCTGGATATCACCCGCTTCCTGGAGCGCAAGCCCAAGGCCCTGTCCGGCGGCCAGCGCCAGCGTGTAGCCATCGGCCGCGCCATGGTCCGGGACCCCAAGGTGTTCCTCATGGACGAGCCCCTCAGCAACCTGGACGCCAAGCTCCGCAACCAGATGCGAGCGGAGATCATCAAGCTCCGCCAGCGCATCAACACCACGTTCATGTATGTTACCCACGACCAGACCGAAGCCATGACCCTGGGGGACCGCATCGTGATCATGAAGGACGGCTTCGTCAACCAGATCGGCACCCCCGTTGAGGTCTTTGACCGTCCGGTCAACCTCTTCGTGGCCGGCTTCATCGGCATGCCCGTCATGAACTTCTTTGAGAACTGCAGGCTGTTGCTGGAAAACGGTGTGTACTTTGCCCAGATCCGCAACGTGAAGTTCCGGCTCAGCGACTTCCAGCAGAGGGCCCTGAAGAGCAACGGCCAGAAGCCCTGCGACATCATCGCCGGCATCCGGCCCCAGCACATCACGGTAGGAGGCGAGGGCCTGACCGCGAAGATCGAGGTCAGCGAGATGCTGGGCTCCGAGGTCAACCTCCACGCCTCCTGCGACGGAGACGAAGTGGTCATGGTGATTCCCACCGTGGACCTTAAGGAAGACGTCTCCATGGGCCGCACCATCAGTTTCACCACCCAGCCGCAGCTGATCCAGCTCTTCGACAAGGCCAGCGGGAACAACCTCATCTGGTTCGACGAGGCGTCCTTCAAGGCCAACTCCCCTGTCTGTAAGAGCTATCCCTTCTGAGGATCCGGGACACTCCTTCTCAGTCCCGTTTTTCTCAACCTCCTTTTTTCTCTGTGCGAGAGAAGCGGGCGCCAGGCTTTTCGTCTGGCGTCCGGCTTGTGTGCCGGGCATGACACCTGTTGCCAGCTGGTGAGTCCAGTCACGGGTAGCTATCGCCAAGTGTAGCGAACC
>CANRFA010000111.1 GCA_947629775.1 uncultured Oscillospiraceae bacterium
CCGTCCGCGGCGCGGATGGCGGTCACCCGGGCCTGGCGGATCGTCACCTTCCGCCGGCGCAGTTCCCGGTAGAGGGCGTCCACAATGTCCGCCGCCCGGTCCGAGACGGGAAACACCCGGTTGCCCCGTTCCACCTTGAGGGGCACGCCCAGGTCCGTGAAGAAGCGCTCCGTGTCCTCCGGGGTCATGCGGCTGAGCGCGCTGTAGAGGAAGCGGGCGTTGCGGGGCACGGCCTCCAGCACCTCCTGCACCGGACAGTGATTCGTCACGTTGCAGCGGCCTTTGCCGGTAATGTAGAGCTTGCGGCCCACCTTCTCATTGCGCTCCAGGAGCGTTACATGCTCTCCCAGACGGGCCGCCGTGATGGCGGCCATCATGCCCGCCGCGCCGCCGCCGATGACTGCGACGCTCACTCGGGCACCTTCTCGTACACGCCGTACTCGTCCCAGATCTGCTCCAGCGTGGTAAACGTGCGGGAGAGCTCGTCCCCCTTCCGGCGGCTGATGGCCACCAGCAGAGCGTTGACCAGACTGAGGGGCGCCACCAGAGAGTCCACGAAAGACACCATGTCGCTGCGGGCCTTCAGCAGGTATGTACAGCAGGTGTCCAGGGGCGAGGCGTCGCTGTCCGTGATGCCGACGGTAGCGGCCCCCCGGTCCATGGCGAAGTTCAGGGCCTGCACCGTGCGGGAGGAATAGCGGGGAAAACTGACCCCGATCACCACGTCCGCCTCCCCCACCCGCAGCAGGCTCTCAAAGACCTCGCTGCTGGTGTTGGCGGGGATCAGGACGGTATTGTCAAAGATGAGGTGAAGATAGAAACTGAGGAAACTGGCGATGGCGGCGGAGGAGCGCACCCCCACCACATAGATGCGGCGGGCCTCCACGATGACGTCCACGATCCGATCGAAGTTCTCCCGGTCCAGTTCCTCCAGCGTGAGCCGGATCTTGTCCACGTCCGACTGCAGAACCGTGCTCACCAGATCCTGGTCCGCGATGCGGTCGTTGGAGACCTCGATGCGCTGCACGGAGGTCAGACGGCTGCGGATCATCTTCTGCAGGGAGCGCTGCATCTGCGGGTAGCCATCATAGCCCAGCACGGAGGCAAAACGGACGACCGTGGATTCGCTGACGCCCACCATTCTGCCCAGCTTGCTGGCCGTCAGGAAGGCGGCCTTATCGTAGGACTCCAGGATGTAGCCGGCAATCCGCTTCTGCCCCTTGGAAAAGGTATGCATGTTCTCCTGAATCGCGCTCAGTATGTCGCGGCTCACGGGATCACCTCCACAGAATCGATTGGAAGTCAGAAAAGGCCAGTTTTACCTTAACTCTATCTTAACGCTTTCCGCTTCCAAATGCAAGTGGCTTTTAGCAGAAATTTCCGAAATTTCCGGATACGTGAATCCC
Source organism: uncultured Oscillospiraceae bacterium (assembly GCA_947629775.1). Classification (GTDB taxonomy): domain Bacteria; phylum Bacillota; class Clostridia; order Oscillospirales; family Oscillospiraceae; genus Lawsonibacter. Next base: position 1,407 of record CANRFA010000111.1, read on the forward strand.
GCTCAGGATCTGGAGCGAAGGAGGAGGATTTCCCGGTCCGTCAGGGGCCGCCAGGCGCCCGGTTTCAGGGTCCGGTCCAGGAAGAGGCCTCCCTCCCGGATCCGCTTCAGCCGGGCCACGGTGAGTCCGGCGGCGGCGCACATGCGCCGCACCTGCCGGTTTTTCCCCTGGGTGATGGTCACGGACAGCTGGGATACGCCGCCGCTGACCCGCCCCAGCCGCACCTTCGCGGGGGCGATGGGCTCGCCATCCAGTTCCATGGGCCCGGAGAGGATGGGAATGGCCTTCTCCGTGTTGCCGGTCACCCAGACCAGGTACTCCTTCTCCACCTGGTGCCGGGGATGGAGCAGCAGATTGGTCAGCTCTCCGTCGTTTGTGAAGAGCAGCATGCCCTCGGAGTCCATGTCCAGCCTCCCCACCGGCCACACCCGGACGCCGCAGTCCGCCACCAGCTCCGCCGCCGTGCGCCGCCCCTTCTCATCCGAGAGGGTGGAGACATAGCCCCGGGGCTTGTTGAGCATGAGCCAGGTCCGGTCTCCGTCCGCCCGCAGGGGAACTCCGTCCACGGCCACCGTATCCCGGTCCGGATCCGCCCGGTCTCCCAGGTGGGCCTTGACGCCGTTGACGCTCACCCGCCCGCTGACGATCCACTCCTCCGCGGTCCGGCGGGAGGCCAGGCCGCAGGCGGAGATCAGTTTCTGAAGGCGCTCTTCCATGTCTCCCCGCTCCTTTCACTCCAGCCATCCCCACAGATCCGGCAGGCGCCGGGCGGGCGCCACGTGGGAGTTCCGCTCCTCGGCGGCAACCAGGGGAACCCGGAGCCGCTCCTCCTCCCCCACGGTGTAGACCGCCGTCCCGACGGCGCTTCCCTTCTCCAGGGGGGCCTGCAGAGGTCCTTCCGGCAGTTCCAGACGGCGCCGCGGCTCCTCGTCCGTTCCCAGACAGAGGGTGACATCCTCTCCGGCCACCAGAGGAACGAAGGGCGCCAGGGAATCCCGCACCGGCATGCGGGCCAGTTCCGTGCCCGCCTTCAGGGTGCGGGTGGTAAAGTTCCCGAACCCCCAGTCCAGCATCCTGCGGTGGTCCGCCCAGTCGTCCGGCGCGTTGAGGGTGACGCAGATGAGCGTCATGCCGTCCCGGCGGGCGGCGGAGACCAGCGTTCTTCCCGCCTTCTCCGTGTAGCCCGTCTTCATGCCGAGGCATCCTTCATAGAGCCAGAGGAGTTTATTGTGATTCACGAAGGTCCGCCCCTCCAGGGTGATGGAGCGGGTGGAGGTCATCTTCGTCAGGTCCTCCCGCTCCAGGCAGGCCCGGGCCAGCAGCGCCATGTCCAGCGCGCTGGAGTAATGCCCCTCCGCGTTCAGTCCGCTGGGATTGGCAAAGGAACTGTCCTTCATGCCGAGCTCCCGGGCCTTCGCGTTCATGAGAGCCGCGAAGGCCTCGCTGTCCCCCGCGCAGTACCCGGCCACCGCCGTGGCGGCGTCGTTGCCGGAACAGAGCAGCATGCCGTAGAGCAGGGTCTCCAGGCGCAGACGCTCCCCAGGACGCAGATAGAGGGAGGACCCCTCCACCCCTGTCCAGGCGGGATCAATGGTAACCGTCTCCTCCAGGCGGTGGCCGGACTCCAGGGCCACCAGGGCGGTCATCAGCTTGGTGATGCTGGCGATGAGCCGCCGCTCGTGGGGGTTGCGCTCAAAGAGAACGCGGCCGGACCCGGCCTCCATGAGAACGGCGCAGGACGCAGAGACAGGCCCCCCGCAGGCGGGCGCAGCCGCCAGTACGGTGGGGGCCTGTCCGATCAGGAGCGCAGCGCACAGCGCTGCTGTCAGAAAACGCTTCATGGCAGAAACACCTTTCTTGGCGCCAGTGGCGCAGGGTGTTCCTAGTATGCGGCGTTTTCCCCGCCCTTATCAGGGACGGCGCGCGCTCACTGTATGTTCTCGCCCTCCGCCGGGACTTCCGCCTCGGCCTGGGCCGCCTTCTTTTCCTGCTGCTTCTCGATAAAGTCGGTGACTTTATCCACCACTTCCGGCACGGTATCGATGACCCGCTCCACCATGGTGGCCGGGGGAGGCGCCACCGGCAGCAGCTTTACGTTGTTTTCCCGGACCACCAGAAAGGCCACGGGCTCCAGCTTCGCGCTGGCTCCGCTGCCTCCTCCGTAGTTGCCCGCGGGCGTCGGCTCCTTCTTTGTGGAGAACTCCGCCCCGCCGCCGGCTACGCCGAAGGAGAGACGGGAGACCGGAATGAGGGTCACTCCCTCCGCCTGGATGGGCGCGCCGATGATGGTGTTGGCATCCGCCATGGTCTTCACGCTCTCCATGGTGGTGCGCAGAAGTTCGCTGATGGGACTCTTCTTCTCCTGATCCACAGGTCATACCGCCTTTCTGGCTTCTTTTTTTGTCCGTTTCCGGTTTCCCCGGACCTGGAAGAACGCCCGGGCCGCCCGCAGGCCGCCGCTGAGCCCGATCCACAGAATCTGGCCGATCCGCACCGAGAGAGCGGCCTCCACATAGAGGGTCATACCGGGGGCGTCAAAGTCCGCCCGGACCCAGGCGTGGCCGTCCTTCACCTGAAAGGCCTCCGTCAGAGGATACCAGAGAGCGCCCAGCGCCGCCTGGGCCTGTCCGTATCGCATGGCGGCGTCCGCGGGGTCCGCGGCGCCGGCCGTCAGTTCCATCACAAGCGTATCCACCTGCAGCTTTCCGGCGAAGCGGCGTCCCATGTCCAGGACCGGGGGCAGCAGCGCGCCGGCATATTCCAGCGCCCCGCCGATGCGCTCCGGAAGGGGCGTGGGAGCCTTCGGCTCTTCCTCCTTCGGCTTCTTCGCAGGCTTCTTCTTTTTCTTCGGCTTCGGCTTCTTCGCCTCTCCAGCGCCGGGCTGCTTTTTCGGACGGGGGAAGACCCGGACGGTCGCAGGGCCCAGGCGGGCAAAGACCGCCGGCCCCTCCCGGTTATAGAGGACCCGTACGCCGATCCGGATATGGCCCGCCAGCCAGCAGAGAACCACCAGACCGGCCAGGATATACAGCGCGATCATGCCCCGTCCTCCTCTCGTCTCTCCGCCGCCCCGCGCGCGATGATCTCTCCCTGGTCCGGCAGCGGAGGCAGTTCCTCCAGGCTGGAGAGTCCGAACGTACGCAGGAAATCGGATGTGGTCCGGAAGAGAGCGGGATGACCGGGAACGTCCAGCTTCCCCGCCTCTTCCAGGAGTCCCCGCTCCAGAAGCAGCCCCATCGTGTGGGCGCTGTCCACCCCCCGGACCTGGTCCACGAAAGCCCGGGTCACGGGCTGGTGATAGGCGACAACCGCCAGGGTCTCCAGGGAGGCCCGGGAGAGCTTCGGGGGCTTCCACTCCAGAATGGCGCGGATCCGGGGAGCCAGCTCCGGCGCGGAGCACAGCTGCCAGCTGTCCTCCAGGCGCACCAGGCGGATTCCCCGCCCTTCCCCGGCCAGGCGCTTCTCCAGGGAAGCGGCCGCCTCCTCCAGCCCGGCCTGGTCCGTCTCCAGACCCAGACACAGACGCTGCGCGGACAGCGGCTCGCCGGAGGCGAACAGAACCCCCTCCAGGGCGGTCTCCAGCTCCTTCCCTTCCATTACGCTCCCCTCTCCCCGTCCGGAACGGGAACCAGAGCGGCGGACGGTCCGTCCCCCTCCAGCGTGATCTGTCCGTCCCGGCACAGTTCCAGCACGGCCAGAAAGGCCGCCACCACCTCGGAACGGCTGCCGCACCCGCAGAGCAGATCCGGCAGGGGCATCCGTCCCAGCGGACGCAGCCGGTTCAGGATCTCCGCCTCCTTCTCTTCCACCGGCCAGGGCTCCTGCCCCACCAGGGGGGCGAAGGCGTCCAGGGAGGGCGGCATGGCGTTCCGGGCGCGCTTCAGGATGGAACCCATGGCCCGGAGCAGATCCTCCGGCTCGTGGACATAGCGAAACGCCGAGGACGCGTCCGGGGATTCCGGAGGGCCGGGCAGGAAATCCCGTCCCGCCAGAAAGCGCTCCTCCAGCTCCGGGAGCACCGCCTGCAGGTCCCGGCGCGCCCCGTCGCGCCTGCGCTCCTCCAGCGAAGAAGCCAGCTCGTCCAGCTCGGGACACCCTTCCTCCCGCCCGCCGAGAAGCACGCGGGTTTTGATGGAGAGCAGCCGGGCGGCCATGGCGACAAATTCGCTGGCCACCTCCAGGTCCAGTTCCCGGCGGCGGCGCATCCACGCCAGATACTGCTCCAGCAGAAGGGTAATCCGGATGTCCCGGATCTCCATCCGGTTGCGGCTCAGCAGGTACAGGATCAGGTCCAGCGGTCCTTCAAAGTCCTCGCTGCCGCCAGGCCGGACCTTCACCACCCCCCGCAGATGGTAAATGGGCGTCTCCACCCCGGATCCCTCCCGCGTTTCTCCGCCGATTTCTTCCTGCTTGTATTATATCATCCGAAACGGCCCGCTTCAAGGGGAAACCTCTTCGTATCTGCAGAAATTTCCGGTTCCGCCTCAGGTTTCCAGTCCAAGCCCCGCGAGAAGGGCGGCCACCAGTTCCCCGCGGCCGGTCCCCTTCTCCGCGGAGAAGGGAAGCACGGAAACCTCCTGCGCCAGCTCCAGGGTCTCCCGGATGCAGGACAGGGAGGGCTCCCATTCGCTCTTCTTCAGCTTGTCCACCTTGTTGGCGACGAC
>CANRFA010000112.1 GCA_947629775.1 uncultured Oscillospiraceae bacterium
CTTTCTGCTTCCGATTCAAGATCGCCTTCATCCACCAAGCGAGCTTGGTGGCACTCGGCGCCTTGAGTTTGTAGCGGTCCACCCCGGGAAAGTACCGGTGATGGATGCGCCGGAAAATGGCCCCTGTGATCCCTTCCATCGGGGCAAAACTGTATTCCATGCTCGCTCCTCCTCGTCCGCAGGGTCAGGATTCCCCATTTTACGCCTTTCCTTTCCCGCTGGCAAGGGCATATCCGCCCGCCCCGGCTCATACAGTCTGGAAGAACAAACGAACCAGGAGTGTGACCTTCCATGAGACTGAACTGCGTCGACTGCAACAGCATCCACCTCCACGGGCGGCTGGCCGAACCCCCCGAGCTGTCCCATGTGAACCATGACGTGGAGTTCTACCGCTTTCCGCTCTCCGCCATCCGGCTGTCCGGCGCCGAGGACCGGCTGAACATCATGGTGCCCCGGACTCTGCTGGAGCGCTGCGGGGACCTGGCGCCCGGCCGGGAGGTGACCGTGCGGGGGGAGGTGCGCACCTTCAACAACCGCTCCGGCCAGGGCAGCCGGCTGGTGATCAGCACCTTCGCCCGGGATCTGCTGCCGGAGGACGGAGACGACGCCAATCGCCTGGAGCTCTCCGGCACCCTCTGCAAGACCCCCGCCCTGCGCTCCACACCCCTGGGGCGCACCATCTGCGACATGATCCTGGCGGTCAACCGCCGCTACGGGCGGGCGGACTACCTGCCCTGTATCGCCTGGGGGAGCCTGGCCCGGCGCTGCGGAGAGATGGCGGTGGGGGACCGGCTCCATCTGAACGGCCGCCTGCAGAGCCGGATCTACACGAAGACCGTGGAGGACCGGACGGAGGAACACACCGCCTTCGAGGTCTCGGTCATGACCCTGGTGGACGAACCGGAGCCGGCGTACAGCTGATTTGCATCATATGGCCCGCTTCCGTCCCGTTTCTTGTGCAACCTGACGTTGACATTCCCGGAGAAACTCCTCTATAATACGGTCCCGGGTATAAGCCCGTCCACAACGAAGGAGGAACCTCTGGTGGAACGCACCGCCAACGAAAACAAAATGGGCGTCATGCCCATCAACCAGCTGCTTCTGAACATGGCTCTGCCCATGATCATGTCGATGCTGGTACAGGCCCTTTACAACGTGGTAGACAGCGTCTTTGTGGCCAAACTCAGCGAGGACGCCCTGAACGCCGTCTCCCTCGCCTTTCCCGTCCAGAACCTGATGATCTCCGTGGGCGTCGGCACCGGCGTCGGTATCAACGCCCTGCTCTCCCGCTCCCTGGGGCAGAAAGATCAGAAGCGGGCCGACGACGCCGCCACCAACGGCATCTTCCTGGCCGTACTCAGCTGCCTGGTCTTCACCGTCCTGGGTCTGACCTGCTCCGGCCTCTTCTACTCCGTGCAGACGGATATTCCGGGCATCGTCTCCTACGGCAAGGACTACCTGACCATCTGCTGCGGCATGAGCTTCGGCATCTTTACCGGGGTCACCCTGGACCGCATTCTCCAGGCCACCGGCCGCACCTTCCTCACCATGATCACCCAGCTGGTGGGAGCCGTCACCAACATCATCATGGACCCCATTCTCATCTTCGGCCTCTTCGGCTTTCCCCGCATGGAGGTGGCGGGCGCCGCCCTGGCCACCGTTCTGGGCCAGATCCTGGCCGCCTGCCTGTCCGTATACTTCACGATCAAGAAGAATCCGGACGTGCACATCTCCTTCAAAAGCTTCCGCCCGGATGGCTCCATCATCCACAGCATCTACAGCGTGGGCGTGCCCTCCATCATCATGAGCTCCATCGGCTCCGTGATGGTCTTCGGGGTCAACCAGATCCTCATCTCCTTCACCGCCACCGCCACGGCGGTCTTCGGGGTCTACTTCAAGCTCCAGTCCTTTATCTTCATGCCGGTCTTCGGCCTCAACAACGGCATGGTGCCCATCGTCTCCTACAACTACGGCGCACGCAAACCGGACCGCATCATCGGCACCATCCGCCTGAGCGTTCTCTACGCGGTCGGCATCATGATTGTAGGCTTTCTCATCTTCCAGTTCTTCCCGGATAAGCTCCTCGGCCTCTTCCTGGCGGAGAACGAGACCGCCGTGGATCCGGTGACGGGGGTGCCGGACCTCATCACGATCGGGGTGCCGGCCCTGCGCACCATCTCCATCAGCTTCCTGGTGGCCGGCTTCTGCGTGGTCAGCTCCGCCACCTTCCAGGCCCTGGCCCACGGCGTCCTGAGCCTCATGGTCTCCCTGGTCCGCCAGCTGATCATCCTGCTGCCCGTGGTCTTCCTGCTCTCCCGGCTCTTCGGCCTCTCCGCCGTGTGGTGGGCCTGGCCCATCGCCGAGGTCTTCTCCGTCGCCCTGTGCGTGGTCTTCCTGCGCCAGGTGTATAACAAGGACATCCGTCCCATGATCGACAGTTCCAAAGGAAAATAAACCTCCGCCGCTCTTCCCCGCCGGGAAGGGCGGTTTTTTGCCGGACGCCCCCCTTTTCCCCTCCGTTTCGCCCGGAATTCCCGGTAAAGTGCATGAAGGCCGGAGGAAAATCCGGGATCCGGTCCGGCACTTCGCCGGAACTTCAAATACTTCTTTACACCACCTCTTCAGCGTGCTAAAATGCTGAAGCGCCGATGAGTTTTCTGCGGCGGGGAACCCCGTTCCCCGCGCCCCATCGGAACGAAGTTATTGGAGGTATTACAAATGCGTAAGACACTTGCCTTGCTCCTTGCGCTGGCCCTCTCTCTGTCTCTGGCCGCCTGTGGTGGCGGCGGCAGCAGCGCCGGCGGGAACACCGCGGACTCCGGTTCCGCCTCTTCCGCTGGCGGTTCCGCCAGCGCATCCGACGCCGGCTCCGCTTCCGGCAGCGGCAGCGGCGCGGGCAGCAGCTCCGCGGACGCCAGCACCCCGGCGAGCGAGGGTTCGGACACCCAGTATGTGAAAGACAAGGGCACCCTGGTGATCGGCATCACCGAGTTCGAGCCCATGGACTATCAGGACGCCGACGGCAACTGGATCGGCTTTGACGCGGATCTGGCCGCCGCCTTCGCCGAGAGCCTGGGCGTGGAGCCCCAGTTCCAGCTCATCGAGTGGGACAGCAAGATCATGGAGCTGGACGGCAAGAGCATCGACGTCGTCTGGAACGGCATGACCCTCACCGATGACGTGCTCTCCGCCATGGAGACATCCAACCCCTACTTTGTGAACGCCCAGGTCGTGGTCGTGAAGGCCGACCAGGCGGATCAGTATCAGGATGTGGACAGCCTGAAGGATCTGGCCTTCGCCGTGGAGATCGGCTCCGCCGGCAAGGAGCAGGCGGAAGCCAACGGCTTCAACTACACCGAGGTCGTCGACCAGGCCACCGCCCTCATGGAGGTCTCCGCCGGCACCTCTGACGCCGCCATCATCGACATCTCCATGGCCAAAGCCATGATCGGCGAGGGCACCAGCTACGACGATCTGACCTACACCGTCAGCCTCAACGAGGAGCAGTACGGCGTCGGCTTCCGCAAGGGCTCGGATCTCGCCGCCGCCCTCAACCAGTTCTTCAAGGACAGCTACGCGGACGGCTCCATGCAGGCCATCGGCGAGACCTATGGCGTGGAAGGCAACCTGATCGCGCAGTAAGACGCACAGCCACACAGGAACAAAAGCAGAGGACAGTCCATGCCCTCTGCTTTTTTTCAAATCCTCATGAAAGTTGGTGGTTCCTCCCATGTTCATGACCGTCATCGGCGCTTTGAACGAAGGCTTCCTGCAGACCATGCGGCTCTTCTCCATCACCCTCGTCTGCGCCCTCCCGCTGGGCCTCGTCATCTCCTTCGGCTCCATGAGCCGCTTTTTCCCGCTGCGGGGGCTGACCAGGACCCTGGTGTGGGTCATCCGGGGCACGCCCCTGATGCTCCAGCTCTACATCCTCTTCTTCGTGCCGGGCTACATCCTGCCCGGAGGCAACCCCTGGCCCAGCGGCGAATCCGGCCGCTTCATGGCGGCCGCCGTGGCCTTCGTCATCAACTACTCCTGCTACTTCTCGGAGATCTTCCGGGGCGGCATCCAGTCGGTGCCCATCGGGCAGCAGGAGGCGGGCCTGGTGCTGGGCATGACCAGAACCCAGATCTTCTTCCGGGTCACGCTGCTGCAGATGGTGAAGCGCATCATCCCGCCCCTCTCCAACGAGATCATCACCCTGGTGAAGGACACCTCCCTGGCCCGCATCATCTCCCTGCAGGAGGTCATCTGGGCGGGCTACGCCTTCATGAAGGGCTCCCACGGCTACTCCGGCCTGGTGTGGCCTCTGTTCTTTACCGGCGTCTACTACCTGGTCTTCAACGGCGCGCTGACGCTGCTGTTCGGCTGGGTGGAGCGCAAACTGGAATTCTTCCGCTGAGAGGAGGCGCGAGTCATGGCGATTCTGGAAGTACGCAATCTGGAAAAACACTTCGGCCCCACCCGGGTGCTGGAGGACATCAGCTTTGAACTGGAGCAGGGCAAGGCCCTGGCGGTCATCGGGTCCTCGGGCAGCGGCAAGACCACCCTGCTGCGCTGCCTGAACTTCCTGGAGACTCCGGACCGGGGCACGATCTCCGTGCAGGGCGAGGTCCTCTTCGACGCCGCGGACCCCTCCACCCAGCGGGAGGCGGACATCCGCCGCAAGCGGCTGCACTTCGGGATGGTCTTTCAGTCCTTCAACCTCTTTCCCCAGTACACCGCCCTGCAGAACGTGACCCTGGCCTGCCAGCTGCTGGCCCGGGAACAGCCGGATTTCAAGGCCAGGCGCAAGGAGATCTTTCAGAAGATCGACGAGCGGGGCATGGAGCTGCTGACGGAGATCGGGCTGGCCAACCGGGCCACCCACTACCCCCACCAGCTCTCCGGCGGCCAGCAGCAGCGGGTCGCCATCGCCCGGGCCCTGGCGCTGAACCCGGACATTCTCTGCTTTGACGAGCCCACCTCCGCCCTGGACCCGGAACTGACCGGCGAGGTGCTGCGGGTCATCCGCTCCCTGGCGCGGCAGAAGACCACCATGATCATCGTCACCCACGAGATGGCCTTCGCCCGGGACGTGGCGGATCACATCATCTTCATGGACCAGGGCGTGATCGTGGAGCAGGGCGAGGCCCGGCAGGTGATCGAGCACCCCGCCCAGGAGCGCACCCGGCAGTTCCTGGCCCGCTACGCGGACAACGGCTGAGCCTTTTTCCCCGCCGCAGCAGGCATACAGGCGCAAACGGGCTGTCCCGGCTGAATTCCGTCTCCGGAATCCGGCTGAGACAGCCCGTTTTTCATATTTCTCAGAGCCCTGTTCTCCCGGTCGGCCGGTCACAGGGTGTCGCTTCCGGCCGGTGCGGCCGCTCAGGGGTTGGCGTTCCGGTCAGAATCTCCCCCCAGGGAACCAGCCTGAAAACCCGCCTGAAAACCCGCCTGAAAAGGCGGAACCCCCTCCGGCCCGTCTCAGCGGGTGGGAACGTGCCAGATATCCCGGGCGTAGTCGGCGATGGAGCGGTCCGCGGCGAAGATGCCGGACCGGGCGATGTTGATGAGGGACATGCGGTTCCAGGTCGTGGGATCCTTGTAGGTCTCCAGGGCCCGGCGGTGAGCCTCGCAGTAGCTGTCGAAGTCCGCCAGCAGCATGTACTCGTCCGCCATGCTGCGGCCAGCGCCGAAGAGCAGCAGGTTGGTGAGGTTGCTGTACCCGATATGGTCGGAGAAGCCGGCGGAGATCTGGTCGATGACCCGCTTGAGCATCTGGTTCTGCTGATAGTAATCCAGGGACCGGTAGCCGTTGCGCTTGCGCTCGGCCACCTGCTCGGTAGTGAGGCCGAAGAGGAAGATGTTCTCGCTGCCCACCTGCTGGTGCATCTCCACGTTGGCGCCGTCCAGGGTGCCGATGGTCAGCGCGCCGTTCATCATGAACTTCATGTTGC
>CANRFA010000113.1 GCA_947629775.1 uncultured Oscillospiraceae bacterium
TCCCAGCTCTACGCCATCGAGGCCGCCAGCCGCGGCACCAGCTTCGTGCTCCACGGCCCGCCGGGAACCGGCAAGTCTCAGACCATCACCGCCATGATCGCCAACGCATTGGCCCAGGGGAAGACGGTGCTCTTTGTGGCCGAGAAGATGGCCGCTCTGGATGTGGTGCGCCGCCGCCTGGCGGGCATCGGGCTGGAGCCCTTCTGCCTGGAGCTTCACTCCAACCGTTCCCGGAAGCGGGATGTGCTGAACCAGCTGAAGGCGGCCATCGAGGTGACCCGGGGGCTGACCTGCGAGCAGTACGCGACCAAAGCGGAGCAGATTGCCGCCATGCGCGGGGAGCTGAGCCGCTACGCGGAAAGTCTCCACCGCCGGCAGCCCTGCGGAATGTCCGTGCGGGAGATGATGGCGGGCTACGAGGCGGACATCGAAGCTCCGGACCTGAAGCCCTTTTCCCGGGGCGCCCTGGTGGCCATGACCCGGGAGCGCATGGAGCGGCAGGATACCGCGGCGCAGCAGCTGATCGCCGCCGCCCGGGCGGCGGGAAATCTGCCGGACCACCCCCTGCGGTCCATCGCTTCTTCCCGCTACTCCCAGAGCCTGCGGGTGCAGCTGCCCGGGGTCCTGGAGGAGTACCAGGCGGCCATCGAGGAGATACGCCGCTGCGCCGGTAAGCTGTGTGAAGCCATGGGCGTCGGTCTGCCGGAGAGCCGGGAGGAACTGGAGCGTCTGATGGAACTGGCCGGGCTGCTGCTGCCCTGGACCGGCTATCCGGAGCGCTGGGCCTCTCAGCCAGAGCCGGGGGCCCTTCTGGCCCAGGTGGAGGAGCTGGCGGCCCACTGTCTGGCGGAGCTTGTCCACCGGCGGAATCTGAGCGAACGCTGGCAGGACAGTTTCTTCTCCCAGGATGGCGAAAGCCTTCAGCGGGAATATGAAGCAATTGCGGGAAAGTGGTTTCTGGCCCGTTCCATGGGAATGAGCGGCTTTGCCCGCCGGCTGGGAGCGTACGCCCGGGGAGCGGTGGACCGGAACCGTCTGTCCGGCGACCTGGCGGAACTGAAGGCTATGCAGGAGGAGCGGCGCCGGGCGGAGGGGATGCTGCAGACCGCCGCGGAGGATCTGGGCTCCCTCTACGCGGGAGAGCGGACGGACTGGGAACAGGTGAAGGAGACCGCCGCGCGGGCCCTGGAGGACGCCCGGGCTCTGGACGCCCTGAAGGACGGGCGGAACCTGCGGATGACCCTGGGGGGACGCCGGGATCTGGAGGAGCCGCTCCGGCGCCTGCTGGCCGCCCGGGAGGAACTGGAGCGGACCGGAGGACGGGTGCGGAACCTGGTGGGGGACCTGGAGGCGGACGACGGCGGCGACTGGCTGGAAGGCCAGCGCAGGGCCTGCGTCCACATCGGAAAGCACTCGGACCGTCTGCGGGAGTGGATGACCTGGAACGCGGCCGCCGCCGAGGCGGAGGGCCTGGATCTGGGAAATCTGACCGCCGCGCTGCGGCGGGGCCTGGCCCTGGAGCAGGCGGAGGCGGCGTTCCGCAAGGCCCGCTTCGCCGGCCTTGTCATGCTGGCCGTGGAGGCGGATCCGGTGCTCAACACCTTCTCCGGCACGACGTTCCGGGAGAAAATCCGCCAGTTTTCCAATCTTGACCGGCAGATGATGCAGCTCACCCGGCGGGAGATCTTCTGCCGCCTGGCGGCCGCGGTGCCGGACTGCACCATGGAGGCCGCCCAGAGTTCCGAAGTGGGCATTCTCCAGCGGGCCATCCGCAGCGGGGGCAGGGGGATCAGCATCCGCCGGCTCTTCGAGCAGATTCCCAACCTGCTGCCGCGGCTGTGCCCCTGCATGCTGATGAGCCCCATCTCCGCCGCCCAGTATCTGGATCCCCGGCGGGAGCCCTTCGACATTGTGGTCTTCGACGAGGCCTCTCAGCTGCCCACCTGCAAGGCGGTGGGCGCCCTGGCCCGGGGCAGGGACGCGGTGATCGTGGGAGATCCCCGGCAGATGCCGCCCACCACCTTCTTTACCACCACCGCCACGGACGAGGACAACCCGGACCTGGAGGATCTGGAGAGCATTCTGGACGACTGCCTGGCCCTCAATATGCCCCAGACCCATCTGCTGTGGCACTACCGGAGCCGCCATGAGAGCCTGATCGCCTTCAGCAACAGTCAGTTTTACGACAACCGCCTGTACACCTTCCCTTCCCCCGTCGAGCGGGACTCCAGGGTGTCCCTGCGGCTGGTTCACGGGTTCTTTGACCGGGGCCGAAGCCGGCAGAACCGGGAGGAGGCCCGGGCGGTGGTGGAGGAGATCATCCGCCGCTGCCACGACGCGGAGCGTTCCCGCTACAGCATCGGCGTGGTGACCTTCAACGTCAGCCAGCAGAATCTGATCGAAGACCTGCTGACCGAGGCCTGCCGGAAGGATCCGGAGCTGGAGGAGTGGGCCTGGGGCTCCCAGGAGCCGATTTTCATCAAGAACCTGGAGAATGTCCAGGGAGACGAGCGGGACGTGATCCTCTTCTCCGTAGGGTACGGACCGGACAGAGAGGGAAAGCTCTACATGAACTTCGGGCCTCTGAACCGGGAGGGGGGCTGGCGGCGGCTGAACGTGGCGGCTTCCCGCTCCCGCTGCGAGATGGTGGTCTTTTCTTCCCTGACCGCGGAGCGGATCAGCCTCACCCAGAGCGGCGCGGCGGGTGTGGCGGCGCTGAAGGCCTTTCTGGCCTACGCCGCCACCGGCCGGCTGGAGCTGGACGAGAAGGCGGCCGGTTCCGTGGGCGGAGACCAGGACGCCCTGGCGGACGCCATCTGCCGGCGGCTGCGGGCCCTGGGCTATCAGACGGACCGGCAGGTGGGACGCTCCGCCTTTCGGGTGGATATCGGGGTGCTGTCGCCCCGGGACTCCCGGCGCTACCTGCTGGGCATTCTGCTGGACGGGGAGTCCTACCGCGCTGCCCGCACGGTACGGGATCGGGAACTGGCCCGGGTCACCGTGCTGGAGGGCCTGGGATGGAACATCCACCGGGTCTGGGCCATGGACTGGTGGGACAGCCCGAAAAAGGAAATGGAGAAGCTGGCCGCCCTTCTGAAAAACCTGGCGGCCCGGCCGGTCGCCGGCCCCAGAGTGGCGCCGAAACCCGTTACGCCCCTTCCTCCGTCCCCGGCGCCCATGCCGGTAAAGCTGGAGCGGAAGGGAGGCAGGCTGACGGATCCGCCCCGGAAGGGCGAGCCCTATCGGGCGGCCAGACTGCCCGAGGAGACCCTGACGCCGGAGGAGGTGCTCTATCCCCGCAGCCGCGCCATTCTGGAGAAGAAGATCCAGGCCGCCATTTCACAGGAGGCGCCCTTGTGCGAAGCCCTGCTGATCCGCCGGGTGGCCCAGAGCTGCGGCATTGTCCGGGTGGGAACGCGCATCCAGAAGCGGCTGCAGGAGCTTCTGCGGGATATGGGGCTGGCGACCACCCGGCAGGGCGAGCAGACCTTTTACTGGCGCTCCGCCCGGGAGATCGTGCAGTACAACCGCTTCCGGATTTCGGGCGCCGGCGGGGAGCGCCGGGAGGCGAAGGAGATTCCCGTGCAGGAGGCGGCCAACGCCATCTGCCTGATCCTGGAGAGCCAGGTGGGCCTGCGGCAGGAGGACCTGATCCGGGAGGGGGCCCGCTGGATGGGCTATATCCGGGTGTCTCCGGCGGTAACCGCCCTGATGGAAGGGGCCATCGCCTGGGCGCAGGAGCGGGGACGCATTACCCGGGCGCCCAACGGAAACTGGATTGCGGGCTGAAACCGAAACCGCCCCCGTTCCGCGTACGCTGCGGAACGGGGGCGGCGGGTTTTCCCGGGAAAAGGGGCGCTCATTCTTCGTCCAGCTTGAGCACGGCCATGAAGGCCTCGGTGGGCAGCTGCACGGTGCCCAGGGTGCGCAGCTTCTTCTTGCCTTCCTTCTGCTTCTCCAGCAGCTTCTTCTTGCGGGTGATATCGCCGCCGTAGCACTTGGCCAGCACGTCCTTGCGCATGGCGCGGACGGTCTCCCGGGCGATGATCTTGCCGCCGATGGCGGCCTGTACCGGCACCTCGAAGAGCTGGCGGGGAATGTTGTCCTTCAGCTTCTCGCAGATGCGCCGGGCCCGGGGATAGGCCTTGTCCTTGTGGGCGATGAAGGAGAGGGCGTCCACCTGGTCTCCGTTGAGGAGCAGGTCCACCTTCACCAGCTGGCTGACGCGGTAGCCCTCCAGTTCGTAGTCCAGAGAGGCGTAGCCCTTGGTGCGGGCCTTGAGGGCGTCGAAGAAGTCGTAGATGATCTCCCCGATGGGCATGGAGTAGTGGAGTTCCACCAGGTTGGTGTCCAGGTACTGCATGTCCCGGAAGATCCCCCGCCGGTCCTGGCACATGGGCATGATGTTGCCCACGTAGTCCGGAGGGGTGATGATGGTGACTTTGGCGTAGGGCTCCCTGGCCTCCTGGATGGAGGCGGGATCCGGGTAATTGTGGGGGTTATCCACATGCACGACGGTGCCGTCGGTCTTCGTGACTTCGTAGATGACGGAGGGGAGGGTGGTGACCAGATCCAGGTCAAACTCCCGCTCCAGCCGCTCCTGGATGATCTCCATGTGGAGCATGCCCAGGAAACCGCAGCGGAAGCCGAAGCCCAGGGCGATGGAGGACTCGGGCTCGAAGGAGAGGGAGGCGTCGTTGAGCTGCAGCTTCTCCAGGGCGTCCCGCAGATCCGGGTATTTGGAGCCGTCCTCCGTGTAGATGCCGCAGTAAACCATGGCCTGGGCGGGCCGGTAGCCGGGCAGGGGCTCCGCTGCGGGCCGTTCGGCCTCCGTGATGGTATCGCCCACGGTGGTGTCCTTCACGTTCTTGATGGAAGCGGTGAGCCAGCCCACCTCGCCGGCGGACAGTTCGGGGCAGGAGTCCATCTTCAGAGGGCGCAGGTAGCCGCAGTCCAGCACCTGGTAGGTGGCGCCGGAGGCCATCATGCGCACGTTCATGCCCCTGCGGACCGTGCCCTCCATGACCCGGAAGTAAACAATGACGCCCAGATAGGGGTCGTACTGGCTGTCGAAGATCAGAGCCCGAAGGGGGGCGTCCGGGTCGCCGGTGGGCGCCGGGATATTGTTCACGATGTCTTCCAGAACGGCGGGGATGTTGATGCCCAGCTTGGCGGAGATCTCCGGGGCGTCCTCGGCCGGGAGGGCGAGAATGTTCTCGATCTCCTCCTTGACCCGGGCGGGATCCGCGGCGGGAAGATCGATCTTGTTGACGACGGGCCGGATTTCCAGGTCGTGCTCCATGGCCAGGTAGGTGTTGCCCAGGGTCTGGGCCTCGATGCCCTGGGAGGCGTCGACGATCAGCACGGCGCCTTCGCAGGCGGCCAGGGAGCGGGAGACCTCGTAGTTGAAGTCCACATGGCCCGGGGTGTCGATGAGGTTGAGGGCGTAGGTCTCGCCGTCCTCGGCCTTATAGTCCAGCCGCACGGCCCGGGCCTTGATGGTGATGCCCCGTTCCCGCTCCAGGTCCATGTTGTCCAGGAGCTGGGACTCCATCTGCCGCTGCTCGACGGCGCCGCAGATCTCGATGAGCCGGTCCGAGAGGGTGGACTTGCCGTGGTCGATGTGCGCGATGATACTGAAATTGCGGATTTTGGATTGGTCGGTCATTGGGATAAACCTCCAGAGTAGGACGCCGGCCTCAGGAATCCCCGTCCGGGGTCCGCTTTGCCAGGCGGTTGATTCTCTCGCCGCTGCTGTGAAGCACTTTGAGAAGGGAGGGAGCGAGGTCCGGGAAATTCTTTGTCAGAGCCTCGTCGGACATGTCCGGCAGCGCTCCGTGGTCCTCCGCATGCCGGGACAGAGCCTCCTCCAGTTCCACCTCGCAGCAGTTCATGTCCGCGTCCGCCAGTCCGGCGGCGAAACGGGC
>CANRFA010000114.1 GCA_947629775.1 uncultured Oscillospiraceae bacterium
TGCCGAAGTAGCGGCACACCTTGTCCCCGGAGCGGGTGATGAGGAAGGCCCCCGCCTGATCCAGGAAGCGGATGGCCTTCACCTTGTCCTCCCGGGTCATGATCTGCACCGGGCGGCCCACCAGAGCCACGCTCTCCGCCAGCAGTTCGTCCAGCAGGTCGTTCACATTGCGGGCGATCTGGGGCGGCTCCGCCTGGGGGCGCTCCGTGGTGGTGAAGCTCTTCAGGGCCTTCTCGGCCGCCAGAGCGAGGGTGATGTCGTAGTTGATGGAGAGCACCCCCACCGCGGTGCCATCTTCGTCCCGGAGGAAGATGGAGCTGGACTTGAGGATGCGTCCGTCGTGGGTGCGGGTGAGATAGGCCAGCCGGTCCTCCAGACCGGTTCTGCCCTCCCGGAGGGCGTCCAGGACCACCTTGGAGGGGCCGTCTCCCACCTTCCGTCCGCTGACCTGGCCGTTTTCAATCACCACCAGGGAGGCCTCCGGGTCCTCGCACTCCAGGTCGTGGACCGCGATTTCGCAGCCCGGGCCGAACTGGGCGGCGAGCCCCGCGGCCAGACGGCGGAAAAAGGCGATGGCGGATGGCTGCATGGGGGAAAACCACCTTTCTTCGGGATCAGGGGTTCCGGGAAAAACAGGGGGAATTTCGCCCGGAAATACCATTATAGCACAGAAAAAGTATCGAAAATCTTTCTGAAGGACAAAATTTTTTTCAGGTTCAGGACGATACGAAACCGGAAAAGCGATATCGGCTGCAACGGAGTGCTTCGCGCACGGGCTGGTGTTCATCGGATCGGGAGATCGATGGGCACCTTTCTTTTTGAAATCATCTGTTCCCAGACATATACATACATAAAAGGAGGAAAAAGCATGCTGCTGATCGGCAACGGACGGGTCTGTACGAGGGACCCGGCCAACCCCTGGCTGGAGGACGGAGCGGTCCTCACGGTGGAAGACGAGATCAAAGAAGTGGGCCCCCTGGCGGAGCTGAAGGCGAAGTACCCGGAGGCGGAGTTCGTGGACGCCCGGGGCGGGATCATCATGCCCGGCTTCATCAACGCCCATACCCATATCTATTCCGGCCTCGCCCGGGGCCTCTCCATCGACGGCCACAACCCCACCACCTTCCTGGAGGTGCTGGACGGCATGTGGTGGAACATCGACCGCCACCTGACCCTCTCCGGCACGAAGGCCTGCGCCTGGGCGACGTACCTGGAGTGCATCCGCAACGGCGTGACCACCATCTTTGATCACCATGCCAGCTTCAGGGAGATCCGGGGCTCCCTGTTCGCCATCGAGGAGGTGGCGAAGGAGGCGGGGGTGCGCTCCTGCCTGTGCTACGAGGTCTCCGAGCGGGACGGCATGGAGAAGTGCGAAGAGGCCATCGCGGAGAACGCGGACTTCGCCCGCCACTGCAAGGAGAATCCCTCGGATAAGATCGCCGCGATGTTCGGCGGACACGCCCTCTTCACCATCTCGGATCCCACCTTCGAGGCGATGGTGAAGGCCAACGACGGCATGACCGGCTTCCACATCCATGTGGCGGAGGGCATGAACGACGTCTACGACTCCATGCGCAACTACGGCTGCCGGCCCATCAACCGCCTGCTGTACAACGGACTGCTGGGGGAGAGGACCATGCTGGGCCACTGCATCCACGTCTCGCCGGCGGAGATGGATATCATCGCCGAGACGAAGACCATGGTGGTGAACAACCCCGAGTCCAACATGGGCAACGCCGTGGGCTGCTCCCCCATTCTCCAGATGTGGCAGAAGGGAATCCAGATCGGCATGGGTACGGATGCCTATACCCATGACATGCTGGAGAGCCTCAAGGTCGCCCTGGTGATTCAGCGCCACAACGCCATGTTGCCCAACGTGGCCTGGGGCGAGGTCACCGGAATGCTCTTCCACAACAACGCCGCCATTGCGGAGAAGTACTTCCACCGCACCCTCGGCGTGCTGAAGCCCGGCGCCGCCGCGGACGTGATCGTGGTGGACTACAAGCCCTTCACCCCTCTGGGTCCGGACAACATCGACGGCCACCTGATCTACGGCGTCAACGGCCGCAGCTGCCGGACTACGATTGCCGGCGGCAAGGTTCTCTATAAGGATCGCGCCTTCGTGGGCCTGGACGAAGAGGCCATCTCCGCCTTCTGCATGGAGGAGAGCAAAAAACTCTGGGGCGAACTGAACCATCGCGTGTACGAATAAGCGGATCGCCAGATAAACGAGGAGGAATGAACGTGAGCGATATCATGAGACCCATCCCCTTCGGGGACCTGATGAACTGGATTCTTCAGGAATATCAGAGCGAGGGAACCGTCTTCGGCGTGCCGAAGGGTCCCGTCTATGCCACCCGGCGTCCCCTCTTCCAGGAGGCCGTGGAGGTGCCCCTGGGGCCTGCGGCCGGCCCCCACACCCAGCTGGCCCAGAACATCATCGCCTCGTACGTGTCAGGCGCCCGCTTCTTCGAGCTGAAGACGGTGCAGATCATGGACGGCGAGGAGCTGAGCCGCTGCGTTCCCAAGCCCTGCATCACCGCAGGCGACGAGTGCTACAACTGCGAGTGGTCCACGGAGCTGACCGTCCCCCAGGCCTTCGGGGAGTATGTCAAGGCCTGGTTCGCCTGCAAGCTGCTCTCGAAGGAGCTGGAGCTGGGCGCCTCGGACGGTTTTATCTTCAATATGAGCGTGGGCTACGACCTGGCGGGCGTGAAGAGTCCCAAGGTGGACCGCTACATCGAGGGCATGATGGACGCCTCGGAGACCGAGGAGTTCCAGACCTGCAAGGCCTGGGCCCTGGCGAACCTGGACCGCTTCCAGCACGTGGACGCGGCCTTCGTGGAGAGCATCCCCGCTGTAGTGTCCCGCTCCATCACGGAGTCCACCCTCCACGGTTGCCCGCCGGCGGAGATCGAGGGCATCGCTTCCTATCTCATCTCCGAGAAGGGCCTCAACACCTACGTCAAGTGCAATCCCACCCTGCTGGGTTACCGCTACGCCCGGGACACCCTGGACTCCCTGGGCTTTGACTACATCGTCTTTGACGACCACCACTTCGTGGAGGATCTCCAGTGGGCGGACGCCGTTCCCATGTTCCACCGCCTGCAGGCCCTGGCGACCGAGAAGGGCGTGGAGTTTGGCGTCAAGCTGACCAACACCTTCCCGGTGGATGTGGCGGCCGGCGAGCTGCCCAGCCAGGAGATGTACATGTCCGGCCGGGCCCTGTTCCCCCTCTCCATCTCTCTGGCCTCCATGCTCTCCCAGGAATTCGCCGGAAAGCTGCGCATTTCCTACTCCGGCGGCGCGGACCTCCACAGCATGAAGAAGCTGGGCGCGGCGGGCATCTGGCCCATCACCGTAGCCACCACCCTCCTGAAGCCCGGCGGCTATCAGCGCTTCCGCCAGTTGGGCCGGGAGCTGGAGAGCCTGGGCAGCGGCGACTGGACCGGCACGGATCCGGCCGCGGTGACGGCCCTCAAGGACAGCCCCTTCGCGGATCCCTACTACCGCAAGCCCATCAAGCCTCTGGCGGGGCGCAAGATGGACAAACAGGTGCCCCTCATCGACTGCTTCGACGCCCCCTGCCGCAGCGGCTGCCCCATCGGGCAGGACATTCCGGCCTACCTGCGCCTGGTGCGGGAAGGGAAGTACGCGGAGGCCCTGCGGATCATCACCGAGCGCAACCCCCTGCCCTTCATCACCGGCACCATCTGTCCCCACCACTGCACGGACAAGTGCACCCGCTTCTTCTATGAGGAGCCCGTGGGGATCCGGCAGGGCAAGCTGACGGCGGCGGAACAGGCCTTCGAGGTCCTGCTGCCCACCCTCAAGCCGGCGGCGCCCCGGACGGACGTGAAAGTCGCCATCGTGGGCGGCGGTCCCGCCGGCATGGCGGCGGCCTTCTTCCTGGGCCGGGCGGGCGTTCCCGTCACGATCTATGAGGCCGCGCCCCGTCTGGGCGGCGTGGTGCGCAACATCATTCCGGACTTCCGCATCTCCGCGGAGACCATCGCGAAGGACGAGGCCATCGTGCGCTCCATGGGGGCGGAAGTGGTCCTCAACACGAAGATCTCCTCGGCCGCGGAGCTGGAGGGGAAGGGCTACACCCACATTCTGTTCGCCACCGGCGCCCAGAAGCACGGGGATCCCCGGCTCCAGTACGGCACCTATGTGAACTTCACCGAGGTCCTCTCCGCCATGCGGGAGGGACAGACCCCGGATCTGGGCAGCGATGTGGCGGTCATTGGCGGCGGCAACTCCGCCATGGATACCGCACGGGCTGTGCGCCGCCTGCCCGGCGTACAGAACGTGCGCCTGGTCTACCGCCGCACGAAGAAGCAGATGCCCGCGGAAGAGGAGGAACTGCAGCTTGCCATCGAGGAGGGCGTGGAGTTCCTGGAACTGCTGGCCCCCGTTGGGGTAGAGAACGGCGTTCTCACCTGCAACGTGATGAAGCTGGGCGAGCCGGACGCCTCCGGACGCCGCTCCCCCGTCGCCACCGGCGAGACCATCACCCTGCCCTGCACCACTCTGGTGGCGGCCGTGGGCGAGAAGATCGATGGCAGCGTGGATACCGGCAAGTGGCCGGTGATCGGGGACCGGCGTCGGGGTCCCGCCACCGTGGTGGAGGCCATCGCGGACGCGGCGGCCGCCGCGGCGGAGATCGTGGCCGGCCTCGACTATGACGCCTTTGTGGAGGAGAACGCCAAGGGAGACCGGGCTGAGGCTCTGGCGAAAAAGGGCGTCCTCTGTGACGACTGCGCCGCCTGCGGCGCCGGCGAGCGCTGCCTGGAGTGCGCCACCGTCTGCCAGTGCTGCGCGGACGTGTGCCCCAACCGGGCCAACGTGGTGATCCAGGTGCCCGGCCTCGCCATGCCCCAGATCGTCCACGTGGACGGGATGTGCAACGAGTGCGGCAACTGCGCCGTCTTCTGCCCCTACTCCAGCGCTCCCTACAAGGACAAGTTCACCCTCTTCTGGTCGAAGGAGGACTTTGACAACAGCGCCAACCAGGGCTGGCTGCCCCTCCAGGGGGTCCGCTGCCTGGTGCGCCTGGGCGGTCAGGTGAAGGAGTACAACGCGGCGGATCCCGCCTGCGGCCTCTACGACCCCCTGCGCCGTCTCATTCTCACCGTGGCCGGCGGCTACAGCTGGCTGATGAAGCAGTAATCCGGCGTTTCCCGTGCCGGCCGGACCGGAACCCCCGGTCCGGCCCGGCGGGTGCCGTTTTACGATAGATAAGACAACAGCAGAAAAACGGAGGAATTGAAAAACCATGGACAAACTGCAGTGGGCCTTCAACCGCATGCCGCCCAGCGACGACCGCTGGCTGGAGGTCATGTCCCTGGAGCACGTGGCGAAAGCCCGGGCTTTTCACGAGAGCTTTCCCCAGTACGCCGTCACTCCCCTGGCCGCCATGCCCGAGCTGGCGAAGCGCATGGGGCTCGGCGGTCTCTGGGTGAAGGACGAGAGCTGGCGCTTCGGCCTCAACGCCTTCAAGGTGCTGGGCGGCTCCTTCGCCATGGCCAATTACATCGCCGGACGGCTGGGCCGGGACGTGAGCGAGATGACCTACGCCTACCTGACGGGGGAAGACCTCCACCGGGAGTTCGGGCAGGCCACCTTCTTCACCGCCACGGACGGCAACCACGGCCGGGGCGTAGCCTGGGCGGCGAAGCGCCTGGGGCAGAAGGCGGTGGTGCACATGCCCAAGGGCAGCAGCCGCACCCGCTATGAGAACATCGCCCGGGAAGGGGCCCAGGT
>CANRFA010000115.1 GCA_947629775.1 uncultured Oscillospiraceae bacterium
GGATGGGATCCCGTATAGGTTTGAAACGTGACCGGAAGACCATCGCTCTGACGAATCAGGTAATCAATATTCATCTGTCTGGTGTGAAACTCTTCCTGATTTTCCTCTTGAATTACTTCAATTCCAATCGGATCCTCAAAGTATCCTTCTCTGTTCATAGAGGTTGAACAAAGATACAGGCGTTTCTCTGTTCCTAGATCCTTGAGTACATGGCCAGCCCACAGAGATTTGAACAGTTCGATCTGCTCTACTGATACATTTTCAGCAAGCAGTTCAGCTATCTCCTGATCGCCGTATGCAGAGTCAGAAAAGATAGCATGGTCGCGCGCATAGCTCAGCATGTATTGATAAACAGGTTCCCACTTTTCCATGCCATATAAGACAAGATCCAAAAGGAGAAAACCTATGGTCTCTCCAAAGACGGAAATCAGAATTTCCATCAATCCTGATCCCGCCACAATCTGATGAACAATCAGAAAGATACCAATGGCGATTGCTGAATCCCTCTTCAGGGGTTCCAGTTGTGGTATATAAAAGCTTCCCTTCGCAGCTCTTTTGCTGCTCGGTTGCCTGGGAGATGAATTGCCCTGCAGGGACTCTTTTACTTTCTGGAGCCCAACTTCTGTGATGGAATCAGCTGGAAGGTGCGTAGTTCCTCGTATATCAAGGCCGGACTCCTCAGAGGTCTCGATTATTCTACGCAACTCATGGTAGTTATTATTTGCATACATGAGGCGATTTTCTTTCCAATCCTCGCCTGGGCTGGTGGCCACAACACCAATCGCAATTTTGTCGTGAGTTGAGGACTTTTTCCCTTTGCTGCTCACTTTCCAATAGCTGGAGACATTCAGATAAACATATCCTTTGCTGTTTACGGATGCGCCAGAGGGGATGGGAAAAAGGTTGTCATTGGTTTTGGGTATTCTCCCCATACGCATGCCTCCTTTCCTTGTTGTAAGGATATCAGTTGGGGGTCACCCGTTTAGAAGAGGGATCGGGTCACGTCAGTAATCTTTCAGGAGATGCAGCGCTTTTCCGGTTGGAAGGCGGCACGCTGAAAGACCGGCGGGATTGAAGAACGAAGGAATCACTCAGGATCGAAAGCTGGATCCAGTGTTTATCTTCAGGCACGAAAGAAACCAGATCGTCTTGGGGACTTTCTGACCTTCCATGTGCGAAGAGTGGTTGGTATACCAACTTCAGATATCCTTGGAATGCGTTCGTCTCGAAGCTGATGGGATCAGATTCAACGGTCAGATTCATGATGACCCTGGACCTGCAGGTGCCGGGTACCAATTCCTGAACCTTGACCTGACGATTGGTGTGTCTTACAGTTACTCGCGCTCAGCGGCGATTCTGCCTCGAAATGGGGCTGAAGGCAGTCAGACTCCCCTGATTGGTGGATTCTGAGGCCATTGGCCTGGAGGAGCAGGTGATCAAAACCTCTCCGCGCTCAAAACAGACGTGATGCTTGCTGACCAGGAAGGGCTGATGCGCCTGGGCCACCCTGTACCGGTTCTACTCGTCTTGGACTACGACATATCTGGCTGAAAGGCAGGTACACAAAGACTGATGCCCTTTCTCCGGAGGGTAAACGCCAGGCAGGCGATGCTCGGAGTGCGAAAGTGAGCGTACTCTGCACCTTCAGGTGTTGCAACCCTCTCCGCACCTGCCACTTATGAGGTTCAAAAAGCGATGCAAATTTGGAGGCACAAAGTTGAAACCTCATGTGAACACTTCTGATCTGCTGTCGGTACAGAAGCGTTCCGGGAATTGCATTTGACTTCGTAGAGCGGCCAGATCATTTCACCAGGTTGTTCTGCTGCGTCATGTCTGAGAGAGGCTCCAGCGAACACGACAGGCAGTCCAACCTGCTTGGTTTCCTTTCCCATTCATGGTTCCGCTTCCATGTTCGGCTGCCTCCGCTTATAAAAGCATCCTCACTGCTCCAGGCGGCAGAAAGCGGTCCGAAAACAAACCCGGCCCTCAGCTGGACAACCAGGAGCAGGGCCGGGGTGTTTTCCTGTTTGCAGGTTACATCGGCTTCCGGGATGATTGGCCTGGACCGCGGGGCTGTCGCATGAAATTCCGCCGGCCCTTGTCAAAGCGGCGAGTCCCGGAGACCGGAAGCGTTACCGCAGGTTATCTGGCGGGAGGAAGAGACGGTTCACATGTTCGGTACGAGAACGCAATCTGCCCAGGCGAGCGACATGAGGTTGGCCCCTGGCGGGTTTGAAGGTCTCGCTGCGCCGGGGTTCTGGCTTTCTTCCTGCTGCGCTGGATTTGTTTGGCTGCTGCAAAAGCAGGGAGACCGGCTGGAAACTGCCGCGGCTGTGCCTGCGTCATCTCACGGGATCTGCTGCCGCAGAAAGAACAGATCCTCCGCGGGGAATCTTCGATTCGCAGGAACAGCAGGATCATCTGCCTTGACGCCTTTGGGACAGTGTTCCCTCTGTTATTCGCTCCGGCCGGGGGTCTCAGGTTCCATAGAGTTCCCGGCATGCACTGGAGTCAGCGCCTCCTCCTGACTCTGCAAACCGCACCGGTATCTTCTGAAGCGGGAGCTGCGAAGACGGGACGTCCATCTGCGGGAAACGGGAAAGCGTTCTTCCCTGTCGCAAGAACGGATCCTCGAAAAGGATCCTTTGCTCAGGATCACGCGTTGCAAGCTCCCGCTTCGTTGGCCTGATCGGCAAAACGATCTCCCTCGCGGACGGATCTCAGGCAAATCAGGCCCAGAGCTTCCTGGAAGAGAAACCGGTGAGGAGCCCCGGATCTTCTTCTGGCGTTCCGGTTCCGGGAAGCAGTCCGTGGCCTGAGAAACCGGATCGGGCAGGCATATTCAGGCCGGCAGATGGGATGAGACGCCGCCGCGCAGGCGGAAGGGCGGCGGCGTACTGCTCAGGCACGTACGGAAAGCGGATCTGTTTCAGGCGGTCCATTCCATAGCAGGCGGGAATCCTCTCCAGATCCAACCGCATTGAATCCTCGCAGAGAATCCGATCCGCTTTCAGGCGGCACAACGTCTCGCTGGTCGTACCCACCGCGAACTTCGAATTCCCGAAGAGCCGTAGACACACTGTGACGCAAGACAGGCTCCGCAGGGAAACGTAATCCGCTTTTCGAGCCGGTTCCTTCCGGGCAGGTGACTTTTCCCCGCTGTCTGTTGGGAAGACAGTCTTTGCGGGTGTCAGCCTTCGCCCGGAAGGCAGATCCTCCGGCAGCCAAACTCATGGATGGCTTTCTTCTGACAGAGACTCCGGGATTCGCTCGGACAGGTCTGCCGGCAAGAGCATGACTGCCTCTGAGAATCCGGTATGCAACACCCCACTTTCCAGGATCGCTGCGAGAGAAATGTGTCTGTGGAGCGTCGCCAGAAGAATGCCGGGAACAACAGAGCCCTGAACAGAGGGCCCGCTCTGTTGGACAGCCCGATCAGTCTTCCTGCGCGCGCATCCCCTACGGATAAGCGGGTTTCCGGGTGGACAACCCGAGATTCTTCAGGGCTCTGCTTACGGTATTTCTGCTGAGACTGATTCCCTCGTCATTCAGAGCCTCCATGAGAAGGGGGATGGTCCAGCGCTTCTTACCGGCAGGGGGCGGGGAGGCCAGAAAGCCGGACAGGAGTTCTTCCGTGCGGCTGTCTACCTTCTTCATCGCCGTATCCTGGATGGGATTTCTGTTATAGTGCAGAACAGCCGCCATTCCGCCATCCCGATAAAGTCCCTTGACCAGCTCGACCGTATTCTCGGAGACCCCGGAGAGTCTGGCGGCCTCCTGGAGCATCGGCAGATAGGGCTCATTCCGCGTGCGGTGCAGGGCCAGAATGATTTCGCAGCGCCTGCGCATCGTCTTGCTGAGCTTCGGGTCCATGGCCAGCAGGCTGATTTTCCGGAACTCTTCGGGGCTGAGGACTACTTTATAACCACCGCTCATAACCTGAGAAACACTCCTTCGGATGAGATGATTCTAATGATACACCAAAAAAGGCCGGAAGTAAAGTGTCTGTTATCTGAAAGTGTTCCGGGCTGGCGGTCTGATTTTCCCCGACCTGATCGCCCGGATCCCACCCGGGAGGCCCCTGTGTTCACTTCGGCCGCCAAGGAGGACGCCTGTGCCCCGGTTTCCGGAACATAAAGGCGGCATGTCCGATTCCATCCGGAGCAGGATGTTCCTGAGTTCAGAAGAGCGGATCCAACCACTTCTCCGTCCGGAGGACTTCCGGCAGCTCCTTCCAGTGTCGGAAGACGCGGATACCCATCGGAAATCGCCAGGCAGACGGTATGCGGTTCCGGCTGTCTGTGATACTCCAGAGTCCGGTTCCACAGCATATGACGTTCTGCTGGCGTATCCCTCCGGTTTTCCTTTTACAGAAGGGGAAGTTACGCCATCATGGATTCGCAGACCTTATCTTTCAGCGGTCTCGCATTATGACGGAACTCCTTCAGAATAAGATAAAGTGACTTTACTTGTACCTGGTTTATCAGGTTTCTGCAAATGAGTTAAAATAGCTGTTTTGCAGAATTAAAGAGGCTGGCCGCATGGTCGGGGTACTTCGCTGGAAACCGCCTGCCGCTCCCCTCCCCGGCGGCCCGGATACGGAAAGGGGTCCGCACACTGATGTGCGGACCCCGTGAATGAGGCAGGTTGTACAGTCCCAAACTGTCATTCAGTTGTTGCGGCCTGCGCGCAGGCAGGTCTTACCGGGAGAAAGGGATCAGCCCGCGAGATTGGCTTTCAGGCTGGCGAGATTTTCGGCGGTCATGCCGTGGGCCAGGACGTAGTCCTCGGCGGCCTTGGCCAGATCCACGCCGGTCAGGTCGGCGCCCTTCTCGAGGCCGGCGATGGCGCGGAGCATTTCCATCACGTTGCCGTTGGCGATCAGGTCATACTTGGCCTGATCGGTATCGGGATCCAGGTGGTAGTAGTTTTCATAGCTCTTCATGTAGTCGGCGACGATTTCATCCAGGCTGGCGCCCATCAGGGCTTCCAGCAGAGCGGAGGTGAAGCCGGCCCGGTCCTTGCCCTCGGTGCAGTGGACCAGATAGGGAGCTTCGTGCTGGGCCAGGAAGCTCAGACCCTTGACGATGCCCTCGCCGAACTCGTCGGAGGCAAAGTTCACAGGCATGCTGAGAGCAATTACGTTGCCGGCGTCGTAGAGGTCTTTGTAGTACTGGGAGTTGAAGTCCTCGGCCGCGACATATTCTGCGATGTTTTCGTCGCTGTCAGCCAGGTTCATGACGGACTTCACGCCGGCGGCCTCCATCAGCTGGTTGGCATAGGAGGCGCGGCCGTACTCGTTGTTGATGGGCGAGCAGGAGCGGTAGAGCTTGCCTTCCGCGATGTTCCCCATCACAACGGCCCGGAAGTTGGCGAAGGTGGCGGGATCGTTGTTGTAGTCGGAGATCTCGTTGGTGTACTTCAGGGAGAGGGCGGCCTGGGTGGCAGCGGCGCCGCCGGGCTCCTTCATGGTGATGGTGACGGGGTCGCCCACGTCGACGCCGGCCACCTCGTTGAACTTGCCGTAGTTGATGCAGACGGCGATGGTCTCATGGCCGGGATAGGCGCGGACCATGTACTCGCCGTTGTC
Source organism: uncultured Oscillospiraceae bacterium (assembly GCA_947629775.1). Taxonomy (GTDB): domain Bacteria; phylum Bacillota; class Clostridia; order Oscillospirales; family Oscillospiraceae; genus Lawsonibacter. The sequence continues at coordinate 5,591 of CANRFA010000115.1, forward strand.
CACATAGTAGCCATCGAAGTAGGGCATGTCGCCGGAGTAGCTGCCGGCTGTGACGGTGACGATGTCGCCCAGCTCAAATCCGGCCTTGGTAAAGGCTTCGATGGTGATGTCCAGGCTGGCGTGGCC
>CANRFA010000116.1 GCA_947629775.1 uncultured Oscillospiraceae bacterium
ACCTCTTACCGGGACTGCCGGAAGCCCCGCCCCTTCTGGGGTGGAGCTTGCGACACCCCGGGGCGGGGTAATTCACTTTTGTATGAACTATGACCAGATCCTGAACCGGAAGATTCAGGGCATCCGCCCCTCCGGCATCCGCAAATTCTTCGACCTGCTGGAAGGCATGGAGGGCGGCATTTCTCTGGGGATCGGGGAACCGGACTTCATCACCCCCTGGCACATCCGGGACGCCGGCATCTGGTCCCTGGAGAAGGGACGCACGAAGTACACCTCCAACGCCGGCATGCTGCAGCTGCGCCGGGAGATCGCGGCCTACCTGAACCGTCGCTTCGACCTGCGCTACGATCCCCGTACCCAGATCCTGGTGACGGTGGGCGGCAGCGAGGCCCTGGACCTGGCGCTGCGGATCCTGCTGGAGCCGGGGGACGAGGTCATCGTCCCCACCCCCTCCTTCGTCTGCTACGGCCCCCTGACGGAGATGGCGGGCGGCGTGCCCGTCTATGTGGAGCTGAAGGCGGAGAACCGCTTCCGTCTGACCGCGCAGGAGCTGAAGGCGGCCATCACCCCCCGGACCAAAGTCCTGGTGCTGCCCTTCCCCTGCAACCCCACCGGCGGCATTCTGGAGAGGGAGGACCTGGAGGCCCTGGCGGAGGTGCTGCGGGGCACGGATATCATGGTGCTCTCCGACGAGATCTACGCGGAGCTGACCTACGGCCAGCGCCACGTCTCCATGGCTTCCATCCCGGACATGGCGGAGCGCACCATCGTGGTCAACGGCTTTTCCAAGAGCCACGCCATGACCGGCTGGCGCATGGGCTACGTCTGCGCCCCGGCCCCCCTGGTGGCGGCCATGACGAAGCTGCACCAGTTCGGGATCATGTCCGCCCCCACCATGAGCCAGTACGCCGCCATCGAGGCCATGAAAAACGGGGATAAGGACATCGAGCAGATGCGGGACGAGTACGACGGCCGCCGCCGCTTTCTGGTGGAGAGCCTCAACCACATGGGCCTGCGCTGCTTCGAGCCCAAGGGAGCCTTCTACGTCTTCCCCAGCATCCGCGCCACCGGCCTGGATTCGGAGACCTTCTGCGAGCGCTTCCTGCTGGAGCAGAAGGTGGCGGTGATTCCCGGCACGGCCTTCGGCCCCGGGGGAGAGGGATTCTTCCGGGCCTGCTACGCCTCGTCCATGAAGGATCTGGGAGAGGCCATGCGCCGCATGGACCGCTTCCTCAACAGCCTGTGAGCGGGCGGGTGCCCGTGGGAGATAAGGAGAGAGAAACAGTATGAACATAGTGTGTCTGGACATGGAGGGCGTGCTCGTACCGGAGATCTGGATCGCCTTTTCCGAGGCCAGCGGTATTCCGGAACTGCGCCGTACCACCCGGGACGAGCCGGACTACGACAAACTGATGCGCTGGCGCCTGGGGATCCTGAAGGAGCACGGCCTCGGGCTCAAAGAGATCCAGGCGGTGATCGCCACCATCGACCCCTTGCCCGGGGCGAAGGAGTTCCTGGACGAGCTGCGCTCCATCGCCCAGGTGGTCATTCTGTCGGATACCTTCGAGCAGTTTGCCCGCCCCCTGATGAAGAAGCTGGGCTGGCCCTCCCTGTTCTGCAATACCCTTAAGGTGGGACCGGAGGGAGAGATCGTGGGGTATCAGATGCGCTGCGCCCAGTCCAAGCTGACCACGGTCCGGGCCCTGCAGTCCTGCGGCTTCGAGACCATCGCCGCCGGAGACAGCTTCAACGACCTGGCCATGATCCAGGCCAGCAAGGCGGGCTTCCTCTTTAAGAGCACGGAAGCCATCAAGGCGGCCCATCCGGAGCTGCCCGCTTACGAGGAGTTCCCGGAGCTGCTGAATGCCATCCGCAGCGTCCTGGACTGAACACGGGAGGGAACCGCGATGAGTAACATTTTTGACACCCTTCCCTTCCGTCCGGCGGATATCCTGCTGCCCGCCGTGCCGGATCTGACCCGCTGGAGCGTGGTGGCCTGCGACCAGTTCACCTCCCAGCCGGAGTACTGGCAGCGGGTGGAGGACTTCGTGGGCCGGGCCCCCTCCTCCCTGCGCCTCATCCTGCCGGAGGGGTGCCTGGAGGGGCCCAACGTGGAGCACGATATCATGGATATCAACAACTCCATGGCCCGCTACATGCAGAAGGGCCGCTTCTCCTCCTGGCCGGACAGTCTCTTCTACGTGGAGCGCACCCTCTCCAACGGCATGATCCGCAGAGGGCTGGTGGGCATGCTGGATCTGAGGCAGTACGACTACGAGGAGGAGTCCCTGTCCCCGGTGCGGGCCACCGAGGGCACGGTGCCCTCCCGCATCCCGTCCCGGGTGGCGGTGCGCAAGAACGCCCCCATCGAACTGCCCCACACCATGCTGCTGGCGGACGACCCCCAGTGCACGATGATCGAGCCCCTGACGGCCCAGAAGGAGAGCATGCGCAGCCTCTACGACTTTGACCTCATGGAGGGGGGCGGCCACCTGAAGGGCTGGGCCCTGAACGAGGAGCAGAAGGAGGCCGTGGGCCAGGCGCTCAAGGCGCTGGCGGACCGGGCCGCGGAGCAGAGCGAGCATCCCATGGTGCTGGCGGTGGGAGACGGCAACCACTCCCTGGCCACCGCCAAGGAGTGCTACGAGCGCCAGAAGCGCTTCGCGCCTCCGGAGCAGTGGGACCGGCTGCCCGCCCGCTTCGCCCTGTGCGAGCTGGTGAACCTCCACGACGCCTCCGTGGCCTTCGAGCCCATTCACCGGGTGCTCTTCGGCGCGACCCTCGAAGAGACCGCCGCCGCCTTCGCCCAGTACTATCCCCAGTCCCATGGGGTGGCGGTGCCCATCTACGGCCGGGAGAGCTCCGGCGCCCTGACCATTCCGGTGGGAGCGCTGCCCGTGGCCGCCGTCCAGAACTTCCTGGACAATTTCCACGCCCGCCGGCCCGGTCTGCGGGTGGATTATATTCATGGCGCGGATGTGGCCCGGGATCTGGTGCGCTACCGCAAGGACGCCGTCGCCATCCTGCTGCCGCCCATGGACAAGCGGGACCTGTTTCCCTGCGTGCTGCAGCACGGGTCGCTGCCCCGGAAGACCTTCTCCATCGGGCTGGCCCGGGACAAGCGCTACTACATGGAGGCCCGGCGCATCCGCAACTGAGCGTGTAAGCGAACTCTGAGTTCGGGAGGGTATTTTCATGGTTCATGTCGCCACCACTGCGCAGATGAAGGAACTGGACCGCGTCGCCATCCAGGATCAGGGAATTCCCTCCCTGGACCTGATGGAGCATGCCGCTACCGCCGTGGCGGAGGCGGTGAAAGAGCGGGTTCCCCTGCCGGCAAAGAAGAAGCGTAAGAGCGCCGCCATCGCCTTTGAGGCCGTGGCGCTCTCTACCGGGGATCCCTCGGAGGAGCAGCGGCGCCAGGCGCAGGAGATCCAGGCCATCCTGGACGGAAAGCGCGCGGATCCCACACCCCGGGTGGCCGTCTTCTGCGGCCCCGGCAACAACGGCGGGGACGGCATCGCCGCCGCCCGGATTCTGCGGGAGGCGGGGTACCAGGTGCGCTGCTTCCTGGTGGGCAAACGGGCGAAGATGACCCCGGACGCCCGGGCCATGGAGGAGAAGCTGCGTGCCTGCGGCGGGACCCTGGAGGACTTTACCTTTAATACGGAGCGGCCCTCCCACCAGGACAGCCTCCTTATGACCTGGTGCTCCACCTGCGACGCCATGGTGGACGCCCTCTTCGGGGTGGGCCTCAAGCGCCCGGTCCAGGGGGACTTCCGCACGGCCGTCCTCATCATGAACCGCTATGCCGCCCACTGCCCGGTGATTGCCTGCGACGTGCCCTCCGGTCTGGACGCGGACTCCGGCTCCGTGCTGGGGATCGCCGTAAAGGCGGCCTGTACCGTGACCTTCACCTGCCCGAAGCCCGGGTTTTATCTGGGAGATGGGGAGGAGCACTGCGGCGAGATCCGGGTGGCGGAGATCGGGATCCCGGAGGAGATGGTGTGGGAGCAGGTGGAGAGAGGTCCCGCTCCGGTCGTGGCGCTCTCCGCCGGAGAGAAGCTGCCCCTGCCCCGGCGACCCCGCAACTCCCACAAGGGGGACTACGGCCGCCTCTTCCTGCTGGCGGGCTCCGAGGGCTACACCGGCGCTCCCGTGCTGGCGGCACGGGCCGCGCTGCGGACCGGGGCCGGTCTGGTGTTCCTGGGGGTGCCCCGGAACATCTATCCCATTGTGGCCGTAAAGTGCGAGGAAGCCATGCCCTTCCCCCTTCCGGACTCCTTCGAGGAGATCCTCCGGAAGGCCAAAGGCTGCGACGCCGCCCTTTTGGGGCCCGGCCTCGGCCGCGCTCCGGAGACGGAGGAGCTGGTCTGCCGGCTTCTGAAGGAGCTGGATATTCCCGTGGTGCTGGACGCGGACGGCATAAACGCCGTCGCCGGGCATATAGATATCCTGAACGCCCGCTCCGCTCCCACCATTCTCACCCCCCATGACGGGGAGTTTCAGCGCCTCTCGGGTTGCGCCCTGCCCATTCCGGATCGTCTGACCGCCGCCCGGGACTTCGCCGTCTCCCACGGCTGTTATCTGGTGCTGAAGGGCCACGGAACTGTGGTCGCTTCTCCGCAGGGAAAGGCGGTCCTTTGCCCCGCCGGCAACCCCGGCATGGCTACCGGCGGTTCCGGAGACGTGCTCTCCGGGGTGCTGGTCTCCCTGCTGGGCCAGAAGCCTCTCCGGGAGGGACGCTTCTGGCTGATGGACCAGACCGTGGCCGGCGTGTGGTATCACGCCCTGGCGGGGGATCTCTGCGCCCGGGAGAAGGGGGAGTACGGCATGCTGCCCTCGGACATGATCGAGGCGCTGCCCCGGATTCTGATGGAGCAGGCGGAGTAACTCGGAGGAGGTCTCTTCGTGCGACGGTTCCGGCTGCTCGCGCCCATGACAATCCTTCTGCTGCTGGCCGGATGCGCCGGCGCGGGAGGCAGCAAGGCGGAAACCCTTGCCTTCGCCATCCAGGAGGAGATGGCCGGGGCGACCGCCTGTACCGCGGAGGTATCCCTGACGGCGGACTACGGGGAGAGGGTCTACGACTATGTCCTGGACCTCGCCGCCGAAGGGGAGGAGACGGTCCTCACCCTCCGCGCCCCGGAGACCGTGGCGGGGATCACCGCCCGGCTGACGGAAAAGGACCATGTCCTGGAATATGACGGGCTCTCCCTGGAGACCGGAGACCTGGACGGACGGGGGCTGACCCCGATCTCCGCGGTGCCGGTTCTGCTGGAGACGGCCCGCACGGGCTGCTTCGCCGCCTGCTCCCTGGAGGAGGAGGGGAAGCGCCTGCGGGTGGACTATCAGGAAGCGGAGGGGGCCTCCGGCGTGGAGACCGTCCTCTGGTTCGATACGGACACCCACGCCCTGACCGCCGGAGAGATCCGGGTGGAGGGCTGGCGCAGCCTGCGCTGCGAATTTGCGGATTTCACACTGGCAGGGGGAACGCAATCAGATGGAAGCTTTACAGATGAGAACCTGGGCGGAGATCAGCCTGGACGCGCTGGAACATAACTACCTCACCCTGCGGGCCATGACGCCCCGGGGCTGCCGCTTCCTGGGCGTGGTGAAGGCCAACGCCTACGGACACGGGGCGGTGCC
>CANRFA010000117.1 GCA_947629775.1 uncultured Oscillospiraceae bacterium
CTGCCCCACCTGCGGCTCCTGCTCCGGCATGTACACCGCCAACTCCATGAACTGCCTCACCGAGGCCATCGGCATGGCTCTGCGGGGCAACGGCACCATCCCCGCCGTCCACTCCGCCCGTCTGCGCCTGGCGAAGCACGCCGGCATGCAGATCATGGAACTGGTGAAGAAGAACATCTGCCCCCGGGATATCATGACCGAGGCCGCCTTCCACAACGCGGAGACCGTGGACATGGCTCTGGGCTGCTCCACGAACACCATGCTCCACCTGCCCGCCATCGCCCACGAGTGCGGCATCGAGATCTCCTTCGATATGGCCAACGAGATCTCCGCGAAGACCCCCAACCTCTGCCACCTGGCGCCCGCCGGCTTCACCTACATGGAGGATCTGGAGCAGGCCGGCGGCGTATACGCCGTCATGAAGGAACTGACGAAGAAGGGCCTGCTGGACACCTCTCTCATCACCTGCACCGGGAAGACCATCGAGGAGAACCTGGCCGACGTCGTCAACCGCAACCCCGAGATCATCCGGCCCATCGACAACCCCTTCACCGTCACCGGCGGCATCGCGGTCCTCAAGGGCAACCTGGCCCCCGACGGCTGCGTCGTCAAGCAGTCCGCCGTGGCCCCCGAGATGATGGTCCACCAGGGCCCCGCCCGGGTCTTCGACTCCGAGGAAGAGGCCATCGCCGCCATCTACGCCGGCAGGATCGTCTCCGGCGACGTGGTGGTCATCCGCTACGAGGGTCCCAAGGGCGGCCCCGGCATGCGGGAGATGCTGAACCCCACCTCCGCCATCGCCGGCATGGGTCTGGATAAGGAAGTGGCGCTCATCACGGACGGCCGCTTCTCCGGCGCCACCCGCGGCGCCTCCATCGGCCACGTCTCCCCGGAGGCCGCCTCCGGCGGCCCCATCGGCCTCGTGGAGGAGGGCGACATCATCGCCATCGACATCCCCAACAAGTCCATTCAGCTGCTGGTGGACGAGGAGACCCTGGCAAGCCGCAAGGCCGCCTGGGTGTGCCCGGAGCCCAAGATCAAAACCGGCTACCTGGCCCGCTACGCCAGGATGGTCTCCTCCGCGGACCGCGGCGCCATCCTTCTGTAAGCCTCTTTCTCCCCCCGTATTTCCGCCGCTCTCCGCCCTTCCCGGCGGGGAGCGGCTTTTCTTTCCGGCGGGTTCGCCTCCCGCGCTCCGTTTCGGCCGGAAAGCGCTGCAGATTCCCGCTTTTCATGCAATTTCCTCCTCCGCGGGTTTGACTTTCCCGGGAAAGCTGTTATAATGTAAACAGACGACTCATTCTGCCGGAAAGCGAGGTGTTCTGCCATCGGTCTGCTTTCAACGTTCACCGGGCCCAAACCGGATAAAGTGGTGAGCCGCATCCGCCGCTACGAGTCCTCCGGAAAACTGCACCTGCTGGTCCGGGAATACCTGCGCGCGGGCTCCGTCTACATGGACCTCGGCAAACCGGACCTGGCCTTCCTCTATCTGAACCGCTGCGCCGCCATCGTCGACTTCGAGCGCTACGAGACCAGTCTTCTGGACCGCAAATCCATCCAGGAGTGCAAGGACCGTCTGCAGGCTCTGGAGAACGAACCCCTGTTCGTACGGGAGATCCAGTCCGAGATCGACCAGCGGGCGGACTCCCTGGACACGAGGCTGGTGCGCATCTGGGGGCTCTTCAGCCTCTCCCGCCTGGCCCGGGTGGGCAGCCGCCTGTCCCGCCTCCGGGACTGCAAGCCCATCGGCACCATCGGGAAGGTGGCGAAGTTTCTCTACCCGCCCCGCCAGAAGCGCATGAAGCGCCGGGAGTTCCGGCAGCTGGACAACCTGATCGCCTGGCTGGAACAGTGGCAGCAGGACTTCTACTACTTCGGCCCCCTCTATGTCCGGGGCCCCTGCGGTCCCCTGCAGCTGTTCGACCTGGTGGGCATGGACGGCATCCGCAGCCTCTACTGGTTCCTGGAGCGGGAGTACTGCAACTTCGACAACGAGCTTCCGGAGGAGGAGATGTACACCGAACCCGGCATCATCCCCGTCACGCTCCTGCCGGACTACTACCTGCGCAACGGCCAGGAGAACCTGCGCGCCGTCCCCCTGCTGGCCGAGGAACTGGAGCGCATCCGGGCCGACTTCGACTTCCTGCGCTCGGACCCGGTTCCCTCCCAGATTCAGTCCCGGCTCAACCAGTACGTGGTGATGGACATTCTCTCCTGAGTCCGCCGCCCTTTTCCCGCTCTTATCCTGCTCTCTCCGGGCGCCCCGCCGCGCCCGTCCATCCTCCGCCCGTCCCTTCCCTCCCGGAAGGGGCGGGCTTTTTCTCTCCCCGGCCGCCCCCCGCCGCCCCTCTCCGGGCTCTTCCCCGGGGGCGCGGCTTTTAGCAGGCCGCCCCCGGCACTGCAAAATTTCACGCCTTCCGAAATGTTCAAAATAAATTCATAATCTCCCTATTGACAAGCGGGCCCGTCGGTGGTAGATTAGATTAGCACTCAGGGATTACGAGTGCTAACCACTGCAGACTGGACGGGAGGACGCCTATGGAACTGACCGAACGGAAAAAGAGAGTCCTTCGGGCCATTGTGGAGACGTACATCGCCACGGCGGAACCGGTGGGCTCCAAGGCTGTGGTGCAGGCCTCCGGTCTGGAGGTCTCCACGGCCACCATCCGCAACGAGATGTCCGACCTGACCGAGCTGGGGCTGCTGGAACAGCCCCACACCTCCGCCGGCCGGATCCCCTCCCCAGCCGGCTACCGCGTCTACGTCAACGAGCTGATGGACCGCCAGCAGCTGTCCGTCCAGGAGACGGAGCGCATCAACCGGGCGCTGAACCTGAAGATGGAGGAACTGGACCGGGTCATCGACCGGGCCGGCCGGGTTCTCTCCCAGATCAGCGACTACCCGGTCTTCACGGCGGCTGCCGCCCGGGCGAAGATCACCGTCAAACGCTTCGACCTTCTGATGGTGGACAGCAACGCCTTCATCGCCGTCGTCATGACGGACGGAGACGCGGTGCGCAACCGTCTGCTCCGCATCCCGGAGGGCGTGACGGACACCCAGCTCCAGCTGCTCTCCGCGGTGCTGAACACCTCCTTCGTGGGAATCCCCATGGAGGAGATGCAGAACACCCTGGACCGCATGGAGACCCGCACCGCGGCCGGCGCCTTCCGCCTCATTTCCCTGGTGGTGGACTTCGCCGTCGAGGTGCTCAACGAACTGAGCCGGCAGAAGTTCCGCACCGCCGGCATCACCCACCTGCTGGAACATCCGGAGTACCGCAGCCTGGAGAAGGCCAAGCCCCTGATGACCTATCTGTCCGAAGAGGGAGACGTCTCCCGGCTGCCCGCCACCATGGGCGCCGGCAAGAGCATGGAAGTGCTGATCGGGCCGGAGAACGTCAGCGAGGCCCTCAAGGACACCAGCGTGGTGATGGCCAGCTACGACATCGGCGATAACATGCGGGGCGTCATCGGGGTGGTAGGTCCCACCCGGATGGACTACGCCAAGGTAACCGCCCGGCTCTCCTATTTCGCGGACAGCCTGACCAGGATGTTCGGAAAGGGAGAACTCCCCGCTGGAGAGGACAACGATGAAGCCGAAAAGAAACCCGGCAAGTAGAATCAGCCGATTTTTCAACAGAAAAAAGGAGCGCGCAGACGTGAGCAACGACGTGAGCAACATGGATACCAGGCAGGACGCCCCCGTTACGGAGGAGGCCGTCCAGGAGCAGACCGCCCCGGAAACCGAACAGGCCGCCGGGACCGCCGCGCCGGAGACCCCGGAGGCCGCCGCAGAAAGCCCGGAAACCCCCGAGACTCCGGAAGCTCCGGAGACCCCGGAGCCGCAGAAAGCCCCGGAGAGCGCCCCGGAAGCGGCCGCCCCCGCCCGGGACTCCCTCAGGGAGGCCCTGGCCAGGAAGGAGGATCAGTACCTCCGTCTGGCCGCCGAATACGATAACTACCGCAAGCGCACCGCCAAGGAGAAGGAAAAGCTGGGCCAGTCCATCCGGGCCGATACCGCCGCCGCCTTCCTTCCCGTCTACGACAATCTGGAGCGGGCCCTGAAACAGGAGACCGCCGACGAGGCCTTCAAGAAAGGCGTCGAGATGACCATGAACCAGCTGAAGGAGGTCTTCCTGAAGCTGAACATCACCGAGATCCCCGCTCTGGGCAAGCCCTTCGATCCCAACCTGCACAACGCGGTCATGCACGTGGAGGACGATTCCGTGGGCGAGAACACGGTGGTGGAGGTCTTCCAGGCCGGCTTCCAGTGCGGCGACCGCGTGGTCCGCTGCTCCATGGTCAAGGTGGCCAACTGAACGAAGGAGGGAACGCTGTGAACGGACGGACCGGTTCCCGGTGCCCCGGGGCAAAGCTTCTGGCCAACCCCATCGCATCTCCCCTGTTCCTCTCTTCCGGCATTCTGTTCCTGCTGTCGGGCGTCTTCGCCCTTCTCTCACATCTCACTGCCTGAGAGGCAGTTTCCACATAACCCGGCGCATCGGGCGCCACTTCCCTTTGTTTAAAACTATTTTCTTATAATGGAGGAATTCACCATGGCTAAAATCATCGGCATCGACCTCGGTACCACCAACTCCTGCGTGTCCGTCATGGAAGGCGGCGACGCGGTCGTCATCCCCAACGCGGAAGGCAACCGGACCACGCCCTCCGTGGTCGCCTTCTCCAAGGACGGCGAGCGTCTCGTGGGCCAGGTCGCCAAGCGGCAGGCCATCACCAACCCCGACCGGACCGTCAGCTCCATCAAGCGCGAGATGGGCTCCGACTACAAGGTCAACATCGACGGCAAGCGCTACACCCCCCAGGAGATCAGCGCCATGATCCTGCAGAAGCTGAAGTCCGACGCCGAGGCCTATCTGGGCACCACCGTCACGGAAGCCGTCATCACCGTTCCCGCCTACTTCACCGACGCCCAGCGCCAGGCCACCAAGGACGCCGGCCGCATCGCCGGTCTGGACGTGAAGCGTATCATCAACGAGCCCACCGCCGCCGCTCTGGCCTACGGCGTGGATAAGGAGACCGCTCAGAAGGTCATGGTGTACGACCTGGGCGGCGGCACCTTCGATGTGTCCATTCTGGACATCGACGAGGGCGTCATCGAGGTTCTGGCCACCGCCGGCAACAACCGCCTGGGCGGCGACGACTTCGACAAGTGCATCATGGACTGGATGGCCGCCGAGTTCCGCCGCGCCGAGCACGTGGACCTCACCGGCGACAAGGTCGCCATGCAGCGCCTGAAGGAAGCCGCCGAGAAGGCCAAGATCGAGCTCTCCGGCGTCACCTCCACCTCCATCAACCTGCCCTATATCACCGCCGACGCCACCGGCCCCAAGCATCTGGATCTGACCCTCACCCGGGCCAAGTTCAACGAGCTGACCCACCACCTGGTGGACGCCACCGCCGGCCCCGTGCGCCAGGCCATGTCCGACGCGGGCCTCACCGGCAGCGACATCTCCAAGGTCCTGATGGTCGGCGGCTCCAGCCGTATCCCCGCCGTCCAGGAAGAGGTGAAGAAGCTCACCGGCAAGGAAGGCTTCAAGGGCATCAACCCCGACGAGTGCGTGGCCATGGGCGCGGCGCTCCAGGGCGGCGT
>CANRFA010000118.1 GCA_947629775.1 uncultured Oscillospiraceae bacterium
TTCGAGAAGTGGCGGGAGGGGTTCCCGGCCCCTGAAAATGACGGATCGTCGGTTACGGTCCGTCATTTTTTAAAGTCTTTCGCTGGAAATTCCTTGTTCTGTTAAGAGAGTTTTTCCGGGGAAAAGCTTGCGGAAACAGGGCGAATATGGTACTTTTGGAGCACGATCTTCCGGAGCTTTCCCGGGACATGGGAAGAAATAAACTGGAAAATCCTGAAAACCGACAGGATTTCAGAATGAAGGATTTCCTGCGAAACAGACGGCGGAACGGGACAGGAGGGGAAACCATTGGGCTACATGCGGCTGGGAGACCTGCTGGTGGCGGCGGGCGTGCTGACGGAGCAGCAGCTTTCGCAGGCGCTGGCGGCGCAGAAGGGAACCCGCAGAAGGCTGGGGCAGGTGCTGGTGGAGGAGGGGATGATCTCCGAGGGACAGCTGCTGGAGACCCTGGAGATGCAGCTGGGCATCGACTTCGTGGACCTGAGCCGGGTGCAGATCCCTGCGGAGCTGGCGCAGGTGGTGCCCCGGGCCATCGCCCGCCGGCACAGCGTGGTGCCGGTGAAGCTGGAGCGGGATGCCCTGGTGCTGGCCATGGCGGATCCGCTCAACTATGTGGCCCTGGAGGATGTGCGCTCCGCCTCCCGTCGGCGGGTGATTCCCCGTATCGCCCCTGCGGCGGCGGTGGACCGGGCCATTGCGGCCCTCTACGGCAACGAGGGTGCCGCCCGGGCCATGGAGGAGATGCGCTGGGAGAGCGGGGGACGGGAGCAGGTCCGGAGCCCCCGCCGGGCGGAGAGCCTGGAGGAGGAGACCACGGCGGCTCCCACCGTGCGCCTGGTGAACGCCATCCTGGAGCGGGCGGCGACGGAGCGGGCCAGCGACATCCACCTGGAACCCCGGGAGGACGGCATGGCGGTGCGCATGCGGGTGGATGGCCTGCTGCGTTTCATGCTCCAGGTGCCGGAGGACCTCCAGGGGTCCGTCACCGCCCGTCTGAAGGTGATGGGCGGCATGGACCCCGCAGAGCGTCGGGTGCCCCAGGACGGACGGGCCACCGTCCGCTTTCAGGGCCGGGAGATGGACCTGCGCCTCTCCACCCTGCCCACCATCCGGGGAGAGAAAGTGGTGATCCGTCTGCTGGACGTGGCTGCCCAGCCCCTGGACGCGGAAGCTCTGGGGCTGGAGGGGGAGAACCTGCGCCGCTGGCGGGACCTGCTGCGCAACGCCCACGGCATGCTGCTGGTGGTGGGGCCCACCGGCTCCGGAAAGTCCTCCACCATGTACGCCATGATCCGGGCGCTGAACACGGAGGAGCGCAGTCTTGTGACCCTGGAGGATCCCGTGGAGTACCGCCTGGAGGGGGTCTGCCAGGTGCAGATCAGCCGGAAGACCGGCATGACCTTCGCGGACGGCCTGCGCGCGGTGCTGCGGCAGGATCCGGACATCATCGCCGTGGGGGAGATCCGGGACCGGGAGACGGCGGAGATCGCCCTGCGGGCCGCCATCACCGGACACCTGGTGCTCAGCACGGTCCACACGAACGACGCCCGTTCCGCCCTGGATCGGCTGCTGGATATCGGGGTGGAGAGCTACCTGCTGGGGGAGGCCCTGAAGGGCATCCTCTCCCAGCGGCTGGTGCGGCGCATCTGTCCGGAGTGCCGGCAGCCCCGGAAGCCGTCTCCGGACGAGCTGGAACTGCTGGATCTGGAGGCGGAGAAGGACCCGGTCTTCTGTCAGGGGCGGGGCTGCCCCCACTGCTGGCATACCGGGTACCGGGGGCGCATCGGGGTCTTTGAGATCCTCACCCCGGATCACGCCCTCCGACGGGCGATTGTCCGGGGGGAACACCGTGCCGCGCTGGAACAGATGGAAGAAGGGGAACGGTACAGCTCCCTGCGGGAGGGAGCCCGCCGGCTGGTGCTGGAGGGCGTCACCACCGCCGCGGAAGCGGTCCGCATTCTCCACTCCTCGGCGGATGGATGAAGGGAGGAACTGTCATGTACGGACTGGAACGGATTCTCTCCGTCGCCCGGGACCTGGGGGCCTCGGACATCCACCTGGCCCCGGGGCTGCCGCCCCGGCTGCGGATCGATGGAGCCCTGGAGGATATGCCCGGCCAGGGACCTCTCTCGGAGGAGGCCTGCGAAGCCCTGGGCCGGGAGATGGCGGGAGAGGCCTTTTCGGCCATGGAGCGCATCGGGGAACTGGACCTGGCCCTGACGGGCCCGGAGGGTCTGCGCTGCCGGGTGAACCTCTTCCGCCAGCGGGGAGCGGTGTCCGCCGCCATCCGGCTGCTGGCGGAGCGCATCCCGGAGCTGGAGCGGCTGGGGCTGCCCCCGGCAGTGCCGGGGCTGGCAAAGCTGCGCCGGGGCATCGTGCTGGTCACCGGGGAGACGGGCTCCGGCAAGTCCACGACGCTCGCCGCCCTGCTGGAGCGCATCAACTGCACGGAGGCGGGACACATCGTCACCCTGGAGGACCCCATCGAGTACCTCCATAAGCCGCAGCGGTGCGTGATCAGCCAGCGGGAGATCGGGCGGGATACCCGCAGCTGTGCGGACGGCCTGCGGGCCGCCCTGCGGGAGGATCCGGACGTGATCCTCATCGGAGAGATGCGGGACCGGGAGACCATTGAGACCGCCATCACCGCTGCGGAGACCGGGCATCTGGTCTTTGCCACCCTCCACACCGGATCCGCGCCGGAGGCGGTGGACCGGATTGTGGATGCCTTTCCGGAGGGCCGCCAGCGGCAGATCCGTCTGCAGCTGTCCTCTACCCTGATGGCCGTCCTCAGCCAGCAGCTGCTTCCCCGCCGGGGCGGCGGCCGGGTGCTGGCCTGTGAGGTGATGATGGTGACTCCCGCCATCCGCAACCTGATCCGCGAGGGGAAGACCCCCCAGATTGCCGGGGCCCTGGCCACCGGAGCGGCGGAAGGCTCCGTCACCATGGACAACAGCCTTCTGAAGCTGGTCCGGCAGCGGCAGATTACGGCGGAAACCGCCCTGCGGGCCGCCCGGGACGCGGAGTACGTGCGCCGGGGCAGCTTTGCTGGACCCTGAAGGAGGGACCGGACATGAGCGTATTCCGCTACCGGGTCCGCAGCCCCGAGGGGGAACTGCGGGAGGGGGTCCTGGAGGCCCGGGACGAAACGGAGGCCGTGGAGCAGCTGCGGCGGACCTGCGCGGCGGTGGAGAGCCTGAAGCGCGCGCCGGAGCGCCGGTGGGGGAGCCTGGACCTGGGGGAGCCTCTGACGGTCTCCGCCAGAACCCTGGCCCTTACGGCGGGACAGCTGGCGGTGCTGCTGCGGGCGGGCCTGGGGGTCAACCGGGCGGCGGAGCTGCTCTCCCGCCAGAGCTCGGATCCCTGGATGGCCCGCATCCTGAAGGCCTGTGCCGCGGATACGGCGGCGGGGGAGCCGCTCTCCCGGAGCATGGCGCGCCACGGCGGGAAGATTCCACCCGTCTTTCTGGAGACCCTGCGGGCCGGGGAGGAATCCGGAACCCTGGAGGATGCCCTGGAGCGGCTGCGGGTCTACTACGAAAAGGCCCACCGTTCCCGGGAAAAGGTGCGCTCCGCCCTCACGTATCCCATCCTTGTGCTGGTGCTGGCGGCGGTGGTGGTGGGCATTGTCATGACCACCCTGGTGCCGGTGATGTCCGGCCTCTTTGATGGCCTGGGCGTGGCGCTGCCCCTTCCCACCCGGATTCTCATCGGCTCCTCCCGGGCCCTGCGGAAAGGCTGGCCCCTGCTGCTGGCAGCGGCCGGACTGGGCGGCGGTGGGCTCTTCGTCTGGGGCCGGAGTGCGGTCGGCGGACGGGTTCTCTCCCGGGTGCGGCTGTCCCTGCCCGTTCTGGGGAAGGTGGCCCGCTCCCACATGGCCTCCCAGCTGGCCCTCACGCTGTCCGCCCTTCTGGGGGCGGGCCTGCCGGCGGCCCGGGCGGTGGAGATCGCGGCCCGGGTGCTGGAGCTGCCCTGCGTGGGGGAGAAACTGGCCCGGGGTGCCGCCGGACTGGAGAGCGGCCGGGCTCTGGGGGAGACGCTGGCGGAGGTACCGGAGCTGCCGTCCATGCTGGTGGAGATGGCGAAGGTGGGAGAGGAGTCCGGCGCGCTGGAGAGCACGCTGGCATCCATCGGCGGATTCTACGAGGAGGAGGCCACACGGGCGGCGGATCGGGCGCTGGCTCTGCTGGAGCCCATGATTACCGTGGTGCTGGGACTCTTTGTGGGGTTCCTGGTGGCGGCCATCTACCTGCCCATCTTCCGCATGAGCGAGGCGCTGAGCGCCGGCCTGTAGGAAATCCCCGGGTTGCCCGGGGGCACACAAAGCCGCGGAGACCGCGGCGCGGAACGACACAGGAGGTCAGAACAATGAAGGAACTGAAGCAGAAAGCGAAAAGCCGCAGGGGCTTTACCCTGGCGGAACTGCTGATTGTGGTGGCGGTGATCGCCATCCTGGTGTCCATGGCGGTGCCCATCTTCTTCGGGGCGCTGAAGGAATCCCGGCTGCGGGTAAACCAGGCCAACGTGCGCTCCGTGAAGGGGGCCGGCGTGGCGAAGATTCTCTCGGACTGGAACGAATACCAGGACTTCACCACCTACGAGCACGGCTGGCTGGTGAGCTGCGAGTTTGACCAGTCGGGCAACATGGGTGAGCTCACGGTCTCTCCCGCCGCCCAGAACAGCAAGACGGCCACCATCAACGACAAGGAGTACTCGGAAGAGCCGGACAGCGAGTTTGCCGCCCAGACCCCCGGCTATACCGTGACGGTGCGGCTGCAGACCACGGATCTGGGGACGTGAGTGCGTGGGGGATCCCGGCCGGGGCCCTGGGGCTGGGCCTCGGGGCCTGCATGGGCAGCTTTGTCTGCTGCGCGGCCTGGCGGTATGCCCGGGGGGAGACCTTTCCGCCCCGGGGGCGGTCCCGGTGTGACGCCTGCGGCAACCCCCTGGCGCCCCGGGACCTGGTCCCCCTGGTCAGCTGGCTGGTCCTCCGGGGCCGCTGCCGGGCCTGCGGGGCTCCCATCTCCCTGCGCTGTCCGGCCACGGAGCTGCTGGGGGCCCTCCTCTGGGGCAGCTGTTCCCTGCGCTTCGGGATGACCCTTCCGGCCCTGGAGCTGGCCCTGCTTCTGAGCCTGCTGTTGGGGGTGGCCCTCACGGACCGGGATACCCTGGAGATTCCGGACGGGCCGCTGCTGGCCGGGGCGGTCCTCTTCCTCTTCTTTCTGCCGGCCCATCCTGTTCCCCTGGAGCGGCTGCGGTCCGGTCTTCTGGGGGCGGCGGCGCTGGGGGGCGGGCTGCTGCTGCTCTCCCTGTTCATGGACCGCCTGCTGGGCCGGGAGAGCATGGGCGGCGGGGATCTGAAGCTGCTGGCCCTGCTGGGGCTGTACACCGGTCCCGTCGGGGGGATTCTGCTGCTGGTGCTGGCCTCCCTGACCGGTCTGGCTGTGCGCCGGGGCCGGACCTGTATCCCCTTTGCCCCGTCCGTCTTTCTGGCGGCGTGGGTCACGCTGCTGGGCGGCGAGGAACTGACGGCCTGGTACCTGGGCCTGTTCGGAGGAGGTTGAGCACAGTGAGAAGACAGGCCTGTGCCGGGTTTGACTTCGGCGAGCG
>CANRFA010000119.1 GCA_947629775.1 uncultured Oscillospiraceae bacterium
CTGTTGTTGTGCTGCCCTCTGTATTTTGCAGTACCTGGTGGTAAAGCGCTTTCACACCTACCGACCGCACAGGTCGATAAGGTATGGGTGACCAGGACAATGCAGATACAAGTTGGATGGGTGAAGAGAATCAATCGGTACGGTTGTTTGGCACATTTCCACGGAAAGATACAGGAGTCCGGTGGTCTCTCACCTATGTTGGAGAGCCATGGAGGAAAAGCTGTCAAAAACAGAACATGATATCTAATAGGAACAGATTTGTAAAAACTGATGTCTGGTAAGTTTATTAACCAGATTGTTTTTAGGTGATTTGAAGACTTTTCGTAGAGATGTCACTGGAATCAGCTTTTCATATCAGAAATAAACAAGACTGTATTAAAGTTATTCAGAGTACAACTCAGATTTGTAATACGAATAATAAACTGTCAGAAAATGATAGAACTGCCTGACCTGCTTTACAAGTCTTCAATACTAAAGAAATGTAATCTTATATACAGTGAACTGATGTTCCAAATCAGTATAAAATTTTTATTGATAGAGCACTTTGAACGCATAAGCAAGTAAATATCAAGATCAACTATAATAATATTCAATTGTATCAGTTATACTCAAGAAATGATCAATTACATTACTTGACATTTGTAATAATCAGGTATGAAGCATTGAAAATTAAAATATGAGTTGAAAATTTATTATTATTCTAAATCGATATTGTTATGGTTCAGAATTGTACCATAACAGAATAGAAATGATTAAGAATGGAATTGGGTTTAAATTATCAAATTTGAAATGAAACGACATAATTATTATAAATATATCCTGTCTTGACAATATTTAAAGTTGTATATCACAGAAGATATTTATAAAATTAGAAAGCCATAATCTCCAAAATATAAAATTTGACAAAGAAAAATTTCTTCATTCATTCATAATACTTTTACAAGGAAGATCCGTGCGTTCAGATAGATCCGAGGAAACCGGAAGTGAAGTATTTGCTGTTGTGTCGGAACGACACATAAAACCCTACCGGTTAGCGCCATCCGCCCGACGGCCACGCCTCCTTTTCTGACCGCAGGAGCGCGACTGCCATGCGGAACCGAACAGACGGCAATCACTGAGGGATGTCTTTCCGGCGAGGCTGCCTCACGTAGCGGATGAGGTCCTCGCCTGCGCTGCTGATTCCCTCGGTCTGGGCTGTGTCGGCACGACACGTAGAATCCCAGATGAAAGCGACATTACCGATTCAGGAGGGCCCTGCGTTCCGAACCGAAATTGCGTCGGAGCGGGACGGCTATGCGCTTGAACCCGACTGTACGGGAGGTGATGCCCTCCGAAGCGACACCAGGACCATTCCAGGAGGACCCGGCAGCCTGAATACTATCGCGGCTCGGGTGAAAACCAAAGGCCCAGCCCCTGGATGACCGTACGGGTAAACAGCACAAAAGGACCTGCCCGTGGGCCCGGGCGTGGAATCCAGCCCACAGAGCAGGGGGTTCGGGAAGGTCACTCATCTGGCCCATGCCTCGGCCCGTCCAGCCAGGTCATGGGTTCTGAAGAAGAAGCAGATGGATCAGGCAAGTAGTACGCCGCAGCGAGGGGGCGGGACGGAAGGTCGCAAGTGCAACGCTGCGCAGAGGAACCGTCCTGGGATGCGAAAGCCCGTAGGTCGAGGTGAAAGGCAGAGGGGCTCGGTGCAGGGATCGTCCCATGGGGACGGAGCGCTCCAGGAATCGCCGAACCGGAACACGGGGCGAAGGGGCTGCGAAACCGGGAAATCGAAGCATCGAAAGCTGGAAGTCCGGGAACGCGGCGCTGAAAGCAACCCTCAGCGCGGGAACGGAAGGCCCTGGATGGAGGCCGGACCGAGGGAGCTGCTGGGATCTGGGGAGGAACGGGCCCGCCTGGCTGGGAGAACGAGGACCGGAAGGAGGAGGAACCCCTTCCTGGGAAAAAGGACGGCCCGGTCCTGGACCTGGGGCCCAGGTTCCCGTCCGCAGAGCGGCCGGGGCCCCCTGGGCCCCTACAGGCTCCATTTATTAGGGGAGGCTGAAAAAAGAATTTCCATATACTTCCATGCTCTGGGAGGGGCCAGGAGACGATCTCAGACAGGGCGGGACCGTGGGCAGAGGCAGAAAACCGGCTTCCAGAAGATTCCTCTCCAGAACGGGCAGAAGGTCATCCGGAAGGGCGGCGCGCTTCAGCAGAGAGGTATAGACCTGCCCGGTGCAGCGCAGCTGGAGAAAGAAACGAAGCCCCGATGGCGGCGGGCCACAGCGGACATGGGTTGAGGGGAGACTTCCCCGGGAAGCGCGGATCCCGGCAAAGGGGGAAATCCGCCAGAGAAACAGTCGGTAGGCTCCACATTATTATACGTCGATGGAGGGCAATTTTATCAGGTCCGGGAAGAAAAAATCGGAAGCGGGAAAAAAGACGGCCGGAAGCCGGGGGACCTGGCGCGGGATCCCTGCGCCTGGCGGTCTGTGCATTCTTGCCAGACGGCAGGATCCGGTTTGTGTCGTCACGACACGTAGAATCCGAGCTGAAAGCAAAGTATGCCCGCCGCCCTCATACTCTTTTCAGACACGCAGAACTACGCCGGGCACGGATAGCCGAAGGACTGGTAAGCGGCTGGAGCGGACTTACCGGCAAGGCCATATGCCGTAACGGATACGGACGTCGCCTGCGCTTCTGATTCTCTTCGATCTGGCGTGTGTCGTCACGACACGTAAAACCCCACCGGTTTGCTTCATCCGCCCAACGGCCCCGCCTTCTTTTCTGCCCGCAGGACCGAGGCTGCCATGCGGCAACCGTCAATCACCGGGGGGCTGGCTTTCCGGCGAGACCGCCTCCCATATCGGTTGAATTAGCCGCCTGTACCTCTGCTTTCCCCTGTTTTGGTCTGTGTCGACACGACACGTAAAACTCAACCAGTCAGCATCATTCGCCCAACGTTCCCGCATTCTTTTCAGACCGTAGCAGTGCCGGGCACGGATAGCCGAAAAACCGGCAAGTGGCTGGAGCGATCTTTCTGGCAAGACCACACGTCGTAACGGATGTGTCCGTCACCTGTGTTTCTGCTTCCCCTCGGTCTGGCGTGTGTCGTCACGACACGTAAAACCCCACCGGTTTGCGTCATTCGCCCGACGAACCACTTTTTTTCAGACTGCAGGACCAGGCCGGGCGCGGGTAGCCGAAAGAGCGGAAAGCGGTTGGAGTGAACTTTCAGGCAAGGCCACATGCCGTAGCGGATACAGGGGTACCTGCTCTCCAGCCGCTTCGTCCGGCAGGGCGGAAGCTGTGTCCCGCTGGGACCGCTGGCGGGGATCGGGGGAATGCTCCTCCTGGTTGAAGCGTTCCTTCTCCTTCTGTCCCTGGTCGGTTCGGCCATCCTGGACCAGAATCTCCATGCGCTCCCCCTGGATCTGACAAATCAGACCCATCCCGCCAGAACCTGAAAGCCCCGGAGAACCCCATTCCCTCGGTCCCCCAAAACCTTCCCGCTGCAACACTGCCCCTCGTATCACTTCAGGGCAAGGACCTCGCCGGCGACCGGTCCGGCGGGGTTCTCTTCTTCTCCTCTTCTTCGCTGACCCGGCTGGCGCCGCAACAGGAACGCAAAGTCCCCAGCGCCCTTTCCAGTGACAGCCTCAGTAACCTGCCCCGATGCAACCGCTCCCCGGCCTCCCCATGCGTCGCTTCCTCCTGCCCCTGATGCCTCTGGCTGCTGATCTCGGTCCTCCAGACGGGTCTCTCTGTCCCTACCTCCCCGCCCACTCAAATACCGTCGAATCCGTTGTTGACAAATTAGCGTTTGCCCTGTAAACTTAAAACCACTGCAGGACAACAGCTCGCTCTTCGAAAGGCGGGTGGACAGCCATGCAACAGACCCGCCTCTGTAGCTCAGTTGGTAGAGCAGGGGACTGAAAATCCCCGTGTCGTTGGGTCGATTCCGACCGGAGGCACCAACGCCAACGCTCCCCCGTGCTCCAGGGGGCGACCTGCGAGTGTAGCTCATCTGGTAGAGCGCCACCTTGCCAAGGTGGAGGTAGCGAGTTCGAGCCTCGTCACTCGCTCCATATCAGGACAGAAAAAGCTGATAAGCTTGAACTGTCCTGATTTTTCTTCCATTCCTGAACATGAATGGTTTTGTCAGAACTGCAATCTGAGGTGAGAGATATGTCTGGTCAAGATGAGTTGCTGCAACGGCAGCGTCAACCAGGATTCATGATGGACTCGCCGGAGATATCGGAAGATTATAAGAACATGTGCAGAGGAATTATATCTGTCCTGCCACCTGATCAGTCTTTGGTTCCCTTGCCCAGGAGAAGGGATTATGTAGGGGTAGTAACATGGCTTCAGGCCGTTCAGAACTGTCTGGGGGAGAAAGTCGTTTTTGCTTTGGATGAGTCCTGGATGTGCCAGGAGATGTTCCTGGGGCGTCATTTACAGCGCGCGGTGTGGCTGTATGGGAGCAGGTCGCTCCTCAGGTATGATGGAGTGATCATCGTCGGGACAGAAATAAGCCCCTCCGATGTGCAGGAAAGGCATGGACTGTATTTCACGACCATCAATCGCACGATTATGGACGCGATTGACTTTGAGTATATTCTGGACATGCAGGGAACCCTGGAGGCCCTCGCTGATTATTATTTCACCCACCAGGAAAGTTTCGATGGTATCTCCCTGCCACCTGAGTACATCGGGAGCTTCAACCGTCTGGCAAAGGAAGCGATCGAGTATTACGATTCTTAGGAGGCGGCTCCATTACCCTTCTGAAGAAGAGCAGATGCTTCAGGTGATGAGAGCGATCCACGACAGTGGGATCCCTGGTCAACCGCTCCCACCCCGGCGGGGTTTCTGCTGAAGTTAACGTCCTTTTCCATGAAAAGCGCCTGATTCTGAATTCCTTCAGGGTCAGGCGTTTTGCTGTCTCCGGGCCAGCCCGGAAAGCCGGCAGAAAAAGAAGCATTGCCCGGAAGTTTGCAGAAGCACCGGGAACAGTTATTCCGGCGAGGCCACATGCCGTAACGGATTCGGCCATCGCCTGTGCTTCTGATGATACCATGAATTATAGTCATTAACAAAAAGTAGGGTTTCCGTGTAATACTCGTTAAAAAAGTTGCCCGTGACGGCTTGTTCCCTTTGGTTAATAAGCCGAATTCCTTGTGCCCCAAGGGATTGCTGATACGTAATATAGATGTTAAAATTTCGTAAGAAGCAGATTATAGTTATTAAAACTGCAATAAAGTTTTGAACTTGGAAGGAGACACTCTTTAGCCGGCAACAAACGGGTATCATGAGACTGCTAGAATTTTATCTGCTTTCAAGTCACCGGAGAAACTGCATGAGAGGGATCCTCGTATCTAAGATTCGCCGTCACACGGCGTCTCAAGATTAGTCATGGCAGGATAACCAGAAGAATTCACCACTTTCCCCTCTTCAAAATGAGGAATTGTATGGAGGATCTGAATGCGTATCTTTATAGTGCGCCACCTTTCCATCTTAAATTTTAATAACTATAATGCATGAGTTTGTTAACAACTAATTTACACGGAAGGGCAGATTCCGTTAAAGACTATGTTCCACAGTATCA
>CANRFA010000120.1 GCA_947629775.1 uncultured Oscillospiraceae bacterium
CGGGAGACCGCCAACATGATCTCCTTCATGGCGGACGTGATCGGCATCCGGGACGACATGTACATCGGCAAGGGCAATACCTATATGCACAGCGTGGTGGACGCAGTGACCCAGGGCTACAGGGACGGGGTTCTGGAGCAGAAGCCCACCCTGGTGAACCTCCAGTGCGACATCGACCACCCCACCCAGTGCATGGCGGACATGCTCCATATCATTCACGAGTTCGGCGGGGTGGAGAACCTGAAGGGGAAGAAGATCGCCATGACCTGGGCCTATTCCCCCTCCTACGGCAAGCCGCTGTCGGTGCCCCAGGGGGTGATCGGGCTCATGACCCGCTTCGGCATGGATGTGGTCCTGGCGCACCCCGAGGGCTACGAGGTTATGCCCGAGGTGGAGGAGGTGGCGAAGGCCAACGCCGCGAAGACCGGCGGCTCCTTCACGAAGACCCACTCCATGGACGAGGCCTTCCAGGGGGCGGACATTGTCTACCCCAAGAGCTGGGCGCCTTTCGCCGCCATGGAGAAGCGCACGAACCTCTACGCCGCCGGCGACTCCGAGGGCATCAAAGCCCTGGAGAAGGAGCTGCTGGCCCAGAACGCCCAGCACAAGGACTGGTGCTGCACCGAGGCGCGGATGGCGACCACGAAGGACGGCAAGGCCCTCTATCTGCACTGCCTGCCGGCGGACATCAACGACGTGTCCTGCAAGGACGGCGAAGTGGAGGCCAGCGTCTTTGACCGCTACCGCACGCCCCTCTACAAGGAGGCCTCCTTCAAGCCCTACATCATCGCCGCCATGATCTTCCTGGCCAAGTGCAGGGATCCCCAGGCGGTGCTGAAGGCCCTGGAGGACCGGGGCGTGAAGCGCCAGTTCGCGGAATAATTTTCAACGCGCTGCCCATCGTCTCCCCGGCGGGGAACCCTCCGCCGGGGGAGCGGGGCATCTCAGATACGGAGGTTTTGTCAGACCATGAGAAAACGGATCGTCATCGCCCTTGGCGGCAACGCCCTCGGCAACAGTCTGCCGGAGCAGATGATCGCGGTCAGGGAGACGGCGAAGGCCATCGCGGATCTCATCGAGCAGGGCCACGAGGTGATCATCGCCCACGGCAACGGACCCCAGGTGGGCATGATCCAGAAAGCCATGACGGAACTGACCCGGGCCAATCCCGCCAAATACATCCCCTGCCCCCTGTCCGTGTGCGTGGCGATGAGCCAGGGGTACATCGGTTACGACCTGCAGAACGGTCTGCGGGAGGAGCTGATGAACCGGGGCATCCGCAAGAGCGTCGCCACGGTGCTCACCCAGGTGGAGGTGGATCCGGAGGATCCCGCCTTCGCCCATCCCACCAAGCCCATCGGGAGCTTCATGACGAAAGAGGAAGCGGAGCGCATGATGGCGGAGCGGGACTACCAGGTGGTGGAGGACTCCGGCCGGGGCTACCGGCGTGTGGTGGCCTCCCCGAAACCCAAGGCCATCGTGGAGATCGAGTCCGTGCGGGACATGGTGGCAGCCGGCCTCGTGGTGGTCGCCTGCGGCGGCGGGGGCATCCCCGTCTTCCACACGGAAGGGCACCACTTCAAGGGCGCGGCGGCGGTCATCGACAAGGACTTCGCCGCCAGCCTCATGGCGCGGGAACTGGACGCGGACTGGCTTGTGATCCTCACCGCCGTGGAGAAGGTGGCGGTGAACTTCGGGAAGCCGGACCAGCGCTGGCTGGACCACATGACCCCGGAGGAAGCCCTGGCCTACGCCGCCGAGGGGCAGTTTGCCCCCGGCTCCATGCTCCCCAAGGTCCAGGCCGGGGTGGAGTTTGCCACCTCGAAGCCCGGCCGCCAGGCCCTCATCACGCTGCTGGAGAAGGCCCGGGACGGCATCGAAGGCCGCACCGGCACCGTCATCTCCCGGTAAGCGCGCAGTATACGAAAGGAGTTTTCCATACCATGCTGGAAGCCATCGCTACCCCCAACGCCCCTGCGGCCATCGGACCCTACTCCCAGGCCATCAAAGCGGGGAACACCCTCTACATCTCCGGGCAGCTGCCCATCGACCCCGCCACCGGCGCCTTCGCCGCGGAGGACATCGCCGGCCAGACCCGGCAGAGCCTGGAGAACATCGGCGCCATTCTGGCCGAGGCGGGGCTCACCTTCGCCAACGTGGCGAAGGTCACGGTGCTGCTGGCGGATATCGCCGACTTCGGCGCCATGAACGCCGTCTATGGGGAGTACTTCACCGGGGCCTGCCCGGCCCGGGCGGCCTTCGCCGTGCGGGACATCCCCAAGGGCGCGAAAGTGGAAATCGAGGCCATCGCGGTCTTCTGATTTCATCCCTTCGGTTCGGGAAGAAGCGGGAGCGCCCCTTTGCGGGACCTTTGCCCGCCGCCCCCTGACCGCTCTGTCTGCGTTTCCCCCGCCGGAGTACCGGGCGGAATCGGTACTCCGGCCCCGGGGGAGCGGACGGATTCGGCGTTTCACCGGAGCGGGAGCGGCGGAAGATCCGGCCTGATCCGGCGGTCCGCCATGCGGTCCGGTCCCGGAGGGCCCGGACGGGGGATCCCGAGGCGGAAGAGAGAACGAACCCAGGGCAAAGGCTCCTCTGTCCAAAGAGGACGGAACCGGTCTGCAGGATTCCGGTCCTTGAAATTCAGAACAGGGAGGTCTTTCCACATGTCAGGAAGCAAGCAGCCCTCCGGCGCGCTGGACCGCTACTTCCATCTTCAGCAGTACGGCACCAACGTCCGCACGGAAATCCTGGCGGGCGCCACCACCTTCATCGCCATCGCATACATCCTGATCCTCAACCCCCAGATCCTGGCGGATCCCTATGTGATCATGGGGGACACCGCCATGGCCGGCAAAATCTCCAACGGCGTGTTCATTGGCACCTGCATCGGCGCCTTCATCGGCACGCTGCTGGTGGGTCTCTACGCCAAGCTGCCCTTCGCCCAGGCCCCCGGCATGGGTCGCAACGCCTTCTTCGCCTACACAAAAACAGAACGCTGGTTGCCCCCAGGCAACGCCTGGGGGAGGAATGCACCGCCGTATTTCGCGGGTCCTGGGGTAGCATATTGGAAGCATTGAAGGAGCGAGGAGGCAGAGCGATGAAGAAGCCGGTCAGCCATGAGACCAGGGGCTGTGGCCCCTGAGCGTGGAACGCCCTGCTGTGCTCGGGCTCATCGAACCCGGTCACGACACGGAGCTGTCCAGGTGTCGCAGGCGATTTTGTGACAGGCGGACAGCTAAGAGGCCTCCAGTCCCTCCCGCAGTGGTCTGATCCAGCAGATCGCAGACCTGGTTCAGCCAGGGCCGGGCAGGACTGGTGCCTGCGATGGTGGATTGACTGCCTGTCTGGTCCGGAAACCGGAAAAGGCCAATAAACTGGTATGGACATATGGCTCCGGGGCGTGTAGAATGGAAGCATCAGGAGAGAGGGGGCATCAGAATGCTTAAGGTCAGTTTTGAGACCAGGGGTCACAGCCCGTGAGCTTCTGGTACTTACGCCATGCATTTCTGAAAAGACAGGAGGTGTACTATGGCCAAGTCTACGACTGACAGCTTCACCACGACGTTGCCGATGTATTCTGACCAGCGTCACCACCGCCGTCCTGCTGCTGGCTTCCATCCTCTTTGCCCCATCGTGGGCATCGCGCCCGGCGTGGCCACTGCTCCCGCCCTCATCTTCGTGGGAGTGCTCATGCTGAGCAACATCCGGGACGTGGATTTCAGCAACATGCAGGAGACCCTGCCTGCCTTTTGCACGATCATTTTCGTCACAAACCCCCGAGCAAGCTCGGAGACGTGAATAAGTGTTTCATCCGCAAACTGTTCATGCCCGTGTGATTAGCTTCAGCCTTCCGCATTCCCTTCGGAGGTGCAGGAGGGCTACGGTACATGGGAATCCATCATAAGGAGAATAGGCACCATGGGGTTCTCCACACGCTCCATGCTCTGCGTCAGTTCGTTAAACATCCCTGAGGGCACCGGGGAAGTACGGCTGTGATAAACCCTGTGTACCATTAGCGATGTGGATCACGCTCCATTGGGAGCGCATTATCCCCCTCACCGGGGGTCGAAAGGAGGTCCGTCTGATGGCTGTATGTGTAATTTCCAAAAACGGAGAACGTCTGATGCCCACCAGACGGAACGGAAAGGTGCGCCGCCTGCTGGAAAGCGGGGGCGCTGTGATTAAAAGTTACAAACCCTACTTTACCATTCAGCTCACCTACGATACTCCAGGTTATGTTCAGGACGTAGAGGACTGTATGGATACCGGATACAAGCGTATTGGATGCAGTGTAAAAAGCGAAAAGTGCGAGTATCTGAGCGAACAGCGGGATCTGCTGACGGACGAGAAAAAACGGCATGATGCCAGACGGAGATACCGCTGCACCCGTCGCAGACACCTCAGAAACAGGAAACCCCGGTTTAACAACCGCCGTAAGACAAAGGGTAAGGATCGGAAGAAACGAAAAGGGGTCTGTCAGAGGCGGCAGGAGCGGAAAAATGCTAAACGAAGGGCGAAAGACCCGAAATGGTATGAAACCGTTGATACCATGTTTGCGAAGAGCAAAGCTGAGAAGAAACCTGTAAAGAGCAAAATACGGAAGCAGCAGAAGGAAGAAAAAGCTCTTCTCAAGGAGGATAACAACACTCCTTGTGTGAAGCATCCTGAAACTGCACCGTCTGCGGTGCAGGCGGTACCTGTTGAAGTGGCAGAGAGTTCCTGGAAGCCGATCGAGGCCCCGAAGTACCTTGCTCCGAGCATCCGCAACAAGGCAGACCGCCACGTTGATCTCCTGGTTGCGCAGGTTCTTTGCTTTCCGGTACGGCATCTGTATGTTGAGATGGGAGACTTCGACATTGCTGTGCTGAAGGCTTTGAATGAAGGTACTCCCATCCCTGAAGGCGAGGGCTACCAGCGCGGGAAACGCTATGGCATTGAGAGTCTGAGAGCCGCAGTATTTGCCCGGGATGGACATCGATGCCTGTTCTGCGGGTGCGGAATCGAAGAGGGAGCGGAACTCTGTGCTCACCACGCTTATTACTGGAGGAAGCAACACGGGAATTCTCTGGACGAGTTGGCTTCCTGCTGTAGAAAGTGTCATACTACGGCCAACCATCAGAAAGGTGGACTGCTCTGGGGTTTCGATAAAAAACTGAAGTCCTATGCTGCACCTGCATTTATGAATTCGGTCCGCTACTACATCATCGACTCGTTTAAAAGCAGGCTGGAACAGGTCAACCGGCAGCGGCAGGAAATACTGGACCGTATTGCTTCAGGCGAACTGATGCCGGACAGTAATGAAGTATCCCCTCTCCAGCCGATTCCGATGCCGGAAATTCACTTTACCTATGGTGCGGCAACGAAACTTGCCCGTAAGGATCTGAAGCTGGAAAAATCCCACGTGAACGATGCCTACGCAATGGGGACGATGCATCCTTCTGCTCGTGCAGAAGTACAGCACTATAAGAAGCTCCGCAGAAATAACCGAATTCTGTCTAAATGATGTTAGGGTCAAAAGTCGGTTTTGAGGCGGGGCGTGTGACCCCTTCCCGCCTGCAGGGCAACCTGCTCGCCTG
>CANRFA010000121.1 GCA_947629775.1 uncultured Oscillospiraceae bacterium
TTTGTAAAGGGGAACATTGGGGAAATGCCGTGGACAATCCGCCGGGATTGGAGTATACTGGATGAAACGACCGTAGAAGGGGCTGGCGTTCCATGTACCTGTTTTTGTGGATCTTCTTTGTCTACGCCTTCCTGGGGTGGTGCTCGGAGGTGGCCTACGCCGCCCTCAAGCACGGCGTCTTCGTCAACCGGGGCTTCCTGAACGGCCCGCTCTGTCCGGTGTACGGCTTCGGGGTGGTCATCGTTCTGGGCTGTCTGACTCCCCTGAAGGAGAACTTCCTGATTCTCTTCCTGGGCTCCCTGGTCCTCACCTCCGCGCTGGAGTGGGTCACGGGCTTCGTCCTGGAAAAGCTCTTCCGCCAGCGATGGTGGGACTACTCCAACGAGCCGTTCAACCTGAACGGCTACATCTGCCTGCGCTTCTCCATCCTCTGGGGCCTGGCCTGCGTGTTTGTGGTGGATATCATCCACCCCACCGTCATGGTGGGCATCCACGCCCTGCCCCACACGGTGGGCGTCGTGTGCCTCGTCTTCCTCTGCGGCTGGCTGGTCGTCGACCTGATCGCCACCGTCCGCACCATCACGAAGATGAACCGGCGCCTGGAGCGCATCGAGGAGCTGGCCGCCCGGATCCGGGCCGCCTCGGACGAATTCGGCGAGGGACTGGCCAACCACGTGCTGGATGCCGCCGAGCGGGGCGCGGACTGGAAGGAGACCGTGGAGAGCTGGCGGGCTACCCAGAAGGCGGAGCTGGTGGAACTGAAGGAGGACGCCGCTCAGCGCCGCGACGCTCTGCGGGCAGAGCTGCAGGAGTTCCACGCCCGGCTGCGGGAGCAGCTGGAGACCGAGTCCTTCGGCCAGCGCCGTCTGCTGAAGGCCTTCCCGCAGCTGCGCTCGGTAGACCGGAAAGAGGCCCTGGAGCGTCTGCGCCGGGGACTGGAGCGCCGCCGGGGCTGATTCCGTTTCCCCCTTGCGGGAAACCGGTTCCTGTGCTATCATTTCTCCAGTTCTGATTTCCTGCCTGGAAGGAGGCGTACCGTGTGGAGAAGCTGCGCGAGCTGAAGGACCTGCTGGAGCGAAAGCGCCCCTCCCCCTGGGGAAAACTCCCCGACCTGGATCTCTATATGGATCAGGTCCTGGCCTATATCCCCCGTCAGCTGGTTCACTTCGGGAAGGACCTGCTGACCTCCTCCATGGTCAACAACTACAGCAAGAAGGGCCTTCTGCCCCGGCCCAACGGAAAGCGCTACGGCCGGACCCACCTGGGCTACCTGACCGCCATCGTCTGCCTGAAGAACGTGCTGTCCGTCCAGGACGCCGGCACCCTTCTGGAGGCGGGGCGGACCCTGCAGGCGGAAGAACAGGCCCTGTACGGGTACTTCTGTCAGGCCCTGGACCGGGCCCTCAACAATACGGCCTCCCGCATCGACGAAAACACGTCCCGGGAGGAGCTGCCCCGGCTGGCCCTGGATCTGGCTCTGGAGAGCTACGCCAGCCAGCTGGCCTGCCAGCGCATCCTGGAGCTGATGGCTCCCCAGGAGGAAAACCCCCGCAGATCCCGCAAAAAGAAACCCGTCTCAGATTCCGCGATCCTTCCCGGCTGATGTTCCGGCACATGTTTCCCCCGCAGAAAAATGAAAAAGAGGAGTGGATTCCATTGGCTGATTTCGTCATTCTTACGGACTCTTCCGCCGATCTCGGGGCGGATCTGGTTTCAGAACTGAACATAGAGGTCCTGCCTCTGAGCTTTACCATGGGCGGCAGAACCTACCGGGACTTCCCGGACAACCGGGAGATGACCCCCGCCGACTTCTACCGCCGGCTGCGGGAGGGGGAATGGGCCACCACTTCCGCGGTCAACATGGACCAGTACACCTCCATCCTGACCCCCATTCTCCAGTCCGGCCGGGACGTACTCATTCTCGCCTTCTCCTCCGGCCTCTCCACCACCTATAACTCCGCCAGCATGGCGGCGGAGGAGCTGAGGGCCCAGTTCCCGGCCCGCCGGGTGCTGGTTGTGGACACCCTCTGCGCCTCCTTAGGCCAGGGTCTTCTGGTCTACCTGGCGGCGAAGCAGCGGGAGAAGGGGCTCTCTCTGCAGCAGGTCCGGGACTGGTGCGTGCGCCAGATCCCCACCCTGTCCCACCAGTTCACGGTGGACGACCTCCACCATCTCAAGCGGGGCGGGCGCATCTCCGCCGCCACGGCGATGGTGGGCTCCATGCTGCAGATCAAGCCGGTGCTCCACGTGGATCAGCAGGGCAAGCTGATCAACATCGGCAAGGCCCGGGGCCGGAAGGCCGCCCTCACGGCCCTGGTGGACCGCATGGAGCGCACCGTCCGCAACCCGGACGGCCAGATCGTGTTCCTCAGCCACAGCGATTGCCTGGAGGACGCCCAGTGGGTGGCGGATCAGGTGAAGGCGCGGCTGGGCATCCGGAAGTTCTACATCAACTACATCGGGCCGGTCATCGGGGCGCACACCGGGCCCGGCTGCGTCGCGCTGTTCTACATCGGGGACCGCTGAGTCCCCCTACCCCCTGAAAAAGGAGAGTCCCATGGCAGATTATAAATGGCTGGAAGTGGCCGTCAACACTACCCCGGAGAAACTGGACGAAGTCTCCGCCCGGCTGATCGCCGCCGGCATGGAGGGGCTGGTGATCGAGGACGAGGGCGAGTTTCTCGCCTTTCTGGAGCAGAACCGCAAATACTGGGACTACGTGGACCAGGAACTGCTGGAGCGCATGAAGGGCGTCTGCCGGGTGAAGTTCTACGTGACGGACGACGACCACGGCCACGCTCAGCTGGAGCAATACACCCGGGGGCTGGGCTGGGAGTACACCGTCACGCCCCTCAATGAAAACGACTGGGCCTACAGCTGGCAGAAGTACTACCACCCGCTGGCCATCGGGAAGCGGCTGTACGTGGTGCCCCAGTGGATGCGGGAGGATCCCGTGCCCGCCGGCCGCACCCCCGTCTTCCTGAACCCCGGTCTCACCTTCGGCACCGGCTCCCACGCCTCCACCCAGCTGTGTCTGGAGGGGGTGGAGGAGCACACCGCCGCCGGCTGCTCGGTCCTGGATCTGGGCTGCGGCAGCGGCATTCTCTCCATCGCCGCCCTGGCTCTGGGCGCCGCGGAGGCGGTCGCTGTGGACATCGACCCCAAAGCGGTGGATGTGGCCTACGAAAACGCCGCGCTCAACGGCATCGGGCGGGAGACCTACACCGTCCGGGCCGGCGACGTGCTCTCGGACGCCGCCCTGGCGGAGGAGCTGGCCGCGAAGCGCTACGATCTGGTGCTGGCGAACATCGTCGCCGACGTCATCATTCCGCTCTCGGCCCAGGCCCCCGCCCTTCTGAAGCCGGACGGGGTATTCCTGTGCTCCGGCATCATCGACACCCGCTCCGCCCAGGTGGAGGCCGCCCTGAAGCGCAATGGCCTCGCCATCACCCGCCGGCGGGAGCGCAACGGCTGGGTCGCCCTGGAGGCCCGGCTGGCATGACCCAATCCGCGGACGGCCGGAGGCGCCGCCCGGAAGGAGGTACTCTCCCCATGGAACGCGCCCTTGTCGTCCGCCCCGACTTCCCGAAGGGACGTCGCATTGTGATCGTCAGCGACATCCACGGCAACCTGCCCTTCTTCCTGCGTCTCATGGAGAAGGTCCGCCTGACCCCCCGGGATATCCTCGTCCTGGACGGGGATATCCTGGAGAAGGGGCGGCAGAGTCTGGAGCTCATGCGCTACGTGATGGCCCTCTCCCGGACCCACACCGTGTGGCCCGTCTGCGGCAACCTGGACGGGCTGGTGTACCGCTTTTTCGAGACGGACGAACTGGACGAGCGCTTCTTCTCCTTCTACCTCCCCCGCCACCCCGAGTCCTGCCTGCGGCAGATGGCCCGGGAAGGGGGCTTCGAGCAGCTGGACGACCTCCCGAAGCTCCGCCGGGACCTGGTCCGGGCCTTTCCGGAGGAGCACGCCTGGCTGGCCTCGCTGCCCACCATCCTGGAGACGGAGCACCTGCTCCTGGTCCACGGCGGGGTTCCCTCCCTGGAGCAACTGGCCCGTCACCCTCTACAACCCCGTCATCCCCGGCGCCGCCCCCCTCATGAGCTGGGAGCGGAAGATCGCCTCCATCGACGGGGGCTGCGTGCTGAAGATTGACGGCCAGCTCAACGCCCTCATCCTCCCCTCGGAAGACGACCCCACCTTCTCCTGGTGCGCCTGGGACGGCCTGCCCACGGCGGTGGCCCTGGATGCCCAGGAGGCCAGCCGGGACAGCGTCAACATCCGCTGGGGCCGCAGCGCTCTGGAACTGCTGGAACGGGGGGAAGAGCTCTCCCTCTGCCGGCATCTGGAAACCGGCCGGGTGATGCCCATCCTCACCCGCTACCTGAAGACGGACGGGAAAAAGCTGTGGTGCGAGGACTCCACGGACTACCGCCTGCCCGTCTCGCCGGGGGACCGGCTGCACGTGGTGGCTCCCATACGCAACGGCTGTCTGTGCAAGAAGGACGGCGTCACCGGCTGGTACTTCGGCCGCCTGGGCCCCCTGTCCCCCGCAAGTACGGAGCCGGACTGCCACCCCCTGCGTCCCCCCAAACAAGAAACAAGGATCTGAATTTATGCTGGAATTCCAACCCCTGCACCTGAAAGACTTACCCCGGCTGCGCCGCTTCTTCGACTACAGCGGCAGCCGCATCTGCGATACCACCCCCGCCGCCGCTTTCATGTGGCGGGACATGTACGGCCTGGAGTACGCCCTCTACGACGGCTCCCTCTACTTCAAGGTCTCCATCCCCGGCGACTCGGAGAACGTCTTCACCCTCCCCCTGGGCGGCGGACGGACCGAGCACTACACCCAGATCGCCGCCTGGTGCCGCCGGCGCAACCTCCCCATCCGCTTCTACCCCGTGCCCAAGGACGAGCTGGAGCGGCTGAAAGAGTTCTTCCCCGACTGTACCGTCACCACCTCCCGGGACAACTGGGACTACCTCTACCGGGCGGAGGATCTGAAATTCTTCCGGGGCCGCCGCCTGGGCGGCCAGCGCAACCACGTCAACCGCTTCCAGCGCACGTACTCTAACTGGTCCTTCCGGCCCATCGAGAAGGAAGACGTGCCGGCCGTCGAGGCCTTTCTGGAGCAGTACAGCGCCACCAGGGACAAGGACTCCGCCTCCTTCCGGGAGGATCTCAACAAGACCCGGGAGATCCTGGACAACCTGGAGACCTACGACCTGCTCAGCGGCATGCTGACGGCGGAGGGGCGCATTGTGGGCTTCTCTCTGGGCGAGATTCTGGGCGACACCCTCTTCACCCACCTGGAGAAGGCGGACCGCACCGTGGAGGGCGCCTACCAGATGGTGGTCAGCCAGTTCGCCCAGCGCTACGCCCACGAGGGCGTGCACTTCATCAACCGGGAGGACGACTGCGGCGACGAGGGCCTGCGCACCAGCAAGCTCTCCTATCACCCGGTCACCATGCTGGAGAA
>CANRFA010000122.1 GCA_947629775.1 uncultured Oscillospiraceae bacterium
CTGCGCTTCGGGGTGGCGGTTCTCCCCCAGGTGCCCGCCATGGACTCCGACAAGGTCTCCGTGATCCCCATCGCCGACGGCGGCCGGGAGTTCGTGCGCACCGTGTACCTCTCCTGGAACCGCAGCACGCCCCTCTCTCCCGCCGCGCAGCGGGTCCGCAGCTACATTGTGGACCACTACGCCTCCGACGACGACTCCGATCTGGACCTGGGATAATTACAAGCGCCTCCCGCGTGACACGCGGAAGGCGCTTTTCTCTCTGCCCGCAGGGCCGTCTCACCCCCGGAAAGCCCGGCCGCCGCACCGCGCCCGGAGCAGAACCCGGAGCCGCCGTCTCAGAAACCGGAGCCACAGCGATTGAGATTGTCCTGGATAAGGGCAAGGTCGATGATGGCGAGGCCGAAGATATAGAGGAGGAGATAGATGATAGCCCAGCTGCCGGAGGGCTGCCCGTTGTACACCCGGAACTCATCCACCTTCTCTCCCATCTTATAGGCCCAGTAGATGCCGTAGAGGCCGCAGGTGACGAGAGTCAGAACCAGCGCGAGTCCTCCGCTGGCATCCCCATGGTGACCGCTGACCGCGTTCAGTTCGTCTGTCACACATACCATCCAGTACAGGGTGTAGATGCCGCAGGTCACGATGGACAGTATGATGCAGAGGGGAATGCTTCTCTGTTTCAGGGGAACCACCTCTTTCCACAAGGATAATCAGAGTATAGCATTTTTTTACAGCCCACGCAAGCGCCTCCCTGTCCGATTCCGGAAAGCTCCCGACGCATCGGAAGCGCTCAGAGGGAAGGGCACCTCCGGCAGGCAGTCCGGAGCGGCGCGGGTCTCTTCTGTTGTCCTCATTCTACCCCTCCGGCTCCGCCGGGTCCATGGAGCATTCCTTAAGTCCAGATTGAAATCTCCTTAAAATCTGCTGTTCTCCGGCTCTCAACCCCTCTCGCGGCCCGAAATCCGGGAAAAACCGGTTGCATTGCCGGCTGTTCTGCGATAGAATAGCAGCCCGAATACAAAAATGCAGGAGGGAATGCGGATGCCGCAGCAGTATCTCGAAGTGGGAAAAGTCACCAGTACACACGGCGTCATGGGGGAAGTACGGGTGCAACCCTGGGCGGACTCGCCGGAGTTCCTGTGCCAGTTCAAAACCCTGTACGTGGACGAGGCCCACTGGCCCATCAAGGTGGAGCGGGCCCGGGTACACAAGAACATGGTGATCATGAAGTTCGAGGGTCTCACCGACGTCCCCGGCGCCCTCGCCATGCGCAACGCCATCCTCTATATCGACCGCAAGGACGCGAAGCTGCCGGAGGGGGCCTTCTTCATCGCGGACCTGATCGGCGCCGAGGTCCGGGACGCCGCCGACGGCCATGTGCTTGGGAAGCTGACCGACGTACTCAACCTGCCCGCCAACAACGTCTACGTGGTCAAGGGCGGCGAGCGGGACATGATGATTCCCGCGGTCCCCGCCTTCATCGCCGAAACCAACGTGGAAGAGGGCTACATCCGGGTCAACGTTATCGAAGGCCTGTAAGCCCGCCGATCCCCCGTCTTCTCCATACCATATGCCGAATCCCTTCGCACGAGCCTGATTCCGGGCCTGCGCGGAGGGATTTTCCCTTTCCCTCTCCCGATGACAGATTCCGCACCCGGACTGAGGGGCGGCCCTCCTTATAAAGGCCCCCCTCTCCCACCCGGAGCGGACGGAAGAGGGGGGGACACATATCTTCAGATTTCCGTACAGAACCTGGAGCCTGGAGGCATGGGAGCGCGTCCGGCTCAGAGCAGCAGGTTGGCCAGAACGGCCAGCGCGCACAGCGCGAGCAGCACCAGCATGCCCGGGTTGAGCAGTACGGTGCGAAGCCGGCTGCCCCGGGGCAGTTCCTGCTCCGCCTCTTCAAAGTGGACGTTGCGCGCCTGGATACACAGCAGCACGAGTCCGATGAGGGCCATGGCGATCATGGTGATCCCGTAGACCAGAAGCGGAATCACCGCCAGCAGGGCGTCCGTCCCGACCGTCTCCACTTCTTCCAGGAAGGCGGAGCCGGCCCGCTCCAGAACGAAGGGGCCCAGCACGGAACCCGTGAAGTTCACCGCCATATGAAGCCCCATGCTGTAGCGCAGCTTTCCGGTCCTCAGGTAAACGTACCCGAACACCAGCCCCAAGGTAAAGGCGTAGATCATCTGGGACAGGTTTCCGTGAAACAGCCCGAAGATGAGGGCGGAGGTCAGGACAGCCGTCTTCTCCCCGTAGGGTCGCATGCGGTCGATCAGGGTCTTCCGGAACACGAACTCTTCGATGCACGGCGCCAGGACCACCATCACCAGCACCCGCAGAAGCACGGCGTCATCCGTGGTCATGGCGATCAGGGGATTGGCGGGAGCGCGCCCGGAAACCTCCTGGAACAGGGCCAGCAGGATGGTGCTGAGCAGGTTGCCCGAATACATCATAAAGACGGAGATCAGCCAGGCCGAGAGAATCTGCAGCGGGGTCAGACTCCGCTTCTCCCCCTGGACGGCGGGAACCCGGCGGAGGATCTTCTCCCCGAGAGGCACCCCCACCACATAGATGGGGACAAAGGTGGCCGCCCACTGCAGCCAGGAGGGCGCGTTCCCGTCCGGGAACAGGCGCCCGACGAGCACACCCAGCCCGATCTGAACCACAGAGGAAGCCGCAAAGATTACGGCAACCCCAAACCCGAGGGTGGAAAACCGCCTGCGGATCTGAGCAAGATCCCCGGTGAACGGACGCGGCACGCCCCTGCGCCGGCCCTCCCGGGGCTCCAGAAAGATGGGCGAGAGCCCGAAGAACAGAAAGCCGAGGTAGAGGTTCAGGGCCGCCGCCCCGCAGATGGAGAGCACAAAGTGCTCAAAAGTCATCCCCAAAGCGATGAGGGCGATATCCGGAAGCAGGCCGAAGTAGATGAACAGGATCTGTATGACCTGTTTCAGCATCTTTCCGGCCGAGACCGGAATGGAGACGCCCAGAAACGTCCCCACGCAGGTGGCGTAGAAGTCTACGGAGACGATGAACGGAACCCAGGCAAGAGCCAGGAGCAGACTCTCGCCGGTCAGCAGGGCGCCCAGAAGGACGGCCGGCAGCACATCCAGAAAGCAGTTCGTCGTTCCTCCCAGGAGGGACCAGAACAGCTTCGCCCAGGTGCTCTCGGGGATCATCACAAACCAGTCCATCCCCGTATCCTGCTCCAGGGGGTTCCCCAGGGTCCGGAAGAACACCATGGCGCCGATGGTCAGGGCCACAGGGGTCACGCTGGCGGTGTGCACCACGAAGCGGCAGAGGAGCCCCACTGCCGTCGCAGTGGCCAGATAGGTCTCCATCGTGCGGGTCAGAAATCCCAGATGGGCAAACCGGAAGCGGTTGTACATGGCCTTATGAAAGTAGATGTTCGCGCCGGAGCCACGGTTCAGCCCGTCCCGCTTCAGCTTCTCGCTGCGGTCCTTCTTCCGCCGGACCATCACGCCGGAGGGCCGCTCCGCCTGCATCCTGGCCTGCAGCTCCGCCGTCTCCTCGGACTTCGCCATGGCGTCCTCGTAGAAGTCCGCCGGAATGCGCCAGAGAAGGAAAACCAGGAGGGCGCCGCCGGTCAGAAGCGCGGCGAGGCATCCCAAAGCGCCAGGAGCATTGCCTTCCATGGCGTACATGCAGATCCCCTTCAGCCAGCCCCACAGCGGGAGAAACCGGCTGACCGGAGCGTTGAAGAACCCCGCGGCAGCCTGAAGCCATCCCAGGCCCGAATGGAGGGCGTATCCCAGATAGCCCGCCCCCACGACGCCCACAAAGAGACAGATTCCCTGCCGGAGGTGCTTCTTTACCCCGGGGTGCGTGCCCGAAAGCGTGTAGAGCAGCACCTGAAGCAGCGTCCCGGAGAGAAAGGTCAGGCCCCAGACCAGAATGAGGGAGAGGGCGCCCGGCAGGCTCATCCCCAGATTCATGGTGAGGTTGGGAACCTGGAACAGCAGGTAGAGGCTGCTGACCACCGCCACACCCAGCTGGGTAGCCAGCCGGAACAGAAGCACCGACTGGGGCTTGAGGGGCGAGGGGAACAGCAGCGTGACATCCGCCGGCAGGAAAATCCGGCTGCCGTTGCGGTCTGCGCTCATGGCGAAGAACACCAGAACGCCGAGGATGACAAGCCCGACCAGAAGTTCCACGAGGTCCCGCACTGAAATCAGATCCATGATCTCATCGTTCAGGTCCGGCGTCTCCTCCGGGTCCTCCCCGTCGATCCAGACGGAGGAATCCCCGGGCTCCGACTCTCCCGCTTCCATCTCGACTCCGGAGGAGATATCCGGCTCCGGAGAACCGGCGTCGTCCAGAAACGCCGCGAAGAGGCCGACTCCAGCTCCCAGCAGGACACAGACCAGGAAGAAAACCAGCACCCAGGTTCTGCAGAGCTTTCGGATCTGGTTTTTGAAGGAGTGGAGGGCGTAGTACAGGAACAGTCTCACACCGCTCCCCCCTCTTCGCCTTTCTCCCCATGAGCCGCCTCGGCAGCCGTCCCCTCCGTCAGGTCAAAGAAGAGCTGCTCCAGGGTCCGACCATCCGCCGACAGTTCCTCCCGGGTGAGATTCGCACAGATGACACCGTGGTTCATGATGATGGTCCGATCCCACAGCATGTCCACGCTGTCTATGATGTGGGTGCTGACCAGCATGGTTCTGCCCTGCTCCCGCATCTCCTCCAGGCTGCGCTTCAGCTCCTTGATGGCGTGGGGGTCCAGGCCGATCATGGGCTCGTCCAGGAGGATCACCCTGGGCTCCGGCAGCAGCCCCAGGCAGATGTTGAGCTTCTGCTGCATGCCCTTGGAGAGCTCGTCCCCGAACTTCTTCCGCTTTTCCGTCAGCTCGAAGCGGCGCAGCAGGTCCTCCGCCCGCTCCCGATACCCCGTGAGCCGGTACGCCCGGGCCAGGAACTCCATGTGCTCCATCACCGTCAGGTTGGGATAGAGCGAGGGCATCTCCGGGATGTACCCCAGCAGCCGTCTGGCCTCCGGGGTCTTCCCGGGGTATCCGCCCACGGTGATGGCACCATCGAAGCGCAGAAGCCCGATGATTGCCTTCATGATGGTACTCTTTCCGGCCCCGTTGGGGCCCAGCAGCACCGTGATGCTGCCGGGAGCCAGGTGAAAGCTCACATCGTCGCAGGCAATGACCTTTCCATATTTCTTCGTGACGTGGGATACATCCAGCATGCGTCTTCCCTCCTGTCCGGACTGACGTCCCGGTTTGTCCTCCTATTATAACAGATGGACCGTCGGCGAAACCGCCTTCCCTGCGCCAAAGCGGGCATCTGCCTTCCGGAATGAATCTGGAAGGCAGAACGGATGGCCCGTACAGGACCCGCTCCGGCTCAGCCTCGATGTCCGCTAAGCCGTCAGGTCTTTATCGGCGCATGGAGCAAAAACCGGACCGACCACGCAATGCCGGCCAGCGCGACCGCTC
>CANRFA010000123.1 GCA_947629775.1 uncultured Oscillospiraceae bacterium
TTTTAGCAATCTGACCATATGAAAAGGGGTGAAGGGACCTGATCAACCCTTTTCGCTACTATCGCCTTTCTTTTCGGCGGATCGGTGTATAATAAGGAAGGGCATACGGTACGACACCGGGCCGTCTTCCACAACCGCCCGCTCGCCGGCCTATGTTTCAGAGGACAGACCCCTTTGGCCTGCCCGAAGGGAGGTTTTCCATGAACATCTATCGAATCGGGGACACTCTCGTTCCGATGGAACAGCTGCCGCCGGAAGAGGCCCCCGCTCTGGCCCTTCTCTCTTCCGAGGAACTGACCCACCTGCCATCGTCTCTGGCCAATGTTCCCTGCCTGCGCCACACTCCTCTGGCCAGGGACGCCCATCTTACGAAAGCGGAGGTCCATCGCGGATTCCTCTGCGGCACGGTAGTGACACCCCGGAAGACCCGGGACGGAGTCCGGATTGCCTTCGGCTACCTCATCGCGGGCAACCTGGTGGTCCTCTGCGACGACTCCGGTGCGGTCCACAGCCAGCTTCGCCACATGGAGCGGGAAAAGAAGGATCTGCAGCAGAGTCCCGCCCGCTTCTGCTACACCTTCCTGGAACTTCTCCTCAATCGGGACCTCCACCACCTGCAGGAGATGGAAGATCAGCTGGGCGAGATGGAGGAGCAGGTGCTGGACGACCAGCTCGAGGATCTCAACTCCCGCCTCACCGCCCTCAACCGGGAAATCATGCACTGGATGCGCTTTTACACCCAGCTGGACGACATGATCTGCGAGTTCCAGGAGAACGAGAACGGCTTCTTCCCGGACAGCGATCAGACGCTCTTTCATCTGCTGGAGAAGCGCATCGGACGGCTGCTGGACGAGACCAAGCTGCTGCGGGAGTACTACATCCAGGTGCGGGAGATGTACCAGACCCAAATCGGCATCCAGCAGAACCAGACCATGAAGATCCTCACCATCGTCACCACCGTCTTTCTGCCCCTGACCCTCCTGGTGGGCTGGTACGGCATGAACTTCACCAACATGCCGGAACTCTCCTGGGAGTACGGCTATCCGGTCTTCATCGCCGTCAGCCTTGTCATCCTGCTGATCACCATCTGGTGGGTCCGCAAAAACCGCTTCTGACCCCGGACCGGATTCTTTTCCGGCCCACAGCTCCGGTCCGCCCCGCGGACCTCCTGGGGAGGAATACCTTTGTTTACCGTTCAAATGATCCCGGAGGCGCAGCGGCGCATCGCCCCCTATGTGCTGGAAACGCCTCTGCTGCGGCTGCCCGCTCTGGACGAAGCGCTTGGCTGCCGGGTGTATGTCAAACTGGAGTCCATGCAGACTACCGGCGCCTTCAAGCTTCGGGGCGCCATGAACCGGGCCCTCTCACTGACTCCGGAGGAGCTCTCCCGGGGACTGGTCACCGCCTCCTCCGGCAACCATGGCAAGGGAGTGGCTTACGCCGCCCGCATGCTGGGCACCACCGCCGTCATTGTCATGCCCTGGACGGCCCCCGCCATCAAGGTGGAAGCCGTGCGGGCGCTGGGAGCGGAAGTGGTCCAGTGCGATGTCACGGAGCGCTTTGCCCGGGCCGAACAGATCCGCGCCGAGCGGGGCGCCACCCTGATCCCGCCCTACAACGACCTCTTCGTCATGGCCGGCCAGGGGACCATCGGGCTGGAGATCGCCCGGCAGCAGCCGGACCTGGACGCCGTGGTCATTCCGGTCAGCGGCGGCGGTCTTCTCAGCGGCGTCTCCACCGCCCTCCGGGCGGAGGCTCCTCACATGAAAATCTGTGGAGCAGAGCCGGCGGCCCTCCCCCGCTATACCGCCAGCCTTGCCGCCGGCGAACCGGTCTCCGTGGAGTCGAAACCGACTCTGGCGGACGCTCTGGTCACCCAGCGGCCCGGAGATCTCTGCTTCCCTGTGGTCCGGCAGAACGCGGACAGGATCGTGGATGTGGAAGACGATTTCACGCTCCGGGGCATGAAGGTGCTGCTCACCGAAGGCAAACTGCTGGCGGAGCCCTCCTCGTGCATCGGGATGGGTGCCGTCCTCCAGGGCGCTCTCCGCTTCCGGCCGGAAGAGAAGGTCTGCTTCCTGATCTCCGGCGGCAGCGTGGGACTGGAACAGCTGCGACTTCTGGACACCGTCTGACGCCTCATTCCCGCCGCCCGGTCTTCCCGGTAACCATCCTCTGCCCGGAAGGGAGCCCAGCCGTCTCTTTGGGCGCCGTCCCAACCCGGTTCCCATCCAGATCCCCCACGTATCCGCTCTGATCCTGATTGGAGGTTTTCTCATGAACGATTCTCATCTCGACGTGAACGATATCGGCTGCAAGAGGGAAATCCGCTTCCTTGCATCTGCTACGGAGTTCGGCCTCGCCGAGGACATCCCCCTGGAGATCACGATCGACTACGGAGAAGACGACGAAACTCCCGAGTTCATGCCCGCATTCGTCTGGGTCTTCAACTCCTGGGTCCGCCGGCAGAACGCTCCGAAACAGTACTTCCTGCTCAGCACGAATGTAACAACCCCGTTTGTCAACGATGTACCTGAGCAGATCGTCCGCCATCTGAAGACCGACGCCGACTCTCTGCGGAATCTGCGCAGCCTGCTGCCCGAGCTGCGCCAGCCACCGGAGGATTCCATGCATCTCGACCTGACCGCGGAGTGCGCAGGCTCCGGTCTCTTCGATCCCACCGCACCGGCGGAAAAGCGGCCCCTTCCCATCGCCAACTCCATGATATGGCGCAAGGGCACCCGGGGACTTGTCCCCGGGAGGAATTGCGCCCATCAAAAATGTGAAATCAGGGGTTGACAGGTGTTTGGGGCTGGATTTATAATAGGATATCGGATAAATCCTTACCGTCTGATGTTCTGGAAAGCTGTTCTGGAGGGGGGACTGCCTTGAAAACGTACATCGCCAATGTTATTATGAAAACCGATATTCCGCACGTGGACAGGTGGGCCCTTACGGTTGAATGCTACCGCTATAACAGGATGTTCAGGCATGCACTGAATATCGTAATGAAGGGGCCGCAGGGGGAAGATTCGGTCTTTACCCTGATCCGCAAAAGGTTCCCGGACCCGAAGTACTGCACAAAATTCGGTCTGACTCCCGTTACGGATCCGAATGCAGGGTACTTTCCCCCTGCTTCTCTGATGGCTACCAATCCCATAGCGCAGAACCTGCTTTCCGATGTGACCGGTCTGGCAAAGTCTGTGAGGGCGTCTCTGGACCTGAATATCGAAGCCAAAATCGATGCGCTTGCTCAGAACGACAAGAAGATCAGAAAGGAGCAGAAAATCCTGGACGAGGAGCTTGTCATGAAGCAGTCGCTGATTGACCGCTCCAAAGCCAGGAAGGCGGGGAAGCGGTGTCTGCCTCCCTTCAAGAACAGGGATAAGGGCACCATTACGGTGAAGGGCAACAAGAACGGAGAACTCAGTTTTGAGGCTTCTCCCGGCTGTGCCAATCGGAGCCGTAAGAAGGCTCCCCGTGAACCGCTTGTCTTTGAGAACGAGTATCTGTTCGAGCTGAAGTATCTGGACCCCCTGATCGCAAAGCAGAAGGCCAAGCTCGGCAGAATCCGTGGACGTCGCAACGACACCGCAGAAGTTCTGGAAAAGCTGAAGCGGGATAAGAAATCGGGACACACTCATGTCTGCCTGGGTGGACACGCCATGTTCATGAAGCAGTATGATATCCTGGGACTCCGCAACAGGCAAAAGAAGTGCCGTGGCGACCGGAAGGCCCACCCGAGAAACTTCGACTGGCGGCAGACCTGGGGAGAGTTCGATTACATGCACAAGCCCCGCAGGAGCCTGTATCGTCGCATTGCGGCGGAGCGGGAAGTGCGGGACTGGGTCCCGACCGATCATGACGATGCCGATTACCGCAAAGAGTGGGAGAAGGCGTATCATCAGGAGTGGCTGGAAGCGTACCGGAAGGGCAGAAACCGTCCCATGCTTCTGATGGGCAACCGGGCCCGGCTGTGCGGAAACGACCTGGTCCGCTATGACGTACATACCCGGGAGCTTCTGCTCACCGTGGCGGAAGGGGAAGAAATCCGTATCCCCGGTGTCGTCTTCGAGTACGGACAGAAGCTGATCGACGAGGCTGTGACTGCAGACTGTCGGAATGTGCTCGAGGAAGAAAAGTACCCGAGAACGGGGAAATGGCCGGAGAAGGCATTCGATCCCGAGTACTTCACCAGCTCTGCCGATCCGACTTCCGTTACCTGGACCATTCTGGACCTGGGAGACGCCTTCCGGATCACCTGCACCCTTGATGTTCCTGAAAACAGGGATATCAATACGGACTACAGTACCGGCTGTGTCAGCTTTGACATGAACTGGGACAACATCGCCATCGCTGAGAACGATGGGCAGGGAAACCTGTTGCTTCCCCCTTCCTTCGAGATGGACGAGAACGGCCAGCCTGTCCTTCCTGCCTGGTTGACCAAAGCGGACAGGCAGCACATTCAGTTGGAGCAGATCAAGGACCGGAAAACCGGGAAGGAATTGTTCCGGATGAAGCGGGTCATCCCTGTCCGGATGGAGGGCCGAAGCAGCGAGCAGATCGAGTCCGACATATCCATGGCACTGGAGCACGCCTTTCTGTGGGCCAGACTTCAGAAGAAGCCCATGGGTATGGAGGACATCAAGAAGCTCAAGAAGGACGACATGATGTACGGGAGCCGGAAGCGCAACTACAAGGTCACCATGTTCTCCTACCGCAAGATGACGGAACTGGCGGAAAATAAGGCTCAGAAATACGGAGTGGGTCTGAAGAAGGTCGATCCGCGCTATACTTCTCAGATTGCCAAGTTCAAGTACATGCGGCGGTTCGGGCTTTCCATCCACGTGTGTGCCGCTTACGTGATCGGTCGCAGGGCACTGGGACTGGCTGAACCCGTTCCGAAGGAGATGGTCCATCTGCTCCCGGAGAAGATCCGGGTAAAAGATGAGGAAAGCCACTGGTGGTACCTGCATCTCACGCTCAAATCTGTTCCGGTGAAGGAGTTCTATCGCAAGATTCCTTATCAGGATATGAAAACCACTACGGAGTTACGTAAGTTTCTGTTGAATCAGACTGCAGAAGCATAATCTCTGCAGACCAGCGTTCCTACATAAGTTTATCTTCTCTGTTTTTTCTGCGGGTCCGGCAGGTGTTGGCCGCAGGTGATGGACGCTCTGGAAGGATTTCTCTTCGGAGAAATCCCGACGGGGGATGGTTGTCGAGACCACGAAAGCGGATGGAACAGAGTTTACCCCAGCATGACCCCAGCATGACCCCACCCCGGCCTTCGGAGTGGTGGTCCAATTGCCGAGTGACTGTAGGCACTTCCTATGGAAGCCCGGAGGCTTGGCCTCCGGGAGCAGTCACGCAACTGGGACCGGGCTATGGTCTGGGTCTGCCCACCCGCAGCGACATCGAACTCATGCTGCG
>CANRFA010000124.1 GCA_947629775.1 uncultured Oscillospiraceae bacterium
TGCTTTGCACCATCACGTGCGGTCAAGTGTGCACCACGAACTACGTTCGTGTTGCACCA
The DNA here is from genome assembly GCA_947629775.1 of uncultured Oscillospiraceae bacterium. GTDB lineage: Bacteria > Bacillota > Clostridia > Oscillospirales > Oscillospiraceae > Lawsonibacter. The sequence continues at coordinate 60 of CANRFA010000124.1, forward strand.
CGGGGGTGCTCCTACGCAAGGTGTAGAGAAGATCGTCCTGGTCACCGGGAGGACCGATTTCTGGAAGGGCAGACCTGCCTGAACCATCGAACCGGATTGGCTCTTTCTGCCCTGGCGCCCCCCTGGGGATCCCGTATCTGCCAATGCAGACAACGGACCGTTTCCGGGGGGCGCCCATGGGGCCTGCGCTTTCCTCGCTCCAAACCGGAGTCCGGCTCTGCCCGGCTGTCCTCTCTTCATACTCCATGGCCTCCAGGCTCTATGGGCGGTGACGAACGAAACGACCGTGACGCCAGCCTGATGGACCCTGGCGTACGATCCGACCCGAGCGGAACGCCCAGGCAGGTATCCTGAAGGACAGCGGCTTTCTGGTCCACGATGTGGATGGATGACCCGCTGCACCGGATCCGGCTTCCTGCTTCGGATTGCCCCACAGACGGTTCTCCCACTGTCTCCTCCGCTTTCCTGCCTGACCTTGCTCTTCCCAATCCTCTCCCGGGCAGACCATCCCCTGTGCCCTTGCAGGATGGAGGTCAAAGATGTGGCCTGAGCGGTCCAGCGGCCAGCCCGGGTCTGAGGGAGGTGGGGCCTAACCGCATACAATAAGCCAGAAGCTATCGGATCCGAAACTTCCGGACGCACGGAACGCCCAGGCAGGTATCCTGAAGGACAGCGGTTTCCTGGCCCACGATGTGGATGGATGGCCCGCTGCGCCGGATCCGGCTTCCTGCTTCCGACACCGATATCCCCGCACCACCCGCCGGAGTTCCGGTCCCGGCTGTTCTTCGATTCTGAAGAGCCCGGACACCTGGTCCTCCGGGAGCGGGACAGTCCTGCATCTCCGCCCGGGAAGATCCTCTCGGACGGACTGCCTCCCGGGAAACGGTTCCCGCAGGACGCGCCGGTCATCCCCGATGGGGATGCCCATATCTGCACTCTATGTGGAACCAGGGCTTTCCGGGACGTATAGAATTCCTGTCAGAGTCAATAGCCCACGGTCAAAGACCGTAGGCTTGTAAGTGCATTTCATTCGTGTAACTGCAATGCCTGATTGATTAGCCTCAGTGGCCGGTATGTACCGGATCCTCCCCTTCGGGGGAGAGGAAGGTCTTCTGCCTGTATCAGACACCCCGGTTTCTTCTTCGGAAGGGGCCGGACCTCTCTACGGGCAGACAGGCGGCGGGCAACCGCCGTTCTGAACAGCGAGCCACTACGTTCCACGGGCCATCATCTGGTTCAGGCACCGGGTTGGATTCTCCACAAGTCCCCCGCTCTGCGGTGTGCGGTTAAACATCTCTGAGGGCAGGAGAAGTGTCGCGCACGTGAAGACCCCGTGAGATACATTGGCGTTGTGGACCACAGCCTTCGGGCTGCATTACCCGCAAGGGTTCTGATTTCGAAAGGAGGTTTTACTCATGGCCACAGTTGTCGCAGTGGTTGATAAGGACGGACAACCCCTGATGCCTACCACCCGCCTGGGTAAGGTCAGGCACATGCTGAAAGACGGCAGAGCTGTCGTCTTCAGGCGCAATCCGTTCACCATTCAGCTGACCTATGAACCGAAAACGCACTTTACGCAACCAGTGGAGTTGTGCGTGGACACCGGGTACGTCCATGCAGGGCTCAGCGTAAAGAGCGAATCCAAAGAGTATGTTTCCGCTCAGTACGACCTTCTCACCGATGAGAAGCAGCGTCACGATGCTCAGAGGATGTACCGCAAAACCCGGAGAAACCGTCTCCGCCACCGGAAACCCCGCTTCCTGAACCGCAGGAAGGAAAAGGGCGCAGCCCGGAAGCCGTCCAGTCGGAGGACGAAGTATCTCGAACGGCGGCAGCAGAAGTGGGAAAAGTACCAGGCCCGTCACAATCCGGAGAGCGCAACGGAAATCCACCCGGTCTGTGAGCCGGAGCAGGTCATGGACCAGGAGTCCCCCGGCAAGGTGGCCCTGATCGCCGGCACCTTCCCGGATGAGATGGAGACCGTGGCCCGCAGTCTGGAAGCTGACTCGAAAGCGTCGGCGTCTCAGACGGCAAAGAAGGGGAATCCGTGTTCGCCGAACACACCGAAGAACACGAAGCCCTGCCTGAGCATGCCTCCGAAGCCGGTCCCTGGCAACCTGCCTCCGGAGGAGGACCGCAACCCCGCCTGGTTGCCGCCCTCTATCCGGAATAAGGCGGAGCGCCATGTGGATCTCGCCATGAGGTATCTGACTGTCTGCCCGGTCCGGGATATCTGGATCGAAGTGGGAGAATTCGACACGACGCTGATCCGTGCCCTTGCGGAAGGTCTTCCCCTGCCGCAGGGGGAAGACGGCCAGCACGGGGAACGCTACCAGATGGAGTCTCTCCGCAACGCCGTTTTCGCCAGAGACGGGCACAGGTGTGTCTTCTGCGGGAGGGGTCTGCACCAGGGCGCGATCCTGCACACACACCACGCTCTCTTCTGGAAGAAACGCCACGGGAACTCCATGCGGGAGCTGGTCACCTGCTGCACAAACTGTCATACTCCCGCAAATCATCAGAAAGGCGGGCTCCTCTGGGGCTACAACCCGAGCTTTGCCGACTATGCTCCCTGCGCGTGGATGAACTCCGTACGCTGGTACATCGTCAGCCGGGTAAAGGAAGAGATCCGGAAGGCCGGTCTGCAGGTTACGGTCCACACCACGTTTGGCGCCGCGACCAAAGCGGCCCGTGTGAAGCTGAACCTGGACAAGAGTCACGTAAACGACGCCTATGCCATGGGACGGTTTCATCCTCCCATCCGGGCCGGCATGGAGCACTACAGGAAGAACCGCCGGAACAACCGCCGTCTGGAGAAGTTCTTCGACGCGAAGTACGAAGACACCCGGGACGGCTCCGTGAAATCCGGCAAGCAGCTCGGAAGCAACCGTACCAACCGCAGGGAACCCAGGCAGAGTGAGAAAAATCTGCGCAAGTACCGTGGCAGGAAGAAGAAAAAGGGCTTTCGGCAGATCCGGAAAAAGAGATCGCGGTATCCCTCCGGAACGGTTATCCTGTGGCAAGGGAAGAAAAAGGTGACAATTGGCATGAAGAACAAAGGCGCCTATGTGATCATCCGTGGCTCTTACAACCCGGCGAAAAAGAGATACATGCAGAAAGCAATCGCAGTTGAAAAGGTGAAGGTTATCTTCCTTCCTGGCGGATGGATCCCTGTTCTGGACGACTGATTGGCCTGCTGCGGAGTTCTGGCCGCATTGTGATCTGCCACCCGGCAGCAGCTGACCTGCTTTCCTTTCTTTGTACATGGCACTCCTCGTAACCGATGGCCATCCGGATATGGCGGATCCCTCCTTATCGACTCCTGCATACCAGTCATATTTCTCAACAGGAGGGCAAGGCGCACTTCCTCCCAGGGACAAGCCCCCGGGTTTCCGTGCGCCGCTCAAAGGAAGGCTCCTCACCGGATGGACCCTGTTCCCGGCAGAGAAAGCTCCCTTTTCCAGCATAACCATGCAGGACCGGCCTGAATTGCCCCGATCTGCCAGCTTTCCGGTAATGGATCCGTATGCGCCGGCTCCGGTATTTCCGGCTCGGGAGCAGCGCGATGCTGATGTCCTGTTTTCCCATATCGCCTTCCGCCCCGCTTCCTGCCCTCTGCAACCCTGAACCCATCCGGGGGCAACGCGGCAGGTGCACAGGCAAAGCCCAGCGCAGAGCGGACGCCGGACCTCCTCTGGAGGCACTCCCCTGCGCCGGGCTGCAGCTTCTCCCCTCTTCCAGAGCAAAGGCAGACCGGCAAGCGACCGTCTGCAGCTTCTCCCCTTTTTCAAAGTAAAAGGCGGACCGGTCTGTGGCCGGTCCGCCTGTATTTTTATATGCGCGCCGTTCCCGGCTTTCTCTCACTTGTGGTGGTCCTCCAGCACGGCGCCGCTGCGGTAGGCCTCCAGGAGCCGGCGCAGGTCGTCGATCTGGGCCTGGATGCGCCTGCCGTTGTCGCTCTCCGCGATCTTCAGCCGGTGCTCCATGGTCTCGAAGACCGTGGTGGTGGAGGCGATGTCGTAATTCTCCTTCACCGCCTTCTCCTTGCCGGCGAAGGGCTGGTGGGCGATGATCCGCAGGCAGCGGGAGTTGGAGATCAGCGTGTACCCCGCGATGCCGCTGGTGGCCTGGTAGGCCTTGCAGAAGCCGCCATCGATGACGATCAGTTTGCCGTTGCCCTTGATGGGGCTCTCCCCCTTCTTCGCCTTCACCGGCACGTGGCCGTTGATGATGTGGCAGTGGGGCCCCTCCAGCCCGAACTCCCGCAGCAGCATTTCGCAGATGGCGGGATCGTTGTAGAGGGCGTAGTAGGGGTTCTTGGGCTCCGTCCAGGCCGCTTCGTCGCGGATCAGGCGGCGCTCGAAGGTGGTCATCCGGTCCCGGCCGAAGATCGGGCTGTTGCGCCCGGCCCACAGGAACCACAGGAAGTCCATGCCCAGCTGCCGCTCCTCGGAGCCCATGGGCAGGTAGTAGGCCTGGCGGGCCGCCTTGTCCGCGAAGTCCAGGAACTCCTTGCCGGTCCGCTCCCGGCCGTCGAGGCAGAAGGTCATCAGGGAGCCGTCCGCGTTCATGGGGATGCAGCCGTGGAAGAGGAGGTTGCCGTTGTGGATTTTATAGAGGCTGCCCTTGGAGTAGAGGAAGCGCACGTGGCGCTGGAGCTTCTCGCTGCGGCGGAAGGAGGCGGTCAGCTGATCGATCACGTTCTCCTCCTCGGGGGAGAGGGCGTAGGGGTCTTTGGGATCCACAGTGGGGAAGTCGCAGTCCTCCAGGGGCCAGGTCTTATCCCCTATGGTCACGCACTTTCTCTCATAGTCGATCTTATCCAGCAGCAGCCGGTCCTCCATCCCGTACTCCGGGTGGCGCATGATCTTCTGCCCCTCCAGCTTGAAGAGGATCACCGTGATGGCCTTGTGCATGCGGGCGGAGAGCAGCCGGTCCTTTTCCGTGTAACTGGCGGCGTCATCCCCCGTCAGTTTGACGGCGAAGCGGGAGACATCGCAGGAGGCGTAGACCTCGTTGGCGAAGACGGACAGGGGCCGCAGGGAGATGCCATAGCCGGTCTCCACCACCTCAAGATTATTGTAGTGGATGGAGTTGGAGAGCACGGTGGCCACCAGGGTCCGGGAGCCGGAGGCGGCGCCCATCCAGAGGATATCGTGGTTGCCCCACTGGACGTCCACGCTGTGGTAGTTCATCAGGGCATCCATGATGATGTCCGCCCGGGGGCCGCGATCGAAGATGTCGCCCACCAGGTGCATGTGGTCCACCGCCATGCGCTTGATCACCGCGCTGATGGCGACGATAAACTCCGGGGCCTGGCC
>CANRFA010000125.1 GCA_947629775.1 uncultured Oscillospiraceae bacterium
ATTGAACCTCCCCCCGGGTGGATCTTATAATGCAGACAGACCATCTGCGGACTTCAGATCCGTATGCCCGTAAGGAGGAATGTTTCCATGCCCGATACCGCGCAGGCCCCCGCCCTCTCCCCGGACTCCGGTGCTCCGCCGGAGAGCGGAAGAACCGTCTCCGCATCCGCCGCCCCTCTTTCGACGACCCCGCCCGCCGGTACGGCTGCCGCCGCACCGCCGAAAAAGCGGAAACGGCGGCCCAACGTCCGCCGCACCCGCAACATCCTGCTGGCCCTTGTGCTTCTGGCCCTGCTCGGCGCCGGGGGCTTCTTCCTGCACCGCTTCCTGACGCAGGAAGAGCCACAGACAAACGAGATCAGCGCCCAGCCTGTGTCGTATGGTATCATCCAGAGCCGGGCCTCCGGCTGGGGCAGCACGAAGGTCAAAGACTCCGCCTCCGTGGTCATGACCGCCAGCGGAACCGTGGTGGATGTGTATGTCTCCGTGGGAGATACCGTCACGGCGGGACAGCCCCTGTACGAGATCTTCAGCCAGGAGGTCCAGGACCGGATCGACGCCGCCCAGGACGCGGTGACCGCTCAGCAGGAAGTCATCCGGGAGCGGGAGAGCGGCATCGGGAAGATCCAGGACGACATCGCGGACCGGGAGAACAGCATCGCGGAACTGGAGGAGGATGTGGCCGCCATCGAGGCCCGCAAGGCGGACCTCACCGTCCGCGCCCCCTTCACCGGCAAGCTGCTGCTGGGCGAGAACGGCGCTCCCGCGCTGGAGGACAGCCTGGACAAGGGCGCCGCCGTCGCCACCCTGGTGGATGACAGCCGGCTGAAGCTCAACCTCTACTTCAGCTATGCGTATAAGGACGACATCGTTCCGGGCAAAGAAGCGACCGTCACCATCCCCGCCGTCATGGGTACCTTCCCGGGCACGGTGGAGGAGGTCCACGACATCAGCTACATCTCCCCTGAGGGCGCGGTCCACTTCGAGGCCGTCGTCGTCTTTGACAACCCCGGCACCCTCTCCGAGAAGATGAACGCCTCCGCCTCCCTCACCGCCGCGGACGGCACGGAGATCTTCCCCTACGCCAGCGGATCCACCGAATTTTACGAGCGGCGGACCGTAAAGACGAAGGAGTCCGGCCCGGTGCAGCAGCTGGGCAACCTCTACAACTACGCCAACATCCGGGAGGGAGACATGCTGGCGGTCCTGGGTCCGGACAACCTGGACAAGGAGATCGAGGAGGTCCGCAAGCAGGAGGACAGCCTCCGCAAGGAAATTGAGGGCCTGCAGGACCAGATCGAGGACGTCCGGGACCAGATCGCCGAGGAAAACAGGCGCCTGGCAGAACTGCAGCAGGCCGTGGAGGAGCAGAAGAAGGATCTGGACTCCTTCAGCGGCTCGGCTCCCATGGACGGCACGGTCACCACCTGCACCCTCATCCCCGGGGAGGATGTGAAAAGCGGTGACACCGTCATCACCATCCAGGACCAGAGCAGCATGGCCGTAGAGATCAGCGTGGACGACCGCAACATTGTCTTCATCCAGCCAGGCATGGAAGTGGAACTGGAGGCCAGCAGCGGCGGCATGTACATCGGCACGGTGGAATCTGTAAACATGGAGGGCATGCAGACGGAAAACGGCATGACCACGTATCCTGTGACCCTTTCCGTAGACAACTCGGACGGCTCTCTCATGGCCGGCCTGGGCATGAACTACTCCTTCGTCACCAGCGAGTCTCCCGAGTGCATGATGGTTCCCCTCCAGAGCGTAAAGTACGTCAGCGACGAAAACGGCGACACGTACTCCGTTGTCTTTATTCAGGCGGATCAGCCGCCGGAAAACGTGGCGGAGATCGAGCTGCCGGAGCTCATGGAGGGCGAGACGCCCCAGTATCCCACGCCCGAGGAGGGCTTCTATCCCGTTCCCGTGGAGACCGGCTCCCACCAGGACACCTACAACATCGAAATCACCAGCGGGCTCAACGGAGACGAGACGGTCTTCGTGCAGTACCTTGTCAGCTCCTTCTACAGCTGAGCGGGGGTGCGCCATGCTCATTGATCTGAAGGATATCTTCAAAATCTACAACGAGGGGCGGGAAAGCGAGGTCCGGGCCCTGGATGGGATCACCCTCACCATCGACCGGGGCGAATTCGTGGCCATCATCGGAGCTTCCGGCTCCGGCAAGTCCACCCTCATGAACATCCTCGGCTGTCTGGATATTCCCACGTACGGGGACTACTTTCTGGACGGAGCGGACATCATCACCCGCTCGGATCGACAGCTGGCCCGCATCCGCAACCGGGAGATCGGCTTCATCTTTCAGGGCTACAACCTGATTCCCGCTCTCACCGCCTATGAAAACGTGGAGCTCCCCCTCATCTACCAGGGGATGGGCATGGTGAAACGGGAAGAGCGGGTAATGGCCGCCCTGGAGCGGGTGGGCATGGAAGACCGCTGGCGCCACCGGCCCTCCGAGATGTCCGGCGGCCAGCAGCAGCGGGTCGCCATCGCCCGGGCCATTGCCACCCATCCGCCCATCCTGCTGGCGGACGAGCCCACCGGCGCTCTGGACTCCCGCACGGGCCACCATGTGCTGGAGATCCTGCACTCCCTCCACCGGGAGGGAACCACCGTCATTCTCATCACCCACGATACGGGCATCGCCGCCACCGCCTCCCGGATCATCCGCATCTCGGACGGGCGCATTCTGGCGGACGGCCCCCGGGAGGAGGTCCTGCCATGAAGCTCGGTCAGGCGGTCAAGATGGCCGCGAAATCCATCTCCTCCAACCTGGGGCGCTCCATCCTCACCATGCTGGGCATCATCATCGGGCTGGCGGCCGTGATCATCCTCGTGACCTTCGTCCAGGGACAGAACGCCGCCATGCAGGCCTACTACAACAGCATGGGCTCCAACATCGTCAACGTCACCGCCTATTCCTGGGATCCCTCCGTCAACGTCTCCCAGACCCTCTACGAGTACTGTCTGGGGCTGAAGGACCTGGTGGCCGGCATCACCCCGAAGGGGGAACTCTACGGGCTCTCCATCGCCTTCGAGTCCAAGGTCCTCCCCACGGAAACCGAGGACTGGTACTCCCAGACCAGCGTCTTCCTCGGCAACGACCAGTACGGGCTGTGCAACGACTGCAGGATTGCAAAGGGACGGGATCTCAGCTTCCTGGACGTGGAGAAAAACAATCAGGTCTGCGTGCTGGGGGCCCGGACGGCGGAGGACCTCTTCTCCTTCGCGGACCCCATCGATAAGACCATCACAATCAACGGCTATCCCTTCCGGGTGGTGGGCGTCTACGCCAGCAAGGCGGCTCAGGCGGACATCGCCGGCGGAGATTCCGAGTGGATCCTGCAGGAGATCCAGCGGCAGGACCGGATGGTTCTCATTCCCTCCACCATGTCCCGCTACCTGAACCGGAACCAACCCATCGAGCAGTACGTGATCAAGGTTACCAGCCCGGATAAGATCGCGGAAACCGTCTCCACCGTCGGCAGCTTTCTCTCCACCGCCATTCCGGAGAACATGGGCTACGGCTACGCCGAGTCCCCGGACGTCTGGCAGGCGAACGAGGAAGAGGCCAGCGCCATGCAGGAGCGCTTTCTGGGCGGCATCGCCGCCATCTCCCTGCTGGTGGGAGGCATTGGCATCATGAACATCATGCTTGTGACCGTCACGGAGCGCACCCGGGAGATCGGCATCCGCAAGGCCATCGGGGCGGAGCGGCGCAGCATCATCGTCCAGTTCCTGATCGAGGCCGCCATGATCTGCGGCCTCGGCGGTCTGGTCGGCATCGGCGTGGGCTACGTGGGCACCATGATTCTCACGAAGGTCTCCTTCGGTGCCGTCTTTCTGCCCAGTCCCGGCGTGACGCTGGGCGCCGCCGGCATCTCGGTGGCTCTGGGCATCGTCTTCGGCATGTACCCCGCCATTAAGGCCAGCGGCCTGCAGCCGGTCAACGCCCTGCGGGCCGACTGAGCCTCAGAAAAAGGAGTTGATGTTTTCTGTGAAGCGCATTCTTTCCCTTCTGCTGGCGGCGGCCCTGACCGCCGCCCTGCTCCTCCCGGCGGGGGCCGTCTCCTCCCCCTCCTCCTTCGCGGACATCCGGGATCCCCGGACCGCCGTGGAGGCGGACATTCTCCGCCTCATGGGGGTGGTCACCGGCACCGGGGACAACCTCTTTCAGCCGGAGGACACCCTGACCCGGGCGGAATTCTGCGCCCTCGTGATCCGCTTTCTTCAGAGAGCGGACGAGGTTCCCGTGTACTCCACCCGTACCATCTTTTCGGATGTGACCGCCCGCCACTGGGCCCTGGGCTATGTGAATCTGGCGGCCTCCATGACAGTCCCCGGCGCCAAAGAGGACGAAACCATCCACCTGGTGGCCGGCGTGGGCAACGGCCGCTTCGAGCCGGAGCAGGTGATTACCCTGGCCCAGGCGGTCACCATTCTCCTGCGGGCCATCGGGTACTCGGACCGGCAGGCCGGAGGCATCTGGCCCCAGGGGCATCTGAACCTGGCCCGCTCCATCGGAATGCTGAAGGACATCGACCTGGAGGGCGGAGACGAAATCCCCCGCTCCCTGGCCGCCCGCCTCTTCGTCAACGCCCTCACCTGCAAAAACGGAGAGGGCAAGCTCTGCTATGAATCCTTCGGAGGCACCGTCACAAAGGACGTGGTAATCCTGGCCGTCAATGTGGAGACGGACACCGGAGACGCCATGGGCGCCATCCGCACCACCGCCGGTACCTTCCTCCCGAAGACCGAGGGTACGGTACCCACCTCCTTCCAAGGCCGCCGGGGAACCCTGGTGGTGGACGACGGAGAAGTGGTCACCTTCCTGCCGGATGAGAGCGAATCCGTCTCCTTCGTCCTGGCCAGCGACGCCCTGCCCTCCTATCTGGCCGGCCGCGACCGGCGCTATGCCGTCGGGGCGGACACAAAGGTCTATACCGCCGCCAGCAGCGACGGCAGCCCCTATTCGGACTTCTACACAAAGCTGCGCTCCGGCACCAGCGTCACCCTGTACCTGGAGCGGGGCAAGGTGGTGACGGTCCTCGCGGAGGGCGCGGCCGGCATGGGGCCCGGTGCCGCCTCCGGCGACGCGGTGGTTGTCATCGGCACACCCACCACCACCATGTTCGAGGCCCTGACCGGCGGGGCCAGCGGGTACACCATATTGAAAAACCGGCAGGCCATCTCCCTGAGGGAACTGCAGCCCTACGATGTGGTAACCTACGGTGAATTACCCCGCCCCGGGGTGTCGCAAGCTCCACCCCAGAAGGGGCGGGGCTTCCGGCAGTCCCGGTAAGAGGTC
>CANRFA010000126.1 GCA_947629775.1 uncultured Oscillospiraceae bacterium
GCCATCCGGGCGCCGTTGAGCACGGGAGGCTCCCCGAGTCCTTCCAGAAAGCGGTTCAGCTCCGGAGACGGGGCGGCCCCGACATGTTCCAGCCGATGGACTTCCCGATCCACCGCTTCGTACTTGGCCTGGACGGCCTCATAGCGCTCCCGGGAGACCAGCCCGAGCCCGTACCCGATGGGCGTCATGCGCCGGTCCGCGTTGTCCTGCCGGTGCAGGAGCCGGTACTCCGTGCGGGAGGTCATCATCCGGTAGGGTTCGTTGGTGCCCTTCGTCACCAGGTCGTCGATGAGCACCCCGATGTACCCCTGGTCCCGGCGGAGAATGAGGGGCTCCCGGCCCAGGATCTTGAGGGCGGCGTTGACGCCGGCCACAAAGCCCTGCACCGCCGCCTCCTCGTAGCCGGAGGAGCCGTTGAACTGTCCCGCTCCGTAGAGGCCGGAGATCTTCTTGCACTCCAGGGTGGGCAGCAGCTGGGTGGGATCCGCGCAGTCGTACTCGATGGCGTAGGCGCAGCGGGTCATCTCGGCGTGCTCCAGACCGGGGAGGGTGTGGAGCATCTGCAGCTGCACCTCTTCGGGGAGGGAGGAGGAGAAGCCCTGGATGTAGAGCTCCTCGGTCTCCAGGCCCATGGGCTCCACGAACAGCTGATGCCGGGGCTTGTCCGGGAAGCGGACCACCTTGTCCTCGATGGAGGGGCAGTAGCGGGGGCCGGTCCCCTGGATGGTGCCGTCAAAGAGGGGAGAGCGGTCCAGATTGGCCCGGATCACCTTATGGGTCTCATCGTTCGTGTAGGTCAGATAGCAGAGCGCCCGGTTGGGGGGCGGGTTCTTTGTCTCAAAGGAGAAGGCCAGGCCGTCCTCGTCTCCCGGCTGGGGCTCCATCTTTGTAAAGTCCACGCTGCGGGCGTTGACCCGGGGCGGCGTGCCGGTTTTGAAGCGGCGCAGCTCCAGGCCCAGATTCAGCAGAGACTGCGTGAGGGGCAGGGCGGCGGAGAGACCGTCCGGGCCGGAGACCCGGACCACTTCGCCGACGATCGTGCGGCCGCCCAGATAGGTGCCGGTGGCTACCACCACGGCTTTCACCTCGTACAGGGCGCCGGTGTGGGTGACGACGGCGGAGACCGCCCCGTCCTTCGCCTGGACCTCCACCACTTCGGCCTGCTTCACCCACAGGTTCTCCTGGAGCTCCAGGGTGTGCTTCATGATCTTCTGGTACTCCCGGCGGTCCGCCTGGGCCCGGAGGGAGTGGACGGCGGGGCCCTTGCCCCGGTTGAGCAGCCGGTACTGGATGCAGACCCGATCCGCCGCTTTGCCCATTTCGCCCCCCAGGGCGTCCAGTTCCCGCACCAGGTGGCCCTTGCCCGTGCCCCCGATGGCGGGGTTGCAGGGCATGTTGCCCACGGAGTCCAGGTTGACGGTGAAGCACAGGGTCTTCAGGCCCATGCGGGCGGCGGCCAGAGCGGCCTCGATGCCCGCGTGTCCCGCTCCGACGACGGCCACGTCGTATGTTCCGGCGAAATAGGTTCGCATGGGATATTCCCTCCCGGCTGAAGTTTCGTGCTATCTTACCACGCGGCGGGAACGGAGGCAAGTCCCCGCGCCGGGGATTTCCCCGTTCCTGTCAAAAAAGGAGCCCGGAACGGGGGCGGAAATGGGAGTTTTGGCGCTTTCTTTTCCCCGGGGGCTGTGGTAGAATGGGCGGACAGATCGGGAACTGAGACAGGAGGAGACCGGATTATATGATTACCGTAAGCAACCTGAGTCTGAACTACAGCGGCACGCCGCTGTTCTCCCATGTGGACCTGCAGTTTATCCGCGGCAACTGCTACGGGGTGATCGGGGCCAACGGCGCCGGCAAGTCCACCTTTCTGAAGATCCTCTCCGGCGAGCTGGATTCCACCACCGGCGAGGTCTCCATCCTCCCCAACATCCGCATGTCCGTGCTCAAGCAGAACCAGAACGCCTACGACGCCTATAACGTGATGGACACCGTGATCATGGGCAACCAGCGTCTGTACGACATCGGCAAGCAGAAGGACGCCCTCTACGATAAGGAGGAGATGACGGAGGAGGACGGCCTGCTGGCCTGCGAGCTGGAGGCGGAATTCGCCGAAATGGGAGGCTGGGAGGCCGAATCGGACGCCAGCCGGATCCTCCAGGGCCTGGGGGTGGGGACCCGGTACCACCAGAACGACATGGCGACCCTGGACCCCCGGCTGAAGGTGAAGGTGCTGCTGGCCCAGGCGCTCTTCGGCAATCCGGACCTTCTGATGATGGACGAGCCCACCAACAACCTGGATATCGACGCCGTGAACTGGCTGGAGGATTTCCTGCTGGACTTCCCGGGCACGGTGATCGTGGTCAGCCATGACCGGCACTTCCTGAATACGGTCTGCACCCACATCGTGGATATCGACTATGGCAAGATCCGCATGTACGTGGGCAACTACGACTTCTGGTACGAGTCCTCCCAGCTGGTGCAGCAGCTGGTGAAGAACCAGAACAAGCGCAACGCGGAAAAGATCAAGGAGCTGCAGGACTTCATCTCCCGCTTCTCCGCCAACCGCTCCAAGTCCAAGCAGGCCACCGCCCGCCGCAAGCTGCTGGAGAAGCTGACGGTGGAGGAGATGCCCGCCTCCTCCCGCCGCTACCCCTGGGTTTCCTTCTCCCCGGACCGGGAAGTGGGCAAGGACATCCTCTTCGTGACGGACGTCTCCAAGACCATCGACGGCGTGAAGGTGCTGGATAAGGTCTCCTTCATCCTGGGACACGGAGACAAGGTGGCCTTTGTGGGCGATAACGAGAAGGCCCAGACCGCGCTCTTCCAGATCCTGGCCGGCGAGATGGAACCGGACGAAGGCAAGGTGAAGTGGGGCCAGACCGCCACCTTCTCCTACTTCCCCAAGGACAACAGCCGCTTCTTCGACGGGGTGGAGGACAACCTGGTCCAGTGGCTGCGCCAGTTCTCTTCGGATCCCCAGGAGCAGTACCTGCGGGGCTTCCTGGGACGGATGCTTTTCTCCGGCGACGAGGTCTACAAGCCGGCGAAGGTGCTCTCCGGCGGCGAGAAGGTGCGCTGCATGCTCTCCCGGATGATGCTCTCCGGCGCCAACGTCCTCATGCTGGACCAGCCCACCAACCACCTGGACCTGGAGGCCATCGCCGCCCTCAACAAGGGCCTCGAAGCGGTGAAGTGCAACGTGCTGGTGGCCTCCCACGACCATCAGCTGATCCAGACGGTCTGCAACCGGATCTTCGACTTCGGCCCGGACGGGAAGCTCACGGACCGGAAGATGACCTACGACGAGTACCTGGAGTGGCAGAAGAGCCGCCAGGGAGCGTAAGCAGTCGGGGGCATAAGCCGTGAAAAAAGCCACACAGGGGGCGCCGGAAGGCGTCCCCTGTGCGGTTGATCTGGAAGGATGATGGACGAAAAAGGGGGAACAGGGTTATCATGCGGATGCCCCGACAAGAGCGGCAGCCGGAACATCGTTAAATTTTTAACCCTTATTCCGTGGGACAATATACCACGGGGGCGGAAAAAGGAACATCCCCAGTTTTGTTATGGGATCCATAGAAAAAAACTTATGAGTTCCGGCGAAATCCATGACGGGAGGGAATACCATGTCCACACTGGATCAGTTGCCAGTCCCGCTGCTCCTCTGGTACCGGGAGAACGCCCGGGATCTGCCCTGGCGCCGGGATCCCACGCCCTATCGGGTCTGGATCTCGGAAATCATGCTCCAGCAGACGAGGGTGGCGGCGGTTCTGGAGTATTATCGGAGGTTTCTGGAGGAGGCGCCGGGACCCGCGGAGCTGGCTGCGCTGCCGGAGGACCGCCTGATGAAGCTGTGGCAGGGCCTGGGCTACTACAGCCGGGCCCGGAATCTGCAGAAGGCCGCCCGCCAGATCATGGAGGAGTACGGCGGGGTATTCCCGAATACTTATGAGTCCATCCGCTCTCTGGCGGGGGTGGGGGACTACACCGCCGGAGCCATCGCCTCCCTGGCCTTCGGGCTGCCCCGGGCGGCGGTGGACGGCAACGTGCTGCGGGTAGTGGCCCGCGTGACCGGGGACGACGGAGACATCTCCACCCCGGCCATGAAGCGGAAGGTGACGGAGGCGCTGGAAGAAGTGATTCCCATCGAGGCCCCCGGCACCTTCAACCAGTCTCTCATGGAACTGGGCGCCCTGGTGTGCCTGCCCAACGGAGCGCCCCTCTGCGACCGCTGTCCCGTGGCGGAATTCTGCCGGGCCCGGAAAGAGGGCCGGACAGGGGAACTGCCGGTGAAGGCGGCGAAGAAGGGCCGGCGGGTGGAGGAGCGGACCGTGTGGCTGCTGTTCCACGAGGACCAGGTGGCCCTTCGCCGGCGTCCGTCCCGAGGGCTGCTGGCCGGACTCTGGGAGTACCCCAACGGACTTTCCGGCGAGGACAGCCTGGCCGCCTGGGGCCTGACGCCATCCTCGGTGACGCCGGCCGGCATCGGCGTCCATATCTTCAGTCACATCGAATGGCGGATGCGGGCCATGCTGGGTGAACTGCCCTCGGAGGATCTGCCGGAGGGCTGGGTGTGGGCGGACCGCCGGGAACTGCGGGACACCTACGCCGTACCCAGCGCCTTTGCCTGCTTCGCCGGGAAGGTGGAGGAGCGGCTGCGCCGGGACAGACCATAGAGGCGCCCCCGTTTCTGCCGGCGCTCTCCAGGCAGAGGAGCCGGGAGAGAAGGTCTGCCGCCATAATCTCCCGAAGCCCCGTTGCGGCAGCCTGACCCATCTGTCCCCATCCAAAGCAGAAACAGACCCCGGACCGGCCTGAATGGGCTGGTCCGGGGTATTTCAGTGCCTGAAGCAGGGGATCTGTATGGAGCAAACAGAGTGCCTTTCCAGGCTGATGCTTTTTTGATCTGTTGCAACTCTGTGTGCCGGAGCGGGAGGCGGTCATGGAAGGCCAACCGGAAAGAGAGGTTCCCCGGGAGAACGGGATCCTGGAGGTCCCCGTCGGCAGATAAAAGAGGAGGCTTTGCCGGAGCAGGAGCTATCCGCCGCTTTCTTCCCCCAGGGAGGCCCGAAAGGCGTCCCAGGCCTCCGGATGCCGAACATAATACCGGGGGCACTCCTTGCCTGTGACATCGTAGTGGCGGATGACCTGGTCTGCGGTCAGGTGGTAGGAGTCCATGAGCCATGAGACCAGTTTCCTCAGGGAAGCCAGAGTGGCGTCATTGAACTTCCCCTCCTCGTCCGGATGGCAGCACTCGATGGCGATCGTATCGTCGTTGCGGTTGTTGGAGCAATACGCGATTTCGTCCAG
>CANRFA010000127.1 GCA_947629775.1 uncultured Oscillospiraceae bacterium
TTGGGGTTGGACTTGGCGCGCTTGAAGGGGGCGGTGCGGTCGGCGTTGTAGAGGCCGTCCCGACGGGCGTGCTTGGCCACCCGCAGACCGTGGGGCTGTCCGGCGCCGCCGACGCAGCCGCTCTGGCAGGTCATGACCTCGATCAGGTGATAGAAGGCGTTGCCCGCCTCGATCTCCTTCAGCAGCTCCTGGGCCTTGCCCAGGCCGTGCACCACGGCGATCGAGATCTCCTCCTCGCCGATCTGCAGGGTGCACTCGCGGATGCACTCGTTGTCCCGCAGGGGGGAGAACTCCAGGGTGCGCAGACCGCCCTTGGTGCGGTCCGGCATGCAGTGGCGGGCCACCGCCTCGGCGACGCCGCCGGTTCCGCCGTAGATCACGCCGGCGCCGGAGCCCAGACCGAAGGGCATGTCCGCGGTCTCCACTTCCACCTCGGGCAGCTGGATGCCGGACTCCTTGATCATGCGGATGATCTCCTGGGTGGTCAGCACCAGATCCACATCCCGGCGACCGTTGTGGGTGAACTCGGGACGGGCCGCCTCCATCTTCTTGGCGGTGCAGGGCATGATGGCGATGTGGAAGGTCTGCCGGCCGTCTTCCTTGTCCTTCTGGTCGTACTTGTCCCGCAGCACGGCGGAGAACATCTGCATGGGGGATTTGCAGGTGGAGATGTTCTTCAGCCACTTGGGGTTCTCGTTCTCCAGGTACTTGACCCAGGCGGGGCAGCAGCTGGTGAACATGGGGAAGGGGCCGCCGTTTTTCAGGCGCTGGAGGAACTCCTCCGCCTCCTCCACGGTGGTGAAGTCGGCGCCGAAGACGGTGTCGTACACCTCGTCCACCCCCATCATCTTCAGGGCGGTGACCAGGTAGTCCATCATGTTGGTGCCGGCGGGGACGCCGAAGGCCTCGCCCACGGCCACGCGGACCGCGGGAGCGATCTGCACCACAACCCGCTTGTCCGGATTGTGGATGGCGCGCCAGGCCCGGCCGATCTCGTTGTAGACGGTGATGGCGCCGGTGGGGCACACGGCGGAGCACTGTCCGCAGGAGATGCAGTGGGTCTCGGAGAGCTTGCGGCCGAAGGCGGGCGCCACCTGGGCGTTGTAGCCCCGGCGGACAAAGTCGATGATGCCCATGCCGATGACCTCGTCGCAGACGCGCACGCAGTCGCCGCAGAGGATACACTTGCTGGGATCCCGGACCACGGCGGGGCTGGAGTCGTCGAAGGGCCCGATCTCCCGGTTGTCCTGGAAGCGGACCTTCGTGATGCCGAACTGCAGAGCCAGCTCCTGGAGGTGGCAGCTGCCGTTCTTCTCGCAGGTGGTGCAGTTGCAGTTGTGGGAGGCCAGCATCAGCTCCAGGATCATCCGGCGGTGCTTCAGCAGCTTGGCCGTGTTGGTGCGGATGCTCATGCCGTCCCTGGGCTTCATGGAGCAGGAGGTATCCACCTTGCCCCGCTCGTCCTCGATCAGGCACATCCGGCAGGCGCCGTAGACGGAAAGATCGGAGTAGTAGCAGAAGGTGGGCATCTCGATTCCCGCCTTGCGGATCACGGCCAGAACGTTTTCTTCCCCGTCGAAGGGGACGCGCTGACCGTCGATATACATGATTCCATTAGCCATATCGCTCACTCCTCTCCAATCGCGCCGAAGGGACATGCCTTCACGCAGGCGCCGCACTTAATGCAGATCTCGCTGTTGATGACGTGGGTCTTCCTCGGCTCGCCGGTGATGGCCTCCATGGGGCACTGCTTCCGGCACTTGCCGCAGCCCTTGCACTTCTCCGCACTGATCTGCAGCACCTTCTTCTTCCCGTTGCAGTGGGGGCAGTACTTGTCCCGCACGTGGGCCAGATACTCGTTGCGGAAGTACTTCAGGGTGCTGCGCACGGGCTTGCAGGCGCTCTGGCCGAGGCCGCACAGGGAAGCCTCGCTGATGGTATTGGACAGCTCTTCCAGCAGATCCAGGTCCTCTTCGCTGCCCTTGTTCTCGATGATGCGGTTGAGAATCTCCAGCATCCGGCGGGTGCCCTCCCGGCAGGGTACGCACTTGCCGCAGGATTCCTTCTGGGTAAAGTTCATGAAGAAGCGGGCCACTTCCACCATGCAGGTATCCTCGTCCATGACCACCAGACCGCCGGAGCCGATCATGGCGCCCACCTTCTTCAGAGAATCGAAGTCCAGGGGCAGATCCAGGTGCTCTTCGGTCAGACAGCCGCCGGAGGGGCCGCCGATCTGCACGGCCTTGAACTTCTTGCCGTCCTTGATGCCGCCGCCGATGTCGTAGATGACCTTGCGCAGGGTGGTGCCCATGGGAACCTCCACCAGGCCGGTGTTGACCACGTTGCCGGAGAGGGCGAAGGTCTTGGTGCCGGGGGAGTTGCCGGGGCCGATGGCGCGGTACCAGTCGGCGCCGTTGAGAATGATCTGGGGCACGTTGGCGAAGGTCTCCACGTTGTTGAGCACCGTGGGGCTGGCCCACAGGCCCTGGTCCACGGTACGGGGCGGCTTGACCCGGGGCATGCCCCGCTTGCCCTCGATGGAGGCGGTCAGAGCGGAACCCTCGCCGCAGACGAAGGCGCCGGCGCCCCGGTTGATGTGCATGTGGAAGTTAAAGCCGCTGCCCATGATGTTATCGCCCAGCAGGCCGGCGTCTTCCGCCTTCTGGATGGCGATGCGCAGCCGCGTCACCGCCAGAGGATACTCGGCGCGGACATAGATGTAGCCCTCGGTGGCGCCGGTGGCCACGCCCGCGATGAGCATGCCCTCGATGACGCTGTGGGGGTTGCCCTCCATGACGCCCTGGTCCATGAAGGCGCCGGGGTCGCCTTCGTCGCCGTTGCAGACCACGTACTTCTGGTCCGCCACGTTGCGGCGCACGCTGTGCCACTTGCGGCCGGCCGGGAATCCGCCGCCGCCGCGGCCCCGCAGGCCGGAGTCGGTGATGGTCTGGCAGATTTCCTTATCGGTCATCTCGAACAGGCAGTCCTCCAGCGCGGAGTAGCCGTCGTTGGCCAGGTACTCCATCAGGTCCTCGGCGTCGCTCTTGCCGGAGTTCTTCAGGACCACCCGGTACTGATTTTTATAGAAGGGAATATCGTCCCGGCGCTGATAGGGCTTGCCATCCTTGTGATAGAGAAGGCGGTCGATGACCTCGCCGCCGAGGATGGTCTTCTCGATGATCTCGTCGCAGTCCTCCACGTGGACGTGGGTGTACAGCACGTCCATGGGCTCGATGCTGACCAGGGGACCGATTTCGCAGAACCCGTGGCAGCCGCTCTTCTTCAGGTGAATGCCGTCCGGGCCGATCTCCTGCTTCAGCTCCACCGCCACCTCGATGCCCTTCTTCTCGCAGGCCTCCTTCAGGTACTCGTAAACCTTCATGGAGCCGTTGGCGATACAGCCGGTGCCGGCGCAGACCAGCACGGTGATGCCGTTTCTGCTCTGGGCCAGGGCGGCCTTCGCCCGGCGCTGGAGGATGTGGAAGGATTTCCGTGTCAGTACGCTCATGCCTGGGCCTCCTCTCCCTCACTGTCCTGCCTGCGCAGGTCTTCCAGCAGCGCCACGGCGCTGTCCGGGGTCATCTTCGCGTGGACGACGTCGTTCACGGTCAGGGCCGGCGCCAGACTGCAGGCACCCAGACAGGCCACCGTCTCCAGCGTGAACATGCCATCCTTGCTGGTCTTCTGCTTGCCCTGCAGCCCCAGATAGTCGTGGAGCCGCTCCAGAATGGGCTGGGACTTGCGCACGTGGCACGCGGTGCCATCGCACACCTTGACAATGTACTTGCCCTTGGCTTCCAGCGAGAAGTTCTCGTAGAACGTCGCGACGCTGTACACCGTGGCGATGCTGATGTTCAGCTTCTTCGCGATGAGCTCCAGGGCTTCGGGGCTCAGATACTTGTACTCGGCCTGAATGTCCTGCATACAGGCAATCAGGTGCTTGCGTTCGTGGCCGATGCTGTCGATGATTTCCTCTACCCGCTCCAAGGAATAGATGTTTGGCATACGCATTCGCCCTCCTCTTGATATAGGTCTTCCCGGTTTCCCTCTTACTCCTTGCAGTAGTCTCGCTCCACCTGACAGATCAGGTCGACGCGGCGTGCGTGGCGGCCGCCCTGGAATTCGGAGTCAAAGAAGGTGTCGCAGATCATCTTCGCCAGTTCCGTGCCCACAACCCGGGCGCCCATGGCGAGAATCTGGCAGTTGTTGTGCTCGACGATCATCTTCGCGGTGTAGGGTTCGCTGCACACGCCGGCCCGGATGCCCGGCACCTTGTTGGCGGCCAGAGAGATGCCCACGCCGGTCCCGCAGACCAGAACGCCCTTGTCGATCTCGCCCCGCCTGATGGCCTCGGCCACCTTGCGGCCGGGCACGGGGTAGTCCACCTTGTCCGTCGGGCTGGCCGCGCCGAAATCCACGACCTCGTAGCCCTTCTCCTTCATGTGCTCCAGCAGAACGTTTTTCAGTTCCACCGCCGCGTGGTCCGAACCGAATCCGATTTTCATGACTCGCTCTCCTCTTCTTTCAGATGGTCCTCAGCATGTGAATGGCGTCCGCCCGGTCCTGCGCACCGAAGACAGAGGAACCCGCCACCAGCACGTTGGCGCCAGCCTCCTTGATGCGATGGGCGGTGTCCCGGGCGATGCCCCCGTCCACTTCCACGTCGCACTTCGGATTGTACCGGTCCAGCAGGGCCCGGACCTGGCGCACGATCTCCACCTGAGACTCCATGAAGGCCTGGCCTCCGAACCCCGGCTCCACCGTCATCACCAGCACCATGTCCACTTCCTCGATGTAGGGGAGAATGGCTTCGGCCCGGGTGATGGGGCGCAGCGCGATGGCCTTCTGCACATGGCACCGCTCCATCTCCTTCAGCGCCTCGGCGATGAACCGGGGATGATCCGCCTCCAGGTGGACGGAGATGATGTCCGCGCCGTTTTTCGCGAAGTCCTCGATGTAGCGGGCCGGCCTGTCGATCATCAGATGGGCGTCCAGCTTCATGTCGGTGTACCTCCGCACCGACTTCAGCACGGGAATTCCGAAGGTGATGTTGGGCACAAAGCTGCCGTCCATCACATCGAAGTGAAGAATGTCGGCGGTACGGATGCTGTCGATGTCCTCTCCCAGCCTGGCGAAGTCTGCGGACAGGATGGAAGGGGCGATCTTAATCCGAGGCGTGGCAGCATTTTCCATGATATGGCCTCCTTGCCGGCGGCGGCCGGCCTGAATCGCTTTGGATTATGAAAAAAATGGCAGATATGGCAGTGCGTGCACGTAAACGCACCGAAATATCACGTCATTATACT
>CANRFA010000128.1 GCA_947629775.1 uncultured Oscillospiraceae bacterium
TCCAGGGTCTCCCGGATGCAGGACAGGGAGGGCTCCCATTCGCTCTTCTTCAGCTTGTCCACCTTGTTGGCGACGACGATCAGGGGACAGCCGCTTCCCTTGAACCAGTCCGCCATGGTGCGGTCGTCCGCCGTGGGTCTGTGGCGGGCGTCCACCACCATCACCCCCAGGCTGAGGCGCTCCGGGCGGGAAAAGTAGCTCTCCATGAGCTTTCCCCAGCGGTCCCGCTCCGCCTTCGAGACCTTCGCGTAGCCGTAGCCGGGCAGGTCCGTCAGGTAGAAGGCGCGGTCGATGCGGAAATAGTTGATGTGGGCGGTCTTGCCCGGGGAGGATCCCACCCGGGCAAAGTTCTTCCGCTCCACCAGCCGGTTGATCACCGAGGACTTGCCCACATTGGAGCGGCCGGCGAAGGCCGCCTGGGGCAGATCCTCCAGGAAGTCCTTCGGGGAGGCCGCCGAGCGGATGAATTCCGCCTTGCGGATGTCCGTTCTCATGTACTCCTCCTGTCTTTCTCAGGCCTCCGGCTCCGGAGCGGGAAGCAGCGCCGCCTCCAGAACCTGCTCCGCCCGCTCCACCGGCACAAAGCGCACGCCGGCGCGGACGGTCCGGTCAATCTCCTCCAGGTCCCGCTCGTTGTCCGCCGGCAGCAGCACCTCCCGGATACCGCAGCGGTAGGCGGCCATGGTCTTCTCCTTCAGGCCCCCTATGGCCAGCACCCTGCCCCGCAGGGTCACCTCTCCGGTCATGGCGAGCCCCGCCCGCACGGGCCGGCCGGTGAGGGCCGAAACCATGGCGGTGGTAATGGCGATGCCGGCGGAGGGCCCGTCCTTGGGCACGGCGCCCTCGGGGAAGTGAACGTGGATGTCCGTCTCCCGGTAGAAGTCCCGGGGCAGACGCAGGCGTTCCGCCTGGCTGCGGATGAAACTGAGGGCCGCCTGGGCAGACTCCTTCATCACATTGCCCAGATTGCCGGTGAGTTCCACCTTGCCGCTGCCGGGCACCACATTGACCTCCACCTCCAGCAGTTCTCCGCCGGTGGAGGTCCAGGCCAGGCCGTTCACCACGCCCACGCGCTCCTCCATGGTCTCCCGCTCCGGATGGTACCGGGGCGGCCCCAGAAAGCGCTCCAGATCCGAAGGCTCCACGCGGAGGGTCGCCCCCTCGCCCCGCTCCAGAAGTTCCATGGCGGCCTTGCGGCAGATGGCGGCCAGACGCCGCTCCAGAATCCGCACCCCGGACTCCCGGGTCCAGGCGGTGATGATGCGCCGCACGGTGTCGTCCGGCACCTGCAGGCGCGCCTCGTCCAGTCCGTGGCTGGCGCGCTGCTTTTTCAGCAGGTGGTCCCGGGCGATGTGGACCTTCTCCTCGTCCGTATAACTGCCCAGCTCGATGATCTCCATCCGGTCCAGCAGGGGACGGGGAATGGTCTCCGTGGTGTTGGCGGTGGTGACGAAGAGCACATCCGAGAGGTCAAAGGGGATCTCCAGGAAGTTGTCCCGGAAGGAGCGGTTCTGCTCCGCGTCCAGCACCTCCAGCAGGGCGGAGGCGGGATCCCCCCGCCGGTCCTGCCCCAGCTTGTCGATTTCGTCCAGGAGCAGGAGCGGATTGCGGGTGCCGGCGTGCAGGATGGACTTGATGATGCGTCCGGGCATGGCGCCCACATAGGTTCTGCGGTGGCCCCGGATTTCCGCCTCGTCGCTGACGCCGCCCAGCGAAATGCGGGCCAGCCTGCGGTTCATGGCCCGGGCCATGGAGATGGCGACGGAAGTCTTGCCCACCCCGGGCGGCCCCACCAGACACAGCGCCTGCCCCTTCAGGTCCGGCGCCAGCTGGCGTACGGCGGTGTATTCCAGGATACGCTCCTTCACCTTTTCCAGGCCGAAGTGGTCCTCCTCCAGCACCCGGCGGACGGCGGAGACGCTCCGCTCCTCCTCCGTGGCGACGGTCCAGGGCAGTTCCAGCGCCAGATCCAGATAGTTGCGCAGACTGGAGGCCTCGGCGGAGGTAAAACTCAGGTGGCTGAGCCGTTCCACTTCCCGGTTCAGGCGCCGGCGGACCTCCTCCGGGATGGAGGCCTTCTCCACCCGGCTTCGATAGCCTTCAATGTCGTCTCCGTCTTCCCTCTCCCCCAGTTCCTGGCGGATGACCTTCATCTGCTCGCGCAGGAAGTAGTCCCTCTGGTTCTCCTCCATCCGCGCCCGGGCCCGGTTCTCGATATCCAGCTCCAGGGAGAGGATCTCCACCTCCCGGCCCAGCATGCGGTAAAGCCGCGTCAGGCGCCGCATGGGGTCCAGTTCCTCCAGCACCGCCTGCTTGTTCTCGTTTCGCATGGGGATGTTCTGGGCGATGAAGTCCGCCAGATAACCCGGATCGCGGCTGGAGAGCACCTGGAGCATCAGGTCCTGGGAGATCTTCGGGGAGAGCTTCACGTAGCGCTGAAAGAGCTCGCAGGTGGAGCGGATCAGAGCCTCCTGGTCCGGGGCCTCCGGTCCGGGCGAAGGCTGCGGAATCAGCTCCTCCACCTCCGCTTCGAAACAGCTCTCCGTGCGCTCCAGCACCCTCAGAATCCCCCGGGTGCGGCCCTCCACCATGACCCGCACGGTTCTCTCCGGCATGCGCAGGATCTGACGGACGGCGGAAATAGTGCCGATGGAATAGAGGTCCTCCGGGGTGGGATCCTCCACGGAGATGTCCCGCTGCCCCACCAGAAAGACCTGGCTGCCCACCGCCATGGCTCCCTCCAGAGCCCGGACGGAGATCTCCCGACCCACTTCGAAGTTGAGCATGATACCGGGAAAGACCGTCAGGCCCCGCAGGGCGATGACCGGGAGATGGACGCTGTCTCCCCGCTTCTCTGTCCTCATGATCCTTCCTCCCTGTAAGGTCCGGAAAGCCCCGTCGGGGCCTGGGAAATTCTCAGGCTCCGGCGGGGCATTTCGTACGCCTGACGTTCAGCTGGCGTTGGTACCGGGCACGCCCCGGCGATAGCGCCCTCTGGAACGGCGGTTGCGGGACGCGTCGTGCTCCAGCGTGGGCGGCGTGTGTTCCGTGATGCACCGGGCCTCCACGGTCACCCTGGAGATGGTGGGATCCGAAGGCACGTCGTACATGACCGGAGTCATGAGCTCCTCCAGCACCGCCCGCAGGCCGCGGGCGCCGATGCCCCGGTCCACGGCGGACTGGGCGATGGCCTCCAGAGCTTCGGGGGTGAACTCCAGCTCCACCTCGTCGTAGCTCATCAGCTTCTGATACTGCTTCACCAGAGCGTTCTTGGGCTCGGTGAGGATGCGCACCATCTGCGCCTTGTCCAGGGACTCCAGCGTGGTGATCACGGGCAGACGGCCCACCAGCTCGGGGATGATCCCGAACTTCAGCAGGTCCTGGGGCTGAATCTCCCGCAGCAGTTCCCCCAGCCTGCTGTCCTTGCGGCTGCGGACCTCGGCCCCGAAGCCCAGGGCCCGCCGGTCCAGACGGTGCTCGATGATCTTTTCGATGCCGTCGAAGGCGCCGCCGCAGATGAAGAGGATGTTGGTGGTGTCGATCTGAATGAATTCCTGGTGGGGGTGCTTGCGCCCGCCCTGGGGCGGAACGTTGGCGGTGGTGCCCTCCAGGATCTTCAGCAGGGCCTGCTGCACGCCCTCGCCGGAGACGTCCCGGGTGATGGAGGTGTTCTCGCTCTTGCGGGCGATCTTGTCCATCTCGTCGATATAGATGATGCCACGCTCCGCCAGCTCCACATCGTAGTCCGCCGCCTGAAGCAGACGCAGGAGGATGTTCTCCACGTCGTCGCCCACGTAGCCGGCCTCGGTGAGGGTGGTGGCGTCCGCGATGGCGAAGGGAACCTTCAGCATGCGGGCCAGGGTCTGGGCGAAGAGGGTCTTGCCGCAGCCGGTGGGGCCCATGAGCAGAATGTTGCTCTTCTGGAGCTCCACATCCTCGTCTCCCCCGTAGTGGATCCGCTTGTAGTGATTGTAGACCGCCACGGACAGGGAAACCTTGGCCCTGTCCTGGCCGATCACGTACTGATCCAGCACGTCCCGGATCTCCCGGGGCGTGGGCAGCACATCCGGCAGGATATGATCAAACTCGGTGGGCTCGTCGATGAAGTCCTCTCCGTAGGTCTCGTCCAGGATGCCGTTGCACAGCTGCACGCACTCGTTGCAGATATAGGCGTTGGGCCCGGCGATCAGGCGCCGCACCTGGTCCTGATGCTTGCCGCAGAACGAGCAGCGAATCATCTGTCGGTCGTCGTTTCTTGCCAAATCATTGCACCTCTCTAACAGGATCCCCGCCGGTGTGCGGAGTTTTCTTATCGATGCTCAATCACCCGGTCGATGAGGCCATAGGCCACGGCCTCTTCCGCGGTCATGAAGTTGTCCCGCTCGCAGGCGGCGGTCACTTCCTCCACGCTGCGGCCGGTGTTGGCGGCCAGGATCTGGTTCATCCGCTTCTTGATGATCTCCAGCCGGCGCAGGTGGATGGCCATATCCGTGATCTGGCCCTGGGTTCCCGCGGAGGGCTGATGGATCATGATCTCCGCGTTGGGCAGCGCCAGGCGCTTGCCCTTCGCGCCGGAAGACAGGAGAAAAGCCCCCATGGAGGCGCCCAGTCCGATGCAGATGGTGGACACGTCGCACTTGATATACTGCATGGTATCGTAGATCGCCATCCCCGCCGTCACGGAACCGCCCGGGCTGTTGATGTAGAACTGGATATCCTTATCCGGATCCTGCGCCTCCAGGTACAGCAGCTGCGCCACCACCAGAGACGCGGTGGTGTCGTTCACTTCCTCGGACAGCATGATGATACGGTCGTTGAGCAGGCGGGAAAAGATATCGTAGGAGCGCTCGCCCCGGTTGGTCTGCTCTACTACATAAGGAACTAAAGCCATAAGTTCATTCTCCTTTTAAAAAGTGTACTGCAAGTATACCCCTTCGGGTCTGCCCGCAAACACAGGGAATCCCGGAGCGGCCGCTCGCAGCCGCTCCGGGTCCGGAATTCTCACTCCGCCGCGGGGGCCTCAAAGGCCCGGGGCTCCTCCGCGGGAGCCTGCTCCGCAGGCGCTTCCTCCGCCGCGGCTTCCGCTACGGGAGCCTCCTCCGCGGCTTCCGCCACAAGGGCTTCCGTCTCCGCCTCTTCCGCCGCGTTATCCTCCGCGGGAACCTCTTCCGGCAGCTCGCCCACCACTTCGGTG
>CANRFA010000129.1 GCA_947629775.1 uncultured Oscillospiraceae bacterium
CCCGCCGGTTCCCCGGCCTCGTCCACGCAGTACTGCGCGGCCTGAATCCGCCGCCGCAGAGGAATCACCTCGCCCGGCGCCACAGACAGGGAGTCCAGGCCGGTGCGCAGCAGGAAGCCGGTGGCCTCCCGGTCCGCCGCCAGCTCTCCCAGCAGCGCCACGGGAATCCCCTGGCGGTGGGCCTCCTGCACCGTCCGCCGGATCATCCGCAGCACCGCCGGATGGCGTCCGTCCGTCCCGCTTTCCCCGTCCACGGGCAGCGCGCTCCGGGCGAGCGCTCCGCTCTCGATGCAGAAGTAATCCGCCTCCCGGGCCAGTTCCCGGGCCATCATCACCGCGGCGGGGCTGTCGATCAGAACTCCCACCGCCAGGGCGGCGGTCTCCACGCCCCGGTCCGTCAGTTCCTCCTGGCATTCCTGGAGCACAGCCCGGGCCGCCATCACCTCTTCCGGACGGGTCAGGCCGGGCAGCATCACGGAGACATGGCCCCAGGCGCAGCACCGCAGCATGGCCCGCAGCTGAATCCGGAAGGCCTCCCGGCGGTCCGGCTGCCGGCCGGTCTCCGGCATCCCCAGCACCCGCAGGCGCGGGAGCCGCAGATCCGCCACCCCGATCACTACCAGCTTGCCGTCCATGGCCTGTACCACCCGCCGGTACCTCCGGTACAGCTCCTCCTCCGGGGGAAGCTCCCGGCCCGGCGGGAAGACGCTCTCGCTGCGGAGGATCCCGATACCCTCCGCGCCGCACTTCAGCACCTGGGGGACGTCCTCGGGTCCGGACAGGTCCGCGAAGACGGGGACCTTGTGTCCGTCCAGGGTCACGCTGGGCGTGCGCTTCCATTCCAGCAGCATGCGGCTCACCGCCTGCTCCTGCTTCTGCCTCTGCTTCATGCGGGCCAGGAACTCCGGGGAAGGATCGATGTGGAGGCAGCCGCTGCCGCCGTCCAGCACCGCCATCCGTCCGTCCCAGCTCTCGTCGATCTCCAGCCCCATCAGGGCCGGAATTTCCAGGGTGCGGGCCAGAATCGCCGTGTGGCTCAGCAGGGAACCCCGCCTCGTCACGAAGCCCAGCAGCTGAGAGCGGCCCATCTGCAGGGTCTCCCCGGGCGTCAGGCTGTCCGCCACCACGATGGAGGGCGCCGGCCGCTTCAGGGTCAGGTCCCCTCTGCCCTGCAGCGCGCGGATCAGCCGCTCCGACACGGCCCGGACGTCCTCGGCCCGTTCCCGTACATAGGGATCTTCCACCGCCTCCAGCTCCGCGGCAAACCGGGCGCCCGCTGTCTCAACCGCTTCCTCCGCGGTGGCCTTCCGGTTCTCGATGGCGTCCCGCACGATGTCCTCAAAACTTGTGTCGTAGAGAATCTCCCGGTGCATCACCAGGATGAAGGCGGAGTGCTCCCCCGCCTCTTCCACCGCCCTGTCGTAGAGGGCGGTCAGCTGCCCGCGGGCTCCTTCGCGGGCCTTTTCAAATCGCGTCCACTCCTGCGCAGGGGTACGCCTGTCCGCAGGCGGTACGTCACATTTCTCCCTCCGGAGCACCTGGAGGGGCCCGATCGCAATCCGGTCCAGAACGGATTTTCCTCTGGTCGTCGTCATCTCACGCTTCTGTGCCCCCTTCGTCTTGCGCAAAGGATCTGTTCCTATTCTACCAGCGTACGGAGGGTTTGTCCAGAGCGAAACTTGTGATTTTTTGTAAACTGACCGGAATGCGGAAGATTTCCCAGTTCTATCCGAGGAGCTGGTCCAGCTCCTCCAGCGTCATCCCCGGCTGCAGGGCCAGGTCGATGCCCCGCCCGACGATCTTCGCCAGGTCCGCCACCCGGCTGTCGATATCCTGCGGGGTCACCATCAGGTTCTTTCCCGCCCCCAGGTCCGGCGGCTCCTCCGCGTTCAGAAGATCCGCCGCCAGGGTGGCGCCGTCCACCATCGTGGGAATCCCGATCGCCACCACAGGCACCCCCAGCGACTCCCGCGTCAGGGCGGTGCGGTGGTTGCCCACGCCGGAACCGGGGACGATGCCGGTATCCGCCAGCTGCACCGTGGTACACAGCCGGTCCAGGGAGCGGGCCGCCAGGGCGTCTACGACGATCACGCAGTCCGGACGGATCTGTTCGCACACCGCCCGCACCACGTCGCCGCTCTCCACCCCGGTAGTGGCCAGCACCTCCGCCGCCAGGGAAGCCACCGGCCGCAGGCCTCCGAAGAGGTCCGGCATCTGCGCCACCAGGTGGCGGGTGACCAGCACGTGCTCGTGGACCTTGGGCCCGATGGCGTCCGGGGTGATGGAGCGGTTGCCAAGTCCGGCCACCAGGGCCAGTCCCCGCTCCGGCACGTCCTTCAGAAGCTCCCCCAGCTCCGCCGCCAGGGCCCGGCTGGAGCGCCCGAAGACGTCCTCTTCCCGGTTGGCGACCCCCCGCAGGGTGAGCGTCACATAGGTGCCCCGGGGCTTGCCCAGGGCGTCCTCTCCCTTCCCGTCCAGGATGCGCACCGTGTTGACGGCGACGCCCTCCCGCTCTCCGTCCCAGGCCTCCACGCCGGGCAGCTTCGTGGTCTCCCCGGCGCTCTCGCGCCACAGCTCCCGGGCCTCCATGGCCAGATCCGTTCTTCTGATCCTCACTCCGGACCCTCCTTTTGGGCAAAATCATGGGATTCCTCTTCAGTTTCTGCACTTCTTCCCGCTCTATCCGAGAATTTTGAGATTCCCGAAAAAAACAGTTGCTTTTTCTTCCGGGGGCGGTTATAATACCATTTCGCACGGGCGCTGGAGCGCCTGAATCGAGAATCCAAATCGGAGGAGGTGTCTGGTTTGCCGAATATCAAGTCTGCCAAGAAGCGCGTTCTCGTAGCACAGGCCAAGGCCGAGCGGAACAAGTCCGCCAAGTCCGCGCTGAAGACCCAGCTGAAGAAGTTTAACGCCGCCGTGGCGGAGGGCGACCGCAACGAGGCCGATGCTGCTTACAAGGCGGCTGTCAAGGCGGTGGATAAGGCCGCTGCCAAGGGGCTGCTTCATAAGAACACTGCCGCCAACAAGAAGAGCGGCATGACCATCAGGCTGACCAAGATGGCCTGAGCCACACAGGAAAGCTGAGCCGTCTGTTCCGGAACAGGCGGCTTTTTCCGTATTCAGGCAGAATTCCGGGCAAAACAGGCGTCAGGAGTGATCCCCATGCGTCACCTGTTCATCGTCAACCCCGCCGCCGGCCGCCGGAGGGACTCCGCCGCTCTGCAGCGCCGGCTGGACCGGCTCTCCGTCCCCCACGAGGTGGTCTTCACCCAGGGCCCCGGCGACGCCCGCCGTCTGGCGGAAGAGGCCATCGCCCGGGAGGAGCCGGTGCGCCTCTACGCCTGCGGAGGGGACGGCACCCTGAACGAAGTGGTCAACGCGGCGGCGGGTGTGCCCTTCGCCGCCGTCACCAACGTCCCCAAGGGCTCCGGCAACGACTTTCTGAAGGTCTTCGGACCGGACTTCCGGAAGCGGTTTTCGGACCTGGAGGCCCTCGCTGTGGGCCCGGAGACCCCCTTCGACCTCATGGAGTGCGGAGACCTGCTTGGCCTGGACGTGATCTGCTGCGGGGTGGATGCCCGCGTGGCCGCCGGCGTTCACCGCTATAAGAACCTGCCGCTGGTCTCCGGACGGGTGGCCTACCTGCTCTCCCTGGGGGAACAGGTCTTCCACGGGCTCTCCCAGGAGATGGCCGTGGTGTGCGGCTCCTTCCACTGGTCCGGCTCCGCCTCCCTGCTGTGCATCTGCAACGGGCGCCACTACGGAGGAGGCTTCATGCCGGTGCCCGAAGCCATGCCGGACGACGGGGTGCTGAACATGCTCCTGATCCCCGAAGTCAGCTTCGCGACCTTCGCCCGCTTCGTGGGCGACTACGCGAAGGGGCGCTACCGCAAGTACCCCCAGTACATCATTCCCATGGCCGGGAAGTCCATCACCTGGTTCGCTCCCCGTCCCCTGGTGGCGGTGGTGGACGGCGAGGTGCGGGAGAGCGCCAGCTTCACGGTGCGCGTCTCCGAGAAGAAGGTCAACTTCTTCTACCCCGAGGGGACCACCTGGGATCCCCCGAAGGTTTAGCTTCCCGCTCCGGCCATTCGGTCGGACGCCGTACGAACCCCACGCTTTCCTTCTGCATGCTTTCAGCCCCTGGCGGTCTCCGCCGGGGGCTTTTTCTGTCTCCCGTTCCCGGTGTTCCCGGCAGAACCGCCCCATCGCGGCCGCTCTTCGCCGTCCCGCTCCTGGCGCCGGCCCTCATGGCAGGGCAGGCACATCTGCCACCCGGCCCGCCGACGCTCCGGCTCTCTGACCCGTGCCGGAAAATCAATACCCGCTTTTCTGACGTACAGTCCCCTCAAACTCCGCCCGGTCCGGAGGAGACAGGGCTCCGCTCTCATGTGCAGTTCCCGTACCCCCCTGTTCCCGCTCCGGCTCCCCGGACTTCGAATCCGGATTCTTCGGATCACAGCGAAACAGCGGACAGGAAGAGACTTTCTTCCTGTCCGCTGTCTGTTTTCTCAGAAATCGGCGCTGCCCACCGTGCGGGGATGGAGCTCCACGTCGCGGATGTTGGCGATGCCCGTCAGATACATGACGATGCGCTCGAAGCCCAGGCCGAAGCCGGCGTGCCGGCAGGAGCCGTAGCGGCGCAGGTCGCAGTACCACCAGTAGTCCTCGGGCTTCATGCCCAGTTCCTTGATGCGGGCCTCCAGGATCTCCAGGCGCTCCTCGCGCTGGGATCCCCCGATGATCTCGCCCACGCCGGGCACCAGGCAGTCCGCGGCGGCCACCGTCTTCCCGTCGTCGTTGAGGCGCATATAGAAGGCCTTGATCTCCTTGGGGTAGTCCGTAACGAACACGGGCCTTTTGAAGACCTTCTCCGTAAGGAAGCGCTCATGCTCGGTCTGCAGGTCCGCGCCCCACTCCACCTTGTAGTCGAACTTATCGTTGTGCTTCTTCAGGATCTCCACGGCCTCCGTGTAGCTGATGCGCCCGAAGTCCGCCCCGGCCACGCCCTCCAGCCGGGCCTTGAGCCCCTTGTCCACGAAGGAGTTGAAGAAGCTGATCTCGTCCGGGCAGCGCTCCATGACGGTGCGGATCACGTACTTGATCATATCCTCCGCCGTATCCATATAGTCGTTCAGATCCGCGAAGGCCATCTCCGGCTCGATCATCCAGAACTCCGCCGCGTGGCG
>CANRFA010000130.1 GCA_947629775.1 uncultured Oscillospiraceae bacterium
CGGCCTGGTCCCCGAAGAGGTCTTCCGGGAGTATCTCCAGACCCGACTCCCCTGAGCTCCCGGGCCTCCGTCCCGCCCCCGCCTCAGAGTCCCCGCTTCCCCCGGATTGCCCGAAAAACCCAAACCCCTCTACACAGACGTGCCAAAGCCGCCCCGGGACTCCCCCGGAGCGGCTTTTCCGCGTCTGCGCTGCTCGGAACCGATCCCATGGACCAGGCTCAGACCTTTTTGCCCATGGCGAAGGCCGCCTTGAGTTTGCCGTTGCCCTCGATCTGCCCCGGGTTCTCCATCCCGCCGCAGAACAGGGTGCCCATCAGCTCCGCCTGCTCGAAGCAGTCGATCCAACCCTGGAGGCCCTGAATGGCCCCCTCCGGCACGGACTCCTCGTTCTCCGCCGCCACGGTCAGCAGATAGATGTCCCGGAAGCGATAGTCCTTGGGATACAGGGAGTTCATGCGGTCCAGCAGGGTCTTCATCTGGCCGCTCATCTCGTAATAGTAGATGGGGGTGGCGAAGGCCACCACATCCGCCTGCAGCACCTTCTGCTCGATGGCGATGGCGTCGTCCCGGATGGCGCAGACGCCGGTTTTCTGGCAGGCCAGGCAGCCCATGCAGAAGGCCAGTTTCTTCCCCTTCAGGGAGATCAGCTCCACCTGGTGGCCCGCCTCCCGGGCTCCCTGGGCGAAGGCCTCCGCCAGCTTCTCCGAATTGCTCTTTGCCCGCAGGCTGGTGGAAATCACAACCACGTTTTTCTTCATCCGTTCTTCCTCCTTCCGGTCTGGAGAGGCCCTCTGTCTCAGGATCCTCTCCCCCCTTTGCGACGCCGGAAACCGCCCCCGGCGCCGGCTTTCCCGGGCCCCATTATACTCCATTCCCGGCCCGCGGCCAAGGGCGTACCCCCGCTCCGGAGCCCCTCCCCGCATACTTTCCGGACATACAGTCCCCTGTCAACACGGAATCCGGGCATGCAATATCCCGTACCGCTCCCCTCGTTCCCGCCCCGCAGCCCATTCGATTTTCGGATGACCTCCTCAAACATCGTTCTGGAGATCCGTGATTTTCCACAAATCCGAGGGGCTGAAATGTTGCACTCTGCCCAAACGGGCTCCAATTTCCCCCCGCCTCATAAAATCTGCGGATGGTTCCATCCGAAAAGCTGATTTTACTTCCCGCTCCAACGCTGCTATTCTGGATTCAGCAGAGAATCCGGGGAGAACGGGGGCGCAGGTTCCCTCTCCCTGTCCGCTTTCAGCTATCGGCCCACGGAGCCTTCGCCGCGCTGGAATCCCGTTCTCCTCCCTCTGCCGCACTTCCATACGCCCGGGCCATCTGCCTTCTCGGATTCAGCCCGAGCTGTCCAAAGCCCCGTCGAACCTCTGTTCCCCCTTCCTTCCACGGTTCGGAACCTTGCGGTTCGGCCCCTGCCGGGTATACAATCAGGGTATTCCCTCCGCGGCTCCCGACGGCCTCCCTCCCTCCTCAAGCGCGGGAACCCGGCCCGCGGGAGCGCGACCACTCACGACAGGAAAAGGAGCGATGTGTCATGACACTGGACAGGCTGGACTATGTGCTGGCGGTGGCGGAGGAGCAGACCATCACCCGGGCGGCGAAGCGGCTGTACATCAGCCAGCCCACCCTCACCAGCTGGCTCAACCGTCTGGAGCAGGAACTGGGCGTCAGGCTCTTTGACCGCACCGTCACGCCGGTGCGGGTCACCCGGGCCGGAGCGCTGTACATCGAGCGCATGAAGAAGATCCAGCAGGAGACGGACAGCCTGGTGAACGAGCTGAAGCAGATCGGGCGCAGCCAGACGGTCTTCCGGCTCGGCATCGGGTCCACCCGGGGCAACCACTGGCTGCCCTCCCTGCTCCCCGAATTCTGCCGCCGCCATCCGGATGTGACGGTGGACCTCCAGGAAAAGGGGGAGGACTTTCTGGAGCAGGCGGTCCTGCGGGGCGAAATCGATCTGGCCGTGGGCGTCCTCAACACCAGCTATCCGGACCTGACCTACGAAGAGCTGGCGGAGGAAACGGTTTTCCTCGCCATTCCCCGCTCCTTCGAGTGCGTCAGCCGCCTTCAGCCCTGGATGGCCACCCCCTCCAACCCCTATTACATCGACGCGAAGAACATCGGGAGGATTCCCTTCCTTCTCCCCCACCCGGGCAGCGGGTTCTACCGCTGCGCCACCCTGCAGCTGGAGCAGGCCGGCCTCACCCCCGGACGGGAGGTACGATACGTCAACATGAACACCGCCTTCCAGCTGGCCGCCGAAGGGGTGGGCGCCATCTTCATTACGCCGGACCTCTTTCTGGAGCGCTATCCGGACATCCACCGGAGTCTGGCCTTCTGTTCTCTGCAGAATCCCCCCTATGTCCGGCGCAGCGTGGCCGGCTTCCATCCGGACAACCGCAATCTTCCTCTGATTCAGGAGACAATCTCTCTCATTCGCGAGCGGGTTCTCCCGAAACTGACACCCCCATAATCTTTCTATTTGAAGGAGCGATCTTCATGAAAGTCACCTCTCTGGAACTGGTCCCCGCCAGCAAGTACCTCTTTATCCGGCTCCATACCGACGCAGGCATCACGGGCGTCGGGGAAGTGGGCTCCTGGGGCTATCTGGACGGCGCCATCGGCGTGCTGAAGAAGCTGGAGGGCTACATCGTCGGCCAGGACCCCATGCGCATCGAGCACCACTGGCAGTACATGTACCGCAGCATGTACTTCCGGGGCAACATCCTGATGAGCGCCATCTCCGCCATCGACATCGCCCTCTGGGACATCAAGGGCAAGGCGCTGGGTGTGCCCGTCTATGAACTGCTGGGCGGCAAGTGCCGGGACAGGGTGCGCACCTACCCCGCCGTGTTCAAATTTACGCCGGAGGAGATGGGCGAGGCCTGCGTGGAGGTCCGCAGGCAGGGCTTTACCGCCGCCCGCCTGATGATCACCGGCGATGCGAAGGCGAAGACCGCTCCCTATGAGGATGGCATCTACAGCCACCGGGTGGCCCAGCAGGTCGCCCGGGTCAGGGCCTGCCGGGAGGCTGTGGGCGACGACTTTGACCTCATCCTGGAGGTCCACCGCAGCATGACCCCCATGGACGCCATCGCCTTCGCCCGGGCGGTGGAGGAATACCGGCCGCTCTTCCTGGAGGATCCCATTCCCCCGGACAGCAACGCCGCAATGGCTGACGTGGCCGCCAGAACCTCCATTCCCGTGGCCTCCGGCGAGCGCTTCATCAACATCCAGGAGTTCGAGGATCTGCTCAGCCGGGGCGGCGCCCGCTATGTCCGCCCGGATGTCTGCGCCCTCGGCGGTCTCACCCCCAGTAAGAAGGTGGCCGCCATCGCGGAGAGTCACTACGCGGAGATCGTCCCCCACAATCCCCTGGGCCCCGTCTCCACCGCCGCCTGCCTCCAGCTGGACGCCGCCGTGCCCAACGTCTGCATCCAGGAGTTCCCCAGCTTCTACCTGACCGGCAACGAGAGCCAGATGATCACGGAGCCGCTGGAACTGGATCGGGGCTACCTGGTGATCCCGGACCGTCCGGGCATCGGGATCGAGCTGGTGGACGACATCACGGAGAAATTCCCGCCCGCCCAGCGGAGCATCAACTGCCAGATCGCCTATGACGGTTCCGTCCACGCGATCTGAGTCTCAGAAGGAGGTCGTACAGCATGACACGCGCCGAATTTGTGGAGAGCTGCCGCTCTCTCACCGAAGAACAGCTCCAGGAAATCGCCATCCAGTCCCGCGTCCGGGCCGGAAGCCGTATTCCGCCCCAGGTTGTCGCCATGTTTCGCTCTCTGGACGACGTGACGCAGGTGGAGGAACTCCATGTGCCCACCGCCTGGGGAACGACCCATGTGTTCATGGTCCGAAAGCAGGAGCGGCCGGCGGGAAGCCTGCCCATCTTCGTCAACGTCCACGGAGGAGGCTGGTGCCTGGACCACACGGAGCGGGACATCTATTTTGCCCGCCGCATGGCCGTGGCGACCGGCTGCCTGGTGGTGGATGTGGACTATGTCCTGGCTCCCGAGTATCCCTATCCCGCGGCGATTGAGGAAATTGAGGCTCTCCTGGACGTCCTTCCGGACCTGGCGGAAAAGTACGACGGCGACATCCGCCGCGTCGTCCTCTGCGGCCAGAGCGCCGGCGGCAACCTGGTGGGCGCCGTCACACAGCGCAGGAAGTACACGGACCGGCTCAACATCCTGGCCCAGATCCTCTGCTACCTGCCGACGGACAACTATAACGACCACTTCCACGGCGAGGAGCTGGACGAGCGGGGCCAGAGCACCGAGTACTACGGCTTTTTCTACAACCGGGACTTCGAAGAGCGGAAAAACCACGATGTGTCCCTGGTCATGTCCTCCCTGGAGGAAGTGCGCCATGTGCCTGTCACGGACATCGTCACCGCGGGCCTGGATAACCTCATGCCCGAAGGCAGGCAGTATTATGAGCTGCTCACGAAAGCGGGCGTCCCCACCACATACCGCTGCTTCGAGCACAGCCGCCATGGCTTCCTGGTGAACCTCTACGACGAGTGGAAAGAGGGGGAGGACTACGTGGCCGGACTGGCTCTGGGCCATCTCCAGACCACCTGAGCGTCTCCCGCTCCCGCAGACCGTCCGGACAACCGGGCCGCAGACCGAAAGGATTGCGGCCCGGCGATCTGTTATCGGGAACCTTCGGAGGATACGGCTCTCTCTCTGCGCCCGGATGGTTCTCCTGCCCATATCCCCTTGACCTTTGGCCTCCGGAAGGACCACAGAATCCAGCTGGAACTCCCGCAAAGCGCGGAAAAGCCCCGAAGCCGGATGGCTTCGAGGCTTTTCTGTCTGTCAGGCGCCGGAAGGTTCCTTCGCGGAACTGCCGGCCTGAGAATCTTATTTCTTCTCGCCCCAGCCGGGAGAGAAGATCTTCTTGTCCACGATGAAGATGATGACCATGGAGACGCCGCCGGTTACCACAGTGGTGACGATGGAGCTGACGGTGTTGCGCAGGGCCTCGTTGGTGATGAGCGCCACCGTGACGGGGTTCCAGATGCAGGTGAAGAGGTTCATGACCAGGAACACCACGATGGTCGCGGCGCCGTGGCA
>CANRFA010000131.1 GCA_947629775.1 uncultured Oscillospiraceae bacterium
TTGGAGAACTCCAGGAAATTCACCCTTGAGTAGTTCCAGAAATCCACATATTCATAGTAGAGGTCCACTTCCCGGGTTCCGTTGCGCTCCGGCAGCACCCGGGTCACGTTGGCATAGACCGTCTCGGCTCCGAAGAACCTCAGTACGCTGACCCTTTTGTTGCCCTCCTCCACATAATAGCGGTTGAGATACTCGAAGACCATCACCGGATCCCGGATTCCCTCTTCCACATGGGCCCTGCAGAGGTTCTTCCACTTCTCCGAGAACTCGGAACCTTCCTCCACGATGGGCATGAAGTTGCGGGCGAAGGCCTGGGTGCGTCCGGCGGTGCGGGTTCCCACGATGAACTCCATGGGAATCTGGCACAGGCCGAGGTTGACTCCCCGGTTCAGCGTCGCGGTGGGAACGAACTCGTCCAGCGCGGGCAGATAGGGATACTGGCCCCGGGCCGTGCAGGCGCGGAACTCCTTCTGGCCCTGCTTCAGGGCATCCTTATAGTATAGAACGGGCATGGTAAGCTACCTCCTTGCATCAGCAGCCTGTCGGGGGTTTCTTCTCGATTGCGCCCACATGGTAACACAGAGGCCTCCGGGATGCCACTGGCAATCCTTACAAAAAAACGCACACGCACAGCCGCAGGTTCTCCGGAACCACGGAAGTTTTCCGGTGCCCGACAGCCCCCGGCCTCCCGCTCCAGTCGGCAGCCAACCGACCGCTGCCTCCACAGCGGGCTGTCAGCCCCTCCTGCCGACCTCGTTCCAGGGTCCGCCTTCCCACGAAAAAAGCCTCCGGCCATCTCAGAGAGACGCCGGAGGCAGAGGGAAACAGCTTATTTCGTGCCCTTCAGAACGTTCTGCAGAGCGGTAACGGTCTCAGCGGAGAGACCCACGGTGTTGGTCAGGTAGTCCTGAGCAGCCTTGGCCAGATCCACACCGGTCAGGTCGGAACCGGCTTCGAGCCCGGCAATGGAGCACAGCGTCCTGCTGATATTCTTGTCCTTAATGTGCTCGTACTTGGCATCGCCCTTCTCGATGTGGTAGTAGTTGATGTATGTGAGCATGTAGTCATCGATGATCTCCTCGGCGGAGGCGCCCATCAGGGCCTCCAGCAGAGCGGAAACAAAGCCGGCCCGGTCCTTACCCTCAGTGCAGTGGATCACATAGGGACCCTCGTGCTCGGTCATGAAGGTGAGGCCTTCCGCCAGCTTGGCGTTGAACTCCTCGTCTGCGAAGTCCACACCCATGTTCAGAGCGATGACATCAATGGTGGAGTAGTAGCTCTTGTCATAGCCCTCATAGGCTTTCATGGTCTCCTCGCTGTCCGCCAGGTTGATGGCGGTCTTGACACCGGCGGCCTTGATGAGATCGTCCGCATAGGTATTGCGGCCCAGCTCGGGGTTCACGGGGTTGGAGGAGCGGTAGAGGACACCCTCGGCGATGTCGCCCATGACAATGGGACGGAAGTTGGCAAAGACCTCGTCGGATTCGTAATCGTCCCGGACGTTCGTCCGAAGATCGTCGATCTTGCTGACCTCATACTCGTCCTTGTAGCCTTCTCTCTCGCACATCCAGAAACTGATGTTGCTGCCTTCTGCAAGCCCATAGGTCTTGGCGAAGTTGCCCATGTTGATGGCCACCATGATGGTGTCGTCCTCCGAGTCTTCCAAGTCCTCCGGAAGGACAATGGCTGCACCGTTATCCACGTTGGAATAGGCGTCGCCATAGGGCACCTCCAGGCAGGTTCCGCCCGCCGTAACATAGAGGATATCGCCCATATTATATTCGCGATCGTCGAAGGCAGCCTTCGGAACGTCGGTACTCACATTGCCATACTTGCTGATCGCGGTCACCTTGCCGGTAACCGTGAGCATATTCATGCAGAGCTGAGCCAGTTCAGCCCGGGAGAGAAGCCTGTTCGGAAGAATGGAACCGCTGGCGTCGCCGGTCATGAAGCCGGCATCATAGCAGAACTCCATCTCGGCCTTGGCCCAGTCCGGAACGGAAGCGTAATCGGGAACAGAAGCAAAATTGCCACTGGACTCAACTTCCACACCATCGAAGTAGCGGGCAATAACGGTTGCCACCTCAGCGCGGGAGGCGTTCTGATTCCCGTTAAAGTTTCCGGCCTCATCGCCCTTCGCAAGTCCCCTGTCCTTGGCCCAGGCGGCGGCGTTGGCATACCAGCTGTCGGAAGCAACATCCGCGAAGGACCCGCCTTCCACAACAGGCTGCCCTTCCTTGTTATAGAGGGTCTGGAATACCATAGCCCGGGTGACGGTACCGTTGGGCTCAAACCCATTATCGGTTCCGTTCATGATTTTCACGTGAGTGACGAATGCCTGCGCATCCGCGTACCAGGGCGCCGGAGCAGCTGCAGAATCCTCAGCTGCCGTGGTCACCGGAGCTGCCGTCGCGGGAAGGACGAGGGAAAGCGCCATCGCGGCGGAGAGCAGCAGTGAAAGAATTCTCTTCCGTTTCATTTCGATTACCACCTTACCTTTTTCACGACCCCTGCAGGGGCCGCATGATATACTATTTTACCACCCGCACCAGCAGATTGCAAGGCACATTCACGAATGACTCTGAACAGCTGAGGCAATCCGGGAGACAATCGGACCGGCTCTCTGGCAGGAAGGAGAGTCCGTCCGCCTCCGAACTGCTGTTCAGAAGCCGGTACCCGTTGTTTTGGCATGCTCCAGCAGCCCATCGACGTCTGCCTCATTGCTCCGGGCCCGTTCGGCAGGAAGAAATACTCCGCTTCACCCCCTGCAGGGCGGCTTCGATCACAGGACGGTTTCGCCTGACACACCCCCGAACCGGCTGGAGCCGCATCCGTTCGACTCTCATTGTCCCCGAAAAAAGACAGGCACCGCAGATTCCGCGGCGCCTGTCTTTAAAGCGTGATCGGGAGCGCACCCTCCACGCTCCTGCCGGTCCGGTTCTCTCCTGACTCCGTAACCTGTCCGCGCCACATGGGCAGGAGGTTCCAGATCCAACGGGGATCCGGTTCAGGCGGACGGAGCAGGCTGCGGAGACTCCCCGCTCTCTTCTCCGCTTCCCTCCGGCCGGATGATCCCTTTCCGGTACTCCTCCGCCCGGTTCAGAAGCTCCGCGGCGCTTTTCTGCATCGTCTCGGTCATATCGCCGGAGCCGATCAGGCGACCCAGTTCTCCTTCCCGGCCTTTCCGGTTAAGACGCGTCACGTTGGTATAGGTCCGCCCATCCCGCTCGTCCTTCTGGACGGAAAAGTGGGCGTCCGCCATGGCGGCAATCTGGGGAAGATGGGTCACGCAGAGCACCTGCTTGTGGCGGGCCACATCCGCCATCTTTTCGGCCACCTTCTGCGCGGCGCGGCCGGAGACGCCGGTATCCACCTCGTCAAAGACCAGGCTGCCGATCCCATCGTCCTCCGCCAGCACGTTCTTCAGCGCCAGCATGATACGGGCCAGCTCGCCGCCGGACGCCACCTTCTGGATGGGCTTGAGGGCCTCTCCCATGTTGGCGGACATGAGAAACTGCACCTGGTCGATGCCGGTGACGTCCATGCCGCCTTCCCCCGCGGAGGGCTGAAACTCGGTCTCAAAAGTCACCCTGGGCATATCCAGCTGGCGCAGTTCCTCCTGCACTCTGGCCTGAAGAGCCAGAGCGGCCTTCTTGCGGGCGGCCGAGAGCTCTTCGCCCTTCCTCAGCGTCGCCTTTCGGGCCGACTCCATCTCGTGATGGAGCATCTTCAGCGTATCGTCCGCCGACGCGATCTGATCCAACTCCTTTTTGCTGCGATCCAGGAAGGCCTTCATCTCCGCAACGGAGGACCCATAGCGGCGCTCCAGCCGGCTCAGCAGCGCCAGGCGGGTTTCCACCCGATCCAGTTCCTGGGGGTCGAAATCCATTTCCCTGCGCAGGTCCTCCACGGCCTCCTGCACAATGGACGCCTGCTGCGAAAGGACCGCGATCTCCTCGGAGATCGCATGCAGCTGATCGTTCAGATCGGAAATTCCCCGCAGCCCCTGCTCCGCTTCGTCGAGGAGTTCCACGACGCCCTCCCTTCCGGAGGTGCCTCCCAGAGCGTCCGCGGCGCTGCGCAGCCCGCTTATCAGACGATCGGACTCATACAGAAGCTTCCTGCGCGCTTCCAGCCGTTCTTCCTCGCCGTCTCTCAGCCTTGCGCGCTCCAGTTCCCGGATCTGGTAGCGAAGGATATCCACCCGCCTGGACCGTTCCGCCTCGTCCATGGTCAGACTGCGGATCTTCTTCTTCAGCGCCATGTAATCGTCGTACTGGCTCTGGTAGGCCTCCTTCTGTTCCCCCAGGTTTCCGAAGCTGTCCAGGTAGGACAGGTGGCAGGCCGGGTCCAGAAGCTGCTGGCCGTCATGCTGACCGTGGATATCCAGCAGGTTGCGGCCCAGCTGCTGCAACTGCCCCACCGAGATGAGCTTTCCGTTCACCCGGCAGGCATTGCGTCCGTTGCCGTAGATCTCCCGCTGGAGCACCAGTTCCTCTTCTCCGGGAAACCCGTTCTCGTCCAGCCAGGGGATCTTCGGCAGTCCGGTGAACTGAGCCGACACCGTGGCGGACTTCGCTCCGGTGCGGATCAGTTCCCGGCTGGTCCGCTGTCCCAGCACGGCGCTGATGGCGTCGATGACAATACTCTTGCCGGCGCCGGTCTCGCCGGTCAGGACATTGAATCCCGCGTCAAAGTGAATGTCGCAGGACTCTATGATGGCTATGTTTTCGATGTGGAGCAGAGAAAGCATGGAGCTTGCTCCTCCTTTTCCCGAATTCGGTAAGTTTCAGACGAACAGCCGGTTGGCGTCCACAATGAACTGCCTGGCCTGTTCTTCCGTTTCCATGATGACAAGACACGTGTCATCCCCTGACAGGATCCCGACCACTCCTCTGTAGTTGCCGGTTTTCACAACCGACTCCACCGCGCTCCCCATCCCCTTCAGGGTTTTGATCACGACCTGGTTGCCGGCGGTCGTGACGCTGAGCGTCGCCGTCCTGCAGATGTCGGCCAGGCGCATATCCACGCC
>CANRFA010000132.1 GCA_947629775.1 uncultured Oscillospiraceae bacterium
ATACCCCGAGCAGTGTAAGTGAGCGAAAGCCTTGCGATATCGCCGGAAGCCCGGCGACTTGTCGCCGGGTAATTCACGGAGGCAGATTCCAATGAAAAGACGTTCGCTTGCCGCTCTGCTGACCGTGGTTTTCCTGGGCATCGCGCTGTGCGCCTGTTCGGGGAACCCCCTCCCCGACGGCATGGACGAGTCCGCGGTGCTGGACGCGGGCCGGGAGGTGGTGTCGCTGCTCAACGAAGAGCAGTGGCAGACCGTGTACGACCGGCTGCGCTCCGACGGCCAGGCCACCTGTACGCCGGACGACATCCGCGCCCTGATGGAGCCGATCCGGGAGAAGGCCGGGGATATCGGCCGGGAGACCGACGCCATGGCCACCGGGCAGACCCTGGACAGCGGGGAAGAATACGCCTCAGCCGTCTTCTACTACAAACACGCGAAGAAAAACGTGTACTACCGCATCGCCTTCAGCGCCGACATGGAGCTCATGGGGCTGGAGGCCGCCGTGCGGTAGGCCTTCCGCGGCGGGACGCGGACCCGGCGACGAATCAACATTTTGGAGGTAACAAGTATGAGCGAACCCAAACCTTTTGGCCTGAACGAGCTTCGCGAGATGTTTCTGTCCTTCTTTGAGAGCAAGGGACATCTGCGACTGCCCAGTTTCTCCCTGATTCCCAGGAACGACGCCTCTCTGCTGCTGATCAACAGCGGCATGGCCCCCATGAAGCCCTGGTTTACGGGAGAAGAGGAGCCGCCCCGCCATCGGGTCTGCACCTGCCAGAAGTGTATCCGTACCGGCGATATCGAGAACATCGGC
Organism: uncultured Oscillospiraceae bacterium; assembly: GCA_947629775.1. Lineage (GTDB taxonomy): Bacteria > Bacillota > Clostridia > Oscillospirales > Oscillospiraceae > Lawsonibacter. Next base: position 815 of record CANRFA010000132.1, read on the forward strand.
CATACGGCCCGCCACGGCACCTACTTTGAAATGCTGGGCAACTTCTCCTTCGGCGACTACTTCAAGAAGGAGGCCATTCCCTGGGCCTGGGAGTTCCTGACCTCTCCGGAGTGGGTGGGTCTGGATCCGGACCGCCTGTACCCCTCCGTCTTCGCCGGCAACGAGACCACCCCCGCCGACGACGAGGCCTGGCACATCTGGCACGACGTGATCGGCATCCCCGCGGATCGTATCTTCAAATTCGGCAAGGAAGACAACTTCTGGGAGCACGGCTCCGGCCCCTGCGGCCCCTGCTCCGAGATCTACTACGACCGGGGCCCCGAGTGGGGCTGCGGCAAGCCGGGCTGCACGGTGGGCTGCGACTGCGACCGCTATATCGAGGTCTGGAACGTGGTCTTCTCCCAGTTTGACAACGACGGCAACAACAACTACACCGAGCTGAAGCAGAAGAACATCGACACCGGCATGGGCCTGGAGCGGCTGGCCTGCGTCTGCCAGAACGTGGCCTCTCTCTTCGACGTAGACACCGTCATGAACATCACCCACAAGGTCTCCGAGATCACCGGCGCCCACTACGGGGAGAGCCATGACAAGGATGTGTCTCTGCGGGTCATCACGGACCACATCCGCTCCGCCACCTTCATGATCTGCGACGGCGTGCTGCCCTCCAACGAGGGACGGGGCTACGTGCTGCGCCGCCTGCTGCGCCGGGCCGCCCGCCATGGCAAGCTGCTGGGCGTCAACGATCCCTTCCTGTATCAGGTCTGCTCCACCGTGATCCAGGAGAACGAGGGCCACTATCCCGAGCTGCGGGAGCGGGAGGCCTATATCACCCGCATCATCCGGGTGGAGGAGGAGAACTTCGCCCGCACCATCGACGGCGGCATCCGCATCTTCCAGGAGATGCTGGAGGCCCATAAGGCCAAGGGCGAGACCGTCTTCTCCGGCGCGGATACCTTCAAACTCTACGATACCTATGGCTTCCCCGTGGATCTGACCATCGAGATGGCCCAGGAGCAGGGGATGACCGTGGACGAGAAGCAGTTCCACGCTCAGATGGAAGAGCAGCGGCAGCGGGCCCGGAAGGCCCGGGAAGCCCTGGGCGACCTGGGCTGGGCCGGCGTGGAATTCGGCAAGGAAGTGCCCGCCAGCGTCTTCGTGGGCTACGAACACACCGCCATCGACGACGGCAGGGTCGTGGCTCTGGTCGTGGAGAACGAGCAGGCGGAAGCCATGATGACCGGCGTGGATGGCATCGTGGTGCTGGACAGAACCCCCTTCTATGCGGAGATGGGCGGCCAGGTGGCGGACCATGGCGTCCTCACCAGCGGCGACATGACCTTCGAGGTCACCGACGTCCAGAAGAACAAGGGCGGCAAGTATATGCACTACGGCAAGGTAGTCTCCGGCTCCCTCCGCCTGGGCGATACCGTGACCGCCGCCATCGACGTCGAGCGCCGCAAGGCCATCATGCGGGCCCACTCCGCGACTCACCTGCTGGACGCCGCTCTGCGCAAGGTGCTGGGCGATCACGTGCATCAGGCCGGCTCTCTGGTGGAGCCCGACCGCCTGCGCTTCGACTTCACGCACTTCTCCGCCATGACCCCCGAGGAACTGGGGCAGGTTTCCGCCCTGGTCAACGAGGCGATCCTGGAGGGATACGACATTGTTACGGAGGAACTGCCCATTGAGCAGGCCCGTCAGCGGGGCGCCATCGCTCTCTTCGGCGAGAAGTACGGCGACGTGGTCCGCGTGGTGGACATGGGGAAGGGCTACTCCGTGGAGTTCTGCGGCGGCACCCATCTGGATAACACCGCCAAGGTCGGCGTATTCCACATCCGCAGCGAGTTCTCCGTGGCTTCCGGCGTACGCCGCATCGAGGCCACAACCGGCAAGGTCTCTCTGGAGACCATGAACCGGAACCAGCAGATGCTCTTTGCGGCGGCGGCGGCGCTCAAGGCCCGTCCCGACGAGCTGCGGGAGAAAGCGGAGGCCGCTACCCAGGAGATCCGCCGGCTGCACCAGCTGGTGGAGAAGTTCAAGGCGAAGGAGGCCGCCGGCGAGACCGAGCGGATCCTCTTCTCCGCCCGCAACGTGGGTCCTCTGAAGGTGGTCTACAACACCGTCCCCGAGGCGGACGCCGCCCGGCTGCGTCAGATGGGCGACATTCTGCGGGATCGGGAACCCAACATCGTGGCGGTGCTGGCCACGGTCAAGGGCCAGAAGATCACCTTCCTGGCGGTCTGCGGCAAGGAAGCGGTCAAGGCCGGCGTCCGGGCGGGCGATATCGTGAAGCAGGTCTCCGCCATCGCCGGCGGTTCCGGAGGCGGCAAGCCCGACTCCGCCATGGGCGGCGGCAAGGATCCGCTGATGCTGGATAACGCCCTGGCCATGGTGGACAACGTGGTGGCCATGAAGCTGGGCCTTCTGCAGTAAGAGGTGCGAAATGGAGTTTGAATGCCGCTATATCCACGATCAGGACTTCAACATGGCGCTGTTCCACCAGGTTCTGCGGCAGAACGTGGGGACTTACATCTTCTGGTCCCTGCTTCTGGCGTTCAGCGTCTTTATCATGTGCTATGGCTTCGCCCATGGCACCGGTGTGGATCTGAGAACCGCGGTCTATGTGGTGTTCATCGCCCTTTCTCTGTATCAGCTCATCTCTCCCTCCGTTCTGGTGCGCAGAACGTGGAAAAAGAACTGCGCGAAATGGGGACGGGAGAAATTCCAGATCCTGGTTACCTTCGGGAACAGCGTCCGTCTGTCCGACGACACCGGCATGGAGGCCGATGTTCCCTGGTACAAGGTGGCGGAATTTCGGAAGGCTGGCGACTTCCTGCTCGTAAGGGGCGAAGAAGCGCAGCGGGGAAAGAAACCGAAGAAAGTGGACTACCTCTACTGCCCGCTGTCCGGGTTCGCGGATGGCACCGGCCGGGCGCTTCGGGACTGGATGCGGGAGCATCACCCCAAGATTCCCCTGAAGGGCTGGGAAGAAGAGACGGTCTGACGATCCGGGGGCGGACAGCCATAAGGCGGTCCGCTCCCGGCTTTTCATTGGCGGGAGAAAGAGTCCGCAAAGGGCCAGGGCTGGCCCGGCAGGGGGGCTGGCGGTCTGAAGCCGCCAGCTCCCTCCCATTATACTGGTAGATAAGGGTCCCTCAGTCAGTTATGCTTTCTGACTATGCGATTACTCCGGAGAAGAAGCAGGAGACAGGCCCCGGAGAGCAGCATCAGGTTCAGCCACAGCTGCGTAGCATGGGCATCCCCGGTCTGCGGTACTCCAGGCGGATTGTCTGGCGGGTTGTCCGGCGGGTTATCTGGTGGATTATCTGGTGGGTTGTCCGGCGGGTTTTCAGGTGGCGGGTTATCCGGTGGGTTGTCCGGCGGGTTTTCCGGCGGGCTGTCCGGCGGATTTCCCGGAGTGACGTAGTTATTGACGAACGTGATCTGGGTCACCGCCCCCTCCACAATGACGCCCTGATCACCTGTGGCCTGGATGGTATACGGGTTCTCAGGGTCTGAAGAAGGCACCTCGGTCACCTTATAGGTGATTCCAGCCGGGAGCCCCTCCACCTTGATGCTTTCCCCATGTTTCAGGGTGAATGCAGCGGTGCCGTCCACAAAGGTCAGGTCGCCGTAAGTGCCCTGGATGCTGTGGTCGCCCAATTCAAGGAAAAACTGATAAGATCTGGCTTTATTAGGATCCGGACCCTTTACCAGTTTCTCTATCTGAAGGCCACCGGTTACCCTCCGATTCTCGAAGAGGACGGATACCGTCTTATTGCCCACAACCGTTCCATTGGCATTGTAGGCAGTCGTATGGAAGCCGTTCTGATCGGCCTCCTTTTCGGTTACGGTGTAAGAGGTCCCTTCCGGCAAGCCAGATACCACAACCTCCTCACCGTCTTTCAGGGTGAACTCCGCTCTGCCGCCAGAGACCAGAAGATCCCCATATTGGCCGCTGAGGGCAGGGTCGCTGAGCTCCAGCACGAAGTTAAACTGCTGGTCTGTCTGGCTGCCGAGAACCACCTTCCGAATAACCAGCTTTCCGGTCGGCTTTTCATAGGTGTTGACGAACTTCACCTCGATCGTCCGTCCGGCCTCGATGGTCCCGGAGGCGTTTTCTTCACGGGTGACATAGCCG
>CANRFA010000133.1 GCA_947629775.1 uncultured Oscillospiraceae bacterium
GGGCTGGACACCGAGCTCTGGCCCGAAATGGACACCTACGATGTGGAAATCCGCTTCCCGGACGGCGCCAGGTGGGAGATCGACGCCAAGTGCTATCAGAATCCGCGTTTTCTGACCAAACAGATCCGTAAAAACCCCTTTCAGCAGGACGACTTCGAAAAGGGCTTCTACGTGGTACCGGACGAGGTCGTGAAGCAGCAGAACAACTACCTGGCCGTTGTGAGAAAGGCTCTGGCGGATGAAAAAAACATCGACTGCGTTACGCTGAGCATGCTGAAAGATCTCGTCGAAGACAGGAAGGGAGGAATTTCGACATGAACAAACAGACATCCATCTACGACTCTCTCAAGCAGTGGTTCCCGGATCCCTCCGCAACCGGAGCTCTGACACTTCCCAGGTTTGCCTCCGTTGAGGCCGCGCTCCATCTGCTTTTTCTCTCGGATCCGGAGGCGGACCCCTATCGGGCCAACCTGTTGTTTACCCGCTTCCAACTGATCGGAATGGAGCATGCTTCCGACCTGGATGTCATGCTGCTCTCCGTGGACCGCACGCTCCAGCGTTACCGGTCCCAGCAGTGCTGGGTGGAAGATCTGGACGCCTACCGCTCCAGTGCCTACGACGCTCTGCGCGTCTTCGTCATCGAGGACACGCCGGACGGCACCCGCTTCCATCCCGGGTCCAATGCGCTGCTGCCCTATGAAGACCGGCTGAACGAATGGAAGCGGCACTGGGGCCAGCCGCCCGCCACTCGCAACCCCATGCCCGCTATCCAATCCGGCACTCCCTTTTCGTTCTCTCTCTTTCAGGACAACAGCATGGAGACGGTCTCTCTGACCATCTACGGTCCGATCCCCGAACCGGCAGAGGAACCCCGGGAAGAGAAAGGACCCCGGCCGCCCATCTTCATTCCGCTGTCGGAACTGCTGGAGTGCGCCCGCGCCATGAAGGAGATGGATCCCTCCGATTACGCTCTGGAGGTTCTGGAGAGCAATACCCTCAAGGCGGTCCGGGAAGGGGTGGTCGAGGACTGTGCCGTCTTCACGCTTCAGCAGGTGACCAACCTCATCGGCATGGTCGGCTCCGGAAAGACCACCCTGATCCGCGTTCTGGCCTTCTGGGCGCACCGCCATGGCAAGCGGATCGTCATCATCCTCAACACGGTGGCGGATGTGCTCTCCCTTTGGAAGAACCTGAAGGGCTTCGGCGTCTCCTGCAGTCCGCTGATCGGACGCACCAGCCGCGCCCGGTATCTGGACCAGGTCTGGGATCCCTCTGACCGGATTCTGAACCCGGAGCTGTCGTCCCTGCTCGCCCCCTGCTGCGCGCTGGACGGTCTGCGGGAAAACCGTCCGACACCCATTCCTCCCGGCAAGGAGCCCTGCTGGTCCCTGACCCAGGGGTCGAAGACCTGCATCTGCCCCTGGTTTGACCGCTGCCCCGGCACCCGGATGTACCGGGAGTGCTACACCGCCTCCGTGGTTCTCACAACACCCGCCGGACTTCCGGATATCCGGGTCGGCCGCACAAGGGAGCTCTTCCTGGAACTGTGCCTGCGGGAGATGGACCTGGTGATCTTCGATGAGTGCGACCGGGTGCAGCATACCCTGGACGAGAAGTTCATGCCTACCGCCAGCATGGCTGCGTATATCAGCGCAATAGCGGATGAGCACTGCGCATTCCTCAAGACGAGCGGTCTGAAACAGTATCAGGAACGTGCAATGTTCAAATTTCATATGGTTTATAAAAACTGCAATACTGTAAGGCACTGTCTTCATGATGCCATCCAGGCCAACCCGGACTTCAAAAAGTCAGATGGACGGATTCTCATTGCCCGCCAGCTGCTGAACGATCTCAGAGAAGGAATCGGGGACGATCCCCCGCTTCCCGAACCGGTCTATCAGAGTCTTCTCAACCTGACTTCTGAACGGACCGCCTCCCTGGAGCCGGCTTCTCGGAAGGTCCGGGACGCTTCCTGCTACGACGCCTCCTCTGACGAGTTCTTCCTCTCCGAATATGAAGAATGGCGGGACAGTCTGCAGGATATCTTCCCACGCCCGGAAGATACGGCGGTCCGAGACCGCCAGGACAAAGCCCTTAAGACCGTCCTCTGCGTGATCTACTTTGAGAAGTTCATTCGGGATCTGGAAACCGCCTTCCTGAACAGCCATGACCTTGTCGCCAACGATCAGGAGCTTATCCGACTCGCCGGTTTCCGAAGCAGTACTGTGCGCACACTTCTGCCTTCTGCGCCGGCAGGCAATCTGCTGGGGACGTTTGCCAACAATTCCGATCGAGATGTGATCCTCTTCCGTCAGTACGGCGTCGGGCGGGCCCTGATGAAGGATGCCCCCTGGCTGCGGCTGGACGCTCAGGGGAATCCGGCCGGTCCCCACGTCCTGCTCATGTCCGGCTCCAGCTGGGCCAGCGGCAGCTTCGAGTACCACGTGAACCGTCCGGTCAACTACATCCTGGAGGCGTCCTCCCAGGTGCGGGCCTTCCTGGATCGGACCGAAATCTTCCTTCCCGAGAATGAACTGCGAGTGTCCGGTTCCTCTCAGAAACAGCGGAGCAGCCGCCTGGCGGAACTGACCAACACGTATGCTTCCCAAATCCTCGACGAGTGCCAGGGAGATGGTAAAGTTCTGCTGGTGGTCAACAGCTACAAGGAGTGCGAGACCGTCGCCAACGCCCTGGCGAAGGCGCTCTCCGGCACCAGCCTGCCCGGGATCTGCGTTCTGTACCCGGATAACGCAGATCTTCCGGACGACAAGGAGGAGACCTTCGTCAACACAGGCCGCCGGCACTGTCCTCTGCACCGCGGCGAGGTATCCCGCTTCGCACAGATGCCGGAAAAGATCCTCATCGCCCCCGCTCTGGCCATCGAACGGGGCCACAACATCGTAGACGAAAGCGGGCATTCCTCTCTCAGCGCCGTTTTCTTCCTGGCGCGCCCCATGAGCGTGCCGGACGACCCGGGTCAGAAGGGATGCAAGCTCATTGGATACGTGGAGTCGCTGCACAGGCGTCAGGAGGGTGAAACCGCCTTCGCCTTCCAGAAGCGCGTCCGGGAATCCGCTACGAAGTTCTGGCTGCGTATCAATACCCGCCGCCTGTCTCTGGGCCTCGATTCCCTGCCCAAAGAGGAGCAGAGGGACATTATAGCCTCTCTGTTCATCCTGATCCTGCAGATCTTCGGCCGGCTGGCCCGGGTCCGGGACAGCGACCGGCAGCCGCCCCACATCTACTTCGCCGACGCTGCCTTCCGTCGCAGCAGCAAGAACAGGAGCGGCTTTGACTGCCTCAACGAAATGGAAGCCTACCTGGACAACCTGATGAACGACACTGCCACCGCCCGGATTGCCCGTTCTCTCTACGAGCCTTTCTGGAAAGCGCTGAAAAGGAGTCTGCACTATGACGAAATCTGAAAAAAACAGGGACCAGACCTTGAAAGAGATCCAGCCTTTGGCCTGGAAGGTTCTGCCCGGCTACTCGGTTACCCTTTACCATCAGGGGTTTCCTCCGGACTGGAAGCGTCAGCTTTTCCTTATCCGGAGCCTCATCCCGGACAAGTCTTCGGAATCGGGCCCCTGGCTGAAGACCGGTCCCCTCAAGAACATGATCATGGGCTGTATGCCCGACATCGTACATATGGCCCCTCTGTCCAAAACCTCGGACGACAGCCGCTGGCTCACATCCCTGGTTCCCTTCACGGAAGAAGCCAGCAGGCAGCTGTGCACTCTTCTCTTCCTGTGGCTGAACTCTTCCGCCCTTTCGGCCGAATCTGCGGGCAACGGAAAGAACCCTCCAACTCCGGAAGACAAGCGTATCGCCCGCCTCCTGCAGGAAACCATCGACGTGGAAACCATGGATTCTCCGTCCCGCTCCCGGACTCTGGACCTTCTGGGAACCCTGCAGAGCCAGCAGGAGGTGGAACTGATCCGTTCGGACAACAGCCAGACCGTCTCCGAGGACTCCTTCACCGCCATCCCTCTGATGGTTCTGGACCGTCTGACCGGCAGCAACCTGGAAAACATCCATCTGAACGCCGCAGGCAACCGAACCCTCATCAGCGATCCCATCCGGGATCCGGACACGAGGCAGCTCGTCTCCTGGCGCTTTGAGTTCTCCCTGCAGACCATTCCGCCCCGGGAGGAGCCCATGCTGATCTGCCACATCCGCATGGCCCGCTGGAGCCCCGGTCCGGATCCGGAAAAGGCTAAGGGCAATATCTTTCTGCCTTACGGGGTAAGTGCCTATGTGCGGATCGCCCCGGATCGATTCTTCCGACTCAACCTGGGCTATAACAGGAAGCAGAAGATAATCCGCTGGGATCCCGCTTACAGGGCCTTCTATGACACCTGGCGGAATTACTGGGGCGTTCCCGCTCTTCCCCCGGTGGAGGATCTGATCCAGAATACGGCTTACTATCAGGAAGCTCACAGGGACAATCCCCAGATCCTTCTCTCCTACCGTAACGGCATCGACAATCTGGGTCGCTCCGACCTGGGTGTTGGGGTCCCCATGCCTGACCGGACGGCGATCTTTCACGCCTTACAGGGGTTCTTTGCCGACTTCGCCGTTCCGTTTCCTTCCGCCAGCCAGGTCAGGGTCCAGGTGCGCGGTTCCACCGCCATCACCAGCCGGGATGACTTTCCGGATTCCGCGGCCTTCCGCAAGGCGTTTTGCGCCGCTACCGGACATTCTAAAGTTACCTTCGAACTCTATGCCCTTGAGGGGCGGGAGGACGAGCAGGTCATCCTGGACGCTGTGGAGGAGACCATCCGCAAAAACTTTGGCTCTGACACCCCTGACTCCTGCCTGCAGCTGACGATCCGTCGGCTGAACTCAGCGAAGTACATTTCTCCTCTCGATGTTTCCAATGTCGAAGATGGGCCTCGTGCACTGGAACGCCGCAGTGAGGAACTCCTGATGAAAT
>CANRFA010000134.1 GCA_947629775.1 uncultured Oscillospiraceae bacterium
TCATTGTGCTCCTCCTTCCGGTTCCGCCCCCCGGCGGAACCTCAGTGTTTCAGCACCCGGACGCGGATCATGTTGGGGATGGCCCGCAGCTGGGCCTTGACCTCGTCGTGGACCCGGGCGTTGACGTCGATCATGGTGTAGGCGAAGTCTCCCTTGGAGCGGTTGGTGGCGTTCTCCACGTTGATGCCGTCCTCGGAAAGAATGGACATGATGCTGCTCAGCATGGCCGGGGAGTTGCGGTGAATCATGCACAGGCGGGAGATGCCGCTCCAGTCCTGAGACACGTTGGGCAGATTCACGGAGTTGACGATGTTGCCGTTCATCAGGTAGTCCTGCAGCTGGCGGGCCGCCATCACGGCGCAGTTCTCCTCGCTCTCCGGGGTGGAGGCGCCCAGGTGGGGCAGGGCCACCACGTTGTGCTCCACGGCGATCTTCTCGTCGGGGAAGTCGGTGACATACTTGGCCACCCGGCCGGTCTGGAGAGCTTCGATCATGTCGTCGTCGTTCACCAGCGGGCCGCGGGCCAGGTTCAGCACGCGCACGCGCCCCTTCATCTTGCTGATGGCGTGGGCGTCGATGAAGTTGCGGGTGGATTTGTTATAGGGGATGTGCAGGGTCACGTAGTCCGAGACCTTGTAGAGCTCGTTGACGTCCTTCACCACGTGCACGTGGCGGTCCAGGCGCAGGGCGGCGTCCACGGACAGGAAGGGGTCGTAGCCGTAGACGTCCATGCCCAGATCCAGGGCGATGTTGCACACCAGGGCGCCGATGGCCCCCAGGCCGATGACGCCCAGGGTCTTGCGGTAGAGCTCCGGGCCCACGAACTGGCTCTTGCCCTTCTCCACGGCGGTCACCAGATCCACGTTGGGGGTATGGGCCTGCTCCTGCACCCACTCGGCTCCGCCAAGGATGTCCCGGGAGGCGATCAGCATGGCGGCGATCACCAGCTCCTTGACGGCGTTGGCGTTGGCGCCCGGGGTGTTGAACACCACGATGCCCGCCTGGGAGCAGCGCTCGATGGGGATGTTGTTGGTTCCCGCGCCGGCCCGGGCGATGGCCCGCAGCGCCTCGGGAAACTCGTAGTCGTGCATATCGGCGGAACGGACCAGGATTCCGTCCTCGTCGCAGACGTCGTCCGCTACCTGGAATCGGGTCTGATCCAGCTGGCTCAGGCCCTTCTGCGCGATCTTGTTCAGGGTCTTGATGCGATACATGCTATTACCTCAAATCATACGGGGGAGGGACCGCAGGCCCGGTCCCCGGAAACCGTTAGTACGCAACAGTATAGCACCCCCGTCATGGTTTTTCAATTTCCCGGAACACGGCATTTTCTCCAACGATTTGCCCTCGGGAAGGCCGTTTGTGGGGGTATTTCACCATGTTCCGGGCAAAATTCCCCCTGACCTCCTCTTCCGGCCGACGCGCCGGAGCCGGCTTCCGTTCCCATCCGTCTTTCCGGCGGGAGGACTCTCTGCAGCCCGGCCATCTCATCCGGACTCCCGGCGCTCCCGGTTCCCCTTGCCCCTGGCACCCAATCCCTGAGGGCCGACCGATCCGCCACCTCCGGCTTCCAGATTCCGCAGAGAACGCAGGCATACCGGTCCTCAGGGTCCACAGAGAACGCGGGAGTACCGACCCTCGGGTCCGCGGAGAACGCAGACGCACCTGCCCTCAGGTTCCTCAAAGAATCCAGGACGGACGGGAGCAGGACAGCGGATGCTTCTACCGACGGGCAGGAGGGAGCGGGACAGCGAACTCTCCCCGCGCCCTCCCGCAGCCGCCGGCTTTCGGATTCCGCAGAGAATGCAGGCATACCGCCCTCGGGTTCCCTGGAGAACGCAGACGTACCTGCCCTCAGGTTCCTCAAGGAATCCAGGACGGGAGCGGGACGGCGGATGCTTCCACCTACGGTCAGGAGGGAGCGGGACAGCGGACTCTCCCCGCGCCCTCCCGCGGCCGGCCCGGAAGGGGCTCTCCCCCGCTTTCGGGGCGGATCCGTTGCGGATCCGGGGGATTCCGGGAGGTCAAAAAGAAAAAATGAAAGTGAGATATCCGGAGCACGAGGGAGAAATCCGGAGCAAAATCGAGCTTTTGCCGGCCCCGGCGAAAAGACTGAAAATTTTCGTTGACAGCCGGGGGTATGCCGGGCTATAATGCTGAAGCTCCGGGCGGACGCTCAGGGGCGTTCATTTTGTTCTCACAACCCCGGTTTGAGATAACGAGTTAATTGGAGGTTTCACCTATGTCCACATTTATGGCCAACAAGGGGAACATCGTCCGGAAATGGTACGTCCTGGATGCTGCCGGCCGTCCCCTGGGCAAAACTGCGACCATCGCAGCCGATCTGCTGCGTGGCAAGCGCAAACCCGAGTACACTCCCCACGCTGACTGCGGCGACTATGTGATCGTCATCAACGCCGACAAGGCGATCCTGACCGGCAAGAAGCTGGACCAGAAGTACTATCGCACCCACTCCGGCTGGGTGGGCCACCTGAAGGAAACCAAGTACCGCACCCTGATGCAGACCAAGCCCGAGCTGGCGATGAAGCTGGCGGTCCGTGGCATGATGCCCCGGAACATCATCACCAAGGACTCCCTGACCCGCCTGCACATCTATCGCGGCAGCGAGCATCCCCACGCCGCACAGAAGCCCGACGTCTGGGCCGAGTAAGAGGAGGTAACGCAAGATGTATAAGAGCAAGAAGCCCTATTTCTATGGCACTGGTCGCCGCAAGTCCTCTGTGGCCCGGGTTCACCTGTTTGAGAACGGCACCGGCACCATCACCATCAACGGCCGCAGCATCGACGAGTACTTCGGCCTCGAGACCCTGAAGCTCATCGTCCGTCAGCCCCTGGAGACCACCGGCATGACCGGCAAGGTCGATATCGACACCACCGTGTCCGGCGGCGGCGTGACCGGCCAGGCCGGCGCCATCCGCCACGGCATCGCCCGCGCCCTGCTGCAGCTCAACCCCGAGTTCCGCGCCCCCCTGAAGTCCGCCGGCTTCCTGACCCGCGATCCTCGTATGAAGGAGCGCAAGAAGTACGGTCTGAAGGCCGCCCGCCGCGCCCCCCAGTTCTCCAAGCGCTGATTCTTCCCCCGCTGTTCCGTCCCGGAAAACACCCGTTTTCCGGGGCTTTTTTTCGCCTTGCGCCCCGGGACGGAACAGGGAAGCTCCGCCCGGGGCGCGGCGCGCTCAGGTGACGATCATGTTGGGCCAGCGGCGCTCCATATAGGCGTTGTCGTAGTTGCGGTCCAGGAACTCCTCCACGATGCCGTCCGGCTCCGGCCGCACGGCCCGGGTATTGTAGCGGATCATGGCCGCGGCGGTCAGAAGGCCGTTGCACAGCATCGTGAAGACCACCACCCAGGTCAGAACCTTGCCCGCCACCGGCGGAATGCGCTCGATCCCCTTCTCCAGGGGCGGACAGATCATCTTCACCCACACCAGGGCCAGAAGGCCCCAGAAGAAGCAGAAGAGCACGTTGGTCCGTCCCCCGATGTTCAGGGGCATGTCGCTGTAGTCCCAGAAGACCGTCCCGAACACCAGCTCCGTGAAGACAGAGCAGGAGTACTCGTAGACGCCCCCGATGACGAAGCCGCCCAGGAAGACCCAGCGGTCCGACTTCTCCGCGAAGCGGCGCAGGGAAACGGTGAGCACCACCGCCCCCAGGCCCCAGACAAAGCTGAAGGGGCCGTAGAGGACGCTGGAACGGTTCATCCACTGCCCGTCCACGAGACCGCAGTAGAAGGTCTCGATGATGTCCCCCAGCAGGGCGCAGATCAGGAAGACCCACACCAGCTTGTCCAGGCACATCCCCCGGGCGAAAGTGTACTTCTCCTCTTTCTCCTGCTCAATGCCCGGATAGGCCCGGCGCAGTCGGCGCCAGATGTGATCCGAGATCCGGTCCGCCAGCTCCTGGGACCAGGTGCGGTTGCGCCGCTGCACCTCCGTCTCCGGACGGCCGTGGCGCACGGCGAAGAGGGCGGAGGCAAAGTCCACCGCCACCGCGGCCCCCAGCCCGATCACCAGGATCCGCAGCGGCAGGCGCGGAAGCAGCAGCACCGCCGTCAGCAGCACGGGATGCACCACGTGGTAGAAGATCAGGACCAGGACGCTGATTCCCACGGAAGCTCCCAGCCCCAGCGGGGTGTCCAGCTTTCCCAGGGCTCCCGCTGTCTCCCACTGAGCCATATGGCTCACCCGCCGGGTGAAGGTGGCCGCCAGGCTGCGGGTCACCGCAAGAACCGTCAGGACCGCGATCAGCTCCAGCACATAGTGGCGCTGTCCCAGGGTGGGAAGCACCTCCAGCAGGATCACGGCGGCGATGCCGTAGGGCAGACTGAACGGCAGGGTCAGAAAGCCCCGGTTTACAAAGCGCCGGTTCCGGATGGAGTACCAGCACACCTCTACCGCCCAGCCCAGAAAGGCGTAGAGCAGCAGGAACAGCAGACGTCGGAAATTGTCGTTCTGCAGCATGAGAAAATTCCTCCCTTCTTCCCTCTTCCCGCCGAGGGGCAGGAAAAGGAATGCATTCCACATATTAGCACGGAATTCTCTTCCATGCAACCGTTCTGCCGGTCCGGAGCGGGACGGCCACCCCACGGCCGGGTCCCCTTGCGGTCACCCCGGCAGATCGCAGGAAGCTACCCCGGTCTCTCCAACCCGGGACGCGCCTCTCCCTTTCCGCTCCCGGAGCCCTGACGTTCTGCGGTTTCGAGGGAATTCCCCGCCCGGCAGGCCCACCGCTCTCTCCGCCGTT
>CANRFA010000135.1 GCA_947629775.1 uncultured Oscillospiraceae bacterium
ATCATCGCCGCCCAGTCCATCGGCGAACCGGGCACCCAGCTCACCATGCGCACCTTCCACACCGGCGGCGTGGCCGGCGGCGACATCACCCAGGGTCTTCCCCGGGTGGAGGAGCTGTTCGAGGCCCGCAAGCCCAAGAAGATGGGGCAGCTGGCGGAGGTCGGCGGCACCGTCTCCCTGGAAGAGACCAAGAAGAATGTCATGTGCAACGTCACCATCACGCCGGACCCGGACTCCGGCGAGGCGCCCGTCTCCTACGCGATCCCCTTCTCGGCCGGCATCCGGGTCAAGGACGGCGACGTGGTGGAGAAGGGCTTCCAGCTGACGGACGGCGCTCTGTCGCCCCATGAGGTGCTGCGCATCCAGGGCCTCTCCGCCTGCCACAACTACCTGATCCGCGAGGTGCAGAAGGTGTACCGCCAGCAGGGCGTGGACACCAACGACAAGCACATCGAGGTCATTGTCCGCCAGATGATGCGCAAGGTCCGGGTGGAAAACCCGGGCGACTCCGAACTCCTCTCCGGCTCCACCGTCAATATCGTGGACTTCAACGACGCGGTCCGGGATATCCGCAACCGCAAAGCCGCCGGGGAAACGGGCCCGGAGGGCGCCGAGCTGGTGGAACCCACCTGCACCCGCATCCTCATGGGCATCACCAAGGCCTCCCTGGCCACGGAATCCTTCCTCTCCGCCGCCTCCTTCCAGGAGACCACCAAGGTTCTGACCGAGGCCGCCATCAAGGGCAAGGAGGACCACCTGCTGGGGCTCAAGGAGAACGTGATCATCGGCAAGCTGATCCCCGCCGGCTCCGGCCTGCTGCAGTACCGCAAGGCGGACGTCATCGACGAGGAGGGCAACCTGATCGGCGCTCCCTTCGATCCCGCCGAGCGGAGGCGCTCCCCCGCTTACCGCCGGCCCATAGCGGACTACTCCGTGGAGGACGAAGACGAGGGGGAGGACGACCTGCTCGAATTCGACGACGGCCTGCCGGACGACGACGCGCTGCAGGCCCCCAAACCGGATCAGGACGATTCCGAGCGGGACCTCCTCTCCGAGTACTACACCACGGACGACGATCCCGACGAAGCCGAGGACGACGGCGGACTCTTCACCTGAGAGCGTCCATGACGGGGCCGAAGCGGTCCTGCCACATTCCAGCCTGCAACGGGCGCCACGCTTTTCTGCGCGGCGCCCGTTTTCTGTTTCCCGGACCGTCCCGCTCCTCCCGGCGACGCTTCCGAGTCCGGACGGACAGTCCGGTTGCCCGCCTGCCCCAGGGGCGCACGTCAGGAAAGCGGGTCCTGACCTTTTGGACCCAAGGCCCCATTGGGGAACGCCTCCCTGGTTTCGTCAGTTTATACAATCAGACTCTCTTTTTCGAGCTGTTTTTCAGCTTTTCGTACGAAAATAAAAATATTAACGATCGAGAGGTCAATTCCGGGGCTCCGCCGTGTTTTTCTTAACAGGGGAGAAGGACCGGCTGCCCGGACCCGGCTCCGCGCCACCGAAGTACGCCGCAATCCGCTCCCTTCCTACTCCAGACCTTTCGTTGCCAGCACCCTGTCGCAATCCCCTGGCTTCTCCCCTCCGCCCGGAGCGAAAGGATGCGCAGACCAGAGAGCGCAGGGTTGCCGCTTTGCCGGATCCGGGAACATCCGGCCCCGCATCCCGCAGGCCCGTCTTTCCTATCTGATTCGCACGGTTTTACCCCAAGCTGCCCCCCGCACGTGACCCGGTCCCAGTGGATCCCGTATTCGCCGGGGATTTTCCGCGTCCACAACTTTCCCCGAAACAGGGGATCTCCCGGATCTGCGCCTGGAAAGGAGCTTTGCGATGGTGGAAGCACACAGCGAGAAAAAGAAAATCCAGGCTGTCTTCACCTGCTGGCACCGCATGATGTATCATACCGCTTTTCGGATTACAGGAAATCAGGAAGACGCGGAAGACGCCGTACAGAACGCCATGTGCTACCTCGCCGAACACCCGGACAAACTCCGCTATGACCCCCAGGACAGCCTGACCCGAAATCTGATGTACCTGATCACAAAGCAGCGGGCGTACAACATGGTCCGGGATCGCCGGGGGCATCTGGAGCTGAACGATCTTACGACGGCGGAATACGGTCTGTGCGAGCCGGATGTAGCCGAGCGGGTCGAGACGGATCTGGAGGATACCTTCGCGCAGCTTCCCGAGCGATACCAGGACGTGCTGGTGCTGAAATACCAGTACGGCTATTCCGCCCATGAAATTGCCGGCATGTTCCAGAGTTCCACCGTGAGCGTATACCGGCTGCTGGCCAGAGCGAAAGCCGCGCTGCAGAAGATTCTGAAGGAAAGCGAGGTGAACACTCCCGATGCGAAAGAATCTCCTTCGTAAGGGCGTCCGGGAACTGACCGAAGGGCTCAAACGAAGAACGGACCGGATGGATGCCGACGACTACGAACCCTCCGAGGAATATGTCAGCCAGGTCATGAACTCCATCAGCCAGCACTATGACGCGTATCAGAAGAGGACGAGGCGCAAACGGATCTGCGTCAGCCTGGTCTCCTTTCTCCTGGTTGCGTCTCTCTCCGCCTGCCTGATCTGCTTCGCTCCGCCCGTCATGGCCGACCTGCTCTCCTGGTTTCAGGTAGAGGACGAGAACGGCATCTGGTTCCACTATCAGACCGACAATACCTCCGAACTCCCCACCCTGCGCCCCACCTGGCTTCCGGAGGGAGCGGAACTGGTGGATACGTTTCTCCTTGAGGGCGATTGCATCCTCGAATACACCGACGGGACCAGCGGGCTGATTTTCGCTTACAACAGGTTCGACTCCAATAGTCTGCAGGGCATTGTCAGTCCGAATCTTTCCAGGAAGGAAGAGTTTCAGCTGAACGGCTGTTACGCCACCTATGTCCCGGATACCGATTCCCCGGGCGGCGATCTGTTCTGGATCGACGAACAGCAGGAAATCTCCTTCAGCATCAATTCCAACTATTCAAAGGAAATCATGCTGAAGGTCGCGGAAAGCATAGCCCCCGTTTCGGACCAGGGCTGAGCAGATCCCTCCTGCAGCCGATCTGGCCGGAGAAAAACCGTCTTCACGCCTCTCTCCCATCGCCGAGGGTGATCCCCTTCGACGCGGAACACGGGGAAACCGCCGGTTTCCGGCCCGGAAGCAACCTCACTGCTCCGGGCTGCGGCGACCTCCTGTCCGCCCTTCCGGGCACACGCATATGTTTCTCAGATGGAAAGGATTTATCAATGGAACTGGAATTGCGGGATCTGCGCCGCACGTACGGCAAAAAGGAGGCCCTCTGCGGCATCTCCCTGCGCCTGACGCCGGGCATCTGCGGCCTTCTGGGGCCCAACGGGGCGGGCAAGAGCACCCTCATGAACATCCTGAGCGGCAACCTGGCTCCCTCCGCCGGATCTGTGTTTCTGGATGGAACCGACACCCGGGAACTGGGCGCGGCATTCCGGGCGCGACTGGGCTATGTCCCCCAGCAGCAGACCTTCTATCCCGGATTCACCGCGGAGCGGTTTCTGTATTACATCGCCGCCCTGCGGGGCATGTCCCGACAAAGGGCCCGGGAGCGGATGGAACAGGTCCTGGAGGCTCTGGGCCTGACAGAGGTCCGGGCGCAGCCGATCCGCTCCCTCTCCGGCGGCATGAAGCAGCGGCTGCTGCTGGCCCAGGCCATTCTGGACGAGCCGGACATTCTCATCCTGGACGAACCCACCGCCGGTCTGGACCCCAGGCAGCGCATCGCGGTGCGGAATCTGATCGCGGAGATCGGGATGAAGAAGATCGTACTCATCTCCACCCACGTGGTCTCTGACATCGAATTCATCGCCGGACGGGTGGCGCTGCTTCGGAAGGGCACCCTGATCGCGGACGGAACCCCGGCGGACCTGATCCGCGGCGTGGAGGGCCGCGTGTGGGAGGCGGAGATGGAGGAGGAACAGGCCCGGGAGGCCTCCCGCTGGGGAATGGTGGCCGGCCTGTCCCGGAGCTCCACCGGCGTTCTGGTACGCCTGCTTGCGGAGGCGCCCCCTCCGCTCCCCTGTTCTCCCGCCCGTCCCACGCTGGAGGACGTGTATCTCTGGCATTTCGGAGACGAGGTGGTCCTGTGAGACACGAACTGCGAAAGCTCCTGCACACCCCCTGGGCGGTTCTGCTGCTGCTGACCGCCCTGCTGGCCAACGGGATTTTCTTCTTCCGCCACTGCACGGACGACAGCAGCGGCTGTTCCCTGGCAGAAGTGAAGCAGGCCTTCCTGGCGTGGGGTTCCACCGCCGCCGTGGACGCCCGCCTGGCGAGAGCGGACGAGATGCTCTGGAACAACAGAGGCTCCTGGTCGGACGAAAAAACCGCCCTTCTGGACGAGATGACGGTCCTGAAGGCAGCCCGATCCCGCATGGAAGCCGCGGAGAACTACGGACAGACCGTGAAGGACCTGGTGGAGGAAAACGAGAGCAAAATCAGCATGGGGATATTCGGAGCGGGAGACAACCATGCAAACCGGGTCATGGAACGCAACATCGAGGTGTACAGCGCCTTTCTTGGCATGAAGCTGCCGGTGGTTTTCTCCGGAGGCGTGGAGGTTCTGATGGACTTCCCCCTGACGGACATCTGCCTGCTCCTGTTTGCCATTCTGCCGTCGCTGGTCCTGGTGACCGTCGAGAAGACGGACGGCATGCTTCTGCTGCTGCGTCCCATGAAGAAGGGCCGGCTCTCCCTCTGGCGCTGGAAGCTGGAAGCCGC
>CANRFA010000136.1 GCA_947629775.1 uncultured Oscillospiraceae bacterium
CGGAAAAACCCTGAAAAATCTTCCGTCTGCCCTATTGCTTTCCATGTCCTGATATGGTATAGTAACGAAAGAATCTGAATGACGGGTACGGTGAGAGTGGAGTTGCGGCTCCGCTCTTTTTGTTGACCGGATTCGCCGGAGCTCCACTTCCGGCAGGAGGTTTACTGGATTATGCCAAAAATCACCGACATCGTGACCGAACTGGCCGAACCTCTGGTGCGGGAGGCCGGCTGCGTTCTCTGGGACGTGGAATATGTAAGAGAAGGCGGCTCCTGGTTCCTGCGGATCTGTATTGACCGGGAGGGCGGCGTCTCCATTGACGACTGCGAAGCGGTTTCCCGTCCCCTCTCGGACCGTCTGGACGAGGTGGATCCCATCCCGGGCAGCTACACCCTGGAAGTGTCCTCCGCCGGCCTGGACCGGGTACTGAAAAAGCCGGAACACTTCGAGGCCTTTCTGGGCCAGGAAGTGGAAGTCCGTCTCTACCGGCCCCGGAACGGTCGCAAGGAACACGTTGGCATCCTCGCCCGCTACGACAACGGAGACGTAACCGTAGAGATCGACGGAACTCCCGTACCCTTCGAGAAGAAAGAAATCGCGCAGGTACGCCTGTACCCCCGCTTCGGATAAATTAGGAGGAGAACACTGTGGCAAAGAGAACCGTAAAGAAAAGCAAACCCAATCCCAACGATATGGACGCCAGGGAGTTCTTCGAAGCCATCGCCCAGATCGAGCAGGAAAAAGGCATCAAACCGGGATACATGCTGGACAAAATCAACCAGGCTCTTGTGACCGCCTACAAACGGGACCACGAGGACGTGGGAGACAACGTAGTGATCGACGCTGACCCCGAAAAGTGCACGGTCCGCATGTTTCTGAAGAAAGAAATCGTAGAGCACGTGGACAATCCCAGTACGGAGATCAGCCTGGAGGACGCATGCATCTCCCTGCCTCAGGCCAAAATGGGCGACATCGTCCGCATCGAGGTCAAACCCCGCAGTTTCGGCCGGATCGCCGCCCAGACCGCCCGCCAGGTCATCATCCAGGGCATCCGGGAAGCGGAACAGGGAATGATCTACGACGAGTTCTGCACCAAGGAACACGAACTGATCACCGGAATCGTTACCCGCATCGACACCCGCTCCGGCTCCGTGACGTTGCGCCTGCGCTCCGGCTCCGAAAGCACAGACGCCTTCCTCGGGCCGGGCGAACAGGTCAAAGGGGAAACCTATACGGAAGGCCAGCGTCTACGGGTCTTCGTGGTCGAGGTTCGCAAGGCCACCAAGGGACCTCAGATTCTCATCTCCCGTACCCACCCCGGTCTGGTCAAGCGCCTGTTCGAGATGGAGGTGCCCGAAATCTACGACGGCATCGTGGAAATCCGGTCTGTAGCCCGGGAAGCCGGCAGCCGCACCAAACTGGCGGTCTGGTCCAACGACCCCGACGTGGATCCCATCGGCGCCTGCGTCGGTCCCCGAGGGGTCCGGGTCAACGCCGTTGTGGAAAACCTGATGGGCGAGAAGATGGACATCATCAAGTGGTCCGAGAATCCCTCAGAATATATTGCCGCCGCCCTCTCTCCTGCCGAAGTGCTGAGCGTGGAGGAGTTCCCGGACGGGAAGACCTGCCGGGTTACGGTTCCCGACGAACAGCTCTCCCTGGCCATCGGCAAGGAGGGTCAGAACGCCCGCCTGGCCGCCCGCCTCACCGGATACAAGATCGATATCCGACCCGCTTCCGCTCCGGTGGAGCCCATTGCCGAGGAACCGGAGCTCTTCCAGGAGAGCGGGACAGGCGCTCCGGAAGCCGAATAAACCGGTCCTCCTCCGCCGGAGTCCCTCTCCGGCCGATTCGATTCTTCCGTACCATCCGTCGTACGTTTTAAGCCTGGGCCATTGGCCTGCCAGAGAAAGGGGGTTTGCCCGCTGTGCCGAAGAAAATACCAATGCGTCAGTGCGTGGGCTGCCGGGAGATGAAGCCCAAACGGGAGCTGATCCGGGTGGTCCGCTCCCCCGCGGGAGACATCAGCCTGGACTTCCGGGGCAAGCAGCCGGGACGGGGCGCCTACGTGTGTCCCCAGGCGCTGTGCCTGAAGAAAGCCCGGAAAGCCAAAGCGCTGGAACGCGCCTTTGAGGTCCCCCTGCCTCCCGAAGTGTGGGACGCTCTGGAGGCCCAGATGAAGGAGGTGCCCGCCGATGGCTGATCCGTCCATCCTCTCCCTGCTGGGTCTGGCCCGCAAAGCCGGACAGCTGGTCACCGGCGAAGAGCCCGTAGGAGCCGCCTGCCGGGCCCGGCACGCGAAGCTGGTTCTGGTGGCCTCCGACGCTGCGGACAACACGGTCCGCCGCGCCGACCACTTCTGCCGGACCGGGAACGCCCCCCTGCTCCCCCTTCCCTTCACCAAACTGGAACTGGGTCTGCGGCTGAGCCGCGGCCCCTGCGCCATTCTGGCCCTGACGGACGCCGGCTTTGCCGCCACCACGGCCGAAAGGCTCTCCGTTCTCAACCCGGACTGCGCCTCTGTCGCCGCCGAGCTCCGGCTGCGGGCCAACCGGGTCCTGGAACGGCAGCAGGAGCAGAAAAGACATGAAAAGAATCTGCGGAAAGGAAAGCGCCCCCCTTGGGCCCCGCCTCCCCCTTCCGGGGATCCGCCTTCCCGGCCCAGGGGAGGCAGAAAACCCCCTTCCGCTTCTTCGGGCATCGCCACCCGCTCCCGCTCCCCGGGCTCCCGTCCCTCCCGACGGAACCGGCGGCCATAGCGCCCGGACGGCGATATATGCTTTCACGATTCTGCCAGGCGGGCGATGCGCGCCCATTCAGGCCTGCAATAAATGAGGTGGCTTCTCCATATGATGATAAAATATCCCATCCACAAGGTCGCCAAGGATTTCAAGCGGGGTAACAAGGTTATCCCCTCCAAGGAGATCATTGATATTCTTACTTCCTACGGGCATCCCCCGAAAAACCACATGCAGCCTCTGAACAACGAGGAACTGTCCATCGTGTTCGAGTACCTGACCCAGCACTATCAGATTCCTTCTCTGGAAGTGGTCTTCAACGATGTCCCCGCTCCCGAGGCTCCTCCCGCCCCTGCCGCGGCGCCGGCAGCGGGAGCTGCGCAGGCGAGCGCCTCCGCGCAGCCCCGCCCGGAGCGTACGGACCGGCGGGATTCCGCTCAGGGCGGACGCGGACGCGGCGGCCAGAACCAGCCCGGCGGACGCTCCTCCGGCCCGGCCCAGGGCCAGGGTGGCGGACGCGATCGTGACCGCGGACAGAACCGTTCCGGTCCCAGAGGCCAGGGCGAACAGGGCCAGCAGCCCAGACCCCAGAACCAGGGACAGAACCAGCCTCAGGGTCAGAATCAGCCCCCGGTCCAGGGCCAGAGGCAGAATCAGGGGCAGACCCAGCCCCAGAACCAGGCCCAGAAGCAGGGTCAGCCTCAGGGGCAGGGCCAGAAGCAGGGTCGGCGCTCCACCACCCGGGAAAAGAAGGTCGTGGACACCCGCGGCAGCGGCAACGTCAACCTGGAGAAGTACGACGAGCATCTGGAGTCCTTCACGGACCAGCGGCGGCAGGACCGCCAGCAGGACCGGGGCGGCAAGCAGAAGATCCAGGGCCGGAACAACCAGCGCCAGCGGGGCGGCCGCCAGGGCGGCAGCTTCGGCAACAAGCGCCGTCAGGAGGAACAGGACCGCATGCGCCGTCTCCAGCAGGAGATCGCCAGGAAGGCCCCCGTCAAGGTCCTCATCCCCGACGAGATCGGAGTGGGCGAACTGGCCTCCCGCATGAAAAAGACCGGCGCGGAAGTGGTCAAGTGCCTGATCCGCAACGGCGTCATGGCTTCCCTCAGCGACATCATCGACTACGACACCGCCGCCTTTGTGGCCGAGGAACTGGGCTGCAAGGTGGAGAAGGAAGTGGTCGTCACCATCGAGGAGCGCCTGATCGACACCACCGAGGACAGGGAAGAGGATCTGCGCCCCCGCGCCCCCGTGGTGGTTGTCATGGGTCACGTGGATCACGGCAAGACCTCCCTGCTGGACTATATCCGCAAATCCAACGTGGTCTCCGGCGAGGCGGGCGGCATCACCCAGCACATCGGCGCCTATCAGGTGGAGATCAACGGCAACCCCATCACCTTCCTGGACACCCCCGGCCACGAGGCCTTCACCGCCATGCGGGCCCGGGGCGCCATGGTTACCGATATCGCCATCCTGGTGGTGGCCGCAGACGACGGCATCATGCCCCAGACCGTGGAATCCATCAACCACGCCAAGGCGGCCAATATCCCCATCCTGGTTGCCATCAACAAGATGGATAAGCCCCACGCCAATCCGGACCGCATCATGCAGCAGCTCACCGAGCACAACCTGGTGCCCGAGGACTGGGGCGGCGATACCATCGTCTGTCCCATCTCCGCCAAAACCGGCATGGGCATCGAGAACCTGCTGGAGAACCTGGTGGTTCTGGCCGAGGTCCGGGAGCTGAAGGCCAATCCCAACCGCGCCGCCCGCGGCGCCGTCATCGAGGCCCGTCTGGACAAGGGGCGCGGCCCGGTCGCCACCCTCCTGGT
>CANRFA010000137.1 GCA_947629775.1 uncultured Oscillospiraceae bacterium
CTGCGGGATCCCAACTTCGGGGACCTGATGGTGGGCGGCGCCCGGCCGCAGCGGGCGGACCATCTCTTCCTCTCCGTCCAGTCCCTCAACTCCCAGAAACTCTGCGACAAGCTGCCCGCGGACTTCTACGACTACATCGTGGTGGACGAATTCCACCACGCCGCCGCGCCCACCTACCAGGACCTTCTCACCCACTTCCAGCCCAAAGTGCTGCTGGGCCTCACCGCCACCCCGGAGCGGCTGGACGGCAGGAACATCCTGGACTGGTTCGCGGGGCGCATCGCCGCGGAAATCCGCCTGCCGGAGGCCATCGAGCGCAGGCTGCTCTGCCCCTTCCAGTACTTCGGCGTCTCGGACGACGTGGATCTGTCCCAGGTGAGGTGGCTGCGGGGCGGATACGACCGCGCCGCCCTCAGCAACCTCTACTCCTTTACCGCCGGCGTAGCCAAAAAGAGGGCGGACAGCATCGTCCGCGCCTTGGATCACTATGTGGCGGATCTGAACGACGTAAAGGGCCTTGGCTTCTGCGTCTCCGTCGAGCATGCCCGCTTCATGGCGGAGCGCTTCAACCTGGCCGGCATCCCCTCTCTAGCGCTCACGGGACAGTCCGGGGACGAGGAGCGCCGCACCGCCCGGCAGAAACTGGTCTCCGGCGAGCTGCGCTTCCTCTTCGTGGTGGACATTTACAACGAGGGCGTTGACATCCCGGAGGTCAACACGGTCCTCTTCCTGCGCCCGACCGAATCTCTCACCATCTTCCTCCAGCAGCTGGGCCGTGGCCTGCGTCTCTGTCCGGGAAAGGAGTGCCTGACGGTGCTGGATTTCATCGGGCAGGCCAATAAGAAGTACAGCTTCGAGGAGAAGTTCCGCTCCCTGCTGACGGATCCCCGGCAGAGTCTGCCGGGACAGATCCGGAACGGCTTTGTCTCCGTCCCCAAGGGCTGCTTTATCCAACTGGAACCGAAGGCCAAAGAGGCGATTCTGGACAACATCCGGGCCGCCTACCGGGGCAAAAATGCCCTCGTCGGCCTTCTCACCACCTTCCAGGAAGACACCGGCCTGCCCTTGACCCTCCGTAACTTCCTGGGGCACTACCACCTGGAGCCGGAAGCCATTTACGACGGGAAGTCCACCTTCGTCCGCCTCTGCGTGGCGGCGGGCGTCCAGCCGGACTTCGCGCCGGAACCGGCGGAGGAAGCCCTCACGAAGGGCCTCGGCCGCCTGGTGCGCATCGACTCCCGCCGCTGGCTCCGCTTCCTCCTGGGGATCCTTCCCCGGCTGAAGGGAACGGACTTCGCCAGGCTGCCGGATGTGGAGAAGCGCATGCTGCAGATGTTCTGCTACACCATCTGGCTGAAGGGATCCGCAGATTGGAGCGATCCCGCCGTTCTGTCCAGGCTGACCGCCCTGGCGGAGAGCCCCATCCTGCTGAAGGACCTGATGGACCTGCTGCGCTGCCGCCTGGACGCCATCGACTTCCTGGACGAACCGGTGGAGCTTGGCTTTGCCTGCCCCCTGGACCTGCACTGCACCTACACCCGGGACCAGATTCTCACCGCCATGGATTACCTGACCCCCTCCAACGTGCGGGAAGGAGTGAAGTGGCTGCCGGAAAAGCAGCTGGACGTCTTCTTCGTGACCCTGAACAAGTCGGAAAAGGACTACTCCCCCACCACCATGTACCAGGACTACTTCCTTGGGGACGATCTCTTCCACTGGCAGTCTCAGAGCAATACCACCGAGAGCAGCCCCACCGGCCAGCGCTACATTCATCACCGGGAGCAGGGCAGCCGCGTCGCCCTCTTCGTGCGGGAGTTCAAAAAGGACGCCCTGGGGGCCGCCCCCTACACCTTCCTGGGAACCGCCTCCTGTGTCAGCCACACCGGCAGTTCCCCCATGAGCATCACCTGGAAGCTGGACCGCCCCATCCCCGCCCGTTTCCGGAAGACCTCGAACCGCAGGGAGGCCGGCTGAGCCTTTTCCAGTTCCCCAGAATATGCCAGATCCCATATATTTCTTCTTGCCATTCCCGTCTCTCTGTGCTATCCTGTTCGTGCTGATCCTGACCCTAAGGGTTTTCCCTGCCGGAAAGGTGCCGCACTTCGTTTTCCTGGAAGGCCATCCGCCTCCCAGGGTCGTGCCGCGCCTCCCCCGGCGCGGTACATTTTTTTGCAAAGGAGGTAACGAACCATGGAAAACCGGGTCGCCGTCATGAGCATCATCGTCGAGAACCCCGAGTCCGTGGAGCCCCTGAACGAGCTGCTCCACGAGAGCCGGGAGTACATCATCGGGCGCATGGGCATCCCCTACCGGGCGCGGAACATCAGCATCATCAGCATCGCCCTGGACGCCCCCCAGGACGCCATCTCCACCCTGGCCGGCCGCGTGGGCAATCTGAATGGCGTCAGCGTCAAGACCGCCTATTCCTCCATCCATGACTGATTCCCTGCTTACCCTTATCGATCGCCTGACGGAGGAGCACCGCCTCTCTCTGGAGGAGTACGAAACCCTCCTCCGCTGCCGCACGGAGGAAACCGCCCGTCTGCTGGCGCAGCGGGCGGTGGCCTTCCGCCAGCGCGTCTACGGCACGGACGTCTACGTCCGTGGCCTGATCGAATTCAGCAGCTTCTGCCGCAACGACTGCCTCTACTGCGGCCTGCGCCGCGGCAACGCCGCCTGTCAGCGCTACCGCCTCACCCCGGAAGAGATCCTGGACTGTACGGACGAAGGGTATGACCTGGGCTTTCGCACCTTCGTACTGCAGAGCGGCGAGGACGGCTTCTTTACGGACGCCGTTCTCTGCCCCCTGGTCGCCGCCATCAAGGAGCGCCACCCGGACTGCGCCGTCACCCTCTCGCTGGGGGAGCGGAGCCGGGAGAGCTATCAGCGCCTCTTTGACGCCGGCGCGGACCGCTATCTGCTGCGCCACGAGACGGCGGACCCGGACCACTACGCCCGGCTCCACCCGCCGGAGATGTCCTGGGAGCGCCGCATGCGGTGCCTGCGGGACCTGCGGGAGATCGGGTACCAGGTGGGCTGCGGCTTCATGGTGGGCTCCCCCTTCCAGACGGAGGCCCATCTGGCCCGGGACCTGAAGTTCGTGGAGGAGTTCCGGCCGGACATGTGCGGCATCGGGCCCTTTATCCCCCACAAGGACACTCCCTTCCGGGACCGGCCGGCGGGAACCCTGGAGATGACCTGCTACCTTCTCTCCATTCTGCGGCTCATCCAGCCCAACCTGCTGCTGCCCGCCACCACCGCTCTCGGCACCATCCACCCCACCGGACGGGAAAAGGGCATCCTGTCCGGGGCCAATGTGGTGATGCCCAACCTCTCCCCCGTGGCGGTACGCCCCAAGTACTCCCTCTATGACAACAAGATCTGCACCGGCGACGAATCCGCCCAATGCCGGTTCTGCCTGGAGACCCGCATGGCCTCCATCGGCTATCGGGTCGTCACTCACCGGGGAGACATTATCAAATAAATCAATTCTGCGGGTAAGATCACTCTGACCCCAAAGAAAGGACGAAACCATCATGGCAACCTATAATCCCAAATCCCTTCACGCGGAGGACTTCATCCACGACGGCGAGATCCAGGAGACCCTGGCCTGGGCTGACGCCAACAAAAACAACGTGGAACTCATCGATCAGATCCTGGAGAAGGCCCGTCCCAAACCCACGGCCACCGGCTGCGTCTGCGCCGGCCTCACCCACCGGGAGGCCTCTCTGCTTCTGGCCTGCGAGATTCCGGAGAAGGTCCAGAAGATGTACGAGATCGCCGAGGAGATCAAGCTGGCCTTCTACGGCAACCGCATCGTGATCTTCGCTCCCCTGTACCTCTCCAACTACTGCGTGAACGGCTGCCTGTACTGCCCCTACCACGCGAAAAACCGCACCATCCCCCGCCGCAAGCTGACCCAGGAGGAGGTCCGGGCCGAGGTGATCGCCCTGCAGGACCTCGGCCACAAGCGTCTGGCCATCGAGGCCGGCGAAGATCCGGTGCACAATCCTCTGGAGTACATCCTGGAGTGCATCCACACCATCTACTCCGTGCACCACAAAAACGGGGACATCCGCCGGGTGAACGTGAACATCGCCGCCACCACCGTAGACGACTACCGCCGTCTGAAGGAAGCGGGCATCGGCACCTACATCCTCTTCCAGGAAACCTACCACAAGGAGAGCTACGAAGTCCTCCACCCCACCGGCCCCAAGCACGACTATGCCTGGCATACAGAGGCCATGGACCGGGCCATGGAGGGCGGCATCGACGACGTGGGCCTGGGTGTGCTCTTCGGCCTGGAGATGTACCGGTATGAATTCGCCGGCCTCATCATGCACGCCGAGCACCTGGAGGCCGTCCACGGCGTGGGCCCCCACACCATCAGCGTGCCCCGGCTGAAGCGGGCGGACGACATCAATCCGGACGACTTCGACAACGGCATCAGCGACGACATCTTCGCCAAAATCACCGCCTGCATCCGTCTCGCCGTCCCCTATACCGGCATCATCATCTCCACCCGGGAGACCGAGCAGGTCCGCTCCCGGCTCCTGCGTCTGGGGGT
>CANRFA010000138.1 GCA_947629775.1 uncultured Oscillospiraceae bacterium
GGATGGCCTCATCCAGGTGCGGCTGTACCTCTCCAACGTGGAGAGTGGGGGCGCTCAGCACAGCATGGGTCGATTTCTCCTTCATGCGGATTCCTCCTCGCTCAGTTCCGGCGTGCCTTCCGGGTGGTTCCTGCAGGTTTCCGTGAACGCCCTCCCGGCCGGTTGGAGGCCGTGTCCTTCTTCCCGGACCCCAGGAGGGACCTCAGAAGCTGCCTGCACCCCGGCAGTTTCTCCAAAAAACTCCGGGCATACTCCCGGTCGTCTCCCTCCAGGTTGCGCAGGAAGTCCTGACCCACCTTGGATTTCACGAACTCGGCGGCATCTTTCCTGGATAAGCCCTTCTCCAGGATCTCCAGAAGTTCCCGCTGTGCCTCCCTGGTATGGTTCGCCGCCAGTTTGTCCAGGGCCCGGGTCCGCTCAGCAGGAGAGAGATTGCGGTAGTCGTCCAGATGATAGGGACCCGGCTGAGCCCCCTTCAGCATGCTCCACAGATCGGTGAACGGGGCCCGGATGACAAAGTTCCCGCTGTTCCCCCTGTTCCGGACCAGCCGCTGGACCCCATTCTCCACCGACATTTCGACCAGAAGGGCCTGGTGCAGGTAGAACAGGACAGTCTCTTTCCGAACGGGGAGAGCAGCTTCCAGGTCAGCCAGCCCGCACCCTTTCTTCTGGGACCCGCAGATGGTCTGGAGGAGGGTAAGCACCACGGGGCTTAAATCCCTGAGAGTGTTGCGGATTGCCTCTTTCTGGGTCTCCAGGAGGCGGGCCGACTTCTCCTGCTTTTGCTTCCCCTCCAGATACCCCTGGCGGACCCACTGCACCAGTTTCTCCGCGAAGACCCCGGGCCGGGACTCCAGAAGAGCCTGCTCCTGCTCCGTGACCTGCCGCGTCGTGGTCTCCCAGCGGACCTCGGTGAGTCGGCTTTCCAGAACCGTGAAATAGAGGGTGGGGCGGGGGAACTCTCCGAAGTCCTCCAGCCTGTAGCAGTCCGCCACCACCTTCAGCATCCGAAGGGTCCCGGCCAGAGTATCAGGACGAAGGGTGCCGGAAAGGGGATCTGCCTTGGTGAGGAGATCCTCCATCCCCGGAGCAAGCGGGCCAGTGCGCTTGTCCTGGACCAGGGGCAGCGCCGCGACCTGGAAGGTATCCGGACTGTTGAGTGTCACAAAGAAGGGGTCCGGAAGTTGGTCGGAGCGGGTCAGGCTGCAGGGGTCCTCGCTCCAGACCCA
Source organism: uncultured Oscillospiraceae bacterium (assembly GCA_947629775.1). Classification (GTDB taxonomy): domain Bacteria; phylum Bacillota; class Clostridia; order Oscillospirales; family Oscillospiraceae; genus Lawsonibacter. The sequence continues at coordinate 1,230 of CANRFA010000138.1, forward strand.
GGATCCGGTCAGGACCTTGCAGTCACCCATGAGAGCATTTCCCTGCCGAAGGAAACTCCAGAGCTCCGCCGGGAACTGCTCTCCCTTCGGGGGCTCTTCCGGCGGAATCACCTGGTACGGCACCAGAGCGTCACAGATCCTGTCTATGGCTTTGTGGGCCAGGTCTGTCCATTCCTTCCGCAGGAGAGAAGCCAGATCCTCCTCGGACCAGGTCGTGGCTTCCGTCCAGATGGGCCGTCCTGTCATGTCCACCGACTCCAGGCTCGCATCCCACCAGCGCACCCGTACCTCACAGTGGAGAGTGAGGACAGCCTGATCCTCCATCCCTGCCACCAGCCGGCAGGCCTCCGCATGGCCGGGCACCAGCCAGGGGGCAGAGAAGGACTGCTCCGCCTGCTTGTGGATCAGCACGGTCCGGACGTGGTCAAGGCTCTTCCCTTCCAGCTCCGGAAGAACCTGTCCGGCCAAAGTCTGGCTGAACGCCACGAAGGAGGCCTCGTCCCGGTCGCAGGTTCCGCTCTTCGGGGTGCTCCGGAAAAAGAGGGGACTGGTGCACTGGTTTTTCCCCTTCATCGAGCACTTCAGCGGGAGCTTCCAGACCACATCTTCCAGCAGGAAACCTCCCTTCTCCTCGAACCTGGCGAAGATCTTCTCCTCGCTGCAGGAGAGCGTTACGTCGGGGAGCTCCCTGAAGAATACCCCTTCTGCCAGAAGCGATCCGTAATCCACGGCCACCTCGACCCGCAGGCGGAACTTCTTCTTCGGATACCCGAACCTGTACTGGAATTTCAGCAGGCATACTTCCGGCCGGTCCGCGAACCTCTTCTCGAAGACCTGACGGACCCTCGCATCCAGTTCCCCCCGGGACTTCTCCAGCCAGGCGTTCAGACCTTCCAGCCTTGCTTTCCTCTCCTCTGCCTTCCTCTTGTCTGCTTTCATCTGCAGTTCCTCCTTTATTACTCGTCTGCCTCATCCGTATCAGCCGGCTTCAGGCTTCCCCTCTCCGTGCAGACCTTATGGGTCAGGCCTCCCGCTCGTGAGACTGATCATAGACCAGCTTTCTCATGGTCTCCAGCTGACAATCCGTCCAAGCCCGAACGCTCTCTTCCGTCAGGGAGCTCGGAGGCCCCTTCGGTGTGAACTGCCTTTCCTGAACGCTGACGCTGGAGATGCTGGAGCCGACCAGCTGCACGCTCAGAAGTTCCGGCTTGGCGACGTCCCCGAAGTCCGCCGACGGGTAGTGCTCCGCCAGGGAATTGAGAAGCCGCCAGACTCCGGCCAGGGAGTCGGGGGCCGTCGCCTCTTCCATCCCCTCAGCGAGGGAGCCGAGGTTCAGGCTGCTGCTCTTGATCCCGCCCAGAAAGGGAAGCGTCCGCAGGACCAGGCCCTCGTCCGGAATCATCGCCAGGAAAAGGGAATCTTCCCTGACCGGGGAGGGAAGAGAGGCGCGGAAATCCGACTCCACCGAGAGGGGGCCCAGGCTGGTCTTCCCGGTATGAAGCATGGCCCAAAGCTCCGGCGGGAATCCACAATCCTGCTGCCGGGTGGGGGACGCCACCCCGAAGGCCGGCACCTCCGCCTGGAGAACCTTCGAAAAGGACTGCACCAGCTCCCTGCACTCCTGACAGATTCTCTCCCGCAGGGCCTCCGTCTCCAAGGTGCGGGCAGCGTGACCCAGGGAGGGCCCGAAAGCCTTCGCAGTCTCCCGGTCCGAGCGGTTACCATAGCGGAGGTTGACCTCGCAGGCCACCGTCAGATGGAGAGACGGATCCATCCCCACAGACACAGAGCAGTTGGGAACGGCCACGGGCAGGAGCCAGTCCGGCAGGGGTTTCTGATTGCTCTTGCCCTGCGGAACCCGGTTCGTCAGGTCCCTGACCAGACGTTCCTCGATCTCAGGCGCCAGTTCCTTCCCGGTCTGCTCCACCAGTTCCTGGAGCGTGAGCCCGTCATAGCGGGGCTTCAGAGGCAGAAGGTCGCCCACGCACGCATAGCTGGGCATGATGCCCTGGCGGGACAGACAGGACTTCACCATCCGGTTCACCATCTCGCCGCCCTGCTGCCGCACCTGCTGCAGGACGGCCTCCACCGTTTTCTCCGCCGGCCAGTCCGGGAAGCCCCGCAGACGGATCTTCTGATCCATGGTGCTGCGCAGCTCGACGCCGCCGTCCCGGAGCTCCAGGTTCAGCTTCACGCGGTTGCCCGGCGCCATCAGGTCAAAGGAGCAGGAGATGGGCACCAGCTCACACCCGTTCGACATCCGGCCCCGGATGGCGAGTTCGCTGCTCGCCTTCTCCCGCAACTGCTCTTTCAGTTCCGGGATATGCTCCTCCAGCAGCTTCCCGATCTGCGCCAGCTTTTCGTACTGCATTGCCTTATCCATTTGAAACCCTCAATTCCTGAATTATGATCTGCCTGGTATCTGCCGGTACGGCTCCCGACCCGACTGGAGCCGGGTGCCGTTCCGGCAGGCCCTGGCTGTTCCGTGAGTCCGTGCGGTATGACCGCCCCCGATCCCCCACCTGCGCGCGGGGGACCAGAACCAGCCGTCTGTCGCTTCCCTGCCGGGGACTCAGCCCTTCTCATTCAGCAGACGGAACGCCATCCTGCCCGGCGGTCCTGACGGGTCCCAGAAGAGATTCCACCAGCCGACTGCACCCATGCAGGTCCTTCAGAAGCCGCCGGGCGTGTTCCCGATCGTCCCCCTCCAGCCCGCGAAGGAAGGCTTGGCCCGCCTTGGTCTTCAGGAAGGAGGCGTGTTCTCCCCAGGAGAGGCCCTTTATCAGGATCTCCAGAAGATTCCTCTGTGCCTTCCGGGTTTTTGCAACCCTCGCCATCTCCTCCAGAGCCTGCAGACGGCCGGCGGACGTCAGGTTGGGAAGGTCCTCCGCCCGGTATTCACCCGGATGGGCATCCAGGATGATCTGCCGCAGAGCAGGGAAGGTGGGGCTGTCCAGGTCCACCAGATGCTGCAGATTTCCGTCGACGGGGGCCTCGGCCTGACGGGCCTGGTTCAGGAAGTACAGGAAGTCGTCTTCCTCCACGGGAAGGGTGGGAGCCAGGAAGAGGAACAGATCCCAGAGCCCGACATTCTTCTCCCCATAGATGTACTGGAGGACCGCAAGCGCAGTGGGATTGAGGGTGCCCAGGGCCCTGCTGACCGCCTCATCCTCCTGGCTGAATTCCCGGGCATACGTCCGGACCCGCCCGATCAGTTCCTCCAGCCACTCCTTCGGCCGCTCTCCCAGG
>CANRFA010000139.1 GCA_947629775.1 uncultured Oscillospiraceae bacterium
TTGATGGTGGGGTTGCCGTAGACGGCGATTTCCGCCATGACGGCGGACATGGCGGTGCGGGAGGCGTTGTCCGCGTCAATCAGGACGGCCAGACGAAGATCGGAATCAGGCATGGGCCGCCTCCAGTCTCCGCGAAGCGGGATTCTTTATCATATGAAAAAGCTCCTTTGTGGTGGTATGGTGAACTGAAAGAATGAAAAGCGAAAAGATGGTTGCGTGGCAGGGCCGGCGGGGCGGTGAGTTCCGGGCCGACGCCACAGGGAACGCGGGCGTCCGCTTCTGGCGAGAAGCGGGCGCTGCAGTGAAATCAGGTGAGATCCGCGGGTGCGGGCCAGAGCTCCGGCAGCCTGGCGCGGAGCGCTTCTCCGGACTCCTTCCAGAGAAGGAGCAGAGCGCCGTCCCGGACGGTCACAGTGGCCGGGACGCCCAGAAACTCGTTGCTGACGCCCAGCGGGAAGGTATCCGCCAGGGAGGCGTCCTGAAGGGGATACTTGAGCCCCTCCAGCGTGACGCCATGGGCCTCCCCGAAGGCGAACACGGAGAACATGCCCGTGTGGTCCGGGGAGAAGCGGAGCATACCGTTCCGGAGAACGGTGGCAACGGTGCCGTCTCCGGCCAGGATTCCCGCGGCCCCCTGGGTGGTGAGCCAGTTCAGGGTCTGCAGGTTGGCCATGGTGTGATCCAGACGGCCCCCCAGACCGCCCAGCAGGACGAAGCGCCGGTACCCCAGCGCCAGCCCCCGGCGCAGAGCGTAGACCATGTCGGTATCGTCCTTTTCCGCCGGGAGGGCGATCAGGTTGGGGTGATCCGGCCGGTGGCCCAGGGAATCGAAGTCGCCCACCACCAGGTCCGGGACCACGCCGCCCTCCATGAGGGTGGCGTAGCCGCGATCCGCGGCGATGACCAGGTCCCCCGGCCGGGGTTGGGGCAAAAGATCCGAAGACAGGGGCATGGCCCCCGCCACGTAGCAGAGAGCGGGCTGTTGAGACAAGTCGGGATCCTCCTCAGCGCTCGGCGGATTCCCGGAGCAGGGCCTTCTTCTCTTCCACTCCGGATTCCGCCACATCGTAGGTCCAGTTCCAGGGGTCCTTGCGGCAGACGCCATCGGCGAAGGGAATGAAGACGGAGAGCAGACCCATGCCGGCCAGGAACCAGCAGTACCACATGTACGGGACGATCTCCATGGGGCTCATCAGGAAGCCGGCGGCCGAGGCCAGAGCGGCGGCGGTCAGCAGCTGAGCGCCATAGGGTATGATGCCCTGGATCACGCAGGAGAACACATCCAGCAGGGAGGCCGTGCGCCGGGGATCCACGTTGAAGGTGCGGCTCATCTGTTTGGCGATGGAGCCCGCGACGATGATGGCCACCGTGTTGTTGGCGGTGGCGACGTCCGTCAGACTCACCAGGGCGGCGATGCCCAGCTGGGAGGACTTCTGCCCCTTCATCATCAGGCTCAGCTTCTCGATCAGCCAGTCGATGCCGCCGTTGTGGGCGATCATCTCGGACATGCCGCCGCAGAACAGGGCCAGGAAGAACACCTCTTCCATGCTGGTGAAGCCGCCCCAGACGTTCTGGGCGAAGTCGAAGATGTTGATGGAGCCGGTGGCGATGCCGATGATCCCCGCGGCGAAGATGCCGATCACCAGAACCAGGAAGACGTTCATCCCGATCAGGGAGAGCACCAGCACGGCCAGGTAGGGAATGACCTTGATCACGCTGAAGGACAAATCGCCCATCTCCGTGACGGTTTCCGGCTGACCGACGATCAGCAGCACGATGACCGTTAAAATGGCGGCGGGCAGGGCGATGAGGAAGTTGACCCGGAACTTGTCCCGCATCTCGCACCCCTGGGTGCGGGTGGCGGCGATGGTGGTATCAGAGATCATGGAGAGGTTGTCTCCGAACATGGCTCCGCCCACGCAGGACCCGATCATCAAAGGCAGGCTGAGGCCGCTGCGGTCCGCTACCCCCACAACGATGGGGATCACGGCGCTGACCGTTCCCACGGAGGTGCCGGTGGCGGTGCCCATGAAGGCGGAGATGATGAAGACGCCGGCGCACAGGAACTGGACAGGGATCAGGGACAGACCCAGGTTGACCGTGGCGTCCCGTCCGCCCATGGCGGAGGCGACCGCGGAGAAGGCGCCGGCCAGAATGTACACCATGAGCATGGTCAGTACGTTCTCGTTGGCGGCTCCCCGGGCGAACACGCTGAACTTCTCGTTGATGGTGCCTTTGCCCATGACAAAGGAGACCAGCACGGCGATGAACATGGCGGTGACCGATGGGAACTGATAGAAGGCCATCTCCACTCCCTGGGCCTGCAGAATGAGGCCCGCGCCCAGATAGATCAGGATGAAGATGACGAAGGGCAGCAGCGCCAGGCCATTGCCCTTCCTGCGCAGGTTGTTTTGCTCCATGTACTCCTCTCTTTCTCCTCTCCTGGCCGGTTCTCTACTTCCGGGAACCGGTCTCTGTTTTCCTTCCCTCCTCCTGGGGGTGAAGCAGCTCCACCAGGGCCCACTCCACGCGGCGGTCACACAGCTCCTCCACGCGGATCCGCATGCCCATGGCTTCCACGGTGGGCCGGCTGCCGTCTTCCGGGATTACGGACAGACGGGAGAAGACCAGACCGCCCAGGGTATCGTAGTCCCGCTCCTCGTCGTCCGGCAGCGTGATCCCGATCGTCCGGGCCAGCTCCTCCAGGTCCGCCTGGCCGGAGACCCGCCAGCGGCCGTCTTCCAGACGGATGATGTTCTGTTCCTCCTGGGGATCGAACTCGTCGTAGATGTTGCCCACCAGTTCCTCCAGCAGGTCTTCCAGAGTAACCAGGCCGCTGGTGCCTCCGTATTCGTCCACAACGATCGCCAGGTGGGTCTTCTTGCCCTGCATGTCCCGGAAGAGCACGTCCGCCGCCACCGTCTCCGGCACGAAGTAGGCCGGCCACAGCAGTTCTTTCAGGGTTTTGGGGTGCTCCTCCTGGAGATTGAGCAGATAGTCCCGGGTGGACAGGATGCCCACGATGTCGTCCACGTCCTCTCCGTAGACAGGAAAGCGGGAGAGGCCGGACTGGACGATGGTGCGCACGATCTCCTCGTCCTCCGCGTCTAAGGGCAGGCTGACCATGTCGGTCCGGTGGATCATGACGTCCCTGGCGGTCATGGTGTCGAACTCGAAGACGTTCTCGATGAGTTCCTTCTCGTTGCTCTGGATGGCGCCGGACTCTTCGCCCTCCTCCACCATCGCCAGGATGTCGTCGTCCGTGACGGTCTCACCCCGGTGGAAGAAGCGCGACAGGACCGGCTTCCAGAGAAACTGGACGATGTTGACACATACACTGATTCCCAACAGCAAGGGCCATAGTTGGTCCGCAGACACTGGATACTCCTCCTTGGTCGACTGAGATAAGGATCAGAACATACGTTTGTAATATTACCACAGATTTCCTCCCGGCGCAAGAACCGGACGGGAAAGTGCGCGAATTGGCGAAGGAGAATCTGCCCGTTGCAAGAGAAGTCTCTTTTGGCAGTCCGGACAGGCAGGCGGAGAGAAGGGAAGGAGAGGGCCCTGCTGCCCCGGCGAGACCTGTGAGTGGGGCGCAGGCAACGGTGGCGGGCGAATTCAACAGCACACAAAGACACACGAATCGGGTGGGAGAGGGGGTGAGCAGGTGGTCGCGGGTAGGGAGGGTGGCATGGAGGAGAAGCGGCGATCAGGCCAGGATGGTTGGAGGCGGGTGGAGGTCCGGGGAGGGCAAGGGCGGAACCGGGTGACGCAGGCCGAGAGAAGTTGCCTGCCAGGAGAAGGTAATAAGGGAGCGATGGAGTTGGGAGCAGTTCTGACAGCCGCAGTCCGCCTGGCCTGGAAGGGGAGAAGAGAGGCGCAGGTAGCCTCGGAGGATGGTTCGGTGGAGGCCGAGTGGTGCGTAAAGACATCATTTTCAGAAGGGGAATGAGAGATAAAGGTGCAAAAAGAAAAGTCGAAATTGTGCATGTATTTGGGGCGGAAACCAGCCGGACAGGAGAAGGGGCTGATGGGACACCCGGAGGGGGTCCCTGGAAGCCCTCAGAAGGAGGAAAGGGCTTTCGAGTGCCTCCGGAGGGCCGAATTTGATGTGTTGGTAGACAGGGGAGCATCCAGCATACTGGTAATCATTGCTGTGAAAGAGGGCGCAAAACCGATCCGGAACCGGGGAAAATCCGCCTCGGATTCGGGCCAGGAGGGTATTTTCGTCACAACGTTGCTGTGACGACATATGACGTCGTGAGGAGGCGAACAGGGTCGATTTTTAACAGATGCTAGAAGTTGAGAAAGAAAAAGGAAGCAGTTTTGATAAGAGTTGTCTAACGGCTACTTCTTTCAACCTTTCGGATTGTAACTGTGCTTCTTTCGGCACAATCGAACTAATTTGCGGCAGG
>CANRFA010000140.1 GCA_947629775.1 uncultured Oscillospiraceae bacterium
TACACCTCGACGGTGTCGCCCACCTTGACCACCTCGGAGGGGTGCTTGATGCGGCTCCAGGACAGCTCGGAGATGTGGACCATGCCGTCCACGCCGCCGATGTCCACAAAGGCGCCGTAGGAGGTAAGGCTCTTCACGGTGCCGGTGTAGCGCTTGCCGTCCTCGATCTCGCTCCAGACCTTCTCGGCGGCGGCGGCCCGCTCGGCGCGGATCACGCGGCTGATGGAACCCACCACGCGGCGGCGGGCGCGGTTGACCTCGGTGATCACCAGACGGACGTGCTGCCGGAGCAGATCGCTCATCGGGGTCTCGCGGGGCAGGCCGGTCTGGGAGGCGGGCACGAAGACCCGGATGCCCCGGACGGTGACCACGACGCCGCCCTTGTTGTCCTCGGTGACAACGCCTTCCACCACGGTGTTGTCCTTCTCGTACTGCTCGATGGCGTCCCAGTTCTTCACGGTGTCCAGGCGCTTCTTGGACAGACGGACCATGCAGTCCCGATCGCTGACCTGAATGACGAAGGTCTCGATCTCGTCGCCGACCTTCACGACCTCTTCCGGCTTCACGTTGGGATCATCGCTGAGCTCGTTGAAGGCGATATAACCGGGATACTTAAATCCCAGCTCCACCTGCACCTCGGTGGGGGTGATGGCCACCACAGTGCCCTTGACCTTATCTCCGTTATTTATAGGCTTGAGCGACTCCTCCAGCATCTCATCGAAGGACTTGTCGATCTCCATAATTTCCTCGCTCATTTTGTCATTGACCTCCTTTATTATCCAGGCAGGCGTAGACGCGCCCGCCGTGATGCCAACGGTATCAGCTCCGGCCAGGGTCGAAAGATCCAGGTCTTCCGCCCGCTCGATCAGCTGAACGTTTCGGCATACTTCCCCGCAGATTTCCGCGAGGCGCTTGGTATTGGAACTCTTCCGATCGCCGATAACCACCATGGCATCACACTGACCGGCCAGCCGCCGGGCCTCTTCCTGGCGTCTGGAGGTAGCTCCACATATTGTATCAGAGAATACCGGCTCTGTACACTCTTTTTCCGCCAATTCCCTGCAGGCTTCCCATATTTTTCGGGTAGATGTGGTCTGGGAAACAAATGCGAGGGGGACGGAGCGGTTTTCCGGGTCCTGGCTGAGCCACTCGCGCAGCTCCTCCGCCCCGGCGAGAACCAGCGGGTTCCGGCACCATCCAGCGATGGCTTCCACTTCCGGATGCCCGCGGGTTCCTACAATGACGGGCCGACGGCCCTGTTCCTCCGCTTTCAGAACAAGATCATGGATCCGGGCGACGTAGGGGCAGGTGGCGTCCAGAATCCGCGCGCCCTTCCGGCGCAGGATTCCATACACTGCCCGGCTCTCTCCGTGGGAGCGGATCAGAACCGTGGCCCCGTCCGGAACATCCTCCGGCCGTTCCACCACCCGGACTCCCATCCCCGCCAGCCGGTCAATCACGTACCGGTTGTGGATGATGGGTCCCAGCATACAGCAGGATTCTCCCTTCGCGGCGGTCTCCTCCGCCAGGTCTACTGCGCGGCGCACCCCGTAACAGAACCCGGCGGACGCCGCCAGTCGTACCTGTTTCATCGCGAACCCTCCCCCAGGGCCTGGACCCGCTTCATCAGGTCCGCCACGATGAATTCAAGTTCCTCGGAAGTGGGTTTTCTTCCGGCGAAGGTTGGTTTGTAGGGCTCGCCGATCACCACGGTATTGGGACGGAAGAGCCGTTTCCGGGTTGGGACGTAGACGGGCACCAGCGGCACGCCGGTGCGGGTGGCGAAGAGCGCCGCGCCGGTCTTGGCCTGCACGTTCTCCCCTTCGTGGACCCGGGTTCCCTCCGGAAACATCAGGAGTTTTTCCCCTTCTTTCAGGTAGCGCAGAGAGGTTTTGACCGCCTTCATGTCGGCCTTGCCCCGATCGACGCCGAAGACGCCGGCTTTGCTTAAAAACCACCCGATGATGGGAATCCGCAGAAGCTGAATTTTCGCCATACAGCGCATGGGATTCTTCCAGCCGAAGGCGAAGACCACGTAGAAGGGATCGCCCGCGCTGGTGTGATTGGGACAGATCACCGCCGGCCCCTCCGGGATGTTCTCCCGTCCCACCGTCCGCACGGGACGGAAGAGATTGAAAAAGGGCCAGATGATCGCGTAGAGGAAGTGGAACATGGCGTCCGTGCGCTTTTTTTCGTTCACGGCACGACCGGCTCCCGGATCAGTTTCAGGAGCGCCAGCAGGCTCTCCTCCAGCGTCAGCGACGAGGTGTCCAGCACCGTCGCGTCCTCCGCCCTCTTCAGGGGCGCCACGGAACGGGTCTGGTCCCGCAGATCCCGTTCCTCCACTTCTCTGCGTATGGTCTCAAAGTCCGCTGTCTGCCCCCGCTGCACAAGGTCGTTGACCCTGCGCCGGGCCCGGGCATCCAGCGAGGCGGTGAGGAAGATCTTCACATCGGCGTCCGGCAGTACCACCGTCCCGATATCCCGACCGTCCATCACCACATTGTGTTCCCGCGCTGTCGCGCGCTGGTACTCCAGAAGGAAATCCCGTACGGCCGGGATGGCGGAGACCTGGGAGGCCAGGCCGGAGACGGCGTTCTCCCGGATGCTCCGGGTCACATCCTCTCCATCGAGGAACATCCGCTGCTCCCCGTCCGCGCCATAGTCCATGCGGATTTCCATCCTGTCCAGCAGAGAGATCACCTGGGCGGGATCCGAGGCGTCCGCCCCGGAGCGCAGGACCCGCAGGGCCACCGTACGGTAGATGGCTCCCGTGTCCACATACAGGTATCCCAGTTCCCTTGCCGCCTGGCGGGCCAGGGTGCTTTTTCCGGCACCCGCCGGTCCGTCGATTGCGACGCTTCTAAACTTCTTCATGCGTTCGACTCCAGTTTTCCGATTTCTGACACAAAGGCGGGCGGCACGTGGTCCACCAGCCATACCCCGTTCTCGGAACAGAAGAACTCCGCTCCGGCCCGGGCCATGGCCCCCGCCTGTATGGCGAGCACCGCCGGTTGCCCGTGACGGCGCCCCACCTGAACGGCGGTCTCGTAATCCGCCGAAAGATGGACATGATTGCGGTTCATCCTGCGGATCCCCTCCCGGAAGATGGCGGGCAGCGTGCTCCGCGCCGTTCCGTGGTAGAGGATTTCCGGCGGCCGCTCCGGCGACAGGTCCAGATCCACCGGAATGGAGTGGCCCTGCCGGGCGCGGATGCGCCGGCCGTCCGCGCTGATGGCGAACCGTTTCTTGTTGTTCCCGACGACGATCCGCTCCAGGGTCTCCCGGTCCAGAGGACGTCCGTGGGAGGCGCATCCGGCCAGCAGCGCGTCGATGTCCGCCCAGCCATGGCTGTCCACAGAGATACCCGCCGCTTCCGGACGGTGCCGCAGCACCAGGCTGATGAAACGGCTCATCTTTACCTCCGCACGGCTCAGCTCCGTGCCCCTGTCCATGGCTTCACGCTCCTTCCGCGCCATGCGCCGCAGCTCCCTCTCCCGCCGCCCGGCCGGTGGCCCAGGCCAGCTGGAGGTTGTAACCGCCGGTGAAGGCGTCCACGTCCAGCACTTCTCCCGCCAGGAAGAGACCGGATACCTTCCGGCTCTCCATGGTGCGGGGATTCACCTCCGAGACCCGGATCCCGCCCGAGGTGACGATGGCCTCCTCCACGGGCCGGGGACCGGACACCCGCACCGGAAAGTCCTTGAGCCTCTCCAGCATCCGGCGCCGCTCCTCCCGGGTTACATCCCGGGCCTTCTTTTCCCCGGGGATGGCGCAGACCTCCAGGAAGACGGGGATCATCTTCCGGGGGAGCAGAGCCCCCAGCCGGTTGGACATGTCCAGGTTGGCCCCGTCCTTCAGGTCCCGCACCAGGCGGGCGTCCAGAGTGGGCTCGTCCAGGGCCGGCTTGAGATCCAGATGGCAGGTCCAGGTCCGCTTCTCAAAGTCCCGCATGTGGGCGCTGGCGGAGAGCACCAGAGGTCCGGAGAGACCGAAATGGGTGAAGAGCATCTCCCCCTGATCCCAAAACGCTATTTTACCCCTTTCATCCCGAACCGTCAAGCGGATATTTCGCAGAGAAAGGCCCTGCATGCGGCCGCAGAAGGAGTCCGGCGACTCCAGCGGCACCAGAGAGGCCCTGGGCTCCACGATGGTGTGACCCAGTTCGGCCGCTATGCGGTAGCCGTCTCCCGTGGAGCCGGTGGCCGGATAGGAGAGGCCTCCCGTGGCCAGCACCGCCGCCCCGCAGGGGAAAAACTCCCCGTTCTCCAGTTCCAGCCCGGTCAGGACACCGTCCGCGGCGCGGATGGCGGTCACCCGGGCCTGGCGGATCGTCACCTTCCGCCGGCGCAGTTCCCGGTAGAGGGC
>CANRFA010000141.1 GCA_947629775.1 uncultured Oscillospiraceae bacterium
TGTCCCCGGGAGCGGCCCCCAGCCTGCGGGCGGCCTCCAGGAAGATGGCGGGGGAGCGCTTGCCGGCGCCCACGTCATCGCAGGAGAGCAGAAACTCGAACCAGTCCCGCACCGCAAGCCGGCGCAGACAGGCGTCCGCCAGAGGGGTGGGCGTGGCGGAGGCTACGCACATGCGTACCCCCCGCCGCCGCAGAACCTCCAGATAGTCCCGCACCCCGGGCTTGAGGGGGATGTGGGCGCGGTAGTGGGTCTCCATGATGGCGGTCATCTCTTCGTTCGCCTGCTCGGGAGTGCCGGCCACCCCCAGCGTTTCCGTAAAGTAGACGGCGGAATCCCGCATGGTCATGGTCTTCAGTACCTCCCCGAGATCCGGGGGAAGGACCGTGATCCCCTTGGAGCCCAGGAAATCCTTCGAAAGATCCCGCCAGAAGGGCATGGAGTCGATGAGGGTGCCGTCCATGTCAAAGATGGCGAAGGGCTTATTCATGGCGCGCTGTCATGGCCTCGGCCAGGTTCCGCAGTTCCCGGGTGGCGGCGCCGGGGTCCTCCGCGGCGAAGATGGCGGACACCACCGCCGCGCCGCAGGCGCCGCAGCCTGCCAGGCGGGGCAGGTTTTCCTTCCCGATTCCCCCGATCGCCACCACGGGGATGGAGACGGCAGAGCAGATGGCCTTCAGGGTTTCGAGGGGCAGGGGACGGGCGTCCTTCTTGGTGCTGGTGCCGAAAACGGCCCCCACGCCCAGATAGTCCGCGCCCGCCGCCTGAGCGGCGAGGGCCTGCTCCACGGTGCGGGCGGACATGCCGAGAATACGGTCCGGTCCCAGAAGCGCCCGGATGTCCCGGCCCTGGATATCGGACTGGCCCACATGGACCCCGTCCGCGCCGCTGGCGAGGGCGGCCTCCACGCTGTCGTTGACGATCAGGGGAACGCCGTGGGAGCGGCACAGGGGCAGCAGTTCCTCCGCCTCCCGGCGCAGCCCGTCCGCGTCCAGCCCCTTGTCCCGAAGCTGGATCAGGGTGGCTCCGTTGTCCAGGACCTGGCGGCAGACGGAGACCAGGGTCTCTCCCTCCTTCAGCCAGGAGCGGTCCGTGACGGCGTAGAGCAGCATGGCGCAGCGCAGTTCTTCTTTGGTATACATGGTAAACTCCTCCTGGAACCGGCAGGCCGGAGGAAACGGCGCCTGCAGATTCGTAGTGGCCGCCCCTTCTTTCCAAAACCGGACTTCAGGGCGGCAGGCTGACGGCATTATACACCGGAAGGCCCGGAATGACAAGAAGACGGGAAAAGGGGCCCCGGAACGACAGGAAAACCGCGCCCCCCGGAAAGGGGGACGCGGCCTCGCAGGGATAAGGAATAAAGGAAAGAAAAAGAGAAAATCGGGTTGGGAGGGGTCCGGGGCGGGTTCTCAGAAGATGCCCTGGGCCATCATGGCGTCGGCCACGCGCTGGAAGCCCACGATGTTGGCGCCGGCGACCAGGTCGTAGCCCAGGCCGTAGCGGGCGGCGGCCTCCTTGGAAGCCTGGTAGATGCCGGTCATGATCTGGTGCATCTTGGCGTCCACTTCCTCGGCGGTCCAGTACAGCCGCTCGGCGTTCTGAGCCATCTCCAGGGCGGAGACAGCCACGCCGCAGGCGTTGACGGCCTTGGAGGGGGCGACGATCATGTTCTCCTGCTTCTTCAGGAACTCCAGAGCGTCGTTGGTGGTGGGCATGTTCGCCACTTCGATGTAGAAGCGGATGCCGTTGGCCGCCATCTTCTTGGCGCTCTCGATCTTGACGTCGTTCTGGGTGGCGCAGGGCATCATGATATCCACCTTGTCCGCGCCCAGACCCCAGGGCTTCTCGCCGGCGTGGAACTCGCAGCCGAAGCGGTCCGCGTAGTCCTGCACCTTATCGCGGCCGGAGTTGCGCATCTCGACCATGTAGTCGATCTTTTCCTGGGTGGTGATGCCATCCGGGTCGTAGATGTAGCCGTCCGGGCCGGAGAGGGTGACGACCTTGCCGCCCAGCTCGGCCACCTTGCGGGTGACGCCCCAGCACACGTTGCCGAAGCCGGAGATGGCGATGCGCTTGCCCTCGATGGACTCGCCGGCGTCCTTCAGGACCTCGCACAGATAGTACACGGCGCCGAAGCCGGTGGCCTCCGCCCGCATCAGGGAACCGCCGTTGCCCACGGACTTGCCGGACAGAGCGCCAAACTCGGAGGCGCCCACCAGGCGGCGGTACTGGCCGTACATGTAGTTGATTTCCCGGTTGCCGCAGCCCAGGTCGCCGGCGGGGCAGTCGATGTCCTGGCCGATGTGGCGGTAGAGCTCGGTCATATAGGCCTGGCAGAAGCGCATGACCTCGCCGTCGCTCTTGCCGCGGGGGTCGAAGTCGGAGCCGCCCTTGCCGCCGCCGATGGGCAGGCCGGTGAGGGCGTCCTTGAAGGTCTGCTCAAAGCCCAGGAACTTGATGATGGAGAGATTGACGGAGGGGTGGAAACGGAGACCGCCCTTGTAGGGACCCAGAGCGCCGTTGTACTGCACGCGGTAGCCGCGGTTGACCTGGTAGTGGCCGCTGTCATCCAGCCAGGTGACGCGGAACTCGATGGTCCGCTCGGGCTCCACCATACGCTCCAGCAGGGAGGCCTTCTCGTACTCGGGGTGGGCGTCGATCACAGGGGCCAGAGAGGTCAGAACCTCTTCGACGGTCTGCAGGAACTCGGGCTCGCCGGCGTTCTTCTTACGGGTCTCTTCCAGAACACGGTCAATATACTTGCTCATTACAATCTCCTCCTAAGAGATGCATCAACAGTATGGCTGGACGATTCTGACGGGATTCCTTCATTTTGAGGGAAGTCCCGGGGAGATCGCCCCTCGGTCTGTGCACATTATAGCAGAATGCCGGGCCCTGTAAAGCAGCTTTTTTGTGGAGATATCCACAATCAAACGGTTGTGGCACTGGAAATCTGATCCGATTTTCAGGATCAGAGCCGGAAACTTGCAGTCGCAACCCGGAAAAAGGTTGAAAAAAGGCCCCTTTCCCGGCTGGAAAGCGACCTTTTGAGAATGTCATGCAGGATTTCAGTCAAAAGCCAGCCCCAGATAGGCCGTGGAGTCCCGTTTCCAGGCCCTGTCCGCCTCCGGATTCAGCATTTTGACCATACCGAAGAGGCGGGAAACGGCCCCTTCGCCCAGGCGGGGGCCCCGGACCAGCCAGCGTCCGGCGGGCAGAACCCGGGGCAGATCCGCCAGCGCGGCCTCCCGGGCGGCGGGCGCGCCCAGAACTTCCTTGAGCACAACGAGGCAATTGTAGCCGCTCTCGGCGCAGACCAGTACCGGCCCGGCGGGGGTCTCTCCCCGGAACAGGCCGCCCTCCAGTACCCGGCAGCAGCCCTCCTGGTAGCGGATGGCGTCCGGGGGATAGAGAATGTGAGGGCGCTCGGCCAGCAGCCGTTCCCGCAGGGCGCCGTACTCCTCCGCCGTGGCGGGGGTCAGAACCGGAGCGCCGGGGGCCAGATCCGCCGGGGTCAGCGTCTGCTCCTCCAGCAGGAAGCACTCCCGGAAGCCGTTGGCCTGGAAGAAGCGGTGCAGGCTCCCCTCGGCGGGTACGGTGGAGACTGCGGGAATGCCCAGGGAGCGGAAGTAATCGTCCGCCCAGGCCTGCAGCTGACCGGAAAAGCCCCGGCCCCGGCAGTCCGGGTGGGTCGCCACCGCGTAGAGGTAGGCGGTACGGTACTCGCCCTGGCCGGGGACGACCAGGACAGTGTCGAACCAGGCGGTCATGGAGCGGACCGCGCCGTCCTCCTCCAGCACCAGAACCCGCTCCGGGCGGTAGTAAGTCTCGTAAAAGTTGTCCACGTAGGCCCCGTCGTCCCCGAAGGCCAGCTTCCACAGCTCCCGCTGGGC
This sequence comes from uncultured Oscillospiraceae bacterium, assembly GCA_947629775.1. Classification (GTDB taxonomy): domain Bacteria; phylum Bacillota; class Clostridia; order Oscillospirales; family Oscillospiraceae; genus Lawsonibacter. The sequence goes on from CANRFA010000141.1 coordinate 3,891, forward strand.
GGGGATGTCTCCGGGAACCGAGACGCGCATCCGGATCATAATGTGTATCCTCCTTCCGGCTGCCTTCGCCGTCCAGTGCCCCCGGAAAGGAGCGGGGGGGCAGCCATGCGGGACGATTATACACCGGCCCGGCGTCCATGACAAGAAAAAGGCCGCCTCCCGCCCGGAGAGGGCGGAGAGACAGCCTCGGATCGTCGTACAGAATGGGTCCGCGAGGGGGAAGACCGGTTTCGGAGGGATCAGGCGGGGGCCTTCCGGTTCCGGACAGGCGGCGGGGCGCTCAGGCCCGCTTCGCCGCCACCAGGTCTCCGTTGTCGTTGAAGTGGACCTTGCGGATGTCGCTGCCGGTCGAGCGGGCGATGTCGTCCAGACGGATGGCGTCCGTGACGGA
>CANRFA010000142.1 GCA_947629775.1 uncultured Oscillospiraceae bacterium
GGGATCTGGGGACGTGCCGAAGCAGCGCTCCAATTTCTTCAGAGAAACCAGGGGGTTCTGCCTTCTGTTCCGGCAGGATCCCGGTTTCCGGCGGAGCGGGGATCGGAGGCAGAACGTGGAGGGGACGAAAGGATCGGACAGAGCCCGGACCGGGAAAGCCCAGTGCCCCGCAGGACCAGGCGGTCAGGACGGGATCTGGGGGCGAGAGTCCGCAGTCGCCACTCAACGGGGAGGCCCGGGAGCAGAAGCACAAAAAGAAAAAGGACGATCCTCGAAAGGATCGTCCTTTTCAGTGCGGCTGACGGGACTCGAACCCGTACGCCCATTGGACACAAGCACCTCAAGCTTGCCAGTCTACCAATTCCAGCACAGCCGCATGTCCGCTGCCCGGACAGCTTCTGTATTCTAGCTTCTGCCCCTGATTTTGTCAAGCGCTTTTTTGGGGGATTTCGGATTTTGTGAAGTTTGACCGAAACGGAGCCTGGAAATCAGGCTTGTACGTGCGGTTTGCATGAAAAGAGAGGAAACCGTCGTGTGGGGCGGGCGGATGGCCGATCAGCCCCGGTTCCGGTACTCCTTCGGGGAGCAACCGTAGCGCTGCCGGAAGAGCCGGTGGAAATAGCTGCTGTTTTCGTACCCGATGCGCGCGAGGATACTGTCCACGGTCAGGGTCGTGTTCTCCAGGAGATAGACGGCCTGCTGAAGCTTTCGGGCCTGGAGCAGTTCCCGGAAGTTCTGGCCGGTATGCTTCTTCAGAAGACGGGACAGGACATAGGCCGGCTGGCGGATCTGCTCCGCGATCTCCTCCATGGAGCCGGTCCGGTAGTCGGTCTCGATGTACTGCAGGACGGTGAAGACCAGCTTCTGCTCCTCCTGGTCGGGGGTGCTGCCCATGAACCGGTCCGAAAAACGGGTCAGGTAGAGGAGCATGAGGCCCATGGAGGACTGGAGCAGGGTGTTGGTGTCCGTGCGGTCGGAGAGCAGGGTCCAGATCATGCTCTCCACCAGGTCCTCCACCGGCACGATTCCCCTGGCCTGGATGTGGAGGTAGGTGAAGCCGCTGGCGCCGTCGGAGAGGGTGGAGAGCAGAAAGTCCCGCATCACGTTCTCCCGCTCCGTCAGCGAGATGGGCCGCTCGAAGAACTCCGGCAGGAGGATGAAGTTGACCGCGATGTCCCCTTCCGCGGCGGGCAGGATCTCGTGGGAGACGGTCTGACTGAGAAAGAGCAGGTCCCCCTCCTCCAGTACGATGCGGTCCTGGCCGTTGATGATGTGGGTGGTGGAGCCGGCGCACATGCAGACCAGTTCCACGTAGTTGTGGCGGTGGGGCGGGAAGTGGACGAAGCGGGTGTGGGGGCGGATCTCCACCAGCCTTCCCTTTTCCAGCAGATGCCGGCTGTCCACCACAAACTCCTTCCGGGAGGTGTAGAGGTCCTTCTGCAGGCCCTGTCCGTCCAGAATGGCCTGTTCCTCCGGCGTAATGATCCGCAGACGATCCAGCAGTTCTTTCCGCATGGCGGCTCCTCCTTCCGCGCGATTCGGGCCCGGAAGGGCCCGCTTTCAGTATAGCATACTTCGGCGCAGGCTGCAAATGAGGTCCCTTTTTTCCCCGCTCAGGACCTGTTTTTCCCGGGAGCGAGGGTGTACAATGAGGCCAACATGAAGGAAGGAGGATCCGGATATGGGAAACTCTTATCTGGCCATCGATATCGGCGCCTCCAGCGGACGGCACATTCTCGGGCATGTGGAGGAAGGAAAACTGGTCCTCGAAGAGGTGTACCGCTTTGACAACCGGCAGGTGTCCCGGGGCGGCCACGACTGCTGGGATATGGACAACCTCTGGAGCGGGATCCTGGGAGGGCTGAAGGCCTGCCGGGACCTGGGGAAGATCCCGGAGACGATCGGGATCGACACCTGGGCGGTGGACTTTGTCCTGCTGGACGAAGCGGACCGCATGGTGGGGGACGCGGTGGCCTACCGGGACGGCCGAACCAAGGGCATGGATGAGGCCGTGGATGCCATCCTCCCGCCCTCCGAGCTGTATGCCTCTACCGGCATCCAGCGCATGAACATCAATACCATCTATCAGCTGATGGCTCTGAAAAAGGAGCACCCGGAGCAGCTGGAACAGGCCCGCTCCCTGCTGATGATTCCGGATTACTTCAACTTCCGGCTCACCGGCGTGAAGAAGCAGGAGTACACCTGCGCCACCTCCACCTCCCTGGTGAACGCGGCGGCGAAGACCTGGGACCGGGAGATCATCGCCCGGCTGGGCCTGCCGGATCGGCTCTTCGGAGAGCTGAGTGTGCCGGGCACCGTGGTCGGGGAGCTGTCCCCGGAGATCCAGGCAGAGGTTGGCTTCAATGCCACCGTGATTCTGCCGGCCACCCACGACACCGGCTCCGCCTTCCTGGCGGTGCCCGCCCGGGATGACCATGCGGTGTTCCTCTCCAGCGGCACCTGGAGCCTGCTGGGCGTGGAGAACGAGGTACCCATCACTTCGGAGGCCTCCCGGGAACAGAACTTCACCAACGAGGGTGGCGCCTGGTACCGCTACCGCTACCTGAAGAACATCATGGGCCTCTGGATGATCCAGTCCATCCGCCGGGAGCTCAACGGTGTGGCCTATGTGGAAGGCCGCGTCAGCCGCTATGCCACGGGCCGGACCTGGAGTTTCCCGGACCTCATCGAGGCGGCCCGGGGCGCGGAGGAGTTCCCCTCCGTGGTAGATGCCGACGACGACCGCTTCCTGGCACCGGAGAGCATGATCGACGCCATCAAAGGGTACTGCGCGGAGAGCGGACAGCTGGTGCCGGAGAGCGTGGGCGAGATCATGCAGTGCGTATACCGCAGTCTGGCCCGCTGCTACCGCGTCGCCATTGAGGGCCTCTCCCTTCTGACGGGGAAGACCTATACCAGCATCAACATCGTAGGCGGCGGCTGCCAGGACATGTACCTCAACGCCATGACCGCCCGCGCCACCGGCCTTCCCGTGTTTGCCGGCCCGGTGGAAGGCACCGCCATCGGCAACCTGGCGGTCCAGCTGATCGCCGCCGGCGAAGTGGCCTCCCTGCAGGAGGCCCGGGACATGATCCGCGCCAGCTTTGACATCCGGGAGATCCCGGCCTGAGATAAAGGAGGATACAGTCATGTTAGTTGACACCAAGGCAAGAGTGGGCGTCTTTGCCATCGCCCTGGGGGCCTATCTGCCCCAGTTCCCGTCCCTGGTTCCCGAGTTTGAGAGCCAGTACGAGGCCTTCCGCGGGACCCTTCCGGATACCGTGGAGATCATCGACGGCGGTATCGTAACCACCAAGGAGCTGGCCCAGGCGGCGGGGGACAAGTTCCGGGCCGCCGATGTGGATCTCGTGATCCTGCAGCTTCTGACCTACGCCACCTCCTACAACATGCTGCCTGCCGTCCGGGATCTGGACGTCCCCGTGGTGCTGGTCAACGTACAGAAGAAGAAGGCTCCGGATTACGCCAACACGGACACCGCCACCTGGCTGGGCCAGCTCTACGCCTGCGGTGCCGTGGGCGAGATGGTCGCGGATCTGGAGCGGGCCGGCAAGCGCCACGCCGTCATCACCGGCGTGGTGGAAGGGGGAGATCCCCAGGTTCAGGCGGAGATTGAGGACTGGTGCCGGGCGGCCCAGGTGCGCCGCCGCTTCCGGGACACCAACCTGGCGCAGATCGGCCGGCCCTATCCCGGCATGATGGATCTGTACATCGACGAGACCAACCTCTATCACCGCATGTTCCTCTATACCAAGCAGTTTGACTGGGAGAAGATGTGGGCCATCGCGGACAACATCACGGACGAGGACGCCATCCGCGCCAAGGCCCAGGACATCCTGGATACCTTCGACATCGAGGGCGGCGGCACCATCGAGAAGGTCTGGGAGATGGCGAAGTATGTGGTGGCCTTCGAGCAGTGGGTGAAGGACGAGCACATCGGCTTCATCGCCTCCCACTACGATGGCTTCGCCCAGGGCAAGGCGGGCGTGCTGGACAGCATGCTGATCCCCGCCTTCTCCATGCTGATCAAGCAGGGCATCGCCTGCGCCGTGGAGGGCGATATCAAGGTCGCCATGGCCATGAGCATCCTTAAGACGATCGCCGGCGCGGGACAGCTCTCCGAGATGTACTCCATCGACTTCAACGAGGACATCTGCATCATCGGCCACTCCGGCTCCGGCGACGCGGACATCT
>CANRFA010000143.1 GCA_947629775.1 uncultured Oscillospiraceae bacterium
GTGGCGTCCGTGGACGCGGAGGAGATTGACCGCACGGACATTCTCAGCGCCCGCATGAAGGCCATGCAGCTTGCCATCGACGGCCTCTCTCCGGGGGCGGACTTCGCCCTGGTGGACGGCAACCGGGACCGGGGAAAGACCGCGGCCATCGTCACCCCCCACCGCTGTGTGGTGAAGGGGGACAGTCTCAGCTTCTCCATCGCGGCGGCCTCCATCCTGGCCAAGGTGAGCCGGGACCGCTGCATGCTGGAGATGGCCCGCCTCTATCCGGAGTACGCCTTCGAGCGGCACAAGGGGTACGGCACGAAGCTTCACTACGAGCGTCTGGAACAGTACGGCCCCTCTCCCATCCACCGCCGTTCGTTCCTGCAGGGCGGGGGAAAGTGGACCGGAGAAGCCCACTCGTAAAAACAAAGCCGGTTTTTCCGTTCGGGGTTGACCTGCGGAAGAAATGCTGGCATAATGCTAAGACGGGTCCGGCAGTGACGGACCAGATTGGGAGACTGACATCATGCAGTACATCAGCACACGCAATGACGCTGTCCGCTATTCCGCTTCCCGGACCATCGTACAGGGACTGGCGCCGGATGGTGGCCTTCTGACCCCCTGTTACATTCCCCGGATGACCCGGAATGCTCTGCAGGACCTGCAGGGGATGAGCTATCAGAGCAGAGCGGTTTATATCATGAAGTACTTCCTGGAGGAGTTCTCCGTCAAGGAGTTGGGGGACTACGCGGCCGCCGCCTACGGCCCGGACCGCTTCGACACCCCCGCCGTGGCGCCCGTGCGTCTGGTGGACGGGAACACCTGCTGTCTGGAACTGTGGCACGGACCCACCTGCGCCTTCAAGGACATGGCGCTGCAGATGCTGCCCCACCTGCTGACCGCTTCCCTGGTGAAGACCGAGGAGACCAAGACGGTCTGCATTCTGGTGGCCACCTCCGGCGATACCGGCAAGGGGGCTCTGGAGGGCTTCCGGGATGTGGCGAACACCCGCATCCTGGTCTTCTACCCCAAGGACGGCGTCAGCCAGGTGCAGGAACTGCAGATGATCACCCAGGAAGGCAAGAACGTGGGAGTCTGCGCGGTCCGCGGCAACTTCGACGATGCCCAGACCGGCGTCAAGGCCCTCTTCTCGGATCCGGAGCTGAAGGAGGAGCTGGCCTCCCGGGGCTACTTCTTCTCCTCCGCCAACTCCATCAACTGGGGCCGGGTGCTGCCTCAGATCGTCTATTACATCTCCGCCTACTGCGACATGGCCCGGGACGGAATCGTGCAGAACGGACAGAGCGTCAACATCTGCGTGCCCACCGGCAACTTCGGCAACATTCTGGCCGCGTACTACGCCCGGGAGATGGGAGTGCCCATCAGGCGCTTCCTGTGCGCCTCCAACGCCAACAACGTCCTCACCGATTTCATCCGCACCGGCCGCTACGACCGCAACCGCACCTTCTACAACACCATGTCTCCCTCCATGGACATCCTGGTCTCCTCCAATCTGGAGCGGCTGCTCTACTCCCTTACCGGAGACGTGGAGCAGGTGAAGGAGTACATGGCGTCCCTGAACGCCACCGGCGCCTACGAGCTGAAGGAGAAGGAAAAGGGCAAGCTGCAGAAGCTGTTCAGCGGCTATTTCTGCGACGACAGGGAGACCCAGCGCACCATCGCCCGGGTCTGGCGGGAGCACCAGTACCTCATCGACCCCCACACGGCGGTGGGTTTCTCGGCCCTGGAGCAGTACCGGGAAGAGACCGGCGACGAGACTCCCTGCCTGGTGGCCTCCACGGCCAGCCCCTTCAAGTTCTGCGGCAGCGTGCTGGGCGCTCTGGGCGTGCGCAACCCCTCGGACGGTCTGGACGCTCTGGGCCAGCTCTCCCAGCTGACCGGCCTGCCCGCGCCGGCGCCTCTGGCCGGCCTGCGGGACAAGGCGATCCGCTTCCGTCAGGTCACGGACAAAGAGAACATGGCGGACGCGGTCCTTTCCACGCTGGTGTAGGGAATGGCGCTCTACGCCATCGGAGACACCCACCTGTCTCTGCGCTGCGACAAGTCCATGGACGTCTTCGGCGGAGGCTGGGACGGCTATGTGGCGAAGCTCCAGGAGGGATTCTCGGACCTCACCCCGGAGGATACCGTGGTGCTCTGCGGAGACATCTCCTGGGGTATGAGCCTGGAGGAGTCCCGGGAGGATTTCGCCTTTCTGGACCGTCTGCCCGGTCGTAAGGTGGTGCTGAAGGGCAATCACGATTACTGGTGGAGCACCGCCACGAAAATGGAGCGCTTCTTCGAGGACAGCGGATTTTCGTCCCTGGAACTGCTCCACAACAACTGCCGCCTCTGGGGCGATGTGGCCCTGTGCGGAACGCGGGGCTGGTTCTACGAGGAAGACCGGGGAGAGCACAGCGCCCGGGTCTTCCAGCGGGAACTGATCCGGCTGGAGGCCTCCCTGAAGGCGGCGGGGGAGCGGGAAAAGATCTGCTTCCTTCACTATCCTCCGGTATCCCAGGGATACCGGTGCGACGAGATTCTGGAACTGCTGGAGCGCTACCGGGTGGGACTGTGCTGTTACGGACACCTGCACGGGGCCAGTCATCGGCAGGCCATCTGCGGTACGGTGGGCTCTACGGAGTTCCGGCTGGTTTCCGCTGACTATCTGGGGTTCCGGCCCATGCGGCTGCGCCCCTGATACGCAAAAAAATCCGTTTTTTCTGTCGTTCGCACTGTTCAATCGCGGTCTGATCTGATAGAATAGCGGACATGAAGATCAAGGGCGCGAAACCGCGCCGACAGGAGGAACTCTCATCATGAAAGTCATGAATCAGGAGAGGCAGGACAACGGCAGACTCCGTTTTGTCCTCCACGTGGATGCGGACGAGTTCGACCGCGATCGGGAGAAGGTATACCGCAAAAACCGCGGGAAGTATGTCATGCCCGGTTTCCGGCGCGGCAAGGCGTCCCGCCGCATGCTGGAGCAGCACTACGGGAGGGGCCTGTTCGAGGAGCAGGCCATCAACGAGAATTTCAACGAGTACTTTGTAAGAGCCCTGGACGAGTACGGGATCGACGAACTGGCCACCAGCAAGGAGGACGGCCCCACCTTTACCCTCAAGGGAGTCGTGGACGGCGGCTACGACGTGGAGTGCGTGGTTCCCGTGCGTCCGGAGGCCGCCATTACGCAGTATAAGGGTCTGGAGGCTCCCCGCTACGCTCTCGAAGTGACGGAAGCGGACGTGGATCGCATCATGCAGACCTATGTGGAGCGGGCCACCCGCCTCAACAGCGTGGAGCGGGAAGCCGTCGAGGGCGACGTGCTGAATCTCGACTATGTCGGCACCGTCGATGGCGAGCCCTTCGAGGGCGGTTCGGACAACGGAGCGTCCCTGCTGCTGGGGTCCCATACCTTTATCCCGGGCTTCGAGGAGCAGCTTGTGGGCGTGAAGCCCGACCAGGAGCTGGACGTGAACGTCACCTTCCCCGAGAACTACGTCGCAAAGGACCTGGCCGGCAAGGCCGCGGTCTTCCATGTGAAGGTTCACAGCGTCCAGGAGCGGGAGATTCCCGAGCTCGACGACGAGTTTGCCAAGGACGTCTCCGAGTTCGAGACCCTTGCGGATTTCCGGGCGGATCTGGCGAAACAGGAGACGGAGCGCCGGGAGCAGCAGGCGACCCGGGAGTTCGAGACCCTCATTCTCAACCAGCTGATGGGGAATACCACCGTGGAGCTCCCCGAGTCCATGGTCCAGTTCGAGCAGCAGTACGTGATCAGTGATTTAAAGCAGCAGCTGCAGTACGAGGCCCTGTACAGGGGAATGAAGCCGGAGGAGTTCCTCAGGAAGAACGGGCTCAGCGAAGAAAGAATTACGCAGATGGGCAGGTCGCAGGCGGAGGCGAATGTGAGACTCAGTCTGGCGCTCTACACCATCGCGCAGCTGGAGGGCCTGAAGGCCGAGCCGGAGGAGATCGAGGCCGAGTACGCGAAGATGGTCCGGGAGGACAGACCCCTGGAGAAGGTGAAGGAAGAGTACCCGCTGAGCTTCATCCGTCCCGAAATCCTGGAGCGCAAGGCCCGGGAATTGGTGCTGGCCAACGCGGTGGCGAAGACACCCGACGACTATAAGGCCACCGAAGTGGTGGGCGAGCTGCCGGAAGAGGTTCCCGCGGAGGATAACGCGGCGGAAGAGGCGGAGACGGAAGCCC
>CANRFA010000144.1 GCA_947629775.1 uncultured Oscillospiraceae bacterium
GCGATGAAGTGGGGCTGCAGGCGGTGGGCCTCCGCCCGCTCCATTTCCTCCCGGATTCTCATCACCTTCGAGACGTCCATGGAGTCCTGGGTCAGGGCCCGCTCCTCCAGCAGGTCCTGCAGGTGGGTCCGGTCCAGGGAGTCGTCCACCACCTTCCAGAGCCGATTCTGCACGTCTGGATCCTTCCCGTAGCGGATGGCCTCGATCAGCAGGTCCCGAAGGGGCCGGTTATCGAAAGAGACCTTGCCCAGAACATCGAAGACCTTGCCGCCAAGGGCGGAGCGCTCCTCCTCCAGTTTCTCAAAGAGACGCTGAAAGACCATGCCTTCCCGGGTTTCTTTGGAGACCAGGTTCCACAGATGGCAGACCTCCGTCTGTCCGATGCGGTGGATGCGCCCGAACCGCTGCTCCAGGCGGTTGGGGTTCCAGGGGAGATCGTAGTTGACCATCAGGTGAGCCCGCTGCAGGTTGATGCCTTCGCCAGCGGCGTCCGTGGCGACCAGAATGCGGACCTCCTTGTCCTCCCGGAAGCGCTGCTCCGCCTTGCGCCGCTCTTCCCGCAGCATGCCGCCGTGAATGACGGCGACAGACTCCTCCGTCCCGAAGAGATTGCGGATTCTGCGGGCCAGGTACTGCAGAGTATCCCGGTGCTCCGTGAAGATGATCAGTTTTTTCCGCTGCCCGTCCGCCCGAAAGAGTCGGGAGTCATCCTGCAGCAGGCGGGAAAGCTCGTCCCACTTCCGGTCCTGCCCGCTGGCCCGTACGCTCTGCGCAAACTCCTCCAGCCTGCGCAGCGTGGCGATTTCCGCCTCCAGTTCCGGAATGGTCGAGGAAGCGGATGCCCGGTCCGCCACATCTTCTTCCAGTTCCTCCATCTCGCTTTCCGGCAGGTCGTCCTCGTCGCAGTCCTCATCCAGGGAGATTTCCTCCGGAGAGAGGATGCCGCTGCGCTTTTTCAGCTTCTCTTCGGCCAGCCGTTCTTCCAGGCGCTCCCGCCGGCGCCGCAGAGACTGCCAGATGGCCTCCGGCGAGGAAGCCAGGCGGCGCTGCAGAATCGTGAGGGCGAATCCCACCGTATTGCGCCGCTCGCCGGATAGGTGATCCGCCCGGTTGAACTCCTGTCGGACGTATTCGGTCACCATGCTGTAGAGGCGGGCTTCGGCGGGGGAGAGGTCGTAGTTGACCGTATAGGCCCGGCGCTCGGGGAACAGGGGCGTGCCGTCGAACTTCAGCAGGTCCTCTTTCACCAGACGGCGCATGATGTCCGAGGTCTGGATCGTCCGATTCCCGGTGTGGGCGGCCCCTTCGAAGCGGTCCTGGTCAATGAGGGACAGAAACAGCTGGAAGTCCTTCGGCTTGCCGTTGTGCGGGGTGGCGGTCAGAAGCAGGAAGTGGCGGGTGATCCGGGACAGCAGCCGGCCCAGCTGAAAGCGCCTGGTGTAGTGGATTTCCCCGCCGAAGGCGGAAGCGGACATCTTGTGGGCCTCGTCCACTACGATCAGGTCCCAATCCGTGGCCTTCAGCTTTTCCTGAAGGTTCTGGTTGCGGGAGAGCATGTCCAGCCGGGCGATGCACAGGGGAACCTCCAGGAAGACGTTGCCTGTGACGGCGGTTTCGGCCCGGTCGTTGGTGAGAATCTCGAAGCGCAGCCCGAAGCGGCTGTGCAGTTCCTCCTGCCACTGTTCGGTCAGACTGCCGGGAGAGACGATGAGGCAGCGCTTCAGGTCGCCCCGGACAATCAGTTCCTTCACCAGCAGGCCGGTCATGATGGTTTTGCCGGCGCCAGGGTCATCGGCCAGGATGTAGCGCAGCGGCAGCCGGGGTAACATTTCCCCGTAGACGGCAGATATCTGATGGGGCAGAGGTTCTACGCTTGAGGTATGGACGGCCAGGTAGGGATCAAAGAGATGGGCCAGCTGAATGCGGCGGGCCTCGGAGGCCAGACGGACGTCACGGCCATCGGCGTCGAAGCTCCAGAGGAGGCTCTTCTCGGCCAGGGACAGTTCCGCTTCCCGGTCCCGGTAGAGGGTCTCGCTTCCGGTGTTGCCCTTGCTGTCCTGGTAGACTATCGTAAGGGCCAGGGAACCATACCAGCGGGCGGAGAGGATCTCCACCGCCTGGCCCTTCAGGATCCCGTTGACCCGGGCGCCCGCCGTCAGTTCTTCCAGTCTGGCCATGACCCGCCCTCCTGTCGGTATAGTGGGGTCACACCCTGACCGAGGCAGGTACGGGATCAACTAGCAAGAACCTTACCAGTTAGGACACTAACCCCCAAGTATCTTACCACTAAAAGCCAGAACTAGCAAGTATCCCAGTAGAAAAAAGTTGTGAGCTGGTAAGACTCTGTATACTGGCGGTATGGGAGGTGACAGGGTGCCATGATCGGGAAGCGGTTAGCCGAGGTCCGGAAATACAACGGCGATACGCAGGCGGACCTGGCCAGAAAGATGTTTGTCAACGCCAATACGGTAGCGAGCTGGGAGCAGGAGAAGAGCTCGCCCAGCCATGAGATGCTGGTGAAAATCTGCCAGTTGTATGGGGTGTCCGCAGACTATCTCCTGGGATTGACCAGGGCGGATCCGGGACAGGCAAAAAGAACACGGGAGAGGCTGACGAAAGAGGAACTGGCCGAGGTTCAGAACTATAGCGAGTATCTGCTCTGGAGGAGAACCCATGGAGGAGACAGGATGGGCGGGTGAGTGCCATTGAGCGTGCTCACCCGCACCTGGCGTTTCTGCCAGGCGCAGCCCTCGATATCGGGAAGACAACCGGTAAGAAACTTATGGGTATCCGGGTTGATATGGCTGACTCATGGACCGAAGAGGAGTGCAGTATCGGTCTGTTGAGGGAAGCCCCGAGGAAGGTTCGGGGGACAGAGGAAAACGGGTGTGCGCCATGACTGACGCGCACCCGCCTGTTTCGGGGTGTGCCGCAGGAGAGAGTTCCAGATGGAGCAGGAGGACAGAGTCGTGCTCTGCTGCCGATCTGCAGACAAGTTCCGCTGGTTTGTGCGCCGGATGAAAATACCCGGTGCACAGCCACAAAGAAAGGGAAAAGGGGAGCAGCAGATAAGGAAACGGGGTGCATCTGCGGAAAAAGGAAATTATTGGAATCAATCGTAACATACCGGTATACAGAAATATGGAAAGAATTTCCTAATTATTTCCAACAGCAAGTGATGATGGGAGATTCCATACTCAGGGAAACCGTTTGAGATGCGAAACCAGTCTCTTTGCAGTCGGGACGGAGCTGCGACCAGTCCCTGGAAGCAGAGAAAGAGGTGGATCCGCTGTTTTGCCATCTGAGCAGCGCCGAAGGATGACGCAGACAAAACGGGTCTATCAGAGAGACCAGAAGGCTTGAGCCCAGCTGGGGCCAGGCCGGGGTCGGTGCTTTCCGAAGACAGACCGGCAACGGTCAAACGGACCGGCGGGTTCCTCCATGGCGGCCTGAACGGAGGAGGCAGCAGGAAGGTCGCTTCCGCCGGAAAGGACCCGGCTGAGAAGGGAAAGGCCATCCGGATATAGAACGATCAATCAGAGACCCGGACAAAAAGAGGTGCGGAAAGACGCCTGTGATGCAGGAGAGAGTTCCAAACGGAGCGGGCGGTCAGAGTCGTGCCCTGCTGCAGACCTGATCCGCTGGTTTGTGTGCCGGATGAAAAGCCTCGGTGCAGGCAGCCATAGAGAAAGGGGGAGACGAACAGCGGATACGAAAACGGGGTAAGCATCTGCAGGAAAGGAAAAACCTGGAAGTTATTATAGCATACCGGTATACAGATAAATGGAAGAATCACCAGATTATTTCCAACGGCAGTTAATCACTGGAGATTCCATACTCATGGAAAGCGGTTGGGAAGCAAAGCCAGTTTCTTTGCAGTCGGGACAGAGCTGTGACCAGTTCTCTGGAAGCAGAGAAAGAGCCGGATCCGCTGCCCCTGCCTTCCTCGTAGTGGCGGAGGAAGACGTAGAGTAACAGAGGATACCAAAGAAATCGGGAGGCTTGAGACCATGGGCAGGAGGGGCCGGCTGCTTTCTGAAGACAGACCGGCAACGCTCAGACGGACCGATGAGTTCCTCCATGGCAGGCCTGACCGTGGGGAGCAACAGGAAGGGCGTTTTGCTGCTGAGAACCGGATTCTGACGCAACGATCAGCAG
>CANRFA010000145.1 GCA_947629775.1 uncultured Oscillospiraceae bacterium
CTTGCCCCGCTGCGGAAGATCCAGGACAACTGGGAGAAGACCGTGATCGCGGGACTCTGTGACAACACTTATCCAATCGATGGGATCCGGATCATCCGGCTGACCGACTTTCTGCTGGACGGGGAGTGACGGTCCCGAAGAAGGGCGGAAACTCCAGAGCGGCCGGCGCAGAATCTCCGGCAGGCAGGCGGAAGCCCCCAGAGAGAAGAGAAAGCACCCTGAAGCAAACAGCTGCTTCAGGGCGCTTTTGGGAATTCGGAAAAGAGAGGATCTCAGGGGGCCTGGAGAATCGCCATGAACTCTTCGCCGGTGATGGTTTCCTTCTCGTAGAGGAACTTCGCCAGCTCGTCCAGCTTGGAGCGGTTCTCCTGCAGAATGCGGATGGCCTTCTGGTGCTGCTTCCGGACCAGCTCCACCACCTGCTGGTCCACCTTCGCGGAGGTCTCCTCAGAACAGGCCAGGGAGGTGTCGCCGCCAAGGTACTGGTTGCGCACGGTCTCCAGAGCGACCATATCAAAGTCGTCTGACATTCCGTACCGGGCGATCATGGCCCGAGCGAGCTTGGTAGCCTGCTCGATATCGTTGGAGGCGCCGGTGGTGACAGACCCGAAGACGACTTCCTCGGCGGCCCGGCCTCCGGTGAAGGTGGCGATTTTGTTTTCGATCTCCTCCCGGCTCATGAGGACGTGGTTGCCCTCTTCCACCTGCATCGTATACCCCAGGGCGCCGGAGGTGCGGGGTACGATGGTGATCTTCTGGACCGGAGCGCTGTTGGTCTGTTTCGCGGCCACCAGGGCGTGCCCGATCTCATGGTAGGAGACGATCTGCTTCTCGTGGTCTGTCATGATGGCGTTCTTCTTCTGATAGCCAGCGATGACAACCTCGATGCTCTCCTCAAGGTCCTCCTGGGTGGCGAATCTGCGCTTGTCCCGGACGGCGCGGAGAGCGGCTTCATTGACGATGTTGGCAAGTTCCGCGCCGGAGGCGCCGGACGCCATGCGGGCGATCCGGGAGAAGTCCACATTGTCCGCAATCTTCACCTTTTTGGCGTGGACCTTCAGGATCTCCTCCCGGCCTTTCAGATCCGGCAGCTCAACGGGAACGCGGCGGTCGAAGCGGCCGGGACGGGTGAGGGCGGGGTCCAGGGACTCCGGGCGGTTGGTGGCGGCGAGGATAATGACGCCGTTGTTGCCCTCAAAGCCATCCATTTCGGTGAGCAGCTGGTTCAGAGTCTGCTCCCGCTCGTCGTTGCCGCCCATCTGCCCGTCTCTCTTCTTGCCGATGGCGTCGATCTCATCGATGAAGACGATGCAGGGGGCTTTCTCCTTGGCCTGGCGGAAGAGGTCCCGGACCTTGGAGGCGCCCATGCCCACGAACATCTCCACGAATTCGGAGCCGCTCATGGTAAAGAAGGGGACGTTCGCCTCGCCGGCTACGGCCTTGGCGAGCAGAGTTTTGCCGGTCCCCGGAGGGCCGACCAGAAGGACGCCCTTCGGCATGGACGCGCCGATGTCCTTGTATTTGGACGGATCCTGCAGGTAATCCACAATCTCTGCCAGATTCTCCTTGGCCTCATCCTCGCCGGCTACGTCCGTGAACCGGATGCCGTCCGCAGACTTCACATAGACTTTGGCGTTGGATTTGCCCATATTGAACATCATGGAATTGGGACCGCCCATGCGCTGCATCATCTTGCGGCTCAGCAGCTGCCCGATGGCAACAAACAGGACAATGGGGAGCACCCAGCCCAGGATGGAGGACAGAAGGGAGGCCTGTTCGATCTCCTGGCCCGCGACGGGGATATTGGCCTCCAGCAGCCGGGGCAGCAGGCTGTCGTCCGGCACCATGGCGGTTCTGTAGACGACCTTGCCGTCCTTATCCGTGAATAGGATCCGGTTATCCTGCTCCTGGATCTGGACCTGCCCCACCTCGCCATTCTCCGTCATCTGCACGAAGGTGGTGTAGTCTACCTCCCGGATGGACCGCTCGGCCATCCAGGGCATCATCAGCATATTGAACAGGAAGACCAGCACGATGGCGACGACGTAGTAGAAGATCAGGGGCTTCTTTGGTGTTTTGACTTCTTTCACAGGCGTTCTCCTCCTTGGGATTTCTTCGTGATCGGATTCGCTGCTGCCATGATAAGCCAATCGGTTAGCACTGTCAAGGTGAGAGTGCTAAAATTCACAAAGAAACCGATACCCGTTCACATTCTGTTCATATATCCCGCCGCCGGACGTTGGAAGACGGGCGGTATGCGGGGCGGAGAGAGTCGGACAGGAGGGGACGCCGCATGAAAGAAGAGCGGGAGAGCGGGGAGGCCTGGAGAAACCCGCAGCGGAAGGAGCGGGCGAACGGAGGTCTCCGTGCGCATGATCTTCGGGGATGGGCCCCTCCAGTCCGAGGCGGGGCTCCCGGCAGCTGTGCTCCAGTGCTCCAGGAGGCAAGGGCTGCTGTTGAGAACTTCAGAGTCTGCCTGGCCCGGGCGGAACGGAACACCAGCAGGGGCGCTGGAAAAATCCTGAGAGGGTTGTTCCTGTTGTCGGCGCATATTCAGACAGCAGGCTGCCGGTGGTTACGGCTCCTTGTGTTCCCTCACCCACTGGAGAAGCGCCTCGTAGCCTATCTTCCCATCGGCGACCCCAAGCCCGATATCAATCAGTTCCCCGTCCGAACAGATGACCCTCATGCCGTTTACCTCAAGAAACGTGAGCATCACGAGGATCCCGATCCGCTTGTTCCCGTCCACGAAGGCGTGGTTGGAAATGAGGGCGTAACCGAGACGCGCGCCTTTCTCTTCCAAAGTGGGGTAGAACTCTACGTCGCCAAAGCCGGCGAACGCTCCCTCCAGAGCGGACTCCAGCAGTCCCTCGTCCCGGACCCCTGCGCTGCCGCCTGTCTCCTCGGCCATCAGCTGATGAAGGAACAGGGCTTTCTGCTTTGAGATTTTAATCATTTCGCCAGCTCCTCAAAGGCCGCCCTGTGTTCCCGCAGGATTCTTCGGGCGATGAATTCCAGCTTCTCGTCCTCGGACATTTCGCTCTGCGGCTGCGGATCGAGGTCAGAGACCGGGAGTCCGGGCCGGCTGTCCCGCAAGACGGATTCGCGGTCGTCTTCCTCCGCCCGCCTGGAGATCCCGGGAAAATCCTGAGCCGCTTCCATCTCCATTCCGGTAACTTTCGTCTTCATGGACGTTCGTATCTCCTTTCTGAATGACGCCGTAAGGCGCGGCTATATGAAAAAACAGGGCGATTCCGATCTGGAATCGCCCTGAACTGGCGCAGCGGGAGGGATTCGAACCCTCGTGAGATTTCTCTCAAACTGATTTCGAGTCAGCCCCGTTATGACCACTTCGATACCGCTGCATGAATGCCGCCGCTTCGCGGCGGGGTGGTTCCGGGGCCGGGGCGCCCGAAGCGGATACCATATTACACCCGGAGGCGGGGCCTGTCAACCGTTTTTGAAGGCGAATTCGGGATTTTTCCGCAGCAGAGCGGTCAGATGGCGGGTGATCCGCCCGGTCAGGCCCCAGATGGCCTTCCCCTCCCAGAGGTAGACCGGGATGTTGTCCCAGCCGGGCTGACGGCGGTAGGAGCGGGGGATGCCCACGGCGTCGAAGGGGAACTCCTCCCCGATCTCCGAGAAAAGCCGGCAGGGGTAGACCTGGGGATCGTGGGTCATCAGCCAGGAGAGGGGGACCAGGAAGGTCTCGTCCACCTCGGCGGGACTTGAGCGGATGGGGGTGTCCGGCGCTACCAGCCCCAGGATCGGATACATGAGGAAGTTGGCCCGGTGGGCGATGAAGTCCAGGGGGCCCAGGACGCGGATGGCCTCCGGGGGGATCCCAAGTTCCTCTCCGGTCTCCCGGATGGCGCACTGCTCCGGCGTTTCGTTGCCCTCCATGCGGCCGCCGGGAAAGCACACCTCGCCGGGCTGCCGGCGGAGGGTGCGGGCCCGGACCTCGTAGAGCAGGTGGGGTTCTCCGTCCCGCTCCACCAGGGGAACCAGGACGGCGTATTCCCGCTCCGTGTCCATGACGGTGGGCGTGCGGTGCTGAAGCGCGGTCTGAATGGCGCTGTAGTCCAAGAGAGACACCTCCAGGGAAAGAAACGGCCCCTCCCTCCGGGGAGAGAGGGGCCGGCGG
>CANRFA010000146.1 GCA_947629775.1 uncultured Oscillospiraceae bacterium
TCTGTCGCCGCTTCGCAGCCCCGGCCGCTCCATCCGGTTCGGGACGGCGGACTGCGTCCGAAGACCGGAGAGATCTCTCCGAAGAGGGGAGGAGATTTGTCAGATGGAAATCAGACTGAATACCCGGCAGCTGCGCAGGCTGCTGGATATGGTGTACATCGGGAACTGGGTCCTGAACGGCCCTCTGGGGGAGAAGCGGATCCGGGAGTACGACGAGGTGGAAAGCCTTGTTTTCAGCTGCGCGGCCGCCAACGGGATGGAGGACCTGGCAGAACTCCTGGACGGAGAAGTGGTTCCGTCCCGGTCCTTCGCGGATGGAGGCATTCACACGGCCATCGAGGCCTATGAAAACCATGAGTTCTTCCCGATCCTCGCGGAGGAACTGGCCCTGCGGGATATGGAGTACGAGCAGATCGGAGAAGAGAACACAGACGAGCTGGACAGCCGCGTCGACCGTTACCTGGAGGAGTTCGAGCGGCATGGGACCGACAATATCCGGATCGAGTCAGGCCGCCCCGCAGGCTGACCGGGAAACGCGGGTTTCGCGGGGGGACCACCCCCCGCGGGACCGGAGGATTTCCGGCGGCAGGCGGGGTTTTTCGGACGGGAAACAGACGGGAGGAAGAGCGTGATGGCGCAGGAGAGACTGGACCGGGCGCTGGCGGGAACCGGCAGATGGTCCCGGAAGGAGATCCGGGATCTGATCCGGCAGGGGCGCGTCCAGGTGGACGGAGCGGTTGTGACCCGGCCGGAGACGAAGATCTGCCCGGAGACCGCTCAGGTGCGCTTCGGCGCGGAGACGGTCCCTCTCCAGCCCTTCGTCTATGTGATGATGCACAAGCCGGAGGGGGTGCTGTCCGCTACGGAGGACGCGCGCCGGAAGACGGTTCTGGACCTGCTGCCGGAGCCCCTGCGCCGCAGAGGGCTGTTTCCCGTGGGAAGACTGGATCAGGACTCCACCGGCCTCATGCTGCTGACGGACGACGGGCCCATGGGCCACGCCCTGCTCTCTCCCCGGCGGCATGTGGACAAGGTTTACCTGGTGGAGCTGGAGGGACAGGCGGACGGAACGGATGTGCAGGCGCTGGCGTCCGGCATGATTCTGGGGGACGGACTGCGCTGCCTGCCCGCGCGGCTGGAGCTTCTGGATGGGGGAGGCCGCTGCCTGGTGACGCTTCGGGAAGGGAAGTACCACCAGGTGAAACGGATGCTGGCGGCCCGGGGGAAGCCGGTGCGGTCCCTGAAACGCCTGTCCATGGGCCCCCTGCGCCTGGACGAAGGGCTTGCTCCCGGCCAGTGGCGGATGCTGACGGCGGAGGAGATGGCGGCTCTGCGCCAGACCACCGGGCGGGATGCGCTCTGAGCCTCTTTTGGGCGATTTCCACAAAAAAATCGGAAAAGACTCTTGCCAAGAGGGTAGGAAACCCGTTATAATGAGGGCAAGTTATGAGCTGAGAGGGTAAAAACGACCTTCAAACCGCACAGAAACCGTACCAAAAGGCCGTGCAAAGGCTGCCGGACGAAAGGTGAGCCAGGACCATCAGGAAAGATTAGGAGGGAATGGGAGTGTCTAGCAGGATGTTCCAGGGTGTCGTTCTCCAGATGAAAGACACCGTCAACCGTACCGTGGGTGTGATCGACGCTGACGGGGTGGTGGTAGCCTGCAGCGAGCTGGCCTGCATCGGCGAACGCTGGCACATTGCGATTTCCGCCCCTCGCGCCATGGAAAACGGAGTGACCTACTACGAGGGAAAGACCTTCCGTCCTCTGACCAACTGGGGTACCCAGTTCGATTACGCCGCCTTTGTCAAAGGCGAGGACGAGATGGCGTCCACGCTGTGCGCCATGGCCGTGGTGGCGTTCAACGGAGCCAAGACCTACTACGAGGAGAAGCACGACAAGGCGACCTTCGTCAAGAACATCATCTCGGACAATGTGCTGCTGGGAGATATCTACACCCAGGCGAAGGAGCTCCACTTCATCTCGGAAGCCCCCCGGGCCGCCTTCCTGGTGCGGCAGGTGGGAAGCGCCAACTCCGCGGTGGCCGAAGTGATCCAGAGCCTCTTTCCGGATAAGCAGAACGACTTCGTCATTTCCGTCAACGAAAACGACGTGGCCCTCATCAAGCAGCTGTCCGAGGGTATGGATAACCGGGAGCTGCAGAAGATCGCCAAGCAGATCGCCCAGACCGTGGCCCAGGAGCTGGATGTGAAGGTGGTCATCGGAATCGGAACCATCGTCAACCACGTGCGGGACCTGGCCCGGGCCTACAAGGAAGCCGGTACCGCCATCGACATCGGCAAGATCTTCGAGAACGAGCGCACCATCATCAACTACGAGAATCTGGGAATCGGCCGGCTGATCTATCAGCTGCCCACCATCCTGTGCCAGATGTATCTGCAGGAGGTCTTCAAGAAGAACCCCATCGACGCGCTGGACCAGGAGACCCTCCTCACCATCAACAAGTTCTTTGAGAACAACCTCAACGTGTCGGAGACCGCCCGCAAGCTGTTCGTGCACCGCAACACCCTGGTCTACCGGCTGGAGAAGATCAAGAAGCTTACAGGACTGGACCTTCGGGAGTTTGACGACGCCATCACCTTCAAGGTGGCGCTGATGGTCAAGAAGTACCTGGTATCCCGGGGAATTGAAACCTGACAGGTGATCAGAAGCCCCCGTCTGCTGCAGGGCGACCGGGGGCTTTTTTCACGGCCGGGAAAAATGACATCCCGGTAACAGATTGTTACCGAATTGTAAACATTACGGACTCCGGCCGGTTTCTGTCTTGACAAAGCCGGCCGGATGAGTTAGGTTTACCTCATCGGAACGGCAGCCCGGAGCTGCAACGGTTCCGCAGACCGGGCGCTCCTTTCGGGAGGCGTCTGCGGATGGAGGATTCTGCATCATGATACGGCTCATCGATGTCTATAAGGAGTACGAGAACGGGACCAGGGCTCTGAAGGGAGTCAATCTGCGCATCGACGACGGCGAGTTTGTCTTCCTGGTAGGTCCCTCCGGTTCCGGCAAATCCACGGTGATCAAGCTGATCACCGGCGAAATCGCCGTCACCAAGGGGCGGCTGATGGTCAACGGCTACAATCTGAACAACATCAAACCCCGGCAGCTGCCCTACATGCGGCGCACGCTGGGGGTTGTCTTCCAGGACTTCCGGCTTATTCAGAAGAAGACGGTCTACGAGAATCTGGCCTTCGTCATGCGGGCCATCGGGGCCTCCCCCAAGGAGTTGCGCCGGCGGATCCCCTATGTGCTGGAGCTGGTGGGCCTGGACGGGAAGGGTTCCAACTATCCGGGCCAGCTGTCCGGCGGCGAACAGCAGCGCGTGGCCATCGCCCGGGCTCTGGTGAACAACCCCAGCATGATCATTGCCGACGAGCCCACCGGCAACCTGGACCCCCAGCGGTCTCTGGAGATCATGATGCTGCTGGAGCGGATCAACGAACTGGATACCACCGTGCTGGTGGTGACCCACGAGCGGGCTCTGGTCAACCACTTCTCCAAGCGGGTGGTGGCCATCGAAGACGGACGGATTATGAGCGACGAGACAGGTGGCTATTATGGCGAGACGGTTTAATGCGGGATACTACATCAGCGAGGGCTTTCACTCCATCTTCACCCACGGTTTCATGTCCTTCGCCGCGGTGTGCATGATCATTGCCTGTCTGCTGATCATGGGGTCCTTCTCCCTGCTGGCGGTGAATCTGGATAACACCCTGGGGGACCTGGAGGACGAGAACGAGTTTCTGGCGTACGTCGAGGAGGACTGGACGGAGGAGCAGGCCCGGGAACTGCAGCCGGTTCTGCAGGCCATTCCCAACGTCTCCACGGTGACCTTCGTGACCCGGGAGGAGGCCATGGAGAACTTCCGGGCCCGCTACGGGAACAATCCCCTGATGGCCTCCGTGCCGGCGGAACGGCTCCGGGACCGTTACCGGATCCACGTGGAGGACATTGAACTGCTGAAGGATACCTTCAGCGCGGTGCAGCATGTGGAGGGCGTCGCGGATGTCCAGGGCGCCCTGGAGGTGGCCGAGGGCTTTGTTCTGGTGCGGAACATCGCCACCGGCGTGGCGCTGACCCTGATCGCCATGCTGATGATCATCTCCCTGTTCATCAT
>CANRFA010000147.1 GCA_947629775.1 uncultured Oscillospiraceae bacterium
AGGACCCGGTCACCCTCGGCAACATCATGGTGATGAACGGAATGGGGGCCTCCTTCATGGCGCTCTTCGCCCGGGTGGGCGGCGGTATCTACACGAAGGCGGCGGACGTGGGCGCGGACCTGGTGGGCAAGGTGGAGGCCGGCATCCCGGAGGACGATCCCCGGAACCCGGCGACCATCGCGGACAACGTGGGAGATAATGTGGGGGACGTGGCCGGTATGGGCGCGGATCTCTACGAGTCCTACGTGGGTTCCATCCTCGCCACCTTCTCCCTGGGGGCCTGCGCGGGCTACGGCTGGCAGGGCATGGTGCTCCCCATGCTGCTGGCGGTCTGCGGCATCGTCTGCTCCATCATCGGGTCGTTCTTCGTGAAGACGGAGGAGAACGCTACGCAGATTTCCCTCCTGCGTTCCCTGCGCACCGGCACCTATCTGTCCGCCATCCTCTCCGCCATCGTGGCGGCGCCCCTGACGTACCTTATCCTTGGGAACTGGGGCGTGTACATCGCCATCCTCTGCGGACTGGCGGGTGGGACGGCCATAGGGTACTTTACGGAGTACTTCACCTCGGACACCTATAAACCCACCCAGAAGCTGGCCGCCACCTCGGAAACCGGGGCCGCTACGGTGATTATAGGCGGCATCTCCTTAGGGTTGCTCTCCACTGTGGCCTCCATCCTCATCGTGGCCGCCGCCATCCTTATTTCCTACTTCGCCGCCGGCGGCACCGCTACCATCATGAATGAGGCGGGGAACTTCACGGCCACCTTCAACCAGGGGCTGTACGGCATTGGCATCGCGGGGGTTGGTATGCTCTCCACCCTGGGTATTACTCTCGCCACGGACGCCTATGGTCCCGTGGCGGACAACGCGGGCGGCATCGCGGAGATGTCCGGTCTGCCGGAGACCGTCCGGGAGCGCACGGACGCTCTGGATTCCCTGGGGAACACCACGGCCGCCACCGGCAAGGGATTCGCCATCGGGTCCGCGTCCCTCACGGCCCTGGCGCTGCTGGTGAGCTACGTCAATATCGTCCAGACCAGGTCTCCGGAAGCTCTCAACTTCACCCTCACCAGTCCCACAGTGCTGGTAGGACTGTTCATCGGGGCGATGCTGACCTTCGTCTTCTCGGCGTACACCATGAGCGCCGTGCAGACGGCGGCCCAGTCCATTGTCATCGAGGTGCGGCGCCAGTTCAGGGAGATCCCAGGCATCATGGAGTTCAAGGCGGATCCGGACTACGCCTCCTGCGTGGCTCTCTGCACGAAGGGCGCTCTCAAGGAGATGGTCCGTCCGGCCCTGCTGGCGATCGTCGTTCCCATCCTCACCGGTCTGGTGCTGGGTCCCACCGGCGTGGTGGGTCTGCTGGGCGGCGTCTCCGTCACCGGTTTCGCCATGGCGGTCTTCATGTCGAACGCTGGCGGGGCCTGGGACAACGCCAAGAAGTACATCGAGCGGGGCAACCACGGGGGCAAGGGCTCCGAGCAGCACAAGGCTGCGGTCGTGGGCGACACGGTGGGAGATCCCTTCAAAGACACGTCCGGTCCTTCCCTCAACATCCTGATCAAGCTGTGCTCCACGGTTTCCATTGTCTTCTCCGGCCTGGTGGTGGCCTTCCACCTCCTGTGATCCCTCCCTCCTCTATCTGCAGTCTGAACGGAATTCACTGCGAGGCGGTCCTTATTTTGGGGACCGCCTCGTTTTTTGGTGGCCTGGCCGCCTGTTTTCCCGGATTCCCGGCGGGGAACCGGCGGGAAGGAAGCGGAGGGGGATCTGAGGCGATGCAGACGGAAGGGGCGCGGGCAGACGCCGTTGCGCCACCGTCCCGCTGCTCTCTGGCAGCCGGTCCGGGTCCATGCGAGGCAGCAGCCGGGAGGAAGCCGGACAGATAATATGAAGCACCCTGAGGTTGCAAAACCAAGGGCGAGGCGGTATACTGATCGTCAGAGAGCCCGCTCAGGAAGGAGCCAGGGCTACCATGAGTAAACAGGAGGTAAGAAACATGAAGAAAGTTCTGTTAATCGACCCGGAGACTTCCGTGCTCCGGTCAGTCATCTATGCCGTAAAATCGGGGTTCATGCCGTTCAACATGGTTCTTGGGATCGACGCCCACATCGATCTGCTCTCCCTCTGTGCTATCCTGCCCGCGGTCGACAACAAGGATCTCGTTCTGGCCCGGAAGGATATCCCCAACAACGCAAAGATGGTCAAGCAGTTCATCTCGGATGTCTGCAGCGCCCTTGAGCTCCCGGAGGAAATGTGCATGATCAGGAGCGGCTACGAGTCCGGCGCCCTTGGGTACTCCCTCCACAGGGAACTGGTGAAGGAGGGCGTCCACAATATGATCCTTGCGGTCACGACCATGAAGACGGAGCAGGGAGGCAAGAGGATCAAAACCGACAAGCGGGATGCCTTCGCCATTGCCCAGTGCATAGCGCACAACGGGTGCAACTTCGTCGCAGTCCCTGAGCCCATCGATGAGTCGAATCGGGACTTCATCCGCATGCGCGAATCCCACGTGGACCAGGTCAAGGTCGTCAAGCAGCAGATCGGTGCTTTCATCTCGAGGCGCGGCGAACACTACCCCAAGGCTTACTGGACCGCTGGTCACAGGAAGTGGCTGCGTGAGCTCTTTAACAAGGAAGAGAACGCCGATGATCGGCTTATCCTGGACGAGTACCTCAGCACCCTGTCGTACCTGGAAGACAAGGTCTCCCGGTTCGATCAGAGGATCGTGGAAATCGCCAGGAGCGAGCGCTACTGGCCCGGAGTCCACAGGCTCATCTGCCTCAAGGGAATCGATGAGATCGCGGCTGTGAAAATCCTGGTGGAGATCTTTGACTTCACCCGCTTCCCGACGGCCTCCGCCTTCGCAAACTTCCTCGGCCTGGTTCCCGGAGAGCATTCCAGCAATAAGACCGTGCGCAGGCTGGGCATCACGAAGACGGGCAACGCTCGTATCCGTACAACGCTCATCCAGGCCGCCCAGGCCATGTCCAAGAGCAGGAAGGGCTACAAGTCCAAGGCGCTTCTGAAGCGGCAGGAGGGCATCGATTCGAAGTATGTGGAGTATGCGGACAGGGCAAACGAGCGGCTGGTGGGTATCTACTGGACGCGCCACGTCTACGGGGATAAGAATGCGAACGTGGTCAAGACGTCCATGGCGAGGGAACTGGCCTGCTTCATCTGGGGGCTCATGACGGATCACCTGGAGACCCGGCGGGAAGCCATGAGCAGCATCTCCTGAGCGACGCATAACCACCTGATGCCACCAGGCGGTGCCTGTTTTCCGTACGACACAATGCCCACATGATCTGAAGTCCGTAACCACGATGGGAGGGTGCATGACGCTTGCGCTCTACGGTCTGTCAAGGACCGGGTAGTATTTTCCACTGCGTGGAAAATCTCCACCCTGGCCCTGCGGGCCTCCTTGACCGACCTGGTCCATGTGCTCCCCTGCGTCGTGCCGAAGGCCCCAGCCTGCTTCGCAGGCGTGCCATCGGCCCTCCTGGTTTAGCACACGGCCCCCGCTCCAGCTTTCCGATGCAGATCGTTGCATGGAAAGCTGGGAGGACGTTTGGCCGCCCTCCCAGACCCACCTGCCAGCCTCAGGCCCCAAGCCCATCCTGGCACAGCCAGCGGATCTTCCTGGTTCGCTGGAACGAGAGAGATAAGAAGCCGAAAGCGGACGCGCTGGCAAATGGCCGCAGGCCAGCGGACAGTAGGACGGCGGCTGATCCAACCCAATGGCCTTTCCTGGCACTGGAAGGGTCATGATGACGGAAAAGTGAATATCGTGTTGTGCAGTAACACCAGACAGACAACACCGGGAAGGAGCCCCAGCTCATTTTCCAATTGAGCCATCTGCAGTGTGCCTGAGGTGGCATGGCCAATGATGCAGGTAATGACTTGCGGAGGCTGTGATCCACGTTTACAGATCGGCAGGGCTCCCGGCGAATTGGATAGTATTGAGGTCCCAATCCTCGAATTGACAGAATATACCAGCCACCGGTTAGGGTCTGAGGCTCTTTCTCAGTGTTGTCTGTTTTCGTCGGATTGCACAAATTTTTGGCTCTGGTAAGGCGCTTTTTTGGTAAGTATCCCATCTTGACAACGGGTGCTTCATGACAGG
>CANRFA010000148.1 GCA_947629775.1 uncultured Oscillospiraceae bacterium
CCTGCCGGAACAGAAGGCAGAACCCCCTGGTTTCTCTGAAGAAATTGGAGCGCTGCTTCGGCACGTCCCCAGATCCCCATGCGGGGTACTCCGCCCGGCTGGACCGCAAGAGGTCTGTCCGGACCTTTCGGGCCTCGGGCGACCAGGGGGATCCGATGGTTCCACCTCCCGTCACGGGGAGACGCCCCGAGCCAGACCAAAATGACCGCCGAAGAAGCCGGCTGACCGCTTCCCGGAAGTCCTGACACCGGCAGCAGCTGCGGCGGCTCCCAAAGAAATACGATCCCATCCGGTAAGACGCCTGCCTGTCCCGGCAGGCGTTCTTTTTTCAGAGCACTGCGCATGGAGCGGGACGCCGCCTCCAGGGGATCCGGGCCTCCACCAAACGGACCGCAGGCGCGAACCGGCAGCCATCATGGGACTCCCGCTGTACCGCAGCCGCCTGGCACAGCGGAGTTCTCCCCTGGAAGACCTCCGGAACGCCATGAAGCTGCGCCCCGGTGATCCGCCATCCATTTCCGGAAATGTGTCTGATTTCGCCCTCTTTCGGGCGCTTCCGGATATCCTCCTCCGATTTTATGCAGGATCCCGTTCTTTTCTCCTGCATATTTTCCTTTTTCTGCCCTCATTCTGAATGATCTGTTGCAAGCGGGGCCTTCGTCTGGTATAATGAGAGACACGGCGGCGGGCCGCTGGCCCGTGTCCTCTCACGTCCACCCTTCTCATTCGCAAGGAGGTTCCGATATGGCTATCGGTCAGGTAAACAGCGGATATCCGGCGCTGGACCAGACGCTGGACTACATCCGCATGGGAGACAGCCTCGTCTGGCAGGTCTCCCTCATCGAGGAGTTCCGGCTCTTCGCGAAGCCCTTCGTCAAACAGGCCGTCACACAGGGCAGGCAGGTCGTCTACTTCCGCTTCGCCCAGCACAATCCGGTGCTCACCGATCTGACCGGCGTCGAGCAGATCGAATTCGACCCGGAGGAGGGCTTCGAGGCCTTTACCGTCAAGATTCACGAGGAGATCACCCGCCGGGGCCGGGGCGTCTTCTACGTCTTCGACTGTCTGTCCGAACTGCAGTCCGCCTGGTACACGGATATGATGATGGGCAACTTCTTCTCCGTCATCTGCCCCCTGCTGGCCGAGCTGGGCACCGTCTCCTACTTCCCCCTGATCCGCGGCCGCCACTCCTACGAGGCGGTTGCCCGCATCCGGGACACCACCGAGGTCATGCTGAACCTCTACACCGGCGGACGGACCGGGCGCTACGTCTACGTGCTGCCCATGAAGGTCTGGAACCGCTACTCCGAGCAGATGTTCCTCCCCCACTGCGTGGACCGGGAGACGGGAGAGTTCTTCGTGGTCAAGGACGGCGTGGGCATGAGCCGCTACTACGCCACTCTGCAGGAGGTGGCCTCCAGCGAAAACCAGGACCAGAACTACGACAGCTACGACCGCTTCTTCAGCGAAATCCGCCTGGAGTACTCCCACGGCGGGCAGTTCAGCGAAGCCAGCGAGAAGCAGCTGATCCGCAGCATGATGACCAGGGACCACCGGCTGCGGGAGCTGGTACGCCGCTACTTCCGCCCCAAGGACTACTTCGTCCTCCGGGACCGGATGATCGGGAGCGGCTCCATCGGGGGCAAGGCCTGCGGCATGCTGCTGGCCCGGCGCATCGCCGAGACAGAACTGCCCGAGGAGATGCTGGACCACATGGAGCCCCACGACTCCTACTACATCGGCTCGGACGTCTACTACACCTACATCGTCCACAACAACTGCTGGAACCTTCGCATCCGCCAGCGGGCCAAGGAGGAGTACTTCACCGCCGCAGAAGAACTGAGGGCTCACCTCCTCACCGGCTCCTTCCCGGTCAAGATCCGGGAGCGCTTTCTGGGCATGCTGGAGTACTTCGGCGAGAGCCCCATCATCGTCCGCTCCTCCAGCCTTCTGGAAGACGGCTTCAACAACGCCTTCGCCGGCAAGTACGAATCCGTCTTCTGTCCCAACCAGGGCAGCCCCAAGGAGCGCCTGGAGGCCTTCGAGCGGGCCCTGCGCCGGGTCTACGCCAGCGCCATGGACGCCGCCGCCCTGGAGTACCGCCGCATCCGCGGTCTGGAGAACAAGGACGAACAGATGGCGGTTCTGGTCCAGCGGGTCTCCGGCTCCTATTACGGGAATTACTTCATGCCCTCCGCCGCCGGCGTGGGCTACAGCCACAGCGCCTACCAGTGGTACCGGAACATGGACCCCGCCGCCGGCATGCTGCGCATCGTCATCGGCCTGGGCACCCGGGCCGTGGACCGCACCAAGGAGGACTATCCCCGCCTGGCCAACCTGGACCGTCCCGCCGCGACCCTCTACACTACGCCGGCCCAAAAGCACCGCTTCTCCCAGCACTGGGTGGACGTCCTGGATCCCCAGTCCAACAAACTGACCGCCATGCCCGTGGAGAAGCTGCTGCCCAGCCTCCCCCGCTGGTATCTGAATCAGGTCATGGAGCACGACTGGGACGCCGAGGACCGGCTGCGCCAGCGGGGCAACAGCCGGGACGTCTGGTTTGTCAGCTGCCAGCGGCTTCTGGAGAAGGCGGAGTTCACCACCATGATGCGCACCCTTCTCAAAACCCTGGAGAAGGCCTACGACAACCCGGTGGATATCGAATACGCCGTCAACCTGGACGAACACGGAGACTTCGTGGTCAACCTCCTCCAGTGCCGTCCCCTCTACCTGGGCCGCCAGGGCGAACCGGTGGATCCGGAGTCCCTGAACCTGAAGACCGTCCTCTTCGACATCGAGGACTCCTCCATGGGCCCCTCCGGCAAGCGGGAGATCGACGCCGTGATTCTGGTGGATCCCCAGAAGTACTACCAGTACCCCCACGCCCGCAAGTACGACGTGGCGGCCGCCGTGGGCCGTCTGAACCGCTCCTTCCGGGAACAGGGCAAGAAGATCCTGCTGCTCACCCCGGGACGCATCGGCACCTCCTCCCCGGAGCTGGGCGTACCCGTCACCTTCGCGGAGATCACCGGCTGCACCGCCGTCTGCGAGGTATCGGACACCCGGGCCGGCTATCAGCCGGAACTCAGCTACGGCAGCCACATGTTCCAGGACCTCGTAGAGGCCGAGATCCTCTACGGCGCCATCTGGAATAACCAGAAGACCCGGATCTACGATCCCGGCCTGATTCTCCGCTTCCCGGACCTCTTCGACATCATGTGCCCGGACTATCCCACCCTCTCCGGCATCGTGACGGCCGTGGAAACCCCCGGTCTCGGCCTCTGGCAGGACACCGTCACCGGCCGGGCCGTCTGCGGCTGGGACGGGGACATCACACTCCCGGAGCCCCCTCCCCCTCCGCCGCCCTCCGGCCACTACCAGGACGCCCACGGCGCCCGGTATCCCCGCTTCGAATAACCTTCCCGAATACACGCACCGCCCGGACGCCGCAGAGGCGCCGGGCGGTGTTTCTGTCTGTTCTCATGAATTCAGCAGGGACCGTACGGGCCGCAAGGGTGCAAGCCGCTCACGGATTCACCACATGGACGGGGATTCCGGCCAGCTCCCCCAGCGCACCCCAGCTCAGGTCCCCGGGATTTTCCGTGTGTCCGTCCGGCACCACGATCTTCATCCGCTCTGCCTCCTTCCGGTCCCGAACCGCTCTTCGAATGCCCTCAGTATACCGCCTTTCCCGCCGGTCCGCAAGGGGCGGGCTCTGCTCTCCTGCAGCCATGTATAACGTTTCAGCCCCGTCCCTGCCTGCTGTGAGGATGAGGGACTGTGGATTTCTGTCTCCGGACTCCCGCTCCGGCATGACAGCATATCCGCCTGAATGGCTTCCCTGCGGAACGGGCCGTACAGACAGCCAGGCACTCCCATTCGGACCCGTTCCTGTGCGAACAGGGCGAACCTGCCTGGATCCGGCTCCCCCGGCTGAGCAGTTTCCCGACACTGCCCTGGTCGGCCCAGAGGGCCCTGCAGTCAGGGGCCGGCCACTGACGCCTGCGTCCCTGCAAGCTCCCTGCCGCCGGAAGGGGGATAAAATAGAGTAGAGGCGGGGTCATGCCCCGCCCCTCTCGTTGAACCGTACGTACGGATCACGTATACGGCTCTCCGG
>CANRFA010000149.1 GCA_947629775.1 uncultured Oscillospiraceae bacterium
GGCGTCATGAAGCGCATTCTCACCACCGAGGCCGTGGGCCACGTGCTCTGCCACGACATGACCCAGATCATCCCCGGCCAGTTCAAGGGCCCCCGCTTCCGCAAGGGGCATATCGTCACGGAGGAGGACATTCCGGTCCTCCTCTCCATGGGCAAGGAACACCTCTACGTCTGGGAGAAGACCCCAGGCACCCTCCACGAGGACGAGGCCGCCCGGCGGATGGCCGCCCTCTGTGGCACGGAGAACATGACCCTCACGGAGCCGAAGGAGGGGAAGATCGAGGTCCTCGCCGCCTGCGACGGTCTCTTCCAGGTGCGCAGCGAGGCCCTGAAGGCCGTCAACCGGGTGGAGCAGGTGATGATCGCCACCCGCCACGGCAACACCGCCGTCCACAAAGGGGATCGTCTGGCGGGCACCCGGGTGATTCCCCTGGTGATTGAGGAATCCGTCGTGGCCGCCGCAGAGGCCGCCGCCGGACCGGAACCTCTGCTGGCCGTGCGCCCCTTCGTGCTGAAAACCGCCGTCATCGTCTCCACCGGCAGCGAGGTGCAGAAGGGCCTCATCCAGGACACCTTCTCCCCGGTGGTGAAGGGCAAGCTGGCCGCCTTCGGCATCGAGACCACCAGGGTGCTTTATCCCGGAGACGACATGGAGACGGTGGCCGGCGCCATCCGGGAGGCGAAGGACTCCGGCGCGGACCTGGTGCTCTGCACGGGCGGCATGAGCGTGGATCCGGACGACAGCACCCCGGGGGCCATCCGCTCCACCGGTCCCCGCATCGTCACCTACGGCGCCCCCGTCCTGCCCGGCGCCATGTTTCTCCTGGGCTACTGGGAGGACGGAACCCCGGTCCTGGGCCTGCCCGGCTGCGTCATGTACGCCGGGGCCACCATCTTCGACCTGGCGCTGCCCCGCATCGCCGCCGGAGTGGCACTGACCCGGGAGGACCTCACATCCCTCGGCGAGGGCGGCCTCTGTCTGGGCTGCACCCCCTGTCACTGGCCCGTCTGCCCCTTCGGCATGTAAGGCCGTTATCCTCCAGCGAGAATAACGAGGCTCCTCAGAAAAAAGAAAGAAGGTTCTGTTGATGTCCGGAAAAATCGCTTCCCTCGCGCTCGCCCTCTGTCTCCTGCTCAGTCTGGCCGCCTGCGGCGGCGGTTCTTCCGCCGGCGGCGGGGGCAGTTCCTCGGCTGGGGCCGGCAGCTCCGCTTCCGGTTCCTCCACCTCTCAGGCCTCGGACGGGTCCGGCTCCTCCGCCTCCGGAGGCGCCGCTTCCTCCCAGGACACCGACAGGGAATCCACAGAGCTCATCGTCTTTGCCGCCGCCTCCATGACGGAGACCCTGGACGAGATCGTGGAAGCCTATAAAGACGTGGACCCCTCGGTCACCGTGATCCCCACCTATGAGTCCTCCGGCACCCTGCTCAAGCAGATTCAGGCGGGCGCCGAGTGCGACCTCTTCATCTCCGCCGCCCCCACCCAGATGAACACCCTGGAGGAAGAGGGCGGCGTTCTGGAGGGGACCCGGCTGGATCTGCTGGAAAACCAGGTCACCCTGGCCGTCCCGGAGGGCAACCCCAAGGGCGTGGAGAGCTTTGATGATCTGGTACAGAAGCTGAAGGATAAAGATGTCTTCCTGGCCATGGGCAACAGCGACGTTCCCGTAGGCCAGTACACCCAGAAGATCTTCGCCTTCTACGGCCTCGACGAAGAGGAACTGGCTGCGGACGGTCTCATCACCTATGGCTCCAACGTAAAGGAGGTCACCACCCAGGTCAAGGAGGCCGCCGCGGACTGCGGGGTCATCTACGCCACGGACGCCTTCTCGGACCATCTGACCGTGGTGGACGCCGCCACAGCGGAGATGTGCGGACAGGTGCTCTACCCCGCCGCCGTTCTCGCCCAAAGCGCCCATCCGGAGCAGGCGAAGGCCTTCCTGGACTACCTGACTGGCCCCGAGGCCTCCTCCGTCTTTAAGAGCGTGGGCTTCACGCCTCTTGCCAACGGCTGATCTCTCCCCTTCCGGCCCGGGAACCGGACCACGCGTTCCCGGTTCCCAGGCCCCCGGAGGCGCAACTCTTTCCTGCTGGAGGTGGTCTCTCTGGACTGGTTTCCTCTTCTCAACTCCCTGCGCATCGCGGCCATTTCCACGGTCATCGTCTTCTTTCTGGGGATCCTGGCGGCCCAGAAGGCCGCCCGGCTGCCCCCTGTCGTAAAGGGGATTCTGGACGTGGTCCTCACCCTGCCCCTCGTGCTGCCGCCCACGGTGGTGGGATGGCTGCTCCTGCTGCTCCTGGGACCCCGGCGCCCGGTGGGCGCCTTCGTCCTGGAGCGCTTCGGGGCCCGGCTGGTGATGACCTGGCCCTCCGCCATCTTTTCCACAGTGGTGGTCTCCTTCCCGCTCCTCTACCGCACCGCCCGGGGCGCCTTTGAGAACTTCGACCCGGATCTGGCCCACGTGGGGCGCACCCTGGGCCGCTCCAACACCTGGATCTTCTGGCACGTGCAGATGCCCGTGTGCCGGCCGGGTATCCTGGCGGGCACGGTGCTCGCCTTCGCCCGGGCCCTGGGGGAATACGGCGCCACCTCCATGGTGGCCGGCTACACCCCGGGGCGCACCGCCACCATCTCCACCACGGTCTACCAGCTGTGGCGCACGGGGGACGACGCCGGCGCCCTGCGCTGGGTGCTGGTGAATCTGGCCATCTCCGCCGTCTTCCTGCTGGCGGTCAACCTGCTGGAGCGGAAACCCGCGGAGGGGAGGAATCGCGCATGGCGCTGAACGTGAACATACGCAAGCGGCTGGGGGACTTTGACCTTCAGGTCTCCTTCTCCGCCGGCCGGGAGCGGCTGGCCCTGCTGGGGGCTTCGGGCTGCGGAAAGTCCGTCACCCTGCGCTGCATAGCCGGAATTCTCAGCCCGGACGAGGGCCATATCGACCTGGACGGCAGGGTCTTCTACGACAGCGCCAGCCACATCTGTCTGCCGCCCCAGGCGCGCCACGCGGGCTATCTCTTCCAGCACTTCGCCCTCTTTCCTCATCTGTCCGTGCGCCGCAACCTGGAGGCCGCCGTTCCGGACCGGAGCCGCCGGCGCACCCTGATCCCCGAGCTGCTGCGCCGCTTTCAGCTGGAGGACGTGGCTTCCCTGCGTCCCCGGCAGATCTCCGGCGGCCAGCAGCAGCGCACCGCCCTGGCCCGCATGCTGGCGGCGGACCCCACCCTGATCCTGCTGGACGAACCCTTCTCCGCCCTGGACAGCTATCTGCAGTACCAGCTGGAGCTGGAGCTGCTGGATGTCCTGGAGGACTTCCCCGGGCCCGTGGTCTGGGTCTCCCACGACCGGGGGGAAGTCTTCCGCAACTGCCACAGCGTCTGCGTGCTGGACCGGGGCCATTCCCAGCCGGTCCGGGACCTGGAGACCCTCTTTCACGACCCCGGCACGGAGGCCGCCGCCCGTCTCTCCGGCTGCAAGAACTACGCGGACGCCATCCCGGATGGGACCCGCCTGCGTCTGCCGGAGTGGAATCTGACCCTGGACTGCGGTCGGCCCGTCCCCGCTGACGTCTCCCGCATGGGGATCCGGGCCCACCATGTCCATCCCGCTGCCCCGGGGGAGGCAAACGCCTTTCCCTGCCGGGTGGAGCGGATCATTCAGGACCTCTTCACCACCATCGTCCTTCTGCGTCCCCTCGCCGCCCGGCCGGAGGCCCCTCCGCTGCGCATGGAACTGGACCGGACATTGTGGCGGGGACCCGCCCCGGGCGGAGAGCTTGTGGTGGCCCTCCGTCCGCAAGACATTCTGCTTCTGCAAGAGACTTAAGGAGTGAGCGCATATGTACACCGCCGCCGTTCTCACCGTCAGCGACCGGAGTTTCCGGGGGGAGCGCCCCGACGCCAGCGGCCCGGCCCTGACCGCCCTGCTGGAGAAGGAGGGCTACCAGGTGGTCCGCACCGGAATCGTGCCGGACGATAGAGACGTCATCGCCTCCACCCTGCGGGCGTGGGCCCAGGATCCCGCCCCCGCCCTGCTGGTCACCACCGGAGGCACCGGCTTCTCTCCCCGGGACGTGACCCCGGAGGCCACCC
>CANRFA010000150.1 GCA_947629775.1 uncultured Oscillospiraceae bacterium
ATGTGGAAGTCGGTGCGCAGCTGGGCGTCCCGCTCCAGCCAGTACTCGTTGTTGGACTCCAGCCAGTCGATGCGGCCATACTTGAAGATAAAGAAGGCCACCGCGCGATAGACCTCCTCGTAGTTCTCCAGGGAACTGACCTTGTAGTACTCGTGGAGGCTCTCCTTCAGGTTGGAGCTCAGCTCGTCGTAGGGCTGATCCCCGATGCCCAGCACGTTAAGGCCGTTGTTTTTCAGCTCCCGGCAGAACTGCCAGTAGTTCGTGGGGAAGTTGGGCGAGATGAAGATGAAGTTTTTCATGATTGAATTCCAGCTTTCGTTTGTGTTGCGTTCACCGCTTTAACGCGGCAAAGTGGCGGGGTATACGGCTTTCTCTCCCCGCCGGGGAGAGGGCCGTATCGGGAAAGGCGGGCTTACTGCCACAGGAGCCAGGGTAAGAAGTAGGGGACCTGTTTATGCCACCAGGGCCAGTCGTGGTTCACATCGTAGCCCCAGAAGTCCACCCACAGGTGGATGTTCTTTTCCTGGCAGATCTGCGCCACGCGGCGGGTGGTCTCCGGCTCTTCCCAGGCCCCCTGGCCCACGCAGACCACGCCCCGGGTCTCGTTGTAGCGGGCGATATAGGGATGATCCGGCGCCATGTTCGCCAGGTAGTGGACGGGGGAATTCATATAGACCACCTCGTCCATGTAGCCGTCAAAGCCGTAGTCGGCGGTGTAGATGCCGCTGAGGGCCAGAACGCCGTCGTACAGGTCCGGCCGCCGCAGGTACAGGTTCAGGGCGTGGGTGGCGCCCAGGCTGCAGCCGAAGGCGATGATGCCGCAGTTGCCGCCGCCGTTGCGCTCCTTCGCCAGGTCCCGCAGGAAGGGACCCGCCTCATGGAACAGGTAGTTCATCCACTGCTCGTGGCGGCGGGCCCGCCAGTAGGGATCCCCCTGCTTCGCGGACCAGGTCTCGGCGTCCAGGGTATCCACCGAGAGCACCATCACCTGGCCGGACTCGATCCACGGCCCCCAGGTATCCGTCATGTGGAAGCCTTCGAAGTCGAAAAAGCGTCCGTCCTGGCAGGGAATGAACACCACAGGCCGCCCGGCGTGGCCGTAGAGCTTGCACTCCATGTCCCGCCCCAGGGCCTGGCTGTACCATCTGTAATACTGTGTCTCCATGCAGTTTATGCCTCCCGCGTTGGTTTTGGGATTCGCTTACTCCAGCCCGTAGAGCAGGACCCCCATGAAGAAGGGAATCTGCCGCTCCCAGCTGGCCTCGCTGTGGTCGCCTCCGGGCACGATGCGGCTGGTGACGTGAATTTTGCGGCTGAGCAGCATCTCCGCCACCTCCGAGTAGCGGTCCAGCATGCCGTCGTGGTTCCGGAACTCCCGGGACCCGTAGTCCATATAGAGCACGGCGTTGCTGCGGACCCGGGCCGACGAAACCATCCGGTCAAAGCGCTCCCGGGCGAACCAGACGGAAGGAGAGAGAGCCGCGGCCCGGGAGAAGTACTTCGTGTAGCGCAAAAGGGCGTACAGACTCATCAGTCCGCCCATGGAACTGCCGGCGATGAAGGTGTGCAGCCGGTCCGGGATGGTGGGAAAGTGTCCGTCCACGTAGGGCTTGAACACGTTCACCAGCCACTCCATGGTCTGCTTGCCCTGGCCCTGGATCTTCCCGACGCCCTTCATGTAGCAGGTGAAGGGGCTGTACTCCCGCAGGCGGCTGTTGTCCGGGTTCTGGTTGCAGGCCACCGCCGCCACGATCAGCTGGGTCCCCGTGCTCTCCAGCCACTCCAGCATGCCCCAGCTCTTCCCGTAGGTGGCGTCCTCGTCAAAGAACACGTTCTGCCCGTCGAACATGTACAGAACCGGATACCGCAGCTCCGGATTCTCGTTGATGGAGTCCGGAACATACACGTAGGCGGCCCGGGGTTCCTCTCCGGAGAGCTCCGGAATGGTAACCTCCCATTTTTCGATCATACCGTGACCTCCTCAGATTCCTTCCGTCGTCCTGGACGGGCCCGCCCGTGGGCCGGAGGGGGACGGCGGGCGCCGTCCGCGCTCCGGCGGGGCCCCGGACCGGATTTTCCAGGAGCAATTATAATGATCCCGTCTTTCCGGGTCAAGACGTCCGCCCTGTTTTTCCGGTTCTGTCCTCGGAAAAAACCGCCAATTCTGCCCCGCCAACCCCCTGAAATTTTTACGGCCGGCCCTTGAAGGCCCCGGGGTCTTATGATAGAATGGCATGCCCGTGAAACATCCGCGAGAAACAAGGGAGTGGAAGTCGTTGTCACAGTACGAATCTGAAATCACGCGCCGCCGCACATTTGCCATTATATCCCACCCGGACGCCGGCAAGACCACCCTGACCGAGAAGTTCCTGCTCTACGGCGGGGCCATCGCCCAGGCCGGCCAGGTCAAGGGCAAGAAGAACACCCGGGCCGCCACCTCGGACTGGATGGAAATCGAGAAGCAGCGCGGCATCTCCGTCACCTCCTCCGTGATGCAGTTTCAGTACGAGGGCTTCTGCATCAACATTCTGGATACCCCCGGCCACCAGGACTTCTCGGAGGACACCTATCGCACCCTCATGGCGGCGGACTCCGCCGTCATGGTCATCGACGCCGCCAAGGGCGTGGAGGCCCAGACCCGCAAGCTGTTCCATGTCTGCTCGCTGCGGGACATCCCCATCTTCACGTTCATCAACAAAATGGACCGGGAGGCCCGGGACCCCTTCGAGCTGTGCGAGGAGCTGGAGCACGAGCTGGGCATCGAGACCTACGCCGTCAACTGGCCCATCGGCTGCGGGAAGGAATTCCAGGGAGTCTACGACCGCCGGGAGAACCGCATCATCCATTTCACCTCCAACACGAACGCCCGGGCCGCCACCGCCACCCACGTGGAGCTGGACGATCCCCACCTGGCGGACCTCATCGGCCAGGCGAAAAAGGACCAGCTGACCGACGAAATCGAACTGCTGGACGGGGCCTCCTGCGAGTTCGACCTGGACCGGGTCCGCCACGGAAAGCTCTCTCCGGTCTTCTTCGGCTCCGCCCTCACCAACTTCGGCGTGGAGCCCTTTCTGGAGGAGTTTCTGCGCATGACCACCGCTCCTCTGCCCCGCAAGGCCGGAGACGAGATCATCGACTCCTTCGACGACAGTTTCTCCGCCTTCGTCTTCAAGATTCAGGCCAACATGAACAGGGCCCACCGGGACCGCATCGCCTTCCTGCGGGTGGTCTCCGGCCGCTTCGACGCGGAAAAGGAGGTCTACCACGTCCAGCAGGGCAAAAAGATCCGCCTCTCCCGGCCCCAGCAGCTGATGGCCGCGGAGCGGGAGATCATCGAGGAAGCCTACGCCGGCGACATCATCGGCGTCTTCGATCCCGGCATCTTCGCCATCGGGGACACGCTCTGCATGCCCGGCCATAAATTCCGATTCGACCCCATCCCCACCTTCGCCCCCGAGCACTTCGAGCGCATCCGCTCCGTGGACACCATGAAGCGCAAGCAGTTCCTGAAGGGCGTGGAGCAGATCGCCCAGGAAGGCGCCATCCAGATCTTCCGCACCCCCTACACCGGCATGGAGGAAGTCATCGTGGGCGTGGTGGGAACCCTCCAGTTCGACGTCCTGGAGTACCGCCTGCGCAGCGAATACAACGTGGAGCTCTACAAGGAGGGGCTGCCCTTTGAGTATCTGCGCTGGATCGTGCGGGAGGAGGAGGACGCCGTCCCCTTCAAGGAGGGAGACCTGCTGCTCCCCGCCGACGCCAGGCTGGTGGAGGACTACCGGGGCAACCAGCTGATTCTCTTCGCCTCCCGCTGGTCCATCCAGTGGGTGCAGGAGCGCAATAAGAACCTGGTTCTGGCGGAGTTCGGCGGCGCCCGCTTCTGAGAGTCCCCCTTTTCGCCCGGAACGAAGAACACGCCTGGAGGATATCCCCCAGGCGTGTTTTTTTCATAAATGCATGATCCGTGTCGCCACGGCGAAGTAGATGAGCAGCGAGAGCGCGTCCACCACCGTGGTGATGAAGGGCGAGGCCATGACCGCCGGGTCAAACCCCAGCCGCTTGGC
>CANRFA010000151.1 GCA_947629775.1 uncultured Oscillospiraceae bacterium
GAGGCCATCATCACCAGTACCATGGTGGACAGGATGCAGATGGAGGCCAGTCCCGCTCCATTGCGGCGCATGCGGTAAACCATGGAGGAGACAGAGACGAAGTGGTTGGGCTTATAATAGTAGGCCTTGTTGTGCTGAAGAATCCGGCACAGCAGAACGGAACCGGAGATGAGGATCAGATAGGTGGCGACGATCACCATCATCACCGCCACAAAGAAAATGGTAATCGCGGATACCGGATTTTCAATGGTCACCGCCAGCCGGTAGGCCACGCCCAGCAGAACAAAGCCCGCCAGTCCCAGAATCCAGTTGGCCCGGGGCGGTTTTTCCCCCACGTTCTCGCTGCGCAGCAGGCGGATGGCGGTGGAGAAGCGGATCTTCCGCATGGAATTGAGAAAGAGCAGCAGGAAGACCCCGCCATAGACGGTGATCGTGATAAGCACCACAGAGGACGGCACCGTCAGAGAGGTATCCACCTCCCCATGGCCGATGTTCAGCAGCGCCAGCTCCGCCAGCTTGGCAAACCCGGCTCCGCCCAGAAGGCCGGCCCCCAGGGAGACCAGCCCCAGAATCACGGACTCCCAGAGGAGAATCCAGCTCAGGTTCCCCTTTCCCATACCCAGGATGTTGTAGAGGCCGAATTCCTTCTGCCGGCGGCGCATGAGAAAGGCGTTGGTGTAGAAAAGGAAGAGAACGGAGAACAGCGCCATAACCCAGGACCCCAGGCGCAGGGTCTCCTGAATCATGGGTCCCCCGTGCATCTTCTCCACCGCCGGGGAGACATACAGGTAATTCAGAATGTAAAACATCATCACCATACCCACACAGGTAAGAAGGTAGGGCAGGTACAGCCGCCGGTTCTTGAGAATGCCGTCCAGCGCCAGACGGGGATAGAGATCCAGCATCATCTCCGGTCCCCTCCCGTCGCCAGCAGGGTAAGGGTGTCCGAAATCTTCTGATACAGCTGCTGGTCCGTATCCTCGCCCCGGTAGATCTGATGGAAGACCTCGCCGTCCCGGATGAACAGCACCCGGCCCGCCACGCTGGCCGCCTTCACCGAGTGCGTGACCATGAGGATCGTCTGCCCCATGCGGTTGATCTCCGCAAACAGGGTCAGAAGCTCGTCCGTGGAGCGGGAGTCCAGGGCGCCGGTGGGTTCGTCCGCCAGAATCAGCTTCGGCTCCGTGATGATGGCCCGGGCCACCGCCGCCCGCTGCTTCTGCCCGCCGGAGACCTCATAGGGGTACTTCTTCAGCAGCTTTTCAATGCCCAGCCGCTTCGCAAGGGGCGTCAGCCGCTCCTTCATCTCCCGGTGGGTCTTCCCCGCCAGCACAAGGGGAAGGTAAATGTTGTCCTCCAGCGTAAAGGTATCCAGAAGGTTGAACTCCTGGAAGACGAAGCCCAGGTTGTCCCGGCGGAAGGTCGCCATGGCGGACTCCCGGATCGTCCCCACCTCCATGCCGTCCAGCTTCACGCTGCCCGCCGTGGGCCGGTCCAGGGCCGCCAGAATGTTCAGAAGGGTGGTCTTGCCGGAACCGGACTCGCCCATGATGGCCACAAACTCCCCTTCTTCCACGTCGAAGGTGACGTTGCGCAGCGCTTCCACCTTGCTGCCACCCAGGAGCGTGGAGTAGACCTTGCGGAGCCCGGACACTTCAAGAATGCTCATTTCGTTTCTGCCTCCCATCGATGTTGTGGCCCAAGCTTATCATGTCCGAAGGGAGCGCCTCCATCGATTTCCCTTACAGTCCGGCCCCGGCGTCTTACAAAGCCGTAAGAAATTCCTCACTCCGGACGCAGGGCGCGCTGCTCCAGGTTCAGCCGCACGCAGGTCCCCTCCCCCACCCGGGAGGTAATGGAGATCTCCATCCCCAGATTGCGGCAGATCTGTCGGCAGAGCCAAAGTCCCAGACCGCTGGCGCGCCGGTCCACCCGGCCGTTCTGCCCGGTGTAGCCCTTCTCGAAGACCCGAGGCAGATCCTCCGGAGCGATGCCCATGCCGGTGTCCCGGATGCAGAGGGTCTTCGGCGCCTCCAGAAAGATGGAAATCCCGCCCTCCCGGGTATACTTCAGAGCATTGGAGAGCACCTGCTCCACCACGAAGGAGAGCCACTTCTCGTCGGTAATCACCGTCTGTTCCGTGGGACGGAAGTCCAGAGTGAGATGACGGTCAATGAACTCCCCGGCCGACTTCGCCAGGGCCTGCCGGATCACCGCGTCCACGCTGCACAGGCGGAAGACGTAGTCGTTGGAGGGAGCGTCCAACCGCAGAAACGCCAGCACCATCTCCACGTACTGCTCCACCCGCCCCAGTTCCCGGCTCAGCTTCCGGGACGAGGGGCTGTCCTCGTTCTGCAGGGTGAGGTGCATGGAGGCGATGGGCGTCTTGATCTGGTGCACCCAGACGGTGAAGTAGTCCAGCATGTCCTGGAAGCGGCTGTTCGTACGGGCCTCCAGCTCCGTCACCTCCCGCTGGAGCGCCTGGATGATAGCCTGACAGTCCGCCTCCTCGATGCCCTCCGGCGCCGGCAGTTCCCCGATCATGGCCGCGGTCATGGTCTCCATCCGCTCCAGAAGAAGATGCCGCCGTTTCACCCGGGCCAGGTCCGCCCCCAGCAGGGGGAGCCCCACCAGCAGGCAGAGCCCGGCGGGATACAGCACCGCCTCCAGAGGAAGATGCCAGAGGGCGAAGGAGACGGCGAAAAAAGCGAAAAAGAGCAGACAGGCCAGCAGTCCCCGTCTCCGCTGCCGCAGATAAGCGCCCAGCAGTTTCATTCGCTTCCTGCCCCCTGTTCAATGAGATAGCCCGCCCGGAAGCGGGTGGTGATGAAATGCTCCAGGCCCACGCCGTCCAGCTTTCTGCGCAGGCGGTTCACATTCACCGTCAGGGTATTCTCGTCGATGAAGGTCTCCGTCTTCCAAAGCCGCTCCATCAGCTTCTCCCGGCTGACCACTCTGCCCTTGTTCTCCAGCAGACAGAGGAGGATCTTCGCCTCGTTGCGGGTCAGGACAACGGTGTTTTCCCCGTAAATCAGGGTACCGTCCCCCGGATTGAACACGGCGCCCCTGTGCTCCAGGACCGGCACCACCGCCCCGAAGTCGTAGGTCCGGCGCAGCAGGGCCTGGATCTTGGCGATCAGGACATCCAGATCGAAGGGCTTGGCGATGAAATCGTCCGCTCCCATCTCCACCGCCATGATGATGTTCATGTGGTCCGCAGCGGAGGAGAGGAAGAGAATCGGCACCCGGGAGACCCGGCGGATCTCCCGGCACCAGTGGTAGCCGTTGAAGAAGGGCAGAGCGATATCCAGCACCACGATGTGGGGCTGGCAGGCGGCAAACTTCCCCATGACGTCCCGGAAATCCTCCGCGATATGGGTCTGCAGATCCCACATCCCTGCCCGCTCCCCGATGGCCCGGGCGATATCCAGATCGTCCTCCACGATCAGCATCCGATACATCCCGCACGTCCCCTTTCCCGCATTAGCGCCTGCGTTCAGTATACTCCGGCAGGCAGTCGTTTTCCAGCCGGCAGGTATTAAGATCTGATGAAATCGACCGTTTTGAGGCCATAAGGAGGATGTTTCATGTTATCCCGCACGCTTCTCGTTACCTGTTTTGAACCGTTCGGGGGCTCTGCCCGCAACGCTTCCCTGGAGGCGGTCTCCCGGCTGCCGGATACGATTGGCCCCTGGCGTCTGGAAAAGAGGCAACTGCCCGTCCGCTGGAACGACGCCGGAGCGCAGCTGGAGGAATTCCTGCGGGATCTGCGTCCCGCCGCCCTGCTCTGTACCGGCCAGGCGGGCCCCGAACCGGTGGCGCGTATCGAACGCCTGGGGGTCAATCTGGCGGAGGGTACGGACAATGCCGGCTGCGCCCGACACGAGGAACCTCTCCTTCCGGGCGGCCCGGACGCCCTCTTCTCCACTCTTCCCTGCGCCGCCATGCTCCGCCGCCTGACCGCGGAGGGCGTCTCCGCCCGCTTCAGCTTCCACGCCGGCCTCTACCTGTGCAACTGTGTGCTCTACACCGCGCTTTCCCTGAGCC
>CANRFA010000152.1 GCA_947629775.1 uncultured Oscillospiraceae bacterium
ACGATCTTTACCGTCTTCAGGTCGTAGTGGGCGGCATTCTTGAAGTTCTGGGCCGCCTGCACCTGGTCCCGCCTGGTAAAGCTCTGCCGGGGCGTACCCGCCAGCCACACCAGCAGCAGCTGGGCAAACTTCAGGTCCCGGATGTCGATGCCGGAGGGCTGCAGGGGATTCAGATCCACCATACGTAGCTCAATGTGGTCCACTCCTCCCTCGCTCAGCCGCTCCAGCGTATTCTTTCCGCGGGGTTTGAGGCGGATGGGATAGTAGAGTTCGGAAGGAGCCGCCAGCAGCCCTTCGTCCACATAGTTGCGGATGCTTTGGGCATAGGAGCGCACGTCCCGGTAATCAAAAATGGGAGTGAAGTAGTTCCAGTACCCCAGTTCGCTGCAGCGGATGGAGGCCATTCCGGTAAAAGTGGTGCCATCACAGCGCCCCTTTTCCACGAAACTGGCATCCAGCAGGGGGCTGGCCGCCGTAACGGCGGTCATGATCCAGCCGTAGGCCGCCGCCCGCTCCGCCAGGGTCACATAGAGCTCGTTCTTGTAGGTCTGAAAATCCGTCTGCCCTGAGAGGGCAAAGTCTGCCCGCAGCATTTCCTCGGAGAAGGAGTAGTTCACGTGGATTCCCGAGAGCGTCATCTTGTAGCGGCCGTAGCGGTCCGACAGATACTCCCGATAGACCGTCTTGCTTGCGCTCTCCCCATGGAACCGGGCGATGGGGATGTCTGTCTCGTTGTGCACGTAGGGCGGATTGGAGAAGGGCCACAGCAGTTCCCGCTCCGGAAGAGCGGCCAGGGTCCGGTGGATCCGCCGGGTATAGCTCCACAGACTCTCCACCGCCTCCTCCGCCGAAGGCAGCGCCGGCGTGTTGATCTCCGTCTGGTTCTCGCAGAAGTCCCGGACAATATGCTCGCTGCCCGGGAAGGGATCCGGGCTGTGGGCCATGTGGCCCTCCGGCGTCACCCGCAGACTTTCTTTCTCCAGCCCGAACAGGCCCTCCAGCAGGTGAGGCCGTACCGTTTCATGATCCGCATGCAGCATACCGCTCATTTCTCTCCTTCCAGCAGCCACGGCAGGAAATAGCGGATCTCCTTCCGCCACCAGGGCCAGTCGTGGTCCACATCATAGCCCCAGAAGTCCACCCAGCCGTGGATACCTTTTTCTTCAAAGATGTCCCGCAGGATTCCCGCCGTCCGCCGTCCTTCGTTTTCCCAGCGGCCCTGGCCCACACAGATGGCAATCCGCCGCCGGTTGTACAGCTCGATGTATGGATGGTCCGCCGGCATGTTGGCCAGGAAGTGAACCGGCGAATTGTCATAGAGGATGCTGTCACACCAGTTGTCCCAGAAATGTGGCGTATCGTAGCAGCCGGAGCAGCCCAGCATGCCCCCGAACAGATCCGGACGCCGGAAAAAGACGATGGCCGCATGGCTTCCGCCCAGACTGAAGCCGGTGGCTACAGGCAGCCGGCCGGTTCCGTTCACCTGGTGTATAAGAGGAAGCGCCTCGTCGACAATATAGTGGTAGTATGCCTCCTGGATTCTGGCCCGGTGACCCTTGTCCGCCTCTTTGTCCGACCAGCTCTCCCGGTCCACAGTGTCCACGCAGAAGAGCTGAATGGCACCGCTCTCCAGAAAGTCCGCCAGAGTGTCCTGCATCTGAAAGCTCTCCCAGTTGTCGCACATGCCATCCTGGCAGGGAAAGGCCAGCAGAGGCGTACCGGTGTGGCCATAGACCAGCAGGTGCATGTCCCGGCCCAGGCAGGCGCTGTACTGTGTCAGATACTCCCGCTTCATGCTCTTTCCTCCCGCTCCAGAATCAGCTGCACCTGGGCATCCCGCTCCTCCAGCGTGTCCGCCCGCAGCAGGTACGCATGGTTGCCCATCTCCCCCGCCAGCGCCGGGTCCACGTCCATCTCCTGGATGATCCGTCCGCCCAGCCGGGCGCGGATCTCCTCCAGTCCACGAGCATAGCGGATGGAGTCCTTGCGGCCCACATGGGTGATGTAATGTCTGAACTCGCTGTTCAGGAAGCAGCGGTCATGGATGAGGCTGTCCGCCCAGATGGTGTAGACATCCGTGTCGTAGGCATAGTTCATCTTGTCCGGAATGCGACCGCCAGGGGCGCGCATGTTGACCTCCAGACCCACAATGTCTCCCCGCCTTCCCAGACCATCCCGATCTGCGTCCAGGCGGAAGAACTCGAAGTGGAAGAAGCGGTTGCGGGTATCAAACTCCTGAAGAAGGCGCGTACCGGCGGCCCGCAGGTCCTCTCCCGGCGCCTGGCAGTAGCTGACTACGTCTTCATCCTCATTCACGGCGTCCATCAGACTCACAGGCAGGCACTGACTGGCAGCAAAGAGCACGTTGCGATGACTGTCCGTGATGCCGTCAAAGGTCTCCACATGACCGGGAACACACTCCTCCTCGATGAACGTCACGGAGGGATCCCGTATCTGCCAGAAGGCCTCCAGGTCTTCCGGTCCGGACAGACGGTAAGTGCTGGCAGCGCCCACACCGTGGTCCGGCTTCACAATC
The DNA here is from genome assembly GCA_947629775.1 of uncultured Oscillospiraceae bacterium. Classification (GTDB taxonomy): domain Bacteria; phylum Bacillota; class Clostridia; order Oscillospirales; family Oscillospiraceae; genus Lawsonibacter. The sequence goes on from CANRFA010000152.1 coordinate 2,537, forward strand.
ACCGGCCAGCCGATCTCCTCCGCGAAGCGCCGGGCCTCCTCCAGCGAGGCAGGCAGGGTCCAGCGGGCGGTGGGAATCCCAGCCCGGCGGTAGGCCTCTTTCATCCGGGACTTGCGGTTCATTGCCCTCATGGTCTCCAGTCCCGGACCGGTCGTGATATGGAAATCCGTGCGCAGCCGGGCATCCAGCTCCAGCCAGTACTCATTCTGGCTCTCCACGAAATCGATCCGGCCATAGTGGAAGATGAACTCCGCCACTGTCCGGTACACCGTCTCGTAGTCCTGGAGGCTGGGCACCGCCCGATAATCTGAGAGCGCGTTCTGGCAATGGATCCCGATTCCATCCCAGGGACAGTCTCCGATCCCCAGAACCGTAACGCCCCGCTCCTTCAGCCGGGCGCAGAACTGGTAGAAGTGAGTGGGAAAATGGGGCGAAACAAACAGGACGTTCAAAGCGGATCCTCCTCAACCTATTAATCTGGTAGGTTAGTGCATTATACCGTCTGGCTTCCGTCCTGTCAACTGTATTTTTCCGATTCGCTTCCCGCCGGAAAAACTCCCCTCTCTGCGCCTGCCCCCTCCCTGAGCCGGGACTTTTTCGGGCACAGCGAAGGCCATGCGGACCGGGAAGAACTCTTCTTTTGCATATTCCCCGCGGGTGTGGTATCATACGGTCAGGACCTGTCTCGGGAAGACTGGCCTGGGATCCTGTCTTCGTCGGAGACACCCACAGCGACCGGAAAATCAGATTGACCCTGCATCTGAAAGGAACACACAATCCGAAGTCCGGCCGTAAAACGGCCGTATCATGGCAGAAAGGATGCGCATCCATGCGGATTTCCATTCACGATACCACTCGGGAAGAGCGGATCGAGATTCTGCGCCGCTCCCTGGACTGCGGCGGAGGAGGCTGCGAAAACTGCTCCTCCTGCTCTCTGGGCGGCGGCGATCCCTGGAACATGTACCAGGACTACATTGACGGAAAGAAGGAGATTGCGGAGATCAACGCCGAATACTGCGCGAGCTATCTCCACGGCAGGTAAGGCGCCCTGACCCGGAGCGACGCCCCCCCGTTCTGCACCCTGTCTCTTCCGGCAGGTTCTTCCCCTCCTCGTTTCCGGAGAGAAAGCTGCGATCACGCACGAGGTTCGCTCTGTCTCCAGGGCTCTCCGGCCTTCCGCCACACTGGCCAGCCGAACAGCTTCGCCCTCTACGACAGCAGCCGGTTTCTCCCCCTCCGCTCCTCTCATGCAGCCAGGGCCCCATCGTCTGCCTCAAGGGATCCTCACAGGACCTTACAGCCGACTCATTCTCTTTCCGTCAACCCGCCCGGCGTTCCAATCGCCGGGCGGGTCTCTTCTTCACGGTTCAGGTTCCCCGACAGGGCCTCGCCCGGGGTGCGGGGCATCCTGTCCGGATTCCCGGCCCCGATGCTCCGCTCCCCCATCTGTCCGTCCCGCTTCCTGTCCCGGAGATTCCACGGGAAAATACCTCGCTCTTATC
>CANRFA010000153.1 GCA_947629775.1 uncultured Oscillospiraceae bacterium
TGGCCAGCGGGCTTCCCGAGTTGGACCGGAAGACCAGGAAGCAGCCGTTGTCCGGTTCCGGAGGATTCCTCTGCCACCGGGCGCCCGCGCCGACGATGAAGAAATGGCGCAGATGGAGACTGTCCTGCCCTTCTGCGGATACGAACCCATGATGTTGAAGAGGCAGAAACGGCAGCCGACCGGGAGACCAGCAGACAGGTTGCCTCTTTCGCGAAGGACGATCTGGAGAGGAAAGGCCGGAACGGCTTCCGGAATCCGAAGAAGACCGCCCGGAATGGAGAGGTTGGGAAAGCCCTCCAGAGACAATGCCCCGAAGATTCTCAAGAGCCAATCGCGGAGCGGCCCACGGTCAGAAAGCGGGGGATCTTGAAGGCTTTCCGGGGTCGGTTACGCTTGTGTCTGCCATGAAGCACCGTCTCGACGGCGAATCTTTCCAGGAATCTGTCCGTCCAGGCTGTTTCTCCGGGATCATCCCGGAGAGGGACCCCTGAGGAGTGCCAAAGAGCGCAGTCAATAAGACTGCAGACCATAACTTTGTACCTTATGAAACGAACTATTATGATACTCAGAGCTCTTCCGCCCTTTTCCATAGTACAGTCAATTTCAGGATACGGTTCTGCATGTCCGGAAAGAGTGTGAAATTCAGCGAAATGGACCGGATTGAGATTGGAAGCGGATCCTGAAACCGGAACAGGAAGATGGAGCCTCATCTGAATCAGAGAAAAAAGAAGGAACACTGAGCCCCGGCTCGTCGGTATCTGAAAACCCGGTTGATAATGAAAATCAGGAGCGTCAGAATAATATTGAAAAAGTCAGACTGAAAAGGACATCTGATTTTTACTGTGAGGAGAAAATTTCTGAAATCCTCTGGACTTTACAGAGCGGATATGGTAAAATGAAAGGGAAAACTGATTGAAGTGTCAGTTTGAACCTGAAGTTTTTGAGCGCCCCATCCAACCCTGGGGAGGCGGAACTGCGGAAATTCAGCAGACTTCCTCGCCTGGGCAGGGATCCGGTTCCATCCGGAAGCGGGAGGTCAACGGACCAGGAAGGAAGTGAGGCCGGTTTCCGGCGCTGCAGATGAGAAAGGAAAAGATTCTGATCGTGGACGATTCGGAGATGAACCGCTCCATTCTGGCGGACATGCTCAGCGACAGCTATGAGGTTCTGGAGGCGGAGGACGGCGTACGGGCGGTGGCCCTGCTCAGCCGGCAGGCCTCGGAGCTCTCCCTGCTGCTGCTGGACATCGTCATGCCCCGGCTGGACGGATTCGGGGTGCTGGAGGCCATGAAGGTCCATGGCTGGATCCGGGATCTGCCCGTGATTGTGATCTCGGCGGAGAACAGCCCCTCCCAGGTGGAGCGGGCCTACGAGCTGGGGGTGACGGACTTCATCACGCGCCCCTTTGACGCCCTCATCGTCCGCCGGCGGGTGGTGAACACGCTGCTGCTGTCTGTCAAGCAGAAGCGCCTCATCGATATGGTGGAGGAGCAGGTCTATGAGAAGGAACGCCACAGCGACCTGATGATCGACATCCTCAGCCATATCATGGAGTTCCGCAACGGAGAAAGCGGCCTGCACATTCTCCATGTCCGCACGCTGACGGATCTTCTGCTCAGCCACCTGACGCGCCGCACAGACCGCTACCACCTGACCATGGCGGACATCGCCGTCATTTCCACCGCCTCCGCCCTCCATGACATCGGGAAGATGACCATCGAGGAGAAGATCCTCAACAAGCCCGGAAAGCTGACGCCGGAGGAGTTTGAGATCATGAAAACCCACGCGGCGGCGGGGGAGGCCATGCTTCGGGAAGTGCCGCTCTACCAGGACGAGCCTCTCGTGAAGGTGGCCCGGGAGATCTGCCGCTGGCACCACGAGCGCTATGACGGACGGGGGTATCCGGACGGACTCCAGGGAGATGAGATCCCCATTTCCGCCCAGGTGGTGGCCATGGCGGATGTCTACGATGCCCTCACCAGCCAGCGGGTCTACAAGCCGCCTTTCTCTCACGAGCAGGCGGTGAAGATGATCGTGGGCGGAGAGTGCGGAGCTTTCAATCCGCTCCTCCTGGCGTGCCTGGAGGAGAACGCGGAAGAGGTGCGCACCGCCCTCCAGACGGAGCAGAAGGATGCCATCCGCAGCCGCAAGCTGCAGAAAATCTCGGAGGAGACCCTCCGCAGCGAAGGGGGCGGAGCCTCCCGGCGGACCCTGCGGCTTCTGGACCGGGAGCGGATCCGCAGCAGCTTTTACGCCTCCATGACGGAGACGGTTCAGTTCGAGTTCAACGCCTGTCCCGCCATGCTGACCCTTTCCGCCTGGAGCGCCCGGCGGCTGGAGCTGGACGAGATCATCATGGATCCGGAACGGGACCCGCGCCTGCGCGGCATCCTTGGAGAGGGAACCTGGGAGCGGCTGGCCCGGAAACTGGCCGCCACTTCCCCGGAACAGCCGGAGATGCGCATGGACATTCCTCTTCGCTACCCGGAAGGGATCCGCTGGAGTCGGGTGGTCATGCGCTCTCTGTGGTCTGACGCCATGGTTCCCGGTCTGGAGGGATCCATCGGCATCGTCATTGACATCCATGATACCAGGCAGAGGCTGCAGGAGCTGGAGGAGAAGGCCTCTCTGGACGCTCTGACCGGGCTGCTGAATCGTTCCAGCGCCCGGGAGCAGATCGAAGTGCGGCTGCAGAGCGGCAGTCCTCTCCGTTTCGCTCTGGCGCTCTTCGATCTGGATTTCTTCAAGTCCGCCAACGACACCTGCGGCCACCAGTTCGGGGACGAGGTTCTGAAGTTTGTGGCCCGCCGGCTGCGGAGCAGCGTGCGTGGCTCGGACATCTGCTGCCGGGCCGGAGGGGACGAGTTTCTGCTCTTTCTGGAGTATAAGACGGACATTGAACGCACGGTGGAGCGCATTTTCCGCAGCATCTGTGGAGAATACGGCGGATTCCGGGTGTCTGTGACCATCGGGGTGGCCCTGGAGGATACCGCCGGCCGCTGCTACGAGAATCTGTTCCGGCAGGCGGACGCGGCGCTCTACTCCGCCAAGCGGGCCGGGCGGGGCCGGTTCTGCTTCTATGAGAACTCCATGGAGAATCTGCTGCCTGCGGTGGAGAGCTGAACCGCCGGGGACCACTGATATAAGGAGGAAACAGCGATGACACTGCAGGAATGCTACGCCGCTCTGGGCGGAAACCACGCGGAGGTCCTGGGCCGGCTGCGCAGCCCCCGCCTGGTGGAGAAGTTTGTGCTTAGGTTCCTGGAGGACGGCAGCCACGGCCTGCTCCGCCGTTCTCTGGCGGAGGGGGATCGGGAGGAGGCCTTCCGGGCCGCCCACACCATCAAGGGCATGTGCCAGAACCTGGCCTTTACGGCCCTGGCGGACTCCAGCGCCGCTCTGACGGAAACGCTGCGCAGAGAGGGGATCACGCCGCTGGCTCTGCGGGAGGCGGAGCGGGTAGAGGAGGACTACTCCCATACCGTGAATGCCATCCGCGCCTTCCAGGCCGGGCGCTGAGCTTCGTTTCTGCCTCTACGGGGAGTTACCCGGGTGCATGAGTGGGAGATTCCTCAGAGAAAACTGAGTACAGGGCCATGATGTACGGAGTGGCGGAAGTGCGAACAGGTTGAGGTGGGCTTTGAAAGCTGCAGGCCTTTTCCGGTCGCCCCACACCGGTGGTCCGGTGGTCAGGAATTTTCTGAGGAGGCGGAGGGAGTTCGGACCTTGGGACCAGGGGAAATTACAGCGGGGACGCGGAAGAATTGGTGTCGGGGGAAGTGTTTTCCCCCTGGGAGACCGGGGAGCGGCAGGGCAGGTAGTCAGAAACCGGCGCACGGCCAGAGAAGCGGTCTTCCTGTCCCGCAGAGCCAGGCAGATGGTCCGGTACGCGGGGACATCCAGCTCCCGGACCGCGATCCGGCAGGGAATGCGCCGCAGGATCAGCTCCGGCAGAATGCTGACGCCCAGTCCCCCTTCCACCATGGACATGATAGCGTAA
>CANRFA010000154.1 GCA_947629775.1 uncultured Oscillospiraceae bacterium
GCGGACCGGGTCACAAGGGCGGAGAGATTGGAGCGGTTCGGGTCCAGAAGGTCCGTCAGGCCGAGGCTTTTCAGGGCTTCGTTGAGGTCCAGTTGGGAGGAGAGGTCAAACTTGGGAACAGACCACTCCACCTTGCCATGGCGCTCGTTCCCTGAGTCCTGGTCCAGCAGCGAGGAGAGGAACGTGGGATCCTTCAGAAGCTGCTCCGGGGTGGTTCCCTCTTCCGGAAGTACGAAGATCATGTTGCCCAGATCGAGGGGCAGGGAGGAGGAGCGCCAGGCCTTTTCCTGGCGGAAGGTCGCGCCGGTGGCGGTCCGGTGCAGGAAGTCTACGATCTGCTTTGTTCCGTCCGTCGCGGTGAAGAGGTCCTCCTTTGTCTGGGATTGCTCGAAGGCGGTCGTCCAGGCGGCTTTATAGTAGAGGGAGGAGACGAGAAGGGCCATGGCGCCGGGGTCCGTCTTCACGATGGGTTCGTCACCCCCGATGAGACCTCCGGTGCGGGAAGCGGTCCACTCGGAAACAGCCTGGTCCGCCGAGGCGCTCCCGAAGTCTGCCGCGCAGGTGTCTGTGAAGTACTTCTGGGCCAGAACGTCCAGCGTCTCCGGCCGGAAGTCGTCCTGGAAGAAGTTGTTGAGCCAGATGGAGTTGCCCAGGAGCAGGGCGCTGGAGCCGTCGTCCGTATAGAGCTGGCGCCAGAGCCGGCTGACGTCCTCTGCCAGCGAGTCAATATCCGGGACGCCAAGGACGTCCAGGGCCTGAGTGCGGCTGGTATCCTCCGCGCACTGGGCCAGCATGGCCAGCGCGGTCCAGAGGCTGACCGGGGAATAGATGGCGTTCTGGCCGGTCGCGGAGGAGAGGGCCTTCGGGGTGCTGGCGGCGGCGAAGGAGGAGAGCGTCTGGCGCAGGGATTCGTCCGGCGCGCCCGGCCGGAAGGAGTTCACCGCCTCCTGGTAAGCAGCCATGTCGTCGTACCAGTGCTGCATATCCTCCCAGGTCATATCTTCCTCGGACGGCATGGCAGGCTGTTTCGGGAACTCCGGAATGGCGGCTTCCCGGCGGATGGCCTGGGTCAGAACTTCGCTGTGGGACGGGGTGGGTTCCGGCGCCGGGTCCCGGACAAGGCCGGAGCCCGTGAGCAGCAGAGAGGCGGAAAGCAGCAGGGGAATCAGGCGGGTCATAAGGGGAACACTCCTTTCAGAAGATGTGTGGTTTTCAGGTCAGAAGGGCGAGAGCCGGGAAGCGTCAGGACAGGGTGCGGACCAGCCCCACGAAGAGGGGGAGCCCGTCCGTCTCCAGCACAAAGAGGAAGGGGCGGTTGAGGTTCATTTCGAAGACCTCCGGAGGCTCCTCCGGTCTGGCGGAGGTGGCCTCGCTGATCTGCGTGACGGCGGCGGCTTCCACGCCCTCTTCGTCTACTTGGACCCGGCTCATCTGGAGAACGCTGTCCACCCAGGACGGAAGGCTGGAGAGGGCCGAGAGGTCCGCACGCTCCGGATCCGGCAGGTCCTGGATGCCCAGTTGAGCGAGGGTGTCCAGGAGGTCCAGATGGGAAGAGAGATCAAAGCGGGGCAGAGACCACCGGACGATGCCCGGGCGGGTTTGCGCGTCGGAGGAGATCCCCTGCAGAAGCGAGGGCAGAAAGTCCGGATCCTCCAGCAGGAGGCCGGGGTCCGTGCCCTCGTCCGGGAGAACGAAGATCATGTTCCCCAGGTTCAGACTCCGGGAGGAGGCCAGCCAGCCGTCCCCCGGAAGGGCCGAGCCCCGTTCCCCGCAGTGGAGAAAGTCCACCTGCTGCTTCGTACCATCCGCGGCGGTGAAGGTGTCCTGCTCCGTCAGGCTGGGGAGGAAGGAACTGGACCAGGCGGCCTTATAGTAAAGGGAGGAGAGGAGCATCAGGAGGGTTTCCGGCGAGGTCTGCGTTTGGGATCCATCCTCCCCGAGGAGACCTCTGGTCTGGCGGGAGATCCAGGCGGAGATGGCCTGGTCCGTCTCCTCCGTGCCCATGGGGGCGCAGTAGAGATCCGCAAAGTGATGGTCTGTCAGGAGGTCCAGGGTCTCCTGGGAGCAGGCGCTCCGGAAGGATTCGTTCAGCCACAGAGACCCGCTCAGCACCAGACTGTTCTCTCCGTCATCCGCGGCCAGACGGCGGTAGAGGCGGCCAGCCAGGTCCGCCAGGGCGGCGGAGTCCTCAACGCCAAGGGCGCTCAGCACCTGATTCCGGCTTTCCCCTGAGGCACACTGTCCCAGCATGGCGAGAGCGGTCCAGAGGGAAATGGGAGAGAAGATGCCGTTGGCGGTCTGAGTTCCGCCCAGAGCCAGGGGAGCGCTGGCGGCGGAAAAGGAGAGCAGAGCGTCGTAGTCGGTTGTCTCAAGCGGTTCGCCCCGCAGGGCCTGGTACTGCGCCAGGTAGTCCTGCATGGCCAGATCGTATGCCTCCCACTCCTCCTCCGTAAAGTCCATACGCAGGACCGGGCGCTGCGGCATGGTCAGAGGAGCGGCCTCCTGGAGCACCAGATCCGCCAGTTGCGCTGGCGCGGGAACCGGCGCGCTTGTGACGCCGGAGGGATCCGAGGAAGCGCTGGCGGCATCGGGCGGGCTGGAGCTGCCCGTGCCGGAGTCATCTCCGCCGGCGATTCCGGGGCCGGAGCAGGCGGAGAGCGTCAGCAGGGCGGCGAGCAGGAGGGCGCAGAGTCGTTTCATGGGTGGATCCGCTCCTTTCCGCAGGACTGAGGGAGGCTGAAAGAAGCTCCCCTTATTAAGGTATGACGGAAAGGAACCGGAAAAGTGCCACAAGCCAGGCCAAAACAGGCGGAAAATCGGAAGAAGGGACGTCTGTACGGGAGATGCCCGGATCGGCGGCAGCGGAGAGGACGAAAAACCGCCTTCCGGAGCGGGAGCGTCCGGAAGGCGGGAGAAAACAGAGGGGCCCGGACGGATGGTCCGGAGCGCGGGGCAAAGAGGATGAACGGAGAAGAAAGAGCGCTCAGCCCAGCAGCGGCTGGACGAAGACGGTCCAGAGGCCGCCCAGAACCAGGGCGGGGAGCATGTTGGCGACCCGGAACTTCTGCCCGAAGACGAGGTTGACGCCCACGCAGAAAATGAGCATGGAACCCAGGAAGGACAGGTTGTCCACTACGGCGTCACTGAAGACGGGAGCCAGGAGGCCGGCGCAGACGGTGACGCCGCCCTGGAGGATCCCCACCGGTATGGCGGAGAAGATGGCGCCCTTGCCGTAGGCGGCGGCGAACACCAGGACGATAAAGCAGTCCAGGATCGCCTTCGTGAAGAGGGTGGAGGAGTCGCCCGTCAGTCCGTCCTGGATGGAGCCCACAATAGCCATGGCGCCCACGCAGACCGTCAGGGAGGCGGTGACAAAGCCCTGGATGAAGAGGCTGTCTTCCCCCCGGCTGGCCTTTTCCTTCAGCCAGGCCCCGAAGCGCTCCAGTTTCTCCTCGAAGTTGAACGCTTCCCCGATCAGCGCCCCGAAGGCCAGGGAGAGGATCATGCCCAGGGTTTCGCCGGCGGAGACGCCGGCGAGGGCGCCGTCCTCCACCCGCAGCAGGCCGGGCAGGGCGCCGGAGATCCCGATGAACAGCGTGCAGAGGCCCAGAGCCTGGATGACGCTGTTCTGAAAGCGCTCGGGGATGCCGCCCCGGAAGAGAAGACCGGCGCAGCCGCCGAGGACGATGGCCAGTACGTTCACGATGGTTCCCATGGTTACGGATCGCTCCCTTGCGAAAATCGTCCATCAATATACCACCGTTTTCGCCCAAAGACAAGAGCCGCCCGAGGGGGCGGCTCCTGACGGGAAAGCTACACCTGCTGCAGTTCCCGGATCGTGTCCTGGATGGTCTTCTGGGGTAAGTAG
>CANRFA010000155.1 GCA_947629775.1 uncultured Oscillospiraceae bacterium
CCCCTGATCGTCTCCATCGACAGCCAGGGCCGGAACATGTTCGAGGAGAACAAGGTCACCTTCAACGAGAAGAAGGACGCCGCTGTGGCGGAGATCTGCAAGCACGTCAGCTTCATCAAGTAAGCAGCGGTAACCATTTCCGCGTATGGGGAAGCGGAAGGGATATCCATACACGCGGGAGCGCCGCAGTCTTCGTCTGGAAGACCGCGGCGCTTCTTTTGCATATGGGTTCTTCCGGCCGGCTTCCGCCGGCGGGCAGAGCGTCCGGGAGCGGGGCCGGGCTGGAGCATAGGGGCAGGGAGTACCAATGGGCCCCGGTATCCTCAGCAGTTGCCGGTGTACACGTAATCCAGGTATTTCCGGGCCAGTTCGGCCAGGGCGTAGACGCTCTTCACAGGTGTGGGCGGGCGGTCCCTCATCAGATACCGGGGGAAGAAGCGGCTCAGGTGCAGAGGAATGTCCCTGCGGATGGAGGCCAGCCACTTCGCCAGGGAGGCGATCTCCTCCGGGCTGTCGTTCTCTCCCGGCACCAGCAGGGTGGTCACCTCTACATGGCAGCTCTCCGCGGCAAGGGCGATGGAGCGCTTCACCGTCTCCAGATCCCCGCCCAGCCGGCGATACCAGCCTTCCGTGAAGCCCTTGAGGTCGATGTTGGCGGCGTCGATGAGGGGCAGCAGCTCCCTCCAGGGTTCCTCCTCTATGGTCCCGTTGGAGACCAGGACATTCATCATCCCCCGCTCGTGGATGAGGCGGGCGCAGTCCCGGACGTACTCGTAGCTGATGAGCGGCTCATTATAGGTGTACGCCACCCCGATGTTCCCCCGTTCCTTCAGCTCCTCCGCCAGGGCCGCCAGCTGCTCCGGAGAGGCTTTGCGGACCGGGAGGTCGCCGGAGCGGGCCATGGAGATCTCAAAGTTCTGGCAGAAGGGGCAGCGCAGGTTGCACCCGTAGCTGCCCACGGAGAGGATCCAGCTGCCGGGGTGGAAGCGGCTCAGGGGCTTCTTCTCGATGGGATCCAGCGCCAGAGAGGTGAGCTCCCCGTAGTTGAGGGCGGTGACGACCCCGTCCCGGTTGATGCGCCCGCCGCAGAGCCCGGTCTGCCCCGGCTCCAGGGCGCAGTGGTGGAAGCAGAGCGGACAGGTTGCTTTCACGTGTGCCTCACCACCTCGAAGCGTTCCAGCTCATAGGGCGCATGGGGAGAGATGCCGCCCTTCTGCCGGGCGATGTCGATCTGCTGTTCCACGGTGTCCACGCCGTCCAGGTCCGGAAGCAGCAGACCCCTGCGGCCCCGGTACGACACGATGACCCCGTACTTTTTCACATCCAGCTCCGCCGGGGAGGAGATGGGCTCCGGCTCGCTCAGCACGTCCACGCTGTACTCCAGGGAATCCAGCTCGTCCCGGGTGACGGGGTTGAAACGAGGATCCCGGGTTCCGGCGGAGACCGCGTTGTTTACGATCTCCCAGCCCAAATTGCGCTGGGTGGGCCCTGTTGTCCCGATGCACCCCCGCAGCTGCCCCCGGACGTGGAGGGAGACAAAGGCTCCGGCCCGGGTGTCCGTCAGGGGAGAAGGAAGGTCATCCGGCAGGGAGGCGAGGGTCTTTCCGGTGCGGACCCGGGTCTCCAGAGACAGCCGGGCCAGTCGGACCCAGGGGTCCTCCCCGGCCTTGCGGGCCGCCAGGCGCTCGGACTCCGCCTTCCGGTAGGCGTCCGCAAAACGGCGGGCGGGATCCTCTCCGGTCACCTCGAAGACCGCCACGCCATAGCCCACTCCGGTCACGCCCTGGTGGCAGAGCAGCCGGGAGGAGACCGCCTTTCCGTCCAGAGCGCCGGCCATGATCTGGAAGGAGCGCAGACCGCACTCCGCCGCCTTCTCGCAGAGGGACGGATCCATGGTGAGGAGGGTGAGAAAGTCCCCCTGATCCATGGCTTTCGTGACGAGATCGTCAAAGATGGGACCCTCCGGGGCAAAGCCGTAGGGGCCGTCCTGGGTCATCTTGTGGGAAAGATCCCCGCTGGCCACCACCACGGTCCGGCGGGAGAGGTGCTCCGCGGCCTCCGCAATGCACTGTCCCAGCCGGTAGTGGGCCAGAGGATCCAGGCCGGAGAGCCCGATGCGCACGATAGGGCACTCTACCCCGGCCTCCCGGAGAAAGTACAGGGGCAGGAAGGTGCCGTGGTCCAGGGAGGCGTCCCGCTCGCCCATCGTGCCGGCGGGCAGGTCCGCGTCCTCCGCCAGGCGGATGATCTCCGCCCGCAGCTTCGTGTCGTAGGAGACAGTGATGCGGGTCTGGGGCGCCCCAAATCTTGCCATACTGCCGGAGGCTCTGCCGCCCGGGGAGATGTGGAAGTAGTCTGCGTAGAGGATGCTGTGGGGAGAGGGGATGATGAGGACCTCCGGGTTCCAGGCGGCGACCTGCCTGGCGGCCTCCCGGTAGGCGTCAATGGTCTGCTGTACCTGCGCTTCCCGGCCCCGGCCTACGGTGGGGATGATGAGGGGCGGATGTGGTACGGCGATGGCTCCAACAACGGACATGAAATCAGCTCCTTAGGACGGAATTGGACTGCCGGATGGCGGGAGACGGACCGCGCCGGGCAGGGTTAAGGCGGAAGGGGGTCTGCCCAGAGAGGAACGGGCGGCGTAGCCGTATTAAGGAAGGCCGGGGGTATGCCTCTATCCGGCTCTACCTCCAGGGCGGGAGCGGGACAGGGTTCGGAAGAGCGGCCCTTCGGTCAGATTGCGGCAGTCTCCCTGACAGATTATACCACCGCTACGGCCGGAAGGAAAGCTCCCCGCCGGATTTCCGGAGGAATCCGGCCGGATGGAACGTGCTCCGTCCAGGGAAATGTGTTTTCTGTTTGGCATCGGGAGTCTCCGGACGGAGTGGTCCGGGGAGGCCCGGGCCGGAATAAGGGTTGGTGTGCTTTCCCGCGTCAGTATCTTGCGTAGGAGCACCCTCATGGTATCTGGAGTTGCGGTCGGAATGGCTTGGGATCGCCCGGGCCGGACGTAGAGCGGGCGCGTTTCTCCACGGCAGCGCCAGAAGAGGCGGGCGTTGCGTGGCACAGGGACAGCATGCTCCGGATGGCGGGGCGTATGCGAAAACCACATGGGATTCCGCAGGAAGGATAGAAGAGGTCCACCTTCGTCCGTCTGCCCCGTTCCGGGAGGAAGCCGGAGCCGCCTGTGAGGCATTTTGGGCAAAGCCCTTTTTTCCGGGGTGGAAGGGTGATGGAGCAGGAGCCCTCGTGGGCGGAAGGGCGGGCTGGTTTCTCTGGGGAAGCTGAACCGTGTTCCGGAGGACAGCAAAGCGCCCCGTGGCCGGAAGGCGGACACGGGGCGCGGATGAGAAATGTCAGGAAGAAGGAGAAGCGGTCACCAGCACTTGGAACAGGGCTGGATTCCTCTCGCCTTGGCCTCCTCCAGAGTGATCTGGGTGGCCTTGTTCGGGTTCATATTGCCGCAGTTGGGGATGCTGTGGTACTTTTTTCCGGTAGCGGGGATCCAGACCATACCGCTTACCGGCGTGGAGGGCGTGGAGGGTTCCGAGGGGGTGGTGGGCTCCGTCGGTTGAGAGGGCTGGGTGGGCTGCGTGGGTTCCGCAGCCTGAATGGTCTCCAGCAGGGTGCGGCTCTCTCCCCGGGGGGAGACATCCAGCGCAGAGGAGGAGATGAGGACCACATCGCCCCGGGAGAAGGAGGGCGTCTGGGCGTTATACTCCCCGTGAGTGATGCCCAGTTCATCCGAGAGGGTCCATGCGCTGTCCCAGGCGAAGTCCTGTCCGGAGAAGTACCCCAGTGCCCGCAGGACGAGCGTCAGGTACTGAGAGGGGCTGATGGCCGTATCCGGATC
>CANRFA010000156.1 GCA_947629775.1 uncultured Oscillospiraceae bacterium
TCCTTCTTGCTGACGAAGTTCAGCAGGAAGCCGATGAAAATGATGGGGTAGATGTAGTTGCTGATCTTGAAGGCCATCAGCTGAGCGGTCATGGTGGTGCCGATGTTGGCGCCGAAGATCACGGAGATGGCCTGGGGCAGGCTCATGAGGCCGGCGCTGACAAAGCCGATTGCCATGACGGTGGTGGCGGAACTGCTTTGAAGGACGGCGGTGACCAGGGCGCCCGCCAGGGCCCCCAGGACAGGGTTGCGGGTCAGAAACCCGAGGATCTTCTTCATGCGGTCGCCCGCGACCTTCTGCAGGTTCTCGCTCATGCTGTTCATACCGTACAGGAACAGGGCGAGACCTCCGATCAGGCCGAAGATCATGGTGACGGTTTCGTTCATAGGAATGTTTCCTCCCCCTGCGAAGCGCAGGCTGTTTTTCCTTTCCAACTGCGATGTACGGTCGGAAGACACTATGATTCTGGCAGGGCGTCGTAAAGTCCGCCAGCAGACTGAAGTAAAATGTATGTAAAAGATGGACCGTACTGGGCGGGAGGAACCGGAAAACCGGAAGTCTGGCTGCCAGAATGTTGAAATTCTGACGGAAACAGGTCAGAAAGGCCCGGTTCGGGCAGCTGGCGGGCGGAAGTCCGCAAGAGAGAAGACAGGGCGAAAAAGGAGATGCGAGACAGGAGCCGGGGAAAGGTTTCCGTCCGGAAGCTCCGGGAAAAAGACGACAGGCCTGAATCTGGCTGTGAAACCGGGATCAGGTCTGTCTGCGCATGGTGTCCTGCGGGATTTCGGGACCGGCGGGAAGGAAAGTGTGAGGAGCGGCGTTCAGGAGACCTTCTCCCGGACGCCGGTGATGGCGTAGAGCACCCAGTTCGCCACGTTGACGGCGTGGTCCCCGATGCGCTCCAGATATTTTACCACCATCAGCAGATCCAGGGCATAGTCCACATCGGGCTCGGCGGACCGCAGGCGAAGCAGAAGGGACTTCTTCACGTTGTTGAAGCAGGCGTCTACCACGTCGTCGTCGCGGATTACCTGGCGGGCGAGGGGCACATCGCTGCGGACGAAGGCGTCTACGCTGTCGGTAACCATGCGGATCACGGCCTGCGCCATGTCGTGAACCTGACCGGCCTCGTCCACCCCCGCCAGGTTGGTACGGACGATGATTTCGGCGATGTCGGCGGAGTTATCCCCGATGCGGTTCATGTCCGTGATCATCTTCAGCGCGGAGGAGATGGTGCGCAGGTCCGTAGCCACAGGCTGCTGCTGCAGGAGCAGCTTGAGGCACATGCCCTCGATCTCCCGCTCCTTCTGGGCGATCTGGGCGGAGAGCTCCGGGACGGAGCGGGCCAGGGCGAGATCGCCCTTGTGCAGGGCCCTGGCGGAGCGGGCGATGGCCTGCTCGCAGAGAGCCCCCATGAGGATCAGTTCCTGGTGGAGTCGGTCCAGCTGTTCGTCAAAACGGGTTCGCATCAGCCAAACCTCCCTGTGATATACGCTTCGGTGCGTTCTTCCGCCGGCTGGGAGAACATCTTCTCCGTGTTGCCGAACTCAATCAGCTCGCCCAGCAGGAAGAAGGCGGTGCAGTCCGAAATCCGGACCGCCTGCTGCATGTTGTGGGTGACGATCACGATGGTGTAGTTCTGCTTCAGTTCGAGGGCCAGTTCCTCGATCTTCGAGGTGGAGATGGGGTCCAGGGCGGAGGTGGACTCGTCCATCAGCAGAACGTCCGGCTTTACCGCCAGGGCCCGGGCGATGCACAGGCGCTGCTGCTGGCCGCCGGAGAGGCCCAGAGCCGGTTTCTTCAGGCGGTCCTTCACTTCGTCCCAGATGGCGGCTCCCCGCAGAGACTCCTCCACGATCCGATCCAGTTTGATCCGGCTGCGGATGCCGTGGGTGCGGGGGCCGTAGGCCACGTTGTCGTAGATCGACATGGGGAAGGGATTGGGCTTCTGGAAGACCATCCCGATGTTTTTCCGCAGAGCGGTGACGTCCTGTCCGGGGGCGTAGATCTCCTCCCCCCGATACGTCAGAGAACCTGTGATCTTCACGTTGGGGATCAGGTCGTTCATGCGGTTCAGAGTGCGCAGGAAGGTGGACTTGCCGCAGCCCGAAGGCCCGATCAGGGCCGTGATGCGGTTGGCGGGGATATCCAGGGAGACGTCCTTCAGGGCATGGTTCTCCCCGTACCAGAGATCCAGATGCTTCGCGGAGAGAATGGATTCGGGCATTGGGGTCAGCTCCTTTTCAGTTTACGGCCCGCCCAGGCGGCGAGCAGGTTGATGACGACGGTCAGGGCCAGCAGAACGGTGGCGATGGAGAAAGCGACGGCGAAGTCCGCCCGCTCCTTGGCGTAGAGGTAGAGGGAGACCGTGAGGGTGGCGCCGGAGTCCTTCATCAGGTGCAGCAGGCTTGCCACCGGGTGCATGGCCAGGTCCGTGATGGAAGGGAAATACTGGGCGGCGGTGGAGAGACCCACCGTGTACATAAGCACGGCGCTCTCGCCCACGACCCGGCCCACGGCCAGAATGCAGCCGGTCACGAACCCGTCCATGGAGGAGGGCAGCACGACGGTGCGGATCATGTGCCATTTTCCGCTGCCCAGACCCAGAGCGCCCTCCCGATAGGACTGAGGCACCGTCTTCAGACTCTCCTGGGTGGAGCGGAGCACGGTGGGCAGCGTCATGATGACCAGCGTCAGCGCGCCGGCTACCAGGGTCTTCTGCAGATGGAGGGCGGTGCAGAAGACGATCACCCCCACCAGGGCGTAGAGGATGGAGGGGATGCCGGACAGGGTCTCCGTGGCGAACTCAATGGCCCCCACCAGTCTGCGGTTGGTGGCGTATTCTGTCAGGTAGATGGCGGCGCCCACCCCGAGAGGAAGGACGATGAGGATGGTAAGCACGATAACAAACAGGGTATTCTGCAGGGCGGGCAGAATGCCCACCGTACCCTTGAGAATGCTCTCCGCGGTGGTCAGCAGTTCCACGGAGAGGCCGGGAATACCCCGAAAGCAGATATAGCCGATGAGAAAGACCAGCAGAGCGCAGGTGATGGCGGCGCTGGCGTAGAGAAGCAGCCGGGCGCCCAGGTCCCAGGCCCGGCGCCGGCGCGAAAGAGAGGTCGGTTTCATGAATCAGGACTCCTTATCCCGCTTCAGAACCAGGTTCAGAAAGGCGTTGATCAGCATGATGAAGAGGAAGAGCACCAGCCCGATGGAAAACAGGGCCTGGCGCTGGAGGCTGCCCTCCCGGGAGTAGTTGAGCTCGATGGCGATGCCGGTGGTGAGGAAGCGGACGCTCTTCGTCAGAGCGGGCATGTTGGCTACGTTGCCGGCCACCATGAGAATGGCCATGGCTTCCCCCACCGCCCGGCCGATGCCCAGAACCACGGCGGCCGCGATGCCGCTCTTTGCGGCGGGGACGGAGACCCGGAAGTATGTCTCCAGGTCCGTGGCGCCCAGGGCCAGAGAGGCCTCCTCATATTCTTTGGGTACCGCGTCCAGGGCGGTCTCCGAGAGGGAGATGATGGAGGGAAGGATCATGACCGCCAGCACCACGATGGCGGCCAGCAGACTGTCTCCCGCCGCCAGGTGAAGAGCGCTGCGCAGGAAGGGGACCAGAACGCACATGCCGACCAGTCCATAGACCACAGAGGGAATACCGGCCAGCAGGGAGACGGCGGGGCGGATGGCGCCGGCCAGGGGCCGGGGCGCCACCTTGGAGAGGAAGACGGCGGTAAAGAAGCCCACCGGCACCCCCAGGAGGATGGCGCCGGAGGTGCCGGCGATGGAGGTGAGGATCAGGGCGAAGATGCCGTACTGGTCCTGGGACGCGGCCCATGTGGTGCC
>CANRFA010000157.1 GCA_947629775.1 uncultured Oscillospiraceae bacterium
CCGGGGATGATCTGGGTCATGTCGTGGCAGAGCACGTGGCCCACGGCCTCGGTGGTGAGAATGCGCTTCATGACGCCGCCTCCTTCGCCAGAGCAATGGGATCCCCGGGCCGGACGGTGCCGCCCCGCACCACCACGGCGAAGATCCCCTCGGTGGGCATCACGCAGTGGCCGGTGGCCTGGCGGATTTCGCAGTCCTTGTGGCAGCTCTTCCCGATCTGCGTGACCCGCAGCAGGGTGTCTCCCACCTCCAGCAGGGCGCCCAGGGGCAGGGCCTTCAGATCCACGCCCCGGGTGAGGATGTTTTCCGCGAAGACGCCGGCGTCCAGGGGAACCGGAGAGAGGGCGCGCATGGTGTCTACGCTCTCCTGGGAAAGAAGACTGATCTGGCGGTGCCAGTTGCCCGCGTGGGCGTCTCCCTCGATGCCGTAGTGAGGCCGCAGGCGGATGGCGGGGACCGGCTGCTTGCGGGTGCCCCGTCTGAGGCTGATGTTGACGGATACGACTTCTGCCATTACTTCACACTCCTTTGTAGCTGCCGCTTCTGCCTCCCTCTTTGGAGAGCAGGCGGATGTGTTCGATGCGCATGCCGCGCTGCATGGCCTTGCACATGTCGTAGATGGTGAGGGCGGCCACGGAGACGGCGGTCAGGGCCTCCATCTCCACGCCGGTGCCCCAGGTACAGGTGACCTCCGCCCGGATCTCCACCCGGGGCGGATCGTCTTCCAGGGAGAAGCGCAGGTCCGCCCCCGTAAGGGGGACCTGGTGGCACAGGGGGATCATCTCCCAGCAGTGTTTGGCGGCCTGGATTCCGGCTACCTGGGCCACCGCCAGCACGTCCCCCTTGGCGGCGGTGCCCTCCCGGATGCGCTGGAGGGTGGGGGCGTCCATGTGAATCTCGCCCGCCGCCACGGCGGTGCGCAGGGTGGGGGTCTTTTCCGTCACGTCCACCATGTGGGCCCGGCCGGCTTCGTCAAAATGCGTCAGGGGATCCATGTTTCTCTTCTCATCCTCCAATCCGGTTCATGGTGCGCGCCGTCTGGCTGCCGGTCTCCGTCAGGCGGTGTCCCGCCGGTTTCGCGGCCAGGGCACGGCGGATGGTCTCCTCCAGGGCGGCGCCCCGCAGCCCCCGCAGGTCCGTCTCCTCCCGGCTGTGCAGGCAGGTCTTGAGCCGGCCGTCCGCCGTGATCCGCAGCCGGTTGCAGGTTTCGCAGAAGGCGTGGCTGAGAGGGGAGATGAGTCCTACGGTGCCCGGCGCGCCGGGCAGGCGCCAGCGTCGGGCCACCCCGGCGCTCTCCACCGGTTCCAGTTCCGGAATCAGGTCCAGAACAGTCTGTCCGGGGACGAAGCAGGACTTCTTCCAGTGGGCGCAGGGTCCCATGGGCATCAGCTCGATGAACCGCACTTCCCAGGGATGCTCCCGGGTGAGGGCCACGAAGTCCGGGATCTCGTCCGTGTTGAAGCCCCCGAGGAGCACCACGTTGAGCTTGAGGGGCGAAAAGCCGGCCTCCTCCGCGGCCCGGATGCCGGCCAGGGCGTCCTCCAGCCTTCCCAGGCGGGTGATGGCGGCGTAGCGCTCCGGGCGCAGGGTGTCCAGACTGAGATTGAGCCGCTGGACGCCAACCTCCCGCAGGGGAGCGGCCAGGGCGGGCAGCAGCAGGGCGTTGGTGGTGAGGCACAGCTCCTTCAGCTCCGGCAGGGCGTTAAGACCCCGGCAGAGCTCCAGGATGTCCGGTCTGGTCAGGGGCTCTCCGCCGGTGAGGCGGATCTTCCGCACCCCGCAGGCCACGGCGGCCCGGCCGATCTCCAGCAGCTGCTCCAGAGAGAGCAGTTCCCCGTCCGGAACCTCCTCCGGCCCCATGCAGTAGAGGCAGCGGCAGTTGCAGCGGTCCGTGACGGAGAGGCGCAGGTAGTCCGCCTTCCGCCCGAGAGAATCTGTGATCATGCTCCGCCTCCGTTCTCCCCGTTCAGGTTGCGGGGAAAGTACTTCCGGAAGATGGCCTCCCCCTGCTCCTGCAGTTCCGCCTCCATGGCCCGCCAGGCCCGCAGCAGCTCCTGCCCCCGGGCCGTCAGCTCCGAGCCGCCGCCGTTGGAGCCGCCCGGAGAGCGGACCAGCAGGGGCCAGCCCAGCTGGCGCTCCGCCTCGTTGAGCAGCTTCCAGGCGTTGGAGTAGGCCATATGCATGCAGGAGCAGGCGTTGCGGATGCTGCCCGTGGTCTGGATGAGCTCCAGAAACTGGGCGAAGGAGGCGTTCCAGAAGGAGGTCTCCGCCTGGAGATGGACCCGCAGGTCCAGCTGCAGGGGCTGAGGCCGGCGGGTGTCCTCCCGGCGGTAGCGAAGCAGCCGGGTGTATTCGTCCCGGGTGTCGCTGTCCAGAACGACTCCCTGGTCCTCCACCTCCACATCCCGGGGGACGATGCCCAGCCGGCGGATGGCGCCCCGCAGACCCCGGTTGCCGGTGTAGGTCCGCAGCTCCGGGAGCAGGCGGGTGGCGAGCACAATGGGGTGGCCGTGCTGACCGGCGCAGACGGGGCGCACGAAGTCCCCCGGCACGGAGACCAGGGCGCGGATGGTCTCCGGGCGCACCAGAGGGATATCCGCGGGGTTCACCAGCACCCGGGAGATGGTTGCCGGCAGAGTCTCCATGGCCATAAGGAGGGAGTCCAGCATCTGGGTGCGCCAGTAGTCTTCGTTGTGGAGGAAGGCGACCCCGGTGTCCGCCAGGTGGCGCCGCAGTTCGTCTTCCCGGTAGCCGGTGACCACCACCACGGGGGCGGCCCCCGCGGCCTGCATGGAATCCGTCACCCGGCGGATCATGCTGATGCCGTCGATCTCCAGCAGGGGCTTGAAGCGCCCCATGCGGGAGGAGACGCCGGCCGCCAGGACGATGGCGGCAAAGGGTTCCACGCGGAATCACCTCCGTTGTTCTTTCCTGAGAATAACGCCCACAGGGGAGCGCGGGGTCAGGGGAGATCCTTCAGAAGGATCTTCATCTGACCGCCGCAGACCATGCCTTCCTCCGCCGCCAGGTTGTTGTTGAGCTCCACCGTCAGGACCCGCTGCTCCCCGGTGCCGAGCAGACGGAAGGCCTCCCGCAGGGCCTGGCCCTCTGCGCAGCCTCCCCCGATGGTTCCCGCGGTCCCCATGGCGCCGTCCACGCCCATGAGGGCGCCGGAGCGGATGGGGGCGGAGCCGGTGGCCTCCAGCACCAGCAGCAGGGCCCGGGATCCGGGGCGGGTCAGGAAGCGCAGGGTGTCCAGCTCCGGGGTCTCCAGGAGCAGCCGGGTCTCCCCGGGCTCCGGGCGTCTCCGGTCCGCCCGGCGGGTGCGGATCAGCTGGGCGACGATGGAGATCCCGATCTCCTCTACCGTCAGCGCCCCGATGCTCTCCCCGATGGGCGCGTGGATGCGGTCCAGCAGGGGGCGGGGAAATCCGTCCTCCTCCAGCTGCTGGAAGAGGGCGGCCACCCGCCGCCTCGATCCCATCATGCCAAGGTAGCGGGGCAGAAAGCCGCTCAGCAGCTCCCGCAGGCAGACGTCGTCAAAGCGGTGGCCCCGGGTGATCACCACCACATAGTCCTGGGGCCCGACGCACAGGTCCCGAATCTCTTCGACGAAGTCCCCGCAGCGCACCGCCGCCGCCTCCGGAAAGCGGGAGCGGCAGGCGAAGTCCGGCCGGTCGTCCACGACCGTCACCTGAAACCCCAGATCCGCGGCGTACCGGCACAGGGGCCGGGCTACATGGCCCGCCCCCAGGAGAATGAGGCGCTCGCCGGGGCGGAACACCCGGGTGAAGGAGGTATC
>CANRFA010000158.1 GCA_947629775.1 uncultured Oscillospiraceae bacterium
TGCTTTTTCTGCCGGGTTTGTCGCCTGCGTTGCCTTATGTCCGGTTTCTGTGTGCCTCCCAGGTTCCTCCGGATGTTGCCGGCCCGTCCTTTGCTTCCCGCTGTGGGTTTTCGTACCTGCAGGTCTGCTTTGCCAGGGCAGTCGGTCCGCTTTCAGATTTTCGCTTCGGCTGAAGGACTGTGGATATGGGGTTCAGCCTCCTTCGATTTCTTTCGCCATGAGGTCGTGCGCCTGCAGGAAAAGGCCGGTTGCGGCCTGTCCTGCGGACTTCCTGCCTGGCCTCGTAAGTGGCTTTCAGATGAGGATTTGCGTCTCTTTCTGTGCGGACCAGGAAGATATATACTCTGTATCCGGCCAGCTGGTGGTTCCGGTTTCCTGTGTCCTGGTTCTGGTGTTGCGCTTCCCATGGGACGGCAGGTCTGCTTCTCCGATTGTCCCCACTGCCATACCTTGAGCACCATTCCGGCGACTGTCGCATAGAATGGAACGATGGGCGGTGCCGCGCCGCCCGGGACAGGAGGAATCGACCATGGAACAGGAACAGAAGCGGACCGGTACCCTGCGGGTTCGGGTATTTGCCACGCAGGCGGAGCTGCCCGTCCAGGGCGCTACGGTGGTAGTCATCCGGCGGGCCGTATCCGGCAAGTACGACCTGCTGAGCGTACAGGCCACGGACAGCAGCGGCCTCATTCACCCCGTCGCCATCGAGGCCCCTCCCGCGGAGGAGAGTACGGAGCCGGAGGGAGCCGACGGCGGGGAGCCCTATACCAGCTGCGATGTCTGGGCGGAGCATCCGGGGTACGCCATGCTGCAGGTGGACGGGGTCCAGATCTTCCGCGGCGTGGAAACGGTGCAGAACATGGAGCTGACCCCTCTCGCCCCCGGGGTTGGCGGCTGGAAGGGGAAGAAGGAGTTCAGCAACCCGAAACAGGACCTGTGAGGTGAGCCATGCCAGTTGTATTACCCTATGTACCGGAGACCATTACGGTCCACCTCGGCCTGCCGGATCAGTGGGCGGAGAACGTGACGGTGTCCTTTCCGGAGTACGTCAAGAACGTGGCCTCCAGCGAGATCTACCCGACCTGGGAGCCTGCTGCCCTCCGGGCTAACGTGCTGGCCATCATCTCCTTCGCTTTGAATCGGGTGTATACCGAGTTTTACCGCAGCCGGGGCTACGACTTTCAGATTACCGCTACCACAGCCTACGACCAGAAGTTCATCCGGGGCAGGAACATCTTCGAGAACATCAGCCGCCTGGTGGACGAAATCTTCAACAGCTACATCCGACGGCAGGGGTTTGTGGAGCCCCTGGCGGCCAAATTCTGCAATGGGACCACCTCCACCTGCCAGGGGATGAGCCAGTGGGGGAGCCAGGAGCTGGCCCAGCGGGGCATGAACTCCATGAACATCCTGCGCTTTTACTACGGAGACGATATCGAGCTGGTGGAAAACGCCCCGGTGCGGGGCCTGAGGGAATCCTATCCCGGCTCGCCCCTGCGGCTGGGGTCTGTAGGACAGCATGTGGCGGTTCTGCAGGTGATGCTCAACCGCATCGCCCGCAACTATCCCGCCATTCCCCGGGTGGAGCCGGTCCTGGGGGACTTTGACGCCGCGACCGAGCAGGCGGTGCGGGAGTTCCAGCGCATCTTCGGGCTGGAGGTGGACGGCATCGTGGGGAAGGCCACGTGGTATCGGCTGGTGTATCTGTATGTCGGGGTGACCCGGCTGTCCGAGCTGGCCAGCCAGGGGCAGAGCTACTACGCGGTGGAGTTTGAGTTTCCCGGCACTCTCCGGCAGGGAGATCGGGGAAGCGGCGTGCGGGTGATGCAGCATATGCTGCAGGTGCTGGCTCAGTTTGACAACGGCATTTCCCCCATCGCGGTAGACGGACAGTTCGGGCCCGCCACCGCCCAGGCGGTGCGGGCCTTTCAGAGCGGCGCCGGTCTGGTGGTGGACGCCGTGGTGGGCCCTCTGACCTGGCGGGCCATGCACGACGAATACCTGAACGCCATGGACTATCTGCGGGGGAGAACGGACTCCTTTGTCTATGGACTGAGCGGGCAGGAGTTCCGGCGGGAGGAACAGACGGAGGAATCCGTCCCGGCCTTTGCGCCCGCGTCTGCCGGATTCTCCAGCGAATCTGAGGGCTGGACGGAGGGCGCCGGATCCTTTCCGGGCCGGGAACTGAGAATGGGAAGCCGGGATGGCCGGCAGGGAGGAGAAGACTTATGAGCCGGGAATGTCAGGAGAGAGAAGCGGGCGGTCAGCCGGTGAAGACGCTTCAGTACATGCTGCGGCGCCTGCGGGGGCGCTGGTCGTGGATGCCCTTCGTGCCGCTGGACGGATGCTTCGGGGAGACTACCCTGGAGGCCGTGATGATCTTCCAGCGGGAGATGGGCCTGGCGGTCACCGGCGTGGTGGACCTGGAGACCTGGAACGCCATCCGGGAACAGTGGGTCGCCTTTGAAGCGGATCAGGCGGGGCCCCGTCCGGTGCATCTGTATCCCCGGGAGAACGGGGAGGTGCGGCCCGGAGAGCAGCGGCTTTTCTTTGCCATTCCCCAGGCCATGCTGCAGATCCTCTCCGTCTTCCTGGAGGGGCTTCGGCCCTGCGAGGGGGAGGGACGAAACGGGGAGAAGTCCGCCTGCAACGTCTGCTGGCTTCAGCGGGCAGCGGGGGCTCCGGAGACCGGCGTCATGGACTGGCGGACCTGGGATACCCTCAGCCGTCTCTACGAGGTCTTTGTGGTGCGGTCTTCCGATGGTCCGGCGATCCTGTCCTGGGGATGAGGACAGAAGAAAGCGGCACGGGGAAAACCCGTGCCGCAGAATATTAATAGCGTCTGCCGGTGTAGTGGCCCCGTTTCCTGGGGCGGTAGCTTCCCCGGCGGTTGCGCCGGCGGGAGAGGCGGAGTCGCAGGAAGAGAAGCAGAATCAGGACGATGACGATCACGACAACCACCAGGAGGCCCCAGTCGTGGACGAAGGTCTCAATCTGGTGCTTGCGGTAGAGCAGTTCGGAGCGTTCCACGGAGGTCACTGCCACCAGGTCCAGGGTGCCGTAGATTTCTCCGTTGTAGGAGAGGGTCATGGTCCCCAGAACGTCTCCCTTTTTTACCGGCGCTTCGACCGTATCCGCGAAGAGCTTGGTTTCGGTGGTCAGGGAGTCCAGATCCAGATCCTGGGGGATCGTGCGGGTGATGGAGCCCTGGGGCTTGACCAGCACTTCGTCCGCATCCCGGGACATGGTAACCTTGACGGAGTCCACGGGGTCATCCGGTTTGGTGATCGTAACCCGCTTGAAGCTGTTGAGGCCCCACTCCAGAAGTTTCCGGGTTTCCGTGAACTGTCCCTGCTTGGCCTGAGAGCCGTCTGCCTGAGGAACCGGACCCGAACCGAGAATGACGGAGATCAGAAGGGTGTCGCCGTCTTCC
The DNA here is from genome assembly GCA_947629775.1 of uncultured Oscillospiraceae bacterium. Taxonomy (GTDB): domain Bacteria; phylum Bacillota; class Clostridia; order Oscillospirales; family Oscillospiraceae; genus Lawsonibacter. The sequence goes on from CANRFA010000158.1 coordinate 3,434, forward strand.
GCAGCGGCCACCAGGCAGCGGCCTGCCTCGTCGGTGGAACCGGTCTTGCCCCCGATGCACTTGTCATAGAGGTAACCGCCGTACTGCCAGGTGGACACCAGACCGTTGGTGTTGTACTGGGTACGCTCGCCCGTCATGTTGGTGGCCGGCACCTTGTGGGTGGGCTCTTTGATGATGGTCCGGAAGAGGTCGTACTCCAGGGCGGCCTTCATGGTGATGGCGATGTCGTAGGCGGTGGTGTAGTGGTTGGGGTCGTGGAGGCCGTGGGGATTGACAAAGTGGGTCCCCTTGCAGCCCAGCTCCGTGGCCTTCTGGTTCATGTGGGTCACGAAG
>CANRFA010000159.1 GCA_947629775.1 uncultured Oscillospiraceae bacterium
CTCTACCCGGGGCTGTCCGGCATCGACAGCGTGCAGTGCGTCTGCTACGGTCCCATGATGACCGGCGTGGCCGCCGAGGTCACCCTCGTTCAGGTGAAGAGCGCCGGCGACGTGGCCGCCGTCAAGAGCATTCTCCAGGCCCGGGTGGATACCCAGGTGGCGGGCGGCGCCTGGTATCCCGCTACCATCGAGCAGTGGGAGAACAACAGCCGCATCGTCTCCAAGGGCAACTGCGTGATGCTGATCGTCAGCGCCAGCTGCGACGACATCGTGAAGGATTTCAACGCGAAGTTCTGATTTTACCCGCACCGCGCATTTCTCCGGGTGCGGCGGCGTCTGCAGGCCGCCGCACCCGGTTGCTGCGTTCAACCTGTGTCACACAAGGAGGCCCCTTATGGTCTTTTCCACCCCTGTCTTTTTCTTCTACTTTCTCGTCATCACGCTGGCGGTCTACTACGTGGTGCCCCGGAAGCTCCGCAACCCGGTGCTGCTGCTCTCCTCCCTGTTCTTCTATTACTGGGGAGAGCGGATCTACGTGCTCATCATGTTCGCCTCCACGGCCATCGATTACACCCACGGCCTGCTGGTGGAGCGCTGCAAGGCAAAGGGAAACGACCGCGGGGCCCGCATGGCGGTGGCCTCCTCCGTGATCTTCAACCTCGCCCTCCTGTGCTACTTCAAGTACTGGGACTTCATCGCCGGCTCCCTGCAGGCCATCGGACTGAATTTCATGCCTGTGCTGGGGGTCCACCTGCCCATCGGCATCTCCTTCTACACCTTCCAGACCATGAGCTATACGATCGATGTGTACCGGGGGGACGCCCGGGCCCAGCGCTCCATCCTCAACTTCGGCACCTTCGTCACCCTCTTCCCCCAGCTGATTGCCGGCCCCATCATCAAGTACAAGGACCTGGGGGATCAGATCAACGAGCGGACCTGCTCCGCGGATAAGTTCGCCTCCGGCGTACAGATCCTGATGGTGGGTCTGGCCAAGAAGCTGCTGATCGCCAACAACGTGGGCTCCCTCTGGGACGCCTATAAGGCCATGGCCCCCGGGGACCTCACGGTGGCCGGCGCCTGGCTGGGCGTGGTGGCAGCCACCTTCCAGATCTACTTCGACTTCTCCGGCTACTCGGACATGGCGGTGGGTCTGGGGCGCATTCTGGGCTTTGAGTTCCTGCCCAACTTCAACTACCCGTACATCTCCCGCACGATCACGGAGTTCTGGCGCCGCTGGCACATCTCCCTCTCCACCTGGTTCCGCCAGTACCTCTACATCCCCCTGGGCGGCAACCGCTGCTCGAAACCCCGCTGGATGTTCAACCTGCTGGTGGTGTGGGCCACCACGGGCATCTGGCACGGCGCCAGCTGGAACTACATGATCTGGGGCCTCTACTTCTTTGTCCTTCTGATGCTGGAGAAGTTCTTCCTGCTGGATAAGCTCCACAAGGCCCCCGCCGTGGTGGGACACATCTACACGCTCTTCTTCGTCATGATCTCCTGGGCGATCTTCTTCCTGGAGGATTTCTCCCAGCTGGGGGCCTTCCTGAAGGTGATGTTCGGTCTCGGCGGCGTGCCGCTCGCGGACGGGGCCTTCGGGTACTACCTGACCAGCTACCTCCCCATCCTGGTGGTGGCGGGCGTCGCCTCCACGCCGCTGGGGGTCACGGTATACCGCAGATTGCCGGAGAAGGCCGCACAGGCTCTCACCGCCGTCCTGGTTCTGGCCGGGCTGGTCGTCTGCACCGCCTACCTGGTGGCCAGCACCTACAACCCGTTCCTGTATTCCCAGTTCTGAGGAGGAAGCGACCATGTCGAAGAAACATTTCAATCTCTTTCTCTCCATCCTCTTCTGCGCCTTCATTGGCGGCGTCCTGGTGATCAGCACCATCCTGCCGGACCGCAAGTTCTCCGAGCTGGAGAACCGCTCCCTGCAGCAGGTGCCGAAGCTCTCCCTGGAGAATCTGGAGAGCGGAAAATTCATGGACGACGCGGAGGCCTACACCGAGGACCAGGTGGTGGGCCGGGATCTGTGGGTCGCCATGAAGGCCTGGTGCGAGCGTCTTTCCGGAAAAAAGGAGAACTCCGGCTTCTACTTCGGCGCGAAGGGCACCCTGCTGCAGCACGTGGAGGACCCGGATCCGGACAAGCTGGAAAAGGATATGGGCTATGTGGACGCCCTGGTCGGCAACGTCTCCGTCCCGGTGTACTTCGGTCTGATCCCCAGCTCCTCCTGCGTCTGGGCGGACCGGCTGCCCAAGGGCGCCCCCACCGCCGACGAGGCCTCCATCATCGACCAGGTGTACTTCTCCACCGGAGCCAGTACCATCGACGTGATCGGTGCGCTCTCCGCTCACTCGGAGGAGGACATCTACTACCGGACGGACCACCACTGGACCAGCCTGGGGGCCTTCTACGGCGCCAACGCCATCTTCGAGGCCATGGGGCTGGAGCCCATCCGCCTGGAGGACTATACGAAGACCACCGTCTCCACAGAGTTTAACGGCACCAGTTTCTCCACCTCCGGCGTGCGCTGGCTGGAGCCGGACTGCATCGACACCTATATCCCGGAGGACGGCGTCCACGTCACCTCCTGGTTCAGCGCGAACCCCGAGGAGGGACACCTCTACGTGGACAGCTTCCTCTCCGTCAAGGACAAGTACTCCTACTTTCTCGGCGGACGGCAGCCCCTGTGCGTCATCCAGTCCGAAAAGAACAGCGGCCCGAAGGTCATGCTGATCCGGGATTCCTACTCGGACTCCCTGGCGCCCTTCCTGACGGAGCGCTTCTCCGAGGTGCACCTCTACGATGCCCGCAACAACATGAACAGCGTGAAGGACTACGTGGCGGAAAACGGCATCGACGCCGTGATCGTGCTCTACTCCTTCCCCAACTTCATGGACGACCACAATCTCTTCCTTCTGAGCCGCTGAGCGGCCGGGAGAGGTCTGAAAACCACGAAACGGCCATGCGGAGCGGATCCGCATGGCCGTTTCGTACCCTCGGCACAGCCCGGGCGGCCATGCCGTAATCGTTGTGATTCCGTCCGCCGGCTCAGCGCCTGCCGCGGTTGCGGAAGAGGTTCATGAGATCGTCCCACTCGCTGTCCGAGATGGTGGACTTGCCCCCCTGGTCCGGAGCGGGCTGGGGCGCGGCGGGCGGCGGCGTTACGGGCGGAAAGGGATCCACCCGGGCCCCCCTGGTCGCCCGTGGCGGTTCGCTCACCGGGGGAACCGTGGCGGTGGCGGCCGTCGGCTTCTGGACGGGCTGCTCTCCTCCCTGCTCCGGTTCCTCGAATCCGGTGGCGATTACGGTGACGCGCACCTCGTCCTCCAGGGTCTCATCGAAGATGGCGCCGAAGATGATGTTGGCTTCCGGGTGAGCCGCTTCCATAACGAGGTTGGCCGCGGTCTCCACTTCCTCCATGCCGATGTCGTTGGCGCCGGTGATGTTGATCAGGACGCCCTTGGCTCCGTTGATGGAGGTCTCCAGCAGGGGGCTGGAAATCGCCATCTTGGCGGCGTCCTCCGCCTTGTTCTTGCCGTTGCCGTGCCCTACGCCCATGTGGGCCCGTCCCGCGTCCTTCATGACGGCGGACACGTCGGCGAAGTCGAGGTTGATGAAGCCGGTGTTCTTGATCAGGTCCGAGATGGACTGGACGGCCTGCTGCAGCACGTCGTCCGC
>CANRFA010000160.1 GCA_947629775.1 uncultured Oscillospiraceae bacterium
CGCCATGTTCAAAGCCAACAAGGTGGAGGCCCATATACATATAGGGGATCATCCCGGTGGAAGGGAAGAGGAACTGCCGGGATATGACGATCTCAGGTTACGATACAGGCTCTCACGCAGAAAGTCAGACTCCCGCAGAAGTATGATCTTTCTTGCATTTCGGCAAGAGGTTTTCACTCATTTTGCCAGAAACTGTCAGGTTTTCGACCGACAGAACACTTTCCTACCCTGATTCGCCCCCGGTTTTGGCAGTGAGCGGTCTATGAATGGAGCAAAACGGCCGATCCTTATGCGTTTTATCACATCAAAAAATGCGAGTTTGACTCTGAAATCGATCAAACCTTAAATCGGAAAGCGAAACTCAAAGTTTTCCATTTCTTTCCATCTTTGTATATGATATCAATACGTCACTATATGCATGTAAATACTGAAATAATGATGCGTGATCCAGAATCAAATAAACTGCATTGCAACACTTCTAATACTCAAATACGTTCGTGATTTTACAGTTCAGCAAACAATTATGCGGCATAACTGATATATATTGATGTGGTTCACAATGGATTGTATCCTGATTTGAGCGTTAATTGAGCCGAGAATGCGAATCAGGAGAAATATACATGCATAAGACGACCGCCTTGTCCAGGAACTCTAACCGAACACGTTAGATGATCGTGAAAAGCCATAACATAAGTCATTTAGTCCGCAGAAACCTGCTTTGTATTGTCATCTGAGTAAATCACCTTGCAGTAGCGGATGCCTCCAAAACTATTTGCTTGACAACCATCTTTCCCGTATGCTATATTATGGGTATCCTGAAGTCGGGTACTTGTATACGCCCGGAGAATATAAGCTAATATAAATTAATAACACATAAGGGGGGAACAATATGTCAGATAAAATAATATTGTATCACTAATATTGTATCACGGTTCTCCTGATTCGTCTTTTGTCCCCACCTATGGAATTGGCAGAGACGATAACGATTTTGGAAGAGGTTTTTATTTAACGCCGGATCCTGATCTGGCCAAAGAATGGACAGTCGGCCTGCTGGTTGATACTGATGTAGGTTACATGCATACTTACACTCTGGATACATCCAGGTTAAAGATTCTGGATTTCGAAGCACATAATATTTGCGCCTGGTTATCAGAAATAATGTATCACAGGAAAAATGATGGGGAAGACTGGTACGTGTATCAGAAGCGCGACGCAGATCATTTTATTGAAAAGTACAAAATTGATACAAGCGGGTATGATGTCCTGAGAGGATGGAGAGCAGATATTTCGTACGGCCACCTTTTCAAGGCATTCGTTGAAAACGTTGCAGATACGGATACTGTGTGTAAGATTCCGAACCTTGGGGAATTTGGGATACAGTATTGCCTCAAATCAGATAAATTCTTTGATTGTATTACCGAACTGACGGAACGCTTAGAGCGAGCAGACAGCGATACTTTTAAGCCCCTTTACAGGAAGAGAGATCTGGAGACCTTGGAGTTGATTCATACGGTAATCCTGCGTACTCCAAGAGATCATGAAAAGATATTTCCTGTGCTGGCAAGTGATAATTGATAAGCCGTCTGTAACAGATTATATCTGGCACATCGTCGATAACCATGGAAATCTGTTCCTGCCCATTCGTGATTGCTCTCCTGGACTCTATCCCAAATCGCTGGATGCCACAGTGCATGGACTTAGAGGATTCCATGCACAAGGAGGTTCACCCGTGGATGATCCCAGATCCCGGACAGTGCGCAAACCTCTTCGGACATGCACCCTGCGGCATCTATGCTGGCATCCAGGATACTACGACAGCATCCCTGCGAATGACATAAATATACACCCTTATAGCTGCACCTGTCAAGTTCGAAATTGTAAAATCCATTTGTGCAGCCTTGCGATACCTGACGACCGAAAACGCTCAACCACCCCTCGAAAGAGCAACCCCACCCACGGGAAACCACCTCCTTCGCAGCTTCCTCTGACTCACGCAAACCAACCCCCAACTGCCCGCGCCTTCACCAAAACTGAGCAGAACAGAGCAGAGCTGAACGACAGAATCAGAGTGGACCTTCCACTGGCAGGGCCAGCAGATCCGAGAGAGGTACCTCTACACAGTCCGCCGTCGGGACCGCAACATTCTCTCCGGCGCCCCATCCAGGATGATGCTCCTTCACACCCCAATCCCGGGCCGGCCTTCACGCCGGCCCCTTCAGGTTACACCCCTAAACCCGGAATCTTCCAGACTTTTCTCTTATCAGGAAATCTGTTCTTGCTTTTCCGCTCCGGACATGGTATCATATTGCTGAGGAAAGTGGGAAGTCCGCTGACCGCAGGCTGAGAGGGGACCGCAACGTCCTGCCCCTTCGAATCTGTCGGATCTGCCGGCGCAGGGAATCTTCGCCGCAATGCGCCGCAGATCTGCTGCCCGGAAGGGCCGCGAGACTGCAGTTTTACGCATTCCCAACCTTTCATCGCCGGAACAACCCCTGCCGGCCGCTTCCCACGCTCCTCTGCGACGCACCGGGGGCACCACTCTGCGCCGCACTACAAAACCTTGCTGTACGAAGAAAGGAGAGCGTACCATTGAAAACAGCATTGACCACAGCTGGAAGCAATTCCGGTGGAGGCGCCGGCATCCAGGCAGACAGGAAAACCATAACCTCCAAAGACGTCTACGCCATGAACGCCATCCCGGCCCGGACCACCACTGTCGTGGCCGGCATTCTGAAGTCCACGCCGGAATTCCTCGCCCGGCAGCCGGGCGGCGTCATCTTCCCGGATGCCATCAGGAGCGGCATGGAAGAGAGCGCCTGCCTCAGTTGGGTGATCGGGGGGAAGCGGAAGCGGGATCCGGCAAAGAACCTTGTGGGAATCCCCGTGAGGACAGCCACCTCCGGCTCCCGGCTTATCACCGAGAACCCTGCAGAGCGGAACATGGCCTGTACCTCCGGCGTTTTGAGCGCCAGACCGGACCTGGACACCGGTTCCGGTCCCAGAAACTGCGTGTTCGCCATCGAGGAGGTGATCGGAGCATGATCTCACCGGTCATCACCTTCGTCTTTACTGTGGGCTATCTGGGAATCACGCTCTTCCTCTGCCGTGGCCTGCGACTGGGCGTGCGGGACATCGCCTTGGGCGGTCTGGTCTGCGCCATTACACTGGTCCTGGCCGGAATCATCATCCCCCTGCCCACCGGCGCCAGCATCTCCGCCGGATCCTGGATCCCCCTGATGCTCCTGGCCCTGATCTATGATCCCCGGCTGGCCTTCGTCACCGGCTGGATCACCGGCATCCTCTCCCTCTTCCTGATCCCCGTCTGGGCGCCCATCCACTGGGCCCAGATTTTCGTGGAGCACCTGGTGGCCTTCTCCTGCCTCGGGTACGCCGGCATCTTCGGGCGGGATAAGAAGTGGAAAATCCTTCTGGGCGCCCTGCTGGCCATCTCGCTGCGGTTTATCGGGCAGGTTCTCTCCGGCGTCATCTTCTTCTCGGACAACGCCTGGGACGGCTGGGGCGCCTGGGCCTACAGCATCAGCTATCATCTCTCCTCCAAGATCCCGGAAGGGATCGCCACCATCGCTATTCTCATGGCTCTGCCCGTCAACTACTCGGCTACAAGTAGCCGAGCTTGAGGCTCCGGCCTCAGGCAAAGCTGCCTGTAGTAGTTGAGCAGAC
>CANRFA010000161.1 GCA_947629775.1 uncultured Oscillospiraceae bacterium
GCGATGGGGAACATGGAGGAACTGGATTCCACCTGGATGGCATAGGTGCCGTCCTTCAGGTCCGCGGCGGTCACGGGGGTGAGCCCTTCCGTGTCCAGGGAGACGGCGGGGGCCATCTGGCTGGAGGAGGCCACCTGGCCCTGGGAGCCGGAGGAAGAGGCGTCCCCGGAGGAGGAACCTCCGGAGGACGAGGCGCTGCCGGCGGAAGAACCGCCTGTGGAGACGGAGGAACCGGAAGAGCCGGAAGAACTGGTGGAGGGAGCGCCGCAGGCGGCAAGGCAGCAGAGGGCCAGCGCCAGGGCGAGGACGGAGCGGAAGAATTTCATGTGTTCACCTCACGAAAGAGACAGCGGGGCGGCCGGGCGGCCGCCCCGGGGATGGGAAGGATTGATCAGGAGAGGGAGTCGATGGCGGCTTGGGTGTGGGCGGTGATGAGGGAGCGGATGGCCTCCAGTTCTCCGAGGCCGCTGATGCGGCACTCCACCTCATAGCCGGCCCCCTCGAAGGCGGTCTTCCAGGAGTCCGCCTCGTCCCCCGCCATGTCGTTGTTGGCGTGGTCGCCGGCGACGATCATCAGGGGCTGGAGCACGACTTTTTTATAGCTGCCCGCCTGCACTGCGGCGAGGGCGTCCTCCAGGGAGGGAGTGGCCTCGACCGTGCCGATGTAGTAATTGGCGTATCCGCCGTCCGTCAGGACCTGCTGCATCTTTGCATAGACCCCATTGGACTCGGCCTCGGTGCCGTGGCCCATGAAGACAATGGCGGTCTCGCCGTCGTCACAGGAGGAGGTGGCCTCCGTGATGGCCTTCGCTACGGCCGCGAAGTCCTCGTCGCTGGTGAGCAGCGGGGCGCCGATGGCGACCTTCTCAAAGGCGTCCGAGTACTCGGCGATCTCGTTCACCAGGTCGTTGTACTCGAAGCCGTCCATCAGGTGGGTGGGCTGCACGACAAGCGTTTTGACTCCGTTGGCGACGGCCCGGTCCAGGGCCTCCTTGACGTTGTCAATCACCTCGCCGTCCCGGCTCTTCACGTGGTCGATGATGATCTGGCTGGTGAAGCCCCGGCGGACGCTCCAGTCCGGGAAGGCGCTCTCCAGGTCCGCCTCAATGGCCCCGATGGTCAGGCGGCGGTTGTCGTTGTAGCTGGTGCCGAAGCTGACCACCAGCAGTTCGCTCTCCCCGATGTCGTCCTGGTTGCGGGGATTGTCCAGGGAGGCGTCCCCGGTCTCGTAGTTTTCCTCGTCGTCTTCTCCGGTGGAGGCGGACGCGGAGGAACCGCCGGCGGAAGAGGAGGCCTCCGAGCCGGATGCGGACCCGGAGCCATCCGAGGTGGAGGCGGAGCTGCCCGCGCCGGACGCGGCGCCGGAGGAGGCGTTGCCGCCGCCGGAGGAGGATCCTCCGCCGCAGGCGGCCAGGCTCAGGAGCAGGGCGAGAGCCAGGAGGGTTGCGAGTGTCTTTTTCATGTTCGGTTTTCTCCTTTTTTCCCGCAGGTACGCAGGCAAAGAGAAACGCCCCTTACCAGATGGCAAGAGGCGGCCGGAAGCAGGCCCTGTTCCACCCTGGAACAGCGCCCGTACGGTACGGCCAAATCCTCGTAGCCTTGGGGCGCGAAGCCCCTGTACCGGAAGAACGGCAGGTCTCCTGACTTACGGCTCGGCATACGAAGCAGCCTTCCCGGCCTCCTGGGCCAGTGACCGCGCTTAAGCGCGTAAACTTCGTACTCCCCGCTTACAGTGACGAGATCGTGCTGGATTTGCACCAGCTTCCCTATTCTCCGGCGCCGCCTCCGAAGAGACGCGCCGGCACCGTGCTTCCTGTTCGGTTGTTATGGGCGGGGGGATCCCCCGCCGGCCGGTATCATATCACAGCGTCCTCTGGAACGCAAGAAGAATCTGAAAAAGTCTGAAAGGGCGGAAAAAGCCCGCGCCGTCCTCCGGGGGGAAGGCGGCGCGGGGCGGGGCAGAGCGGAAGGCACGTCCACGACCCTCCAGAGAGGAGAACCGGGCCCGGGCAGACGGAAACGGCGGCCTGACAGAATCAGACCGCCGCGCAGGCGTCTATTTGATTTCGTAGTCCCGGCCGAACTGCAGCCGGCCGAAGTCGATGTGGTGGCGGGCCGTGGCGTCCGCCGGGTCGTCCCCGGAATCCGAGGCGGGAACCGTGAAGGGCGTCTGGGCCACGGGCTCCTCCTGGATGGACTCCTGGGTGAAGTGGGGCGAGGCCAGGAACCGGGCGGTGTCGCTGAGCGGGCTCCGGTCTCCGGACTCCGGAGTCTCCTCGGACGGGGCGGAAGGCGGAAGGGAGACATCCACAGAGGCGTCCTGCATGGCCTTCGCCAGCAGCCGCTGGACGTTGTCGTCGATCTCGGAGGCGGTCTGGTCCACGGGATCCACCGGCGCGGCCGGGGCGTCCGGCACCAGATTCTGCAGCCGGGCCAGCAGCTGGGTCTCCTCCGCCTGCAGGGCGGTGACCTTCTGCACGAACTCGGCGGTGGCCTGCTGGGCCTGCTTCAGGCGGAGCTCTTCGGCCTCCACGCTGCGGGCCAGGTCGTCCCGGCGCGTCAGCACGTCCTGCTCGGCGTCCCGGATGATGGCGGCCTTCTTCTCCTCGGCTTCCTTCACCAGTTCGTCCGCCATCCGCTGGGCGGTGAGCAGCGCCTTGCGCATGGAGTCCTCCGTGGAGCGGTACTCCTCCACCTTCTCCACCAGTACCTTCATCTTGCTTTTCAGAACCGCATTTTCGTTGAAGAGCGCAGTATAGTCCCCGGTAAGGATGTCCAGGAATTCATCCACCTGCGCCATGTTGTAGCCGCCTCCGAAGCCGGCGCGCTGAAACGCCCGTTCCGAAACTTCCTGCGGGGTGAGCATCTTCGTTTACCTCCCTTGGCCGCGCGGGCCGGTGTGTGACTCTCAGAAGTAGAGGCCGTTGTTCTCCAGTTCGTCGATGAGGTCGCCCACGATGTCCACGTTGTAGGGAGTGATAATGTAGGTGCTGATGGCGACCTTCTTGATCTTGCCCTCCTGGGCGTAGGCGACGCCGGCCAGGAAGTCCAGGACCCGGCGGGCCACATCCTTGTTGGTGGACTCCAGGTTCAGCACCACGGTGCGCTTCTCCCGCAGGTGGTCCGCGATGGCGGAGGAGTCCTCGAACTTCTCGGGCTTCACGAGCACCACCTGCAGCTGGGTGGCGGCGCGGATGTTGACGACCTTGTTGCTGCGGTGCTCGTCCTCGCCGTCGTCGTAGGAGGGCTCGGGACGGGAGGCGCGGTCGCTGCGGCTGGCGGGACGGGCGGGCTCCTCGTAGGCGTCGTCTTCGTAGGCGGGCTCCTCCTCTTCCTCGTAGGGGTGGGCCAGGCGCTTGAATTCATCTAAGATTCCCATGATCGGATACCTCGTTTCTTCTGTATTTTTCTGTCAGTCCTGCCTGGGGTGCATGGGGGGCCTGGGCCCGAAGAGGGCGGTGCCCACCCGGACCAGGGTGGCGCCCTCGGCGATGGCGTCTTCGAAGTCTCCGCTCATGCCCATGGACAGACAGTTCATCCTGTGCTGATTATCCCCGATTTTTCCGTTCATGTCAACAAAAAGGTTCCGCATGGCGGAAAAATAGTTCCGGTTGGCTCCGGGCTCCGGGGAGATGGGGGGAATGGCCATCAGTCCCCGCAG
>CANRFA010000162.1 GCA_947629775.1 uncultured Oscillospiraceae bacterium
GTCCGTGAGGCCCTCGAGCTCAAGCGTCAGATTCTCCGGCAACCAGGTGTTCTGAGGCGGAATCATCACGCATTCGAGGGAAACGAGGCCGGAAAGAGCCTTCTCCTCCACGGAAAAGCGGCAGGCAGGAAGAATCAGGGTGTGGAGTTCTCCGCAATCGCCGAAGTCCCTGAGCCTGGTTACGCCGGAGGGGATCCGGAGGGACTCGATCGGGGTATCGCCGAAGGCTTTCGCCCCGATAGACGTGACAGAGTCCGGAAGCTTTACGGTTTTGAGAGCCCAGCACTCCATGAAAGCAAGAGAGCCGATGGTTTTCAGCGTGTCCGGGAGCAGAAGTTCCTCCAGGTGGTCGCACTGGTACAGCGCCTCCTCCCCAATGACCCGCACACCTTTTTGCAGTTCCAGGCGCCTGAGGTTCGCGCAGTTTGCGAAGGCGTGGGCGGAAACCCGCTCCACCCCGCCCGGGATGGTGATCTCCTCCAGACTGCGGCATTGGAGGAAAGCGTCCTTCCCCAGGACACTGAGGTTTGGGGGAAGGACCACGTTCTTCAGCCTGCCGCACTTTTCAAAGGCGCTCTCCTGAATCTTCTCCAGTGAGGCGGGCAGCTGTACCGTCTCCAGATTGCTGCAATTTGCCATTGCGTACGTCCCGATGGATACGACTCCCTCCGGGATTGTCAGCGTTTTCAGCGAGCAGCAGCCGAAAAAGGCTTGCTTCCCGATCTTCTCCGGACCGGGGGCCATGTGAACCTCCTCCAGGGCCTCGCAATTTCTGAACGCATTGTCCGGGATGGCCTTCAGCGTGGAAGGAAGCTCCACGCGTTTCAGCGCCTTGCAATCCTTGAAGGCGTCTTCGGGAAGCGAACGGATCCCCTCGGGGATGATCACATGTGTGATGCGGGTGTTATCGGTGAAGACGTTCTTTCCCAGAGAACGGACCGGTACTTCTCCCCGGCCCGCGGGAATTGTGATCTCCGTGGCCGCTCCGTGGTATTCCACCAGAGTCAGCCCCGCGGAGGACCGCCGGCCAATCCAGGCAGCGTCAAAGGAATCCTCGGACAGGTAGCCGGTTTCCAGCTCCCGCAGCGCCTCCTCTCTCCGCTTTTCTTCGATCTCCGGAGTCTGGAACTGCCGCTGGTACTCCACCAGCATGGCGACGATCTCCGGATGGTCCGCCTTCTGGGCATGCTCCAGCAGCTCTTCCGCGCTCTGCCAGGGCAGGAGTTTCCGGCGCAGGAAGAGAGCCAGGAAGGCGGCGTTGTCTTTCGCCTCGTTCAGGAAGGAGGGGAAGCGGGTGGACAGCCAGGCGGTGGTCTTTTTTTCCATCTTCGGGGGCAGGCGGTTTCCCCGGGACTCCCAGGAAGCAAGGCCCCGCACGTAAGGAAGCTGCAGCTCCCGGGGGATCTTCTGGACCGGCACGCCGGGGCATTCCAGCTCCCTGACAGGGCATTCGGCGAGACTCTGCCGGATGGACGCGGACAACTGGTCCGCCCGGAGCGGCAGGGACACCCGGGTCAGCATGGGACAGTCCGGAAAGAAATCGTGGGAAACGTCGCCCGGGTCAGCCGGCATTATGACGGACTGAAGCAGCGGGCAGTCGCGCAGGACCAGGTCGCCAAGATTCTTCAGGTCTGCAGGCAGTTCCACATGGACCAGCTGGGGACAGCCGGAAAATGCCTGAGTGGCGATTCGCTGGACCTGCGCCGGGACCTGAATCTCCCGCAGTCCGCTGTCTGCGAAGGCTTTGGCCCCGACCGACTTCAGCCCTTCCGGCAATTTGACCGCCGTCAGGTTCTCGCATCCCTGGAACGCCTGCGTCCCGATGCTCTCCAGTCCGTCAGGGAGCGTGACGCTCTCCAGGGAGACGCAATTCAGAATACGGGTTTCTTGCATACAGGTGATGACTTTCTCGAAAAGTGTATCGATTTGGGCAGAAACCATCAAAATTTTCAACTTTTTGCCTTGAAAACCCCTTTACAGCGAGGAGTGTGATCGTCTCAGGGTGCTTTGCGGTCTTACAACTGCACGGTGGACTATGCGGCCCAAGCCCCAATATCTCCACCTTGTGGTCGCCTTGAAACTGAGGATAGAAAATGGGATTTGGCCTGATCGTATGGGTTCAGGTCGAGCGACGAGCTTCCTGATAGCTTTTAAACTGTAAGATCAGGTTGCGAGTACAAACTCCTTGAATTTATCCTGGGTCAGCGTCGAATTTGCATCAAAAGGGGGCCTAAATGGCCCTGAGAGGCCCTTTTCGGATGTTTTCAAGGCCTCTGGATGCCCTCCCGTGGACACCGGAAGCGGATAACCTGGTCTTATAATCTCCAATGATAGTGAGTCCCGGGAACAACGAAACGTCCTGGTCCAAACCGTGCTGACCTGCAAGGTCCTGCACTACGATAGATGGGGCCTTCACCTTGTCAAATTAGTACATTCATGTGTCGTCCGCAAAGTGAAGGTCCACAAAGTTGCAACTTTTTGGGCCACTTTATCACCCGTATGCAAGAAACCCGTAAACGCCAATGTCTCCCCCGCAACCTTGCCCGACGTCTCCACCGCCGTACTCCCTGAAACCGGCGAGGACACCGGACGCAGGGCCACAGCCAAACCGGCCGCGCCGCCCGAACCCGCTGGATTCTCCAAAGATTCCAGCGCCCTCTCTGCCAGCCCTGTCGCCTGGAAGGACGCGGAGCCGATCCGGAGCTTCTGCTCCTCGCCCCAGACCGCCGGGCCCCTCCTGGCCGACCCTGCGATCGCCGTGTCCACCTTGGGGGACACCTCCCGGACCGCCAAAGCCCGGACCGTACCCTCTGCCGCCGGCGCCCGTTCCTCCACCAGGAAGAGACGCGCCAGGCGCAAAAAGCCAAAGCCGCGGTTGACCAGGAAGGCCAGAAAGGCCAGGAAGGCCAGGAAGCGCAAATCCACACCGGCGCCCACGGTCTCTACCCGGGACTCTGAGGGCAACAGGTTAAGACCCGCGTTCCGCTTCTCCTGGTATCTCCAGATAATACTCGATACGCTCACATCCGAACAGTGGGACACGTTCTGCTCCAGCGTTTTCGATTCGATGAGGGAAGAGAACAAGGGGGCTCCATCGGATCCCCTCTTCCTGTGGGAACGTCTGCTCCTGAATCTGGTATGCTCGGCGTCTGTCCGGACATCCGCCGTGTGAGAAGGCCTGCCGCTCGTCGGAATTTTCCGAAACATGGGGCGGAAGCTCACAGGCCAGGAGATCTCTGATCCGGCTGCGGCGGAAGGGCATGGTTCGCAGAATCGGGCTGAAGCTGACGCGCCAGGTCCGCCGAGTCTGGCTGCGGTTGACGGGCAAAAGGGTCTCAGATCAGCTTGCGGCTGCCCGGCCAGAGGGCCTCCAGGCAGCTTGCGGTTGAGCCGCAGGTGATCTCATGTTGCCAAGGTCCTTCGATGCCTTTTACGGACGCTTCTCCGCTTTCTTTCCATACTCCGCGCTCTTCCGGGAATCTGGAACCTCATAAACCAGCCCCACTCCATCGCATCCGCTGCTTCAAAGCCCCATCTCCGCCGCCCCCACGGCGGGATCCCGGCGGTCGCAGCCGCCATGCAAAGTCCAGCGTTATACCCTCATTCTTCTTCTCTGATCCGATCCTCCCCCCCCATCCCCA
>CANRFA010000163.1 GCA_947629775.1 uncultured Oscillospiraceae bacterium
ATGGAAATGTACAAAATCAACATTTCCCAGATCGTGAGCAAGTATATCGGAGAGACCGAGAAAAACCTGCAGGCTGTTTTCCGCGAAGCGAAGAACTCCAACTGCATCCTCTTTTTCGACGAGTGCGACGCCCTCTTTGGAAAACGCAGCGAGGTGAAGGATTCTCACGACCGGAACGCCAACGTGGAGACCGCTTATCTGCTGCAGCAGATCGAGGAGTACGACGGGGTCTGTATCCTGGCGACCAACCTGCTGCAGAACATAGACGAAGCGTTCCTGCGCCGCATTACCTTCGTCATTCACTTCCCCTTCCCGGATCCCAGAACCCGCGAGCAGATCTACCGGGGGCTCGTCGGGCCGCAGGTTCCGCTGGACGACGATATCGACTGGCGCTTTCTGGCCGAGAAATTTGACCTGTCCGGCGGCTACATCAAGAACATTGTGGTTGCGGCCGCCTTTATGGCCGCCCAGGACCACTCCCCGATGGGGATGAAGCATCTGCTGAACGCCGCCGTGAACGAGATGAAGAAGAACGAGATTGTGGTCGTCAAGGAAGCGCTGCGGGAATATGCCGATCTCCTCGAAGAGTGAAGCGTGAACAGACCAGGCGACGCTTCGGCGCTTGCGAGTGTCGCTGCAGGACAACCTTATCGGAGGAATTTATGTGAAAGCAATCAGAAAGTTTTCGACGGCATTCCTGGTGATTGCGGCCATCGTGCTGTCGCTGATCTGCTGGATGAACAGCTACCTGCTGAGCGAAAAGCCTTTTACCAGCGATGTAACCTTTAACGGTCCTTCCGGCGTATTCCACGGCGAAAGCGGGAATACCTACGTGATCGACTCCGGGCGGAAGGAAATCCTGATTCTGAACGAAGATATGGAATATGTCCGTACGATCGAGGGCGGCAGCAACGCGGAAGGCTCCTTCTACTATGCGTCGGCTGTCACGGACGGACCGGACGGCATTTACGTGGCGGACGCCAGTTATGCCGGGAAAGGAACGATCATTGAGTCGGAGCGGATTATCCGCTACAAGCCGGACGGCTCCGGAGAGGGCGAAATCCTCTACGACTTCGACTACCCGAACGAGGACGCCGCTCCCAGGCAGTATGGCCTCATCAAAAAGATGAAGAAAGTGGGCGATACGCTTCAGATTGTGGTCGCCGACAACCATCGCGTCAGGATTTTCGATTATGGCCTGAGCGATGGAAGCATGAAATTACACGACTACGGGTTCGGAGAACTGTATATCTTCTCGGCGGCCGCCGATCCTCAAACCGGCGATCCTGCCGCTTTGACCGGTAACGCCACCATTCTGGAAGGCCGCAAGGGGAAAACCCCCGACGTTCTGCTGCAGGCCGAAGAGGCCGTCTACGGGGTGGAAGTGACGGATGACGGTACGATCTGGTACAGTATTCCCGCCACCGGGGCCCTGATGCGAATCGGGGAGGATGGAGAAGAAGAGTTCGTCACGGACGAAGCCGGAGCCTACTATATCAGCAGCTATGGGAATGCGCTGTATCTCTCGGATGGAGCCGGGATTGCCACGTATGAGAACGATACGGCATTCTACACGGACACGGTCCCCATCGCCAACACGCTGGCCCGCAACGCCATGTGGATTCTGCTGATTCTGGATGGTATCATTCTGCTCTATCTGGTCTTTGCCGCTGGAAAGTATATGGTCCTTTCGTGGCTTGCTTTCCCCTTCTTCCGTAAAATCGCGATTGTGGTCGCGATCGATATCGTGGGGGCTTCTGCGGTGGGGTATTACATGCTCCACACGACCTTCCAGAAGGAGGACGCGACGATCATGGCCCAGATGGACGCCATGTCGCAGCAGATTGTAGAGGCCACCGATCCCGAGATCGTAAAGAATATCGGCACGAAAACCGATTATAAGACCCGTCCTTACAACCAGCTCAAACGGGCTCTGGACGAGAAGATTGAAGAGGGGTACGCGCGCGGCGAGTACTTCTACTATATGCTCCTGACCACCGACGGAGAATTCTTCTATCCTCTTATGGACTATGAGGATACCGGCGTCGCGGGAAATGTCTACGACGTATACGGTGCCGAGGGCTATACGGAGGCCTTCGAGACCGGGGAGCCTCAGCTGATCGAAGGCGAGGTCAGCACCTGGGGAACCTGGACGTCGCTGATCCGGCCGGTTGTGGACGCCGATGGAACCGTGGTTGCGGTTCAGGACGTAGGCTTCAACTTTGACAACGTCCGCCTCGCCCAGCAGAGGACCATCGTCAATACCGTCCTTACCATTGTGTTCAGCGCCATCGTTCTGGTCATGGTTCTGATCGAAATCATCTACTTTACCGAACACCTGAGCGAGAAGAAGAAGGCCCTGGCCCGCAAGGATGCCCTGCCGGATATCACAGACATGCTGCCTCTGCGGACCCTGATTTTCCTGGCCTATACGGTAGACTGTATGCAGGACGCCTTTATCTCCATTCTGGCGAACGATCTGTACGAACCCTTCCTTGGGCTTCCGAAGAGCGTGGGCGCCGCCCTCCCGATTTCCGGCCAGGTTCTGAGCGCGGCGATCTTCGCTGTGGTCGGCGGCTTCCTCTGTAACCATCTTGGCTCCCACAAGGTCATCAGCCTTGGCTTCCTGCTGGAGGCCTCCGGTTTCCTTGTCTGCAGCACGCTGCTGACCTACTTCGGTATCTTTGTCGGTAAGATTCTGGCCGGCGCCGGAATCGGTCTGGTTGCGGTCGGCGTAAACGCCACCGCGGCTTCCTCCTCCGATAAGACCAAGAGCGTGGATATCTTTGCCGGAATTGCGGCCGGCACCCTGGCCGGGGTTTCCGCCGGTTCCGGTCTGGGATCCACGATTCTCTCCTTTGGCGGATATCGGGTGGTCTTCTCCATCGGCGTCGGGATCCTCGTTGTGGGACTCTTCCTGACGGTTGGCGGCTATCCCACCCGGTTTAATGTACGGACCGTGGAGGAGGGCGACAAGGTAACAAAAGTGGTGGAAGACGACGACCCGGATCAGAAGGAGAAGGGAATCGGCATCTTCAGCTTCCTCGTCGGCAAGGGCGGAGTGCTTCCGTTCCTTACCATGATCCTGCTTCCGTTTATGGCCGGCTACTACTTCCGCGACTATTTCTTCCCGATTTTCGCGGCCGAGAATGGGCTGAGCGAGTCGGATATCGGCAGAATCTTCGTGCTGGGCGGCCTGGCCGTGATCTATATGGGCCCGCCTCTGACCAAGTATCTGGAAGAGCACCTGGGCGGTCTTCGTATTATGCTTGTGGCTTCCCTCGGTCTGGCGTTGGCCAGTCTGGCTTACGGGCTTGCCCCGAACATGGTGGGAGCGGTCATTGGCGTGGTGCTTGTCACGGTTTCCGCCTCTGTCGGAAATACGGCCATGTCCTCCTACTTCTCCTTCCTCCCGAAGGTATCGGCGTTCGGCGAGGGACGGGCCATGGGAATCTATTCCATGTTTGATAATGGCGGGCAGACTTTTGGACCTATCGTGTACGGGTATGCGATGCTGATGGGGTATCAGGTCGGAATGCTTGCCGTTGGCAGTCTCCTGATGGGTCTGACGCTGGTCTTCGGATT
>CANRFA010000164.1 GCA_947629775.1 uncultured Oscillospiraceae bacterium
CGCTTTGGATTATGAAAAAAATGGCAGATATGGCAGTGCGTGCACGTAAACGCACCGAAATATCACGTCATTATACTCACTGCATATGGGAAATGCAAGAGCTTTTTGGGAAAAGTCATCGATTTTCTTCATAATCGGAAAGAGGCCCTCCGCCCCTCCCGTTTCGGGGAGAGGCAGAGGGCCTCTGATTCAGATAATCCGGGATGAAAACCAGCTGCTTCAGCCGCTGCCCGAGGGAATCGGAAGGGTCTCCAGCTCCGCCTCCTCGGGCACCAGCAGCTGGTGGCTGCGGTAATCCGCGGGCAGGCCGGTGGCGCTGATCTGCACCGACTTCACGCTCTCCAGCTGGCCCAGCGTGAGGACGATGGCATAGTCCGCCAGCGTCAGGGACACATCCGTCAGACCGCTGTACTGTTCGGAGAGGCGGATCAGCAGGTTTCCCTCCGTTTCGTCATCCCAGCCGCAGCTGAGCAGCGTGGTGCCCCGGGGGAAGGGACTGGCCAGGTTCTCGCTGGCCGGTCCCGCCAGCAGAGCCTGGAGCAGCTGCTCCGGCTCCGCCTCGCCTCCGTCCTCCGGGCTCCAGCTCTCCGTCTCCAGAGCGGGACCGCTCTCCGTCTGGGCGAGAAAGTAGAGACGGTATTTTCCCCCCTCGCCGGCGCTGTTCTCCCCGCCGCAGGCGGTCTGGAGCAGCAGCGCGGCCAGCAGGCAAGCGCACAGGGCCCGTCTCATACCTCCCCCTCCTTGTCGTCGTTCCAGGCGGGGAATCCCACAGTGAAGAGACTGCCCTGGGGATTGCGGGCCCGGACGGTCACCCAGCCTCCATGGCGGCGCACCGTGTCCCGCACGATGGACAGCCCCAGGCCGGTGCCGCCCGCCGCCCGGGAACGGGCCTTGTCCACCCGGTAGAAGCGGTTGAAGACCTTGGGCATATCCTCCTCGGGAATCCCGATGCCCGTGTCCGCCACGTCCGTCAGCACCTGATCCCGGTCCTTGTAGACCGAGACCTGCACGCTGCCGCCGGGAACATTATATTTGATGGCATTCTCGATCAGGTTGAAAAAGATCTGGTAGAGGTCGTCCTCCGTACAGCGGATGACGCAGCCGGCGCTGAAGTCCGTGCGCAGCGAGACGTTCGCCGCCTCCGCCACCGGCGTGAGAATGGTCACCGCCCGATGGAGCACCGTAGGCACATCCACCGCGAAGGTGGGGCCGGCCGGCAGGCTGTCCAGGCGGGTCAGGGCCAGCAGGTGTTCCGTGATGCGGGTCAGGCGCTCGGCCTCGCTTCCGATGTCCGATACGAATTCCCGGCTGGTCTCCTCGTCCATGCCCTCGCTCTGGAGGATGGAATCCGCCAGCAGGCGGATGGAGGCCAGGGGGGTCTTCAGCTCATGACTGGCGTCCGCCACAAACCGCCGGCGGATCTCCTCGGTGCTCTGCAGCCGGTCCGTGAGGGTATTGAACTCCTCCGCCAGCATCGCCATCTCGTCCCGGCCCACCGGATTGAGCCGGTGACCGTACTCCCCCTCCCCCACATAGCGGATGGCCCGCAACAGGGCGGTGATGCGGGCGGTCAGCATGCGGGAAAAGAAAGCGCTCAGCACCAGCGTGACCACGGCGATCACAAAGGAGATGGTACGAAGGTTCTTCTGCAGGCTCAGGAGCAGTTCCCCCTGGGCCTCGTCGATCTCCATCATCCAGATGGACCCGATGATCATCCCCCGATAGACAATGGGCATGGCGGCGATGGAGGTAAAAGCCCGGTCTTCCACGGCGAAGCGGGAGACCACCACGTCGCTGCCCCGCAGAGCGGAGACCACTTCCTGGTAGAGGGCGTAGCGGTACTCCGGCTGCGTCTCTCCGGTCTCTTCCGGTTCTCCGCCTTCCGCTTCTTCCGGAGGGGAAGCGTTCTCCTCCTCCCGGGGCGCCGTCTGATTGCGCAGGCTGTCATAGAGGATGAGTCCCGCCGGGTCCGTCACCAGAATCCGGTCCATGCCGTTGGTGTCCAGCATGTTCATCACCCGCACCACCTGGTCTGACGACAGGGACTCCAGTTCCATCAGGGCGGAAGCCATGACGGAGGCCTGGCTCTTGAGCGCGTCCCGCTTGGAGGCGAAGAGCAGGTCCTGGGAGGCGGTGAGGGGGTAGGTGTTCAGCAGAACCAGCACCACGATAAAGACCACCAGGTAGCTGGCGGCGTACTTGATCTGCAGAGAGGAGAAGAAGGGAACCTTTCCCCGGCGGGACTGCTTTCCGTCCGCCATCTGTTCCTGCCTCCTTCCGTCTCCGGTCCCGTTCCGGTCCACAGACTACGCTTTCCCTTCTTCCGGCGCCTCCGACTGCGGGAACAGATAGTAGCCCACACCCCACTTGGTGCGGATAAGCTGCGGACTGGCAGGATCCAGCTCCAGCTTCTCCCGCAGGCGGCGCACATGGACATCCACGGTCCGGTAGTCCCCCACATACTCGTAGCCCCAGACCACGTTCAGCAGGTTCTCCCGGCTGTACACCTGGCCGGGGTTGCGCATCAGCAGTTCCATGAGGTCAAATTCCTTGGCGGTCAGGTCCACCTGCTGCTGCCCCTTCCATGCGCAGCGCTTCTTCACGTCCAGCCGGATGTGGCCGGCGGTGAGGATGCCCCGTCCCCCTTCTCCGGTGGCGCCGGAGCGGCGAAGCAGGGCCCGCACCCGGGCCTTCAGCTCCAGAATGTTGAAGGGCTTGGTGACGTAATCGTCCGCCCCGTACTCAAAGCCCAGCAGCTTGTCCGTATCCTCGCTGCGGGCTGTGAGCATGATGATCGGCACGTTGGAGAACTCCCGGATGCGCATGCAGGCCTGAAGGCCGTCGATCTTCGGCATCATCAGGTCCAGAATGATGAGATCGAAGCGCCCGTCCCGGGCCATCTCCACCGCCTGCTCCCCGTCGGACCCGGTCTCCACCTGGTAGCCCTCGTGGCGGAGGTTGAACGTAATTCCCTTCACGATGACCGGCTCGTCATCGACAACCAGTATTTTCGGCATCTTGCGGCTCCTTGTATCCCTCTGAAAGTCAGAACGGAGTCCTCGGACCGGAGACAGAAAACGGGGGCTTCCCCCGCAAATTCCTTTCCATCTTTCTTCTCCGACGGTCTTGCACAGCCTCCGGCCATGTGTTATAATGACTCCGTTCTTCCAAGCCATTATAGCATGCCAACGGAGAAAAGTCTATGAAGAAAAATCGTGCTCTTTCCCTGCTGCTTCTGCTCTCTCTGACGCTCTCCCTGCTGACTCTGCCTGCGGGAGCTCTGCAGGAGCCGGACCTCTACTGCACCAACGCCTGCCTCCTGAACGCCACCTACGACGAAGTGCTTCTGGACAAAGGCGCCAACGAGCGGGCCTTTCCCGCCTCCATTACCAAGGTCATGACGGCCCTGCTGGTGCTGGAGGCTCTGGACGAGGGCAAACTCTCCCTGGATACCCCCATCACCGCCGGCGAGACCGCCCACCAGAACCTGACGGAAAACGCCTCCAACGC
>CANRFA010000165.1 GCA_947629775.1 uncultured Oscillospiraceae bacterium
TCCTGTTCGCTGGCGTCGGCGTCCACGGAGAGCATGGCGGAGATGCCCTGGGGAACGGTCTTTGTGGGCAGAACCACGACCTTCCGGTCCTCGCACAGTGGAATGCACTGCTGGGCGGCCATGATGATGTTTTTATTGTTGGGCAGCACGTAGACGATCTCCGCCGGAGTGGCGTTGATCTCCCGCAGAATATCCTCCGTGGAGGGATTCATGGTCTGGCCGCCGCCAACCAGGCCGTCCACGCCCAGATCCCGGAAGACAGCCTCCAGCCCGGCCCCGGCGCAGACCGCCACATAGCCGAACTTCTTCTCCGGGGCCCTGGTGGCGGCCGGCTCTCTGGAAGCCTCCAGTTCCTCCTCCACCTGTTCCAGGTCGTCCGTGGACTGAGCCTTGCGGCCCGCCGCCAGGTCGTCCGCCTGGGTGCGCATGTTCTCGATCTTCACCAGTTCCAGCACGCCGTACTTCTGGGACTCCCGCAGGGCCTCCCAGGGGGTATTGGTGTGGACGTGAACCTTGAAGGACTCGTCGTCCTCGCCGATCACCAGGCTGTCGCCGATGGAGTTCAGATAGGCCCGGTAGGGCTCCAGGTTGACGTCCTCCTGCTTCTTGCGCACGATATAGACGGTATCGAAGGCGAAGGTGATCTCTTCCCGGGCCATGGCCTGGAAGTCCGCCCTGTCGGCGGGGGCTTTCTTTGGCGGGGCGCCTTCCCCTTCGGGCAGGGGGTATCCCCGGAGTTCGTCCAGCATGCCCTGGAGAATGACCAGGAAGCCCTTGCCGCCGGCGTCCACCACACCGGCCTTTTCCAGCACCGGATTCTGATGGATGGTCTCCGCCAGGGCCTTCTGTCCCTCGACGATGGCGGCCTCCAGCACGGCTTCCACCGCCCGATCCTCCCGGGCCTTTCCCGCCGCCCGGGCGGTGGCCAGGCGGGAGACCGTGAGGATGGTGCCTTCCGCAGGCTTCATGACGGCCTTGTAGGCGGCGGCTACGCCGAAGTCCAGGGCGATGGCGAAGTCCCGCCCGTCGATTTCCTTCCGGTCCTTGATGGACCTGGCGAAGCCCCGGAAGAGCAGGGAGAGGATGACGCCGGAGTTGCCCCGGGCGCCCCGCAGGAGGGCGGAGGCGGCTCCCTGGGCGGCCTGCCCCACGGTGGCGTACTCCTTCTTCTGCATTTCCTGGGCGGCGGTGCCGATGGTGAGGGACATGTTGGTGCCCGTGTCTCCGTCCGGAACCGGGAAGACGTTCAGATCGTTGATGGTCTGCTTCTGGGCGCTGATGGCGGCGGCGGCGTGGATCACCATCCGTTGAAAAGCCGCCGCGTCAATCGTTTGAATCATAGTCGGCAAATTCCTTTCTCATCGGAATGGGGTTAAAAGCGCATGGAGTCCACGTAGACATCTACGGAGGATACGGTAACGCCGGTGGTTTTGCTGACCACATAGCGGACCTGGCTCATGATGGAGCGGCAGACCGCCACCAGGTTCACGCCGTTCTCCACGATGATGTGCAGTTCGATGGAGACGGTGCCATCCTGGTTATAGCGCACCTTGACGCCTTTCGCCATGGATTCCCGCTTGAGCAGGTGGACCAGGCCGTCTGTGGCGGAGCGGACCGCCATGCCCTTCACGCCGTAGCAGTTGGTGGCGGCACTGCCGGTAATGGTGGTAAAAACGTCGCTGCTGACGCGGATTTCGCCCAGTTCAGTCTGAAGTTTCATGAGGATCTCCCTTCCTTTCGTCCGGTCTGTCTGTTTGCCCCTATTGTATTCGATTTGAGGGCAAATTACAAGAGCATTTTGGTACATTGCGGACCCGGTTCCGAACGTCCGAAAGGAGGGAAAGCGGCTCCGCCGTTCGACGGATAATCCCCGCTCTGCGGACTATAATGGCACTCATGCGAACCCGGACAGGCCGGAAGGGCCGTCCGGAAAGGAGGAGTTGGCATGACAGCCCGTGAGAACATCCGAACGAAACTGCTGAAGCTGCGCCAGCAGTCCCGGGAGACGGGGCAGGTGCGCCTGTCCGCTCCGGCGACGGCTCTGGGACTGGAGGCGGGAATCTGCTTTCTGCTGGCCGCCGTTCTGGCCGGGGCGGTTCTGCTGGAGGTGTGCGCCCCCTTCGGCATCGCCATGGTGGGGGCGGCGGGTCCCGGCCTCTGCGGGATCTGCGCGCTGGCCGGGGCCTGCTTCGGCTACCTCTGCCTGCTGCCCTTTTCCCAGGGCTCCTGCCATGTGGCGGCGGCGATTCTGACCTACGCGGCGGCCTTCGCTTTCTGGGACTGGAAGGTCTTCCGCCGCTCCTGGGTCATGCCTGTGATCGCGGGAGCGGTCACGGCGGGGACCGGCTGGCTGATCCTGGTCCAGTCCGGGGGAGGAACCCGGGACGCCATCCGCCTCTGCCTGGAGACGGTCGTTGCGGGGGGCTGCGCCTGGTGCTTCCGTCCGGTCCTTCAGCCGGCGGGCCGCAGGCGGGCGGACCGTCTGGCCGCCCCTTCCCGGCGGGCGGGGCTGCTGGTGATGGCGGCGGCCCTGCTGACCGCGCTGGCCCCCCTGGAGGTTCTGGAGGGCATCTCCCTGGGACGAAGCCTGGCGGTGCTGCTGCTGCTGTGTCTGGCCTGGAAAGGAGGAGGGGCCGTGGGCGCCGCCGCCGGGTCCGTGCTGGGCGGCATGATGGATCTGAACGCCGGCGGCGTGCCCCTCTTTACCATGGCTTACGCCCTCTCCGGACTGGCCGCGGGGCTCTGCCGGGGCAGACCCCGGGCGCTGGCGGCGGTGACATACGTGCTGGCGGACGGCTTCGCGGTTCTCTGG
This sequence comes from uncultured Oscillospiraceae bacterium, assembly GCA_947629775.1. Lineage (GTDB taxonomy): Bacteria > Bacillota > Clostridia > Oscillospirales > Oscillospiraceae > Lawsonibacter. The sequence goes on from CANRFA010000165.1 coordinate 2,813, forward strand.
ACCTGGCGGCAGGGAATGCCCATGCCCATCCTGTATGAGACCTTTGTGGCCTCTGTGCTCTTTCTGCTGGTTCCGGACCGCCCCCTGCGCAGGCTGGGGGTGTGGCTGGCGCCGGATACGGCGGGGCCCGCGGACGTACAGGCCCAGATCCTGGTGCGGCGCAAGCTGGAGGCGACCGCCCAGGCGTTCCGTACCCTGGGAGATTCCCTGCGGACCGCCTTCCGGCCGCCCCGGAACGACAGCGATATCTCCACGGTGTTTGATCGGACGGCTAACCGGGTCTGCCGTACCTGCTCTCTGCGTTCGCGCTGCTGGAAGGAGGAGTACAACTCCACCTTCAACGCTCTGAACGACGCCACGCAGGCCATGGTGGAGCGGGGACGGGCCCAGAGCCAGGACTTTCCCCGCCACTTCGCGGACCGCTGCCTCCACTTTTCCAGCTTTCTGGGGACCGTCAACGAGGAGCTGACCGCCCTCTTTTACCGCCGGCAGTACAACGCCCGGGTGCGGGAGAGCCGGGCGGCGGTGTGTCGGCAGTACGCTCAGCTCTCGGACCTGCTGGGGAGCGCGGCGGAGGAACTGAGCCGGGAACTGGTGCCGGAGCCGGCGAGCGGCCGCCG
>CANRFA010000166.1 GCA_947629775.1 uncultured Oscillospiraceae bacterium
TCTCTTACTCTTCCTTGTCCTTCATCAGCAGGTACATGACCGCCTTCTGGGCGTGGAGCCGGTTCTCGGCCTCGTCGAAGATCTCCTGGGCGTGGGCCTCGAAGACCTCGGCGGTGATCTCCTCGCCCTTGTGGGCGGGCAGGCAGTGCTGCACCATGCAGCCGGGGTTGGTCAGGGCCATCAGGTCCGCGTCCACGCAGTAGCCCTGGAAGTCGTGTTTGCGCTGCTCCCGTTCGGCTTCCATCCCCATGGAGGCCCAGACATCCGTGAAGACCACGTCGGCGCCGACGGCCGCGTCCTTGGGGGCCCGATGGAGGGAGAACTTAAAGGAGGGATCGCTCTTCGCGAACTCCAGCACCACGGGATCCGGGTCGTAGCCCTCGGGGCAGGCCACCGCCACTTCCATGCCGCACTTGAGACCGCCGACGATCAGGGAGTTCGCCATGTTGTTGCCGTCGCCGATGTAGCACAGCTTCAGCCCTTCCAGCACCGCCTTGTACTCCCGGACGGTCATCAGGTCCGCCAGCACCTGGCAGGGGTGGCAGAAGTCCGTGAGGCCGTTGATGACGGGGATCCGGGCGTACTTCGCCAGCTTCTCCACGCCCTCCTGGGAGAAGGTGCGGATCATGATGCCGTCGCAGTAGCGCTCCAGAACCCGGGCGGTGTCCTCGATGGGCTCGCCCCGGCCGATCTGGCTCTCCTTGCCGGACAGGTAGAGGCCGTAGCCGCCCAGCTGGTAGATCCCCACCTCGAAGGACACCCGGGTGCGGGTGGAGTTCTTCTCGAAGATCATGGCCAGGGTCTTGCCCTTCAGGAAGTGGTGGTCGATGCCGTGCTTCTGGCTGTACTTCAGCTGATCCGCCGTGTTCAGAATCTGATTGATGTCTTCGCTGCTCAGGTCAAGCAGCTTGAGCAGGTCTTTCTGCATGTTTCTGTCTCCTCGCTTTAAACGTCAGAATCCCAGCGCCCCGGTTTGCCCGGGACGCTGGGGGAATGAATCTCTCAGGAAAGCGCCTTGCGCATGATTTCCAGGCCCTTGTCCATCTCGGCCTTCGTGATCACGAGCGGGGGCAGCAGCCGCAGACCCGGACCGGCGGTCAGGCAGAGCAGGCCGTTCTCCATCAGCTTCTCCGCCACTTCCCGGTTGGTCCAGCCGTCCCGCACCTCGATCCCGATCATCAGGCCCAGGCCCCGGGTCTTCCCCAGGCAGGGCAGGTTCATGGCCTCGATCTCCTCCCGCAGATAGACGCCCTTCGCCTGCACGTCCGAGAGGAGCGTCTCGTCCAGGCGGTCCAGCACGTAGCAGGCCGCCGCCGCCCCGATGGGATTCCCGCCGAAGGTGGTGGCGTGGGTGCCGGGGGTGAAGACTTTGCGGCACTTCTCGCTCGCCAGCACGCCCCCGAAGGGCAGGCCGGCGGCGATGCCCTTCGCGAAGGACACCACGTCCGGCCGGAAGCCGTACTGCTCGTAACAGAACATCGTGCCGGTACGGCCCACGCCGGTCTGCACCTCGTCGATGAGCACCAGCCAGTCCCTCTCCGCGCAGAGCTTCACCACGCCGTCCACGAACGCCTGGTCCAGGGGCAGCACGCCGCCCTCGCCCTGGATGAGCTCCATCATGACGGCGCAGACATCGTCGCCGGCCAGAGCCTCCACGCTGGCGAGGTCGTTGGCGTCCGCGTAGCGGAAGCCCTCGGTGAAGGGGAAGAACCAGTTGTGGAACTTCTCCTGTCCGGTGGCGGCCAGCGTGGTGATGGTGCGGCCGTGGAAGGAGTTCTTCAGGGTGATGATCGTGCCCCGGCCCTTGCCGTACTTATCGAAGGAGTACTTGCGGGCCAGCTTGATCATGCCCTCGTTGGCCTCCGCGCCGGAGTTGGAGAAGAAGACGTTGGCCATGTCGGTCCGCGTGCACAGCTTCAGCGCCAGCTTCGCGTAGGGCTCCGCGTAGTAGAGGTTGGAGATATGGCCCAGTTTGCGGGCCTGCTCCGTGATGGCGGCGATCCAGCCCTCGTCCGCGTAGCCCAGGGAGCACACCCCAATGCCCGAGGTGAAGTCAATGTACTCCCGGCCCTCGCTGTCCCAGACCGTAGCGCCCTTGCCGTGGTCCACCGCCAGGTTGAAGCGTCCGTAGGACTGCATGACATGGGCGTGGTCCAGGGCTTTGATTTCTTCCAAGGTCATTTCAGACCTCTCCTTTCCTGAAAGGGAGAATGCTTCCCCCCTTCGGAGGGAAGCGCGACCCCGTTCGGCGGACACCCGTCCACCGGCATTGATCTGTATATAGCGGCTCAGTTGGTGAGCATCGTGCCGATGCCCCGGTCGCTGAGCAGTTCGATGAGAATGGAGTGGGGCACCCGCCCGTCCAGAATGGTGGCGGCCCGCACGCCGGAGCGCACGGCCTCCACGCAGCAGCCGAGCTTGGGAATCATGCCGCCGGAGATGATCCCCTCCCGCACCAGGGCGGGCACGCTGGAGATCTGCAGCTCCGGGATGAGGGTGTTCTCGTCCTTGGGATCCCGCAGCAGGCCCCGCACGTCCGTCAGGAGCAGCAGGCGCTCGGCGTGGAGGGCGACGGCCAGCTTGGCGGCCGCCGTATCCGCGTTGATGTTGTAGGAGGTCTCCGCGTCCTCCCCCTGGGCGACGGTGGAGATCACGGGGATGTAGCCGTCCGTGAGGATGTGGGCCACCGGCCGGGGATCCACATGGGTGATCTCGCCCACCAGCCCGTACCTGCCGTCGTCCTTCACCTTCGCCTTCAGAAGGCCGCCGTCCATGCCGCAGAGACCCATGGCCCGGCCGCCCATGCGGTTGAGGGTCGCCACCAGGTCCTTGTTGACCCGGCCGCAGAGCACCTGCTGCACGATATCCATGGTCTCCGCGTCCGTATAGCGCAGGCCGTCCACGAACTTCGACTCCTTGCCCACCTTCTTCAGCATCTCGCTGATCTCCGGGCCTCCGCCGTGGACCACCACCACCCGGATTCCGACCAGGTTCAGGAGGATGATATCGGAGATCACGGCGTGGCGCAGCTCCTCCGAAATCATGGCGTTGCCGCCGTATTTGACCACAATGGTCTTGCCGTTGAATTTCTGAATGTAGGGCAGGGCCTCCGCCAGGACCGTGGCTCTGTCCACCTGGGAATATGGCATGATGAAAAAACCTCCGTATGCGGCCATGCCCTCCGGCCCTCCCGGCGCCACGGCCCCTGTTCCAGCTCCCTTCCCCTGGATTCTCTCCGGAATCCAGGGGAAGGGTCAATACACTCTGTATTTTAAATCCGGTGATTACGTCCTGTAATCGCCGTTGATCCTTACGTAGTCGTAAGTGAGGTCGCAGCCCCAGCACTCGGCGCTGTCTTCGCCCTCGTTGAGGTCCACCGCGATCACCACTTCCTTCTGGCTGAGCACCTTCTTCGCCAGGTCCTCGTC
>CANRFA010000167.1 GCA_947629775.1 uncultured Oscillospiraceae bacterium
AGGATAAAGGGTAAATAGACGAGCGTCTTTCGTAAAGACGACGAAGCCTTGCAGCTTCAGCTGCAGGGTAGTTCACGCGGTCTGCAGCGGCTGTCCCGGACTGGACCAGGCGCTGGATTTTCTTCGCATGGGGGACAATGTGGTCTGGCAGGTGTCGGACCTGGAGGAGTATCGGATCTTCGCGCGCCTGTTCGCCCGGCAGGCGGTCCGGGACGGGCGGGAGGTGGTCTACATCCGTTTTGCCCGGCACGCGCCGGTGCTGGAGGATCTGACCGGCATCTCGCTGTGCGAGTTTCGTCCGGAAGAGGGCTTTGAGGCCTTTACCGTCCGGATCCACGAGGAGATCAACCGGCGGGGCCGGGAGGTCTTCTACGTCTTCGACTGTCTGTCCGAGCTGCAGTCCGTCTGGTACACGGACCTGATGATGGGCAACTTCTTTCAGGTGACCTGCCCCCGGCTCTTCGAGCTGGATACGGTGGCGTATTTCCCGCTGATCCGGGGCAGACACTCCTTTGAGGCGCTGGGGCGCATCCGGTCCACCACCCAGGTGATGCTCAACCTCTATCCGGCGGGAACGGCTTCGAACGCCGTTTTCGTGATGGCGGCCAAGGTGTGGAACCGCTCCTCGGAGCGGATGTTCGTCCCCTGCCGCTTCGATCCGGCCACCGGGGTTCTGGCGCCGGTGGAGGAGGGCGTCCCCATGAACCGCTACTGGAGGGCGGTGCAGCGGCTGGAGGGCTCCATCGGGCAGGACCAGAACTACGACAGCTTCGACCGCTTCTTTTCCGGGATCCGCCTGGAGTACCTGCGCAGCGGAACTCTGAAGGCGGAGCAGGAGGACCAGCTGATCGCCAGTATGATGACCCGGGATCCCCGGCTGGCGGAGCTGGTGCGGCGGTATTTCCGGCCGCAGGACTGGTTTGCCCTTCGGGAGCGGATGATCGGAACGGGATCCGTGGGAGGCAAGAGCTGCGGCATGCTGCTGGCCCGCCGGATCGCGGAGCGGGAGCTGCCGGAAGAGCTGGCGGACCATCTGGAGCCCCACGACTCCTTCTTCATCGGCTCGGACGTCTACTACACCTATATTGTGTACAACCGGGGCTGGCAGCTGCGGATCCGGCAGCAGGGAGAGGAGTACTTCGCCGCCGCGGAGGAGCTGCGCCGGTGCCTGCTGGAGGGAACCTTCCCGGACAACCTGCGGGAGCGGTTTCTGGGCATGCTGGAGCACTTTGGCCAGAGTCCCATCATTGTCCGTTCTTCCAGCCTGCTGGAGGACAGCTTCCGGAACGCCTTCGCCGGCAAGTACGAGTCCGTGTTCTGCGCCAACCAGGGCAGCCCCCAGGAGCGGCTGGAGGCCTTTGAACAGGCCCTGCGGCGGGTGTACGCCAGCGTCATGAACCCGGACGCTCTGGAATACCGCCGCCTGCGGGGTCTGGAGCACACGGACGAACAGATGGCGGTGCTGGTACAGCGGGTCTCCGGCACCACCTTCGGGCCCTGGTTCCTGCCGGCGGTGGCCGGCGTGGGTTACAGCCGCAGCGTGTACCGCTGGTCCCGGAATCTGGATCCCGCGGCCGGCATGCTGCGCGTCGTGGTGGGACTGGGAACCCGGGCGGTGGACCGGACAAAGGAGGATTATCCCCGCCTGGTCAGCCTGGACCGGCCGGCCGCTACATTATATACCACCACCGCGGAGAAGCACCGCTTTTCTCAGCACTGGGTGGACGCTCTGGAGCGGTCCCGGAACCGCACCGTCTCCCTGCCGGTGGAGCGCCTGCTGCCATTCCTGCCCCGCTGGTACCTGAACCAGGTGATGGAGCACGACCGGGAGGCGGAGGATCGGCTGCGGCAGCGGGGACAGAACCGGGATGTGTGGTTTGTCAGCTGCCAGCGCCTGCTGGAGAAGAGCGGCTTTCCCGCCATGATGCGCACCCTCCTCAAAACGCTGGAGAAGGTCTACGACAACCCGGTGGATATCGAATACGCCGCCAATCTGGACGAGCGGGGGGACTTCACGGTCAATCTCCTCCAGTGCCGTCCCCTCTACCTGGGCCGGCAGGACGAACCGGTGGATCCGGAGTCCCTGAACCTGAAGAGGGTTCTCTTCGATCTGGAGGACTCCTCCATGGGCCCCTCGGGCAGGCGGGAGATCGGGACCGTGGTCCTGGTGGACCCGGTGGGCTATTACCGCCACCCCCACGCCCGCAAGTACGACGTGGCGGCCGCCGTGGGCAGACTGGTGCGTCTGCTTCGGGAGCAGGAGAAGCGGCCGCTGCTGATTACCCCGGGCCGGGCCGGAACCTCCTCTCCGGAACTGGGGGTGCCGGTGACCTTTTCGGACATCGCCGGCTGCGCCGCTCTCTGCGAGGTCTCGGACAGCAGGGCGGGCTACCAGCCGGAACTGAGCTATGGCAGCCACATGTTTCAGGACCTGGTGGAGTACGGGATTCTCTACTGCGCCGTCTGGAACGACCGCAGAACCCGGGGCTATGCCCCCGAATGTCTGGACGCTCTGGAGGACCGGCTGGAGCAGCTGTGTCCGGAGTATCGGGCCCTGAAGGGAATCGTGCGGGTTGTGGAGACGCCGGGGCTCGCGCTCTGGCAGGACACGATCACCGGGCGGGCCGTCTGCGGCTGGCCGGGGGAGTCCTGAGGGGCGGTCCGGGGGAGCGGGAGAGGAGACGCTCCCTTCGGGCCCGGGCCGGAGACCCGGACGGACGTCCGGGAGAAGTCAGAATGGACAGGGATCCCCCTCCGGCGGGGCCATGTCTTTGGTCAGAGTGCAGAAAGAGCCGCTTCCGGCAGGGAGGCGGCCCTTTTTTTCAAAAAAAGTGCGCGGTCGCGAAAAAAAGTTCTTGACAGGCGCGGCGGGGCTGATGTATCATATGCGGGCGTCTGTGAGGGGCGCAATGCGATGATGCAGGAGATTGCGGCCGCCGGCCGGTAACTTCTGCGGAGTATGTCCGATAATCGGGCGGCTGAGCGAGTCTGTACACGGCGTATTGCGCCTGTATGGAAGAGACCGGCCACGCTGTGCCGGTTTTTTTCCTGATCCGGCGTGATACGCACGACCGCGTGGAAAGAAATCCGCTCACCGTACGGAAGGCTGGACACAAGCAACTTTCGTATGAAACAAGGAGGAAACCCCAACATGGCAGCAAAAGAAATGATCCGTATCCGCCTGAAGGCCTATGACCACCAGCTCATCGACCAGAGCGCAGAGAAGATCGTGGAGACCGCCAAGCGCACCGGCGCCACCGTCTCCGGCCCCATCCCCCTGCCTACCAAGAAGGAGATCGTCACCATCCTCCGGGCTGTCCACA
>CANRFA010000168.1 GCA_947629775.1 uncultured Oscillospiraceae bacterium
GTCCGCGGCCTTGTAGAAGACCTCTTTTCCTTCCCTCCGGGAGACAATGAGTCCGCTGCTGCGGAGGCCCCGGAGGTGATGGGACACCGCCGGGCTGGACATCTCCATCATGGCGGAGATATTGACCACGCATTCTTCGCAGTGGCAGAGAAGCCAGAAGATCCGGATCCGGGTTGGGTCGCCGAGCTGGCGGAACACGTCCGAGACGGTCTGGAACCTGTCTGTCTGACCAAGCTGGGCCTGAAGCGCAGTCTCCCCATCCCCGGTTCCGTGCTGATGGGGCAGATGAATCTCACTCATAGGTTTTCTCCTTTCCGGGCTTTTCGCCCTTCCGGACATTTCTTTCGCCCGTCCGGCAGGTCCGACCTTTCCGGTCTTGACCGGTGGGGGCTCCTGTATTATACTGCAGACACAAACGATTAAACAAGTGCTTAATCATTTAATCGTAAAGATTTTTTCAGGAGGGATTTCCCATGAAGAAGACGTATAAGATCGAGGTCGACTGCGCGAACTGCGCCAACAAGATGGAGGATGCCGCCCGCCACACCGCCGGTGTCCAGAACGCCACCGTCAACTTCATGACCCAGAAGATGATCGTGGAGTTCAGCGAGGGTCAGCAGCCCAAGGCCGTCATGCAGGACGTGCTAAAGGCCTGCCGCAAGGTGGAGCCGGACTGCGAGATCTTCCTGTGATCTCCATTCAGACAGCGGAAGAGGACTCCCCCGCCACAGGTCTGACGGCGGAAGGGAGTCCTCTCCGCATCTGAAGCATTTGAACGGATGGTGAAGGGAGCCTTTGTCATGCAGGAAATCATAGTCAATCTGCTGCTGGTCGTCGTGATCGTTACGGCAGCGGTCTTTCGTTTCATCGTGGGGAACCGGCCGGACGGCGGCATGACCCGGAAGCAGAAGGTCATGCTGGTCCGTATTCTGGGCGCGTCCTGCGGCCTTCTGGTACTCCAGCTCCTTCCGACAGAACTGTTCGCGGGTCTGGATAACATTCTGTTCCCCTCCGCCGGACGGTGGCTGCGGTTTGCTCTCTATCTGGCAGTCTACTTCCTCATTGGTCATGACATTCTGCGCAAGGCGTGGAAGGGTATCATGAACCGCCAGGTGTTTGATGAGAACTTCCTTATGGCGGTTGCCACAGTGGGTGCCATGGCCCTGGCGATCTATGAGAACGGGGACTACCTGGAGGCCATTGCCGTCATGCTGTTCTATCAGATCGGCGAGTGGTTCCAGAGCTACGCCGTGGGCAGGAGCAGACGGAACATCAGCGACCTTATGGACATCCGTCCGGACTATGCCAATATCGAGCAGGATGGTTCGCTCGAACAGGTGGACCCGGACGAGGTGGAGATTGGGAGCGTCATCGTGGTGCAGCCCGGCGAGAAAGTGCCCATTGACGGGGTCATCGTGGAAGGCAGTTCCACCCTGAACACCAGCGCGCTCACCGGCGAGAGCCTGCCGAGAGAGGTCTCGGAGGGGGAAGAGATCATCAGCGGGTGCATCAACATGACCGGCCTGCTTAAGATCCGGACCACAAAGGAGTTCGGGGAGTCTACCGTGTCCAAGATTCTGGACCTCGTGGAAAACGCCAGTTCCCGCAAGTCAAGGTCCGAGGACTTCATCTCCAGATTCGCAAAGATCTATACGCCGGCGGTCTGCTACAGCGCGCTCGCCCTGGCAGTGCTGCCGCCCCTCGTTCGGATGTTCGCTCTCGGCCTGAGCGCGGACTGGGGCGTATGGCTGTATCGGGCCCTGACATTCCTGGTCATCAGCTGTCCCTGCGCGCTGGTCATCAGCATCCCCCTCAGCTTCTTCGCAGGCATTGGCGGAGCGAGCCGCGAGGGCATCCTGGTGAAGGGCTCCAACTTCCTGGAGGCCCTTTCCCAGACAAAGATCATGGTCTTTGACAAGACCGGCACTCTGACGCAGGGCGTCTTCGAGGTCAACGGAATCCACCACAGCGAAATGGAGGACCAGAAGCTCATTGAGTACGCCGCTCTGGCGGAGAGCGCCTCTTCCCACCCCATCAGCAAGAGTCTGCAGCGGGCCTACGGCAAGGAGCCGGACCGCAGCCGCGTCTCAGATGTGAAGGAGATCAGCGGAGGCGGAGTCATCGCGACTGTGGATGGCCTGGAGGTTGCGGCGGGCAACGACAAACTCATGAAGCAGCTGGGGATTCCCTACATCAGCTGTCACGACACGGGAACCATCATTCATATGGCCATCAACGGTTCCTATGCCGGCCATATCGTCATCTCGGACATCGTAAAGCCCGATTCCAGGGAAGCCATTGCCTCTCTGAAGGCCTCCGGCGTGGAGAAGACCGTCATGCTCACCGGGGACGCGAAGAAGGTTGCGGATTCCGTGGCCGCGCAGCTGGGAATCGACCAGGTCTGCAGCGAGCTGCTTCCGGGAGACAAGGTGGACAAAGTGGAGGAGCTGCTGAAGCAGAAGTCCGGCAAAGCCAAGCTGGCCTTTGTGGGCGACGGCATCAACGACGCGCCGGTTCTGTCCCGGGCCGACATTGGAATCGCCATGGGCGCCATGGGCTCAGACGCAGCCATTGAGGCCGCGGATCTGGTTCTTATGGACGATGACCCCATGAAGATCGCAAAGGCCATCAGGATTTCCCGGAAGTGCCTGGGCATCGTCTATCAGAACATTGTAATGGCCCTTGGGGTGAAGGCCGCCTGCCTGATTCTTGGAGCCATTGGCATCGCCAACATGTATCTTGCCATCTTTGCGGATGTGGGCGTCATGATCCTGGCCGTGCTGAACGCCATCCGCTGCCTGTCCGTGAAGAATCTGTAATGGCAGAGGAAACGATTCAGGTCTCCGGTCCGGACGAACTGGAGGCAAGGCTGGCCGATTACTTCAAACTGCTGGGCTGCGCATCGAGGATTCATATCCTGCGAGTGCTTCTGCGGGGCGAAGCGGGCATGGAGGAACTCTCAGAGGGAATCCAGATGTCCCCCTCCGCCCTGTCGCACCAGCTGAGGATCCTCAGAGGAGCAAAACTGGTGCGGGCGAGGCGGGCCGGAAACGACTTCTCCTATACCTTAGCCAGCGATTCCGTCAGAACCATGGTGGAAGCCAGCCTCGCCTGCGTAGAGGCGCAGTCGCGCATGGCCTGACCTTAACAGTATACATCAGCCGGACCGTCTTTCCTTCGGGGAAGGACGGTCCGGTTTTCTGCGTCTGACAGCGGGATTTGCTGTTCTGGCCATGCATGCAAAACTGCGTTTTTTCTCCTCCAAATCGATGGA
>CANRFA010000169.1 GCA_947629775.1 uncultured Oscillospiraceae bacterium
GCTCTTTGAGCAAGACCCCCTCTTCCCCACGAGGCCACCGAAGGAACCTCCTCCGGTGGCCTTTCTGGCCCATATGCGACAGATGAGGGCCCCGTCGGTCCAACCGGACCCACCGGACCCACAGGTGCGACCGGGGCTGTTGGCCCAACCGGGCCTGCCGGCGCCACCGGTGCGACTGGCGCTCCTGGACCTGCTGGTCCTGCTGGTCCTGCCGGCCCCACTGGTGCTACCGGAGCTGTCGGCCCCACCGGACCAACCGGTCCTACGGGCGCTACCGGTGCTGTTGGGCCTGCTGGCCCTGCCGGCGCTGTGCCCACGATCACCGCGACCGTAACGGGCGGCGCCTCCGGAACCGCGCCTCTGGTTACCGCCACCGCGGATCCTGCCACAAACGCTGTAACCTTCGCCTTTACGCTTCCCGCCGGGCCGGTTGGCCCCACGGGTGCTGCTGGCACAACCGGGGCTGTTGGCCCCACCGGTCCCACCGGCCCTGCCGGCGCAACGGGTGCTGTCGGTCCTGCTGGACCCACTGGCGCAACCGGGGCTGTCGGCCCCACCGGACCCACGGGTCCCACGGGCGCTACCGGGGCGACCGGCCCTGCCGGTCTCGCCGGTGCAACTGGTCCTGCCGGACCTGCTGGCGAACCTGGTCCTGCCGGACCCGCCGGAGCTACCGGTCCCACCGGGCCTGCTGGTGAACCTGGACCCACTGGACCCGCCGGTCCCGCTGGGGCGACCGGCCCTGCCGGGCCTGCTGGCGAGCCTGGTCCCACCGGTCCCGCCGGAGCAACCGGTCCCACTGGACCTGCTGGGGCGACCGGCCCTGCTGGTGAACCCGGTCCCACCGGTCCCGCCGGAGCAACCGGTCCCACTGGCCCTGCTGGTGCAACTGGTCCTGCCGGTCCCGCTGGTGCAACTGGTCCTGCCGGTCCCGCCGGACCCACCGGCCCTGCCGGTCCTGTCGGACCTGGAGGGCCTCCCGGCCCGATCGGCGCCACTCCTACAGTCAACGCCACGGTCACGACGGGCGCCGCCCGCTCCGTGCCCACGGTCACGGTGGATGGCAGCGGAACGGACAATGTCACCTTTAACTTCACCCTTCCGCCCGCCACGGTCACTCCGGCTACCAACGTGCCGGACACCTCCACCACGGGCGCCACGGCGGATACCGTCGCCGCCACCCTCAACAGCCTGCTGGCCTCCCTGCGCGCCGCCGGCATCCTGACCTGACCCCTGTTATTCAGGCACCCCCGGTTCTCCCGGGGGTGCCGCTTTCCGGAAAGGAGGCCCCCATGGCCAGATACAAGGTATGCGTCTACGCCATCTGCAGGGACGAGTCGCAGTTCGCGGACCGCTGGATGGATTCCATGTCCGAAGCGGACCGGATCGTGGTGCTGGATACCGGCTCCACGGACGACACCGTGGAAAAGCTGCGCGCCCGGGGCGCCGAGGTGACGGTGGAGACCATCTCTCCCTGGCGCTTTGACACCGCCCGCAACCGCTCCCTGGAACTGGTGCCGGAGGACACGGACATCTGCGTCTGCACGGACCTGGACGAAGTGCTCCGTCCCGGCTGGCGGAACCTGCTGGAGGCCGTGTGGCGGCCGGACGCCGGGCAGGCCACCTACCGCTATGTGTGGTCCTTCAATCCGGACGGCTCCGAGGGGGTAGTGTTCTGGTACGAGAAGATCCACGCCCGCCACGGCTACCGCTGGATTCACCCGGTGCACGAGGTTCTCAGCTGGGTCGGGCCGGGAACGCCGGGGCCCACCGTGGTGGCCGGCGGCGTCCACCTGGACCACCATCCGGATCCCACCAAATCCCGTGGTCAGTACCTGCCTCTGCTGGAACTGTCCGTGCGGGAGGACCCCACGGACGACCGCAACATGCACTATCTGGGGCGGGAGTACCTCTATCACCACCGCTGGGACGACTGCATCGCCACCCTGAAGCGCCATCTTGCCCTCCCCGGGGCGGACTGGCGGGACGAGCGCTCCGCCTCCATGCGCTACATCGCGTGTTCTTACCTCCAGAAGGGGGAGCCCGGGCAGGCCAGGGACTGGTATCTGCGGGCCATCGCGGAGGCGCCTCACCTGCGGGAACCCTACGTGGACCTGGCCCGCATGCTCTACGAAGAGGGCAACTGGGACGGCGTGCTCTACTTTACCGGCTGCGCCCTGGCCATCACCCGTCGCCCCCGCAGCTACATCTGCGAGGCCGCTCCCTGGGGCAGTCTCCCCTATGACCTGCGCGCCATCGCCTTCTACCGGACGGGGCGTATTTCGGAAGCCCTGGACGCCGCCCGCAAGGCCCTGGAGCTGGAACCTTCCAATCCGAGGCTGCGGGAAAACGTGCGGCTGCTCTCCTCCATGGCCGGAGCAGCTTTTGCCGCCAGCTGAACCGCGCTTCCAGGCTCCGCCCGAACAGGCGGGACTCCTTCTGCCTGCCGGGCATATTGTCGGGAGGATCTTGCGCGAGGGACGAAAAAGGGATGGGCGGCCGTTTCCGGTCTCCCATCCCTTATCCTTATGTTTCTCACTCCTGGGCCGTGGGCGCCTCCACCCGCACAACCGTCAGGTTTCCGCTGTCCCGGCCCGCGTCCAGCAGGGTATCCAGAAGCCGCTTCCCGTAGCCGCCCTGCTCCTCCAGAACCTCCGCGTGCTCCAGCCGCAGCACGCAGGGGCCCCTCTCCGTCAGCAGATCATAGAGGGCGTCCAGGTTGCGGCCGTACCAGGCCGGAAAGGAGAGCCGGGCGGCCAGATACTCGTGGGCCGCTTTGCGCTCTGTCATGCAGGCGCAGTCCAGAAGGATCGTCTCTGTCTCCGCCACAATTACCAGAGCACCTCTCCGTCTTCCACCCAGACCTGGGTGAAGCTCTCGTAGTGGTCCTCCGTATAGTAGTACTCGCCTTCATCCGAGAAGACCAGGCGCTCGGCGCCCCGGCTGTCCTTGCCGTCCGTATTGAGATCGCACTCGGTGTAGTTGCCGTCCGGAAGGAGGCCTTCCCGGTTACCGAAGTGGTCTCCCCCGATGGCGGCGCCTTCCATATACTTTTCTACGGACCCGCCGGTCCAGCCCAGGTCCTGGGCCTCTTTCTTCGTGATGAAGTTGTCCGGAAGCTCTCCGTAGGCGTCCAGATAGAGAACCACGTTCTCCAGGTCGTAGTAGTACTCCCCTTCCACGGGGCCGCCCCGGGCGGCGCCCAGAGGATCGTCGTCAACAGAGCCGGATCCGCTGCCCGACCCCGCTTCCGATGTGCT
>CANRFA010000170.1 GCA_947629775.1 uncultured Oscillospiraceae bacterium
TCTACGGTCGTTTCATCCAGTATACTCCAATCCCGGCGGATTGTCCACGGCATTTCCCCAATGTTCCCCTTTACAAATCCGGAGGGATTCGCTACAATTTCCTCGCATGTTCGACATCATCAGACGGGAGGTTTTCCTATGCGCAAATATCTGATCCCTGTCATGCTGGCCTTCAGCCTGCTGCTGGGGGGCTGTCAGCAGGGGGCGGGAAGCGGCGGCTCCGGGTCCGCCTCCTCCGCGCCGCCGGAGGAACCGGACAGCATCTTTCTGCAGGAGATGGAGGACGGCACCCGGGAGCCTGTCAAGGAGAAGGATCTCCAGGAGGGCGTCCGCTACTGGGTCGTGGATCCCGAGCGGGAGGGCGCCTACGTGGAGGCGGAATATAACGGCCGGGAAGAGAACGGCGACTACATCTATGTCATTTACCGGGAGCCGGACCTCAGCCAGGAGGAGCTGGACCAGGCCCTGGAGGAGGTTATGGAGGACTATGACGCCATGTCCGTGACCGTGGCGGCCATCGAGGACGGGGTTCCCACCGTCTCCGGCGCCTGGGGCTGGGCGGTGAAGGACGAGATCCCCATGACCCCGGACACCAAGGTGCGGGCGGCGTCCCTCTCCAAGACCTCGGTGGGGCTGTGCGCCATGGCCATGGCGGAGGACGGCATCGTGTCTCTGGACGCTCCCCTCAGCGACTACTGGGGCGACGACGGGCACAACCCCTACTCGGAGAAGCAGCCCTCCATTGAGACCATCATGACCCATACCTCTACGCTGTCGGACCTGGGCACGACGCGGGGGCTCTCCAAGCTGCGCAGCCTGATCCGCAACAACTGGCGCAGCTTCGAGCCGGGCAACGGGGGCTACTGGTTCTACAGCAACTTCGCCTTCTGCGTGCTCGGCACCACCCTGGAGCTGGCCTCGGACCGGGTGCTGGAGGACTACTTCCAGGAGCGGTTCCTGCAGCCCATGGGCATCACGGCCTCCCTCTTCTCCGGCAAGATGGAAGAGGATGAGATCGCCTGCCTCTACAACAGCTGGGGCGGCGTGGAGCGCAGCCGCTCCGAGCAGGTCAATGCCACCGTGCCGGACGAGATCGGGATGGGCGCCAGCTACTACCCCGGCGGGCTGACCATCAGCTCCCCGGACCTGGCGAAGCTGATCGCCGTTCTGGCGAACGACGGCGAAGTGGACGGGGTGCGCTACCTCTCCGAGGAGTCCGTCCACAACATGGAGACGCCCCGCTTCGAGGTGGATCAGGGAGAAGACGTCTCTCCCTTCCAGCAGTGCCTGGTGATGCGCCGGCAGGACAACCTGTTGGGCCGGCCCTCCCTCTGCTACCACACCGGCAGCGCCTACGGGGTGCACTCCCTCTACTCCTATGACCCGGACACCGGCGACGGCGTGGTGGTCATCACCGTGGGGACGGCCCGCAAGGTCAACGAGCGGGGCCTCTACGCCCTCTGCGCGGACCTCTCCGAGAAACTCTATGCGAAGATGGAGGGTGATCTGGCGTGAGACAGACAGACGGCGGGCATCGCGTCCGCATTCTGAGTCTTGTTCTGGCTCTGGCGCTGGTTCTCAGCGCCTGCGCCCGGGGCGGAAATGCCTCCGGCAGCGCCGGAGCCTCCAGCAGCTCCGCTTCCGTGAGCGCTTCCTCGGGAAGCGGGATGTCCTCCGGCAGTTCCGGCAACGACGTCTCCTCTGCGGCCGGCTCCGTATCCGAGCCTGAACCCGAGCCCGAGCCGGAACCCGCTCCGCCCCCGGAGCCCATCGTCTCCCACCTGATGGTGGCCGGCGATGTCATGAGTCACATGCCCATTACGAAGGACGCCTATGTGAAGGAGACAGGGGAGTACGACTACAGCCACATGTTCGCGGACGCGGCGCAGCAGGTGGAGACGGCGGACTATGCCATCGCCAACCTGGAGACGCCCCTGGCCGGCGGCGAGTACTCCGGCTATCCCAAATTCAACGCCCCGGACGCCCTGGCGTACGACGTGAAGGAGGCCGGCTTTGATCTCGTCTCCACCGCCAACAACCATACGAGGGATCAGGGGATGGACGGCATCTTCCGCACCCTCGACGCGGTGGACGCGGCCGGCCTGGCCCATGTGGGCACCTACCGCAGCCAGGAGGAACGGGACGCCAGCAGCGGCATCGTGGTGGCGGATGTGGGCGGCATCTCCGTGGCGTTCCTCTGCTACACCTACGGCCTCAACGGGTTCCAGATTGATTCGGACCGCAGATACAGCGTGAACCTCTTCAACACGGACTATTATACCTCTCTGTGCACCCCGGACTATGACCTGCTCGGGGCGGACATGGCGGCCGCCCGGGCCATGAATACGGACCTGATCGCCGTCATCATGCACTGGGGCGTGGAGTACCGGGACAGCGCCACGGACTATCAGCAAGAGATGGCCCGCTGGCTGGTGGAGCAGGGCGCGGACCTGGTGCTGGGGAGCCATCCCCACGTGCTGGAGCCCATGGAGACCCTGACGGTCACCGGCTGGGACGGCCAGCAGCGGCAGGGCTTTGTCATCTACTCCATGGGCAACTTCCTCTCCAACCAGTACCGGGATGATCCGAAGAAGGATCTGGCGGTGAAGACCACCGCCGTACTGGACCTGGAGCTGACGAAAGACCTGGAAACGGGGGCGACTTCCCTGACGGACGTGCGCTACACCCCCTACTTTATGCTCCACCGGGACGAGGCAGCACGGGGAGATCAGCGGTATCTGGTGAATGTGCACCGGGCCATGGCGGCCTATGAGGCCGGGGATACCTCCCAGGTGAACGCGGAGAGTTACGCACAGCTGCAGGCGGCCCTGGAGCGCTGCCACACTATTCTGGGCGCGGATGGCGACCGGACGGATTGAGAAGCGGCTCAACAGACAGCCTCACGCGAGGCGGAGAAAAAGCCGGACGCCGGCGGTTCCGGATCCGGCTGAGGAGGTGCGTCAGATGACGAATCAGGATGAAACGCGCAGGTATACGTACGCGGATCTCCTCTCCTGGACGGGAAAGGAGCGGTATGAACTGTTCGAGGGGAAGCTTATCCGGAGGACAGGCGCCTCGTCGGTCCATCAGGGGGTGGTCCTGCAGCTGTCCCTGCAGATTGGGCGCTGGCTTGAGGGGAAAAGCCCCAGGCTGTTTTTTGCTCCACTCGATGTCTGTCTCTTCGCGGAGGAGACGGATCCCCCGGACAGGGTGGACACCGTCCTCCAGCCGGACCTGATGGT
>CANRFA010000171.1 GCA_947629775.1 uncultured Oscillospiraceae bacterium
ACCCCCTGCCTCAGGGGGGCTTCGCCCCCCTTGGACCCCCTCTCTCTAACCACAGTTACTATTATATGAGGAAATGAGGGGCTGTCCGGAGAGGTCCGCAGGCCGGATCTATGGCTGCGCCTGGGTTTCCCGGGAAATGGCGCCCCAGCGCTCCAGGAGGATGCGCCCCTTGGGAGTGGCGCCCAGAAGGCCGTACTGGTTGGAGAAAAGGACGGCCCCCGCCACGCGGCGGTCTTCCCCGGCGGGGAAGCGCCGGTCCAGGTGGCGCTGAATGGCTTCCAGGAGACTGGTAAGGACCGGTTCCTGGAGGCGGGCCTCCTCCAGCAGGGCCAGGCAGGCGTCTGCCGTGGGGGCCTCCATGAGGGAGCGGCAGAGTTCCCGGTCCGCCCCCTGGAGGGCGGCGTGGGCGCAGAAGAGCTCGGCGCGGCAGTCCGCCGTCCGGGAGTGAGTCTGGAAGATGCCTCCCGCCAGCTTCACCAGCTTCCCGATGTGCCCCACCAGCAGAACCTCCCGCAGGGGAAGGCCGGCGGCGGCGTCCAGGGCGTCCCCCGGGAAGTTGGAGCACTTCACCACCGGGATCCCCAGGGCATCCCAGCCCTGGCGGGCCAGGAAGTCCAGTCCATAGCTGCCGGGGGTGAGGATCACGGAGGGGGAGGAGAGGGAGACCTGGCGCAGCTCCAGCTGGATGGTCTCCGTCAGGGCCTGGACGCTCATGGGCTCCACGATACCGGAGGTGCCCAGGATGGAGATGCCCCCTTCAATCCCCAGCTGAGGGTTGAAGGTTCTCTGAGCCGCCTGTTCTCCCCCGGGAACGGAGATGATGACCTGCAGGCCGCCCGGATAGCCGGCCAGGCGGCAGACCTCCTCCGCCTGGGCGGAGATCATCCGGCGGGGCACCGTGTTGATGGCCGCCGCCCCCACCGGCTGGTCCAGGCCGGGGCGGGTGACTCTTCCCACGCCGGGACCGCCCTCGATGCGGATGCCGGGCTCTTCGATCCGGCGGACCGTGGCCACGATCTCCAGCCCGTCTGTGGCGTCCGGGTCGTCGCCCCCGTCCTTTGCAATGGAGCAGAGGGCCTGGTCCTCCTCCCGGCAGGCGCGCAGAGGAACGGCCTCCACCTCCCAGCCCTTGGGGGTGGAGAGAGAGAGGGGCTCCGGAAGCTGGCCGGTCAGGAGCAGAGAGGCGGCGCCCCGGGTGGCCAGGGCGGCGCAGGTGCCGGTGGTGATCCCGCAGCGCAGCAGTTTCTGCCCGCTGCGGATGTAGCGGTTCAGCATGGGGATTCCTCCACAGGGATGCCCTGCCGCCGGGCCAGATCCAGCAGGCGGGCGTTGCCGGCGTTCATGGCGCCAAAATGGGTGAGGCTGCAGCGCAGGGAGCGGCAGGCGCGGAGCACCTCCGCGGCCTCCGCCAGGGCCCGCTCCGAGATGGGTTCATAGGCGGCCTCCGTAATGACCCGGGTGGCCAGGGCTCTCGCCACCGGCAGGTCCAGGTCGTTCTCGTGGAGCACTCCGGCGGCGAAGGGGATCCCCTGGCGCTGGAGGGTCCGGTAGACGGAGATGCCGCTGCCCCCGCCTCCGATCACGAACACCTGAGGCTCTCCCCCGGGGGCTTCCAGCTCCAGGCTCCCGAAGGCCTCGCTGCAGCTGCCCTGCTCCACGGCGTAGAGCCGGTCCAGGTAGCCGTCCCGGAAGATCTCCTCCGGAGGGCCCATGCGGTCCACCCGGCCCTCCCGGAGACACACCAGGGTGTCCGATACCTTCTGGGCCAGATCCAGCTCGTGGAGGGAGAGGATCACGGCCAGACCCTCCCGGCGGGCCAGGTCCCGCAGGACCGCCAGCAGCTTCAGCTTGTGGCGCACGTCCAGAAAGGAGGTGGGCTCGTCCAGGGCCAGCACCCGGGGCCTCTGGCAGATGGCCCGGGCCAGGAGGATCAGCTGGCGCTGGCCGTCGCTGAGGGTGCGAAATTCCCGGCGAGCCAGATGCTCCGCCCCCACCAGGGCAAGGGCCCGGCGGACCTCCTCCCGGTCTGTCTCCGTGAGAACGCCCAGGCGGTTCGTGTAGGGGAAGCGGCCGGTGGCGGCGATGTCCCAGCAGGTGAGAAGCTCCGGGGCGGGCCGGTCCGTCATGAGGATGGCGAGAGAGCGGGCGGCCTCCCGGGGCGGCAGGGCATACAGGTCTTTCTCTTCCAGGAGCACGGCGCCTCCCAGGGGAGCGAGCTGGCGGGTGAGGGCGCGCAGCAGGGTGGACTTGCCGGCGCCATTGGGCCCCAGCAGGGTGAGAATGCGGCCGGGCTCCACGGCCAGGGAGATCTCCTCCACGACGGGAGTCTTCCGGTAGCCGGCGGTCACGGCCCGGGCGACCAGGCGGCTCATACGGTAGACCTCCCCTGCCGGCGGACCATGAGCCAGATGACGACGGGCGCCCCCAGAACCGCCGTGACAGAGGAGATGCTGAGTTCCACAGGGGCGGCCAGGGTCCGGGCCAGCAGGTCACAGAAGAGACAGAAGACGGCGCCCCCCAGAAAGCAGGCGGGCAGGACGACGATGGGGCGTCCCGTGCGCAGCAGGGAGCGGACCAGGTGGGGCGCCGCGATCCCCACGAAGGAGATGGGGCCGGCGAAGGCGGTGACGCAGGCCGCCAGCAGGCTGGCCAGGAGGATGAGCTGGGTGCGGAAGAGCCCCAGCCGCACCCCCAGGCTGGCGGCGTAGCTCTCCCCCAGCTGGTAAGCCGCCATGGATTTGGAGAGCAGGAAGGACCAGACAAGTCCCACCAGCACCACCGGCGTCTGGGCGGCCACGTCCGACCACGATGCTCCGGAGAAGGTGCCAAGGGACCAGCTGTGGAGGTTGACCACGCTGGAGTCGTCCGCGAAGGTGACGGCGAAGTCCGTGATGGCGGAGCAGATGTACCCGATCATCACCCCGCAGATCACCAGCAGGGACATGCGCTTCACGGTCCCCGAGAGGGCCAGGATGAACCCCAGGGCCAGCAGGGAGCCGGCGAAGGCCGCCCCGATGAGCTCCGGGGAGGTGAGCATGCGATCTGAGCGCAGGGCCAGAATGAGGGTGAGGGCCACCGTCAGCTTGGCGCCGGAGGAGACCCCCAGCACGAAGGGGCCGGCGATGGGGTTGGCGAAGAAGGTCTGCAGGAGAAA
>CANRFA010000172.1 GCA_947629775.1 uncultured Oscillospiraceae bacterium
ATCCGGAACCGGACGAGCCGGAGCCGGAGGAGGAACTGCCGGAGGTTCTGCCCCGTCCGCAGGAGGCCAGGGACAGGCACAGAGCCAGAGCGAGAGCCAGGGTCAGAATACGTTTCATGAAAGACCTCTCCTATCTCTTTCCCGGAATCCGGGAGCTTACAGGGCGTTGAAGGCGCCGGCGAAGTCGCCGAAGTCGGCGGGCATCACGAACAGGCACACACAGTTGCCCCGGACGATGATGTCCGAGTCGTTCTGCCAGGCGTCGATGGTCTCCGGGTACTGGGCGCCGCCGTCCACCTGCTGGTCAATGCGGGCCTGGAAGATATCCTTTACCTTCTGCACGTCGTCCGCGTTGGAGACCTCCACCATGGAGACCTCGCAGGCCACGGCGGAGATGGCGGCGATGTTGCAGCAGGTCTGCTTGCGGTCGATGGCTCCCAGGCCGGGGTAGATGCTCTCCAGCATTTCGTCGTCCAGGGGCATCATCATGGGGAAGTCGCCGGCTTCCGATGCCTTGGCGGTGTTCTCCTCGTAGAAGGCGGCCAGGTCCGTGGTGAAGGCGTCGCCGCCGCCGGAACCGGAGCCCGAGCCGCCGCTTCCGCCGCCGGATTTCCCGCAGGCGGTCATCAGAGAGAGCAGCGTGGCGCAGGCCAGAAGGGTGGACAGGATTCGTTTCATGGACAGTCTCCTTTCTGAAATGAGGGTGCGGGCAGCGGTCGGAAAGCGCTGCTGGAGATTTGGACGAAAGAAACAGGAAACAGTTCCCAGGAAGTGGCCGAAATCTGTCCGAAATCAGGATTCCTCCGCCCAGACCACCGGATTGCCGGGATGGGGCCGGGGGCCGGGGAACAGATCCCCCACGGGATACCCGATGGACAGGGACGCGCAGATGCGCTCGTCGGCCGTGAGGCCCAGGGGCGTCAGCAGGGCGCGCATGTCCGGGTCGTCGGAGAGCTTGTACGGCTGGTTGATCCAGCGGGAGCCCAGACCGAGGGCGCAGGCGGCCAGCATCATGTTTTCCATGGCGCAGGCGGTGTCCTGCAGCGCCACCGGGTTGTCCTTGCGGTTGGTCAGCAGCACCAGGGCGGGGGCGCCGTAGCGGCAGTCCACGCCGGCGAAGGCGGGCAGCTTTTCGCTGACCACCCGGGTGATGGCCGAGAGCAGCTTCGGGTCCGTGATCACGTAGAAGGTGGTCTGCTGCCGGTTCATGCCGCTGGGGGCGTGGCGGCCGCATTCCACGATGGCGTCCAGCTTCTGGTGGTCGACGGGTTCGTCCCGGTAGGTCTTCACGCTGCGCCGGTTGAGAATCAGATAGAGGAAGCCAGGATCGGAGTACAGTTCGGAACTCATGGAAATCTCCTTTCAACGCCGAAATCGGCAGTCTCAGTATAGCATGGTTTCCCGGATATTTCCACTCTTCCGGACCTTTTTTTCAGATGCTTCCGGGAAGACGTCGGGAGGAGTCCGGAGAGCCGGTATGCCCGGCTTCTGCGGGGATTCTGAGCGGCAACCGGCAGAGGTGGGCGGCCTATGCCCCGGGAACGTGGCCTGACCTGCATCCGGGCCCTGGTGGAGGGCAGGAACCTGGAAAAAGAACCCTCACCGTCTCCATCGGGAAACGGCGGGGGCTTTTTTACGTCTGAAGAAGAGGGGAAAGACCGAAGGGCAAGGCGCTCCCGGCCGGAGAGAAGAATGCGCCGGAGCCGGAACGGCTGCCCCGGATCAGGCCTTCTTCCTGCGGGGGATGGAGGCGGCGTAGGCGCTGTTGCAAAGCCCCAGAACCGCGGAGACGATGAAGAGCATCTCGATGCCCAGGGCCTGCCAGATCCAGCCGCCGAAAAGGGCGATGAAGATCGTGATCACGTGGTTGACGGAGACCCCGGTGGAGATGGTGGCCTTCACCTCGTCCGGGTTGTCCGAGAGGTCCTGCACGTAGACACTGGATGCCATGGAGGCCAGGGAGATGACGGAGTCCAGCACGTAGTTCACGCAGCAGACCAGAAAGGCGATGTCCCGGGGAAACAGGTAGTGGGCGAAGCCGTAGAAGAAGCAGACGATCACGAGGATCAGGGTGTCCGAAATCATCACGATCCGATACCCCAGCCGGTCTATGATCCGCCCTACCACCGGGGAGGCAAAGAAGCAGGCCACGGCCGAGACCGCGAAGAGCAGGCTCATGGTGGCGGCGCTGGCCCCGTAGAACAGCACCAGCACGTAGGGCCCGAAGGTGATGAACACCTGCTTGCGGGCTCCGTAGAAGACTTCGAGCATGTAGTACTTTGCGTACTTCCGATTGAAGTAGAAGCGCCGCTTCGTCTCGTCCGTGCGGCTGTGGCCCGTCATGCCCAGGGTGCAGCCGGCGCTGACGGCGGCCAGCACGGCGGCGATGGCGAAGAAGAGGGTGTAGGGAGGCTGGCCGGGCGCCAGGGAGAAAACCGCCACGATCACCAGATATCCCACCAGAGTTCCCGCCTGGTTGGAGGAGTTCTGCATGCCAAGGGCGGCGCCGCTCTGCCCCTCCCGGGCGTACTCCAGAGACAGGGTGCTCTTCATCCCCAGCTGGATGTGCTCTCCCACGGAGTAGGTGCAGATGGCGAGGGTCATCAGGACCTTGGTGGGAGGCAGCGCGGCGTGCATGGCCATGCCCACCAGCATGATCACGGCCCCCATGCGGTAGAGGGACTCGGCGGAAAGCATGTAGAAAGCGGCCAGCAGGAAGATGAGGGCGATGCCCGGCAGTTCCCGGAAGAACTCGGTGATCCCCCGGTCCATCTCGCCCATGCCCACCACTTCCGCCAGGAAGTTGTCCAGGATGCCCTTGTAGAGGCCGTAGGAGAGACCGGTGACGAGCACGGAGAGCAGAAACAGAGAAAAGCGGCTGTCCGGCCGGAAGATTTCGGATCCTTTTCGCATGAGGCGCGCCTCCCGCGGGGCTGCGCCCCGGATTCTGCCTGGCATTGTAGCACGCCGGCGGGGAACTGTCCAGGAGAAAAAGACGGCGCCCGCGCCTCCCAGAGCGCAGGAAGGGCTGGAAAAACCTGCAAAAAAGAGGCCGGATCTGGGGGCGGAGAGGAAAAAAACTGTGGATTTCCCCAACTTTCGCTTGCAATTTCCGCTGAGAAGTGTATCCTGAAGATTGCGGC
>CANRFA010000173.1 GCA_947629775.1 uncultured Oscillospiraceae bacterium
CTGTGGCGCCTGTCCGGCTCCGGCCCGGCGGCGGTTCTTCTTCTGCTGCCCCTCTCGGACATCGTGAAAAACACCCTGGATTTCCTGCTGGTGCGGCTGGTTCCGCCCCGGCCGGTGCCGTGCATGGAGCTGCCGGACGGCATTCCCCCGGAGGGGCGGACCCTCTGCGTGATCGTCTCCCTCCTGACGGACCCCGCCAGCGGTCCGGAGCTGGCGGCCAGGCTGGAGCGCTACCGGCTGGCCAACCGGGACGCCGGGGCAGAACTGCGCTTCGGACTGCTGGCGGACCTGCCGGACAGCCGGGCTCCCCTCTCGGACGAGGGCCGGGAGCGGGTACGCTCCGCCCGGGAGGCCGTGGAGGAGCTCAACCGCCGCCACGGCGGAGGGTTCTTCCTCTTCTTCCGCCGTCCCGCCTTCAACCCCCGGGACGAGCGCTGGATGGGCTGGGAGCGCAAGCGGGGCGCCCTGGTGGAGCTGGTCCGCCTTCTGAAGGGCCGCTCCTCCTCCCTGCGGATTCTGGCCGGAGACTCCTCTCTGCTTGTGGGCACCCGCTACGTCATCACTCTGGACTCGGACACCGCCCTCAACGTGGGGGCCGCCCGGGAACTGGCGGGCGCCATGCTCCATCCCCTGAACCAGCCCCGGATTGACCCCCGCCGGCGGATCGTCACCGCCGGCCATGCCCTCTTTCAGCCAAGGTCCGCCGTGGACCTGGAGGCCGCCAACCGCTCCTTCTTCGCCCGGGTCTACGGCGGGCTGGGCGGGGTGGACCCCTACGGCTGCGCCGCCAGCGACGTCTACCACGACCTCTTTGACCAGGGCACCTACACCGGCAAGGGGATCTTTCAGGTGGACGCCTTCTTTGCCTGTCTGGAGGGGCGCTTTCCGGACAACGCCATTCTCTCCCACGACCTGCTGGAGGGCAGCTACCTGCGGGCGGGACTTCTGGGGGAGGTGGAGCTGACAGACGGCTGCCCGTACAAAGTCCACAGCTGGTTCTCCCGCCTCCACCGCTGGTTCCGGGGGGACTGGCAGCTGCTCCCCTGGCTGCTGCCCCGGGTGCCGGACGGGGCCGGAGGGCGGGAGCCCAATCCACTGCCTCTGCTGGCCCGCTGGAAGCTGCTGGACAACCTGCGCCGCTCCCTCTCCCCCGTCTTTACCCTGGCCGCCCTGCTGCTGGCGCTCTGCCTGCGGGGACGGGTCTTCGCCTGGACCGGGGCGGTGGCGGCGACGGCCGCCGCCTCCCATCTGCTGCTCTCCGGAGCGGAACTGGCCGTGGGCCGCGCCCGGGGAGAACACCGCCGCTACCACTCCACCGTGGTGGCCGGTCTGGCGGGGGCGGTGCTGCAGACCGCCCTCCAGCTGCTCTTTCTGCCCTGGCAGGCCTGGACTGCTCTCTCCGCCATCGCCACCGCCCTCTGGCGGATGCTGGTCTCCCACCGGGATCTCCTGGCCTGGGTCACCGCCGCCCAGGCGGAACAGGGCGGGGACACCCTTCCGGCCTGCTTCCGGCGGGCCTGGTTCTCTCCGGCTGTTGGAATTGCCGTGATGCTGCTGGCCCGGCTGCGGATGGGCGTGCTGGTGGGGCTTCTCTGGACGCTGGCCCCGGCGGTGGCGTGGTTCATCAGCCGGCCGGAGTCCCCGGAGGCGGATCTGCCGCCGGCGGACCGGGCCTTTCTCCTCCACGAGGCCGCCCTCATCTGGCGCTACTTTGACCGCTGGCTGCGGCCCGAGGACCACTGGCTGCCCCCGGACAACTGGCAGGAGCAGCCCGGACCGGAGCTGGCCCGGCGCACCTCGCCGACGAACATCGGGCTGGCCCTGCTGGCGGTTCTGGCCGCCCGGGACCTGGATCTGCTGCCCGCGCCCCGGGCCCTGGAGAAGCTGGAACACATGCTGGATTCTCTGGAGAATCTGGAGCGTTGGAACGGCCACCTCTACAACTGGTACGACACCGCCTCCGCCCGCCCTCTGCGCCCCCGCTATGTCTCCACGGTGGACAGCGGCAACCTGCGCGGCTGCCTGATCGCCCTGGCCGCCGGTCTGCGGGAGCTGGGGGCTCCGGACCTGGCCCGGCGGGCGGAGAAGCTCTGCGCGGAGATGAACTGCGCGCCCCTCTACAATTCCCGAAGGAAACTGTTCTCCATCGGGTACGACGTGGAGAAGGGGGCCCTCACGGACGGGTACTACGACCTGCTGGCCAGCGAGGCCCGCCAGACCAGCTTCATCGCCGTCGCCCGGGGCGAGGTGCCGCCCCGCCACTGGCGGCGGCTGGGCCGCATGCTGCTGGGGGACAACGACTACAGCGGCCTCGCCTCCTGGACCGGCACCATGTTCGAGTACTTCATGCCCAACCTGCTGCT
Source organism: uncultured Oscillospiraceae bacterium (assembly GCA_947629775.1). Classification (GTDB taxonomy): domain Bacteria; phylum Bacillota; class Clostridia; order Oscillospirales; family Oscillospiraceae; genus Lawsonibacter. Next base: position 2,364 of record CANRFA010000173.1, read on the forward strand.
GCCCTGCGAGCCCAACTCCCTGATGTACGAGTCCCTGGCCTTCTGCGTCTACGCCCAGAAACGCCGGGGCCAGCGCGCCCGCACCCCCTGGGGCATCTCCGAGTCCGGCTTCTACGCCTTTGATCCCGCCCTCCACTACCAGTACAAGGCCCACGGGGTCCAGGCCCTGGGGCTCAAACGGGAACTGGACGCGGATCTGGTGGTGGCTCCCTACGCCTCCTTCCTGGCCCTGCTGCTGGCGCCCCACAGCGCGCTGCGCAACCTGCGCCGCCTGCGGGATATGGGGCTGGAGGGGCGCTACGGTCTTTACGAAGCGGTGGACTGGACGCCCTCCCGCCTCACCGGCTCCGGCCGGTACGAGGTGGTGCGCTCCTATATGGCCCACCACCTGGGGATGAGCCTGGCGGCCATTGACAACACCCTGCGCTCCAATATCCTCCAGCGGCGTTTCATGGCGGACAGCGACATGGCCGCCTTCCGGGAACTGCTCCAGGAGCGGGTGCCCGTAGGCGCCCCCATCCTCCGCCAGGGGGAGCGGGAGATGCCGGAAGCCCTGAACCGCGCCCGCCGGATCCCCGCCCCCGCTTTGCTGCGGGAGGGCACGCAGCTCCGGCGCCGGCATCCGGCCTGCCACCTGCTCTCCAACGGTTCGTATACGGTGTCCATCCGGGACAACGGACTCACCCGCTCGGCTCTGGGCGGGACGGATCTTACCCTGGCCCGGCCGGAGGACTGGTACGCCCCCGCCGGCGTCTCCGCCTTCCT
>CANRFA010000174.1 GCA_947629775.1 uncultured Oscillospiraceae bacterium
CGGATCTGCGCCCCGGCCCCCTGAGCCGGGCGAAGGAGACGGCCCGCGCTCTGGGTCTCCAGGACCGCATGGCCTTCCGTCTGTGCGACGGGCTGAGCGGCATCCGGCCGGAGGAGATTGACGCCGCCGTGCTGGCCGGCATGGGGGGCGAAACCATCGCCGGTATCCTGGAGCGGGCCCCCTGGAGCCGGGGAAAACCCGTGATTGTCCAGCCCCAGAGCACCCAGGAGGACCTGCGGGTCTGGCTGGCGGGGCACGGACGCCGGATCGTACGGGAGGAACTGGCCCGGGAGGGGGATCTGCTCTACACCGCATGGCTCGTGGAACCGGGAGAGATGGGGCCCCTGTCCCCGGCGGAGCGCTGCGCGGGCCGCAACGCGTGGCACCCCCTGCGGGAGGCCTGGCTGGAGCGCTGGCTGGAGCGGACGGAGCGGGCCCTGGAGGGCCTGGCCCGGGCCCGGAAGCCGGGCATGGAGGCGCGGACCGCCCATCTGCGGGAGGTGCGGGCCGGAATCATCGAGATGAAGGAGGAACTGAAGCAGTGGCAACCGTAAAGGAGATTTATCAGGTCGTGGACCGCATGGCGCCCTTCGCCACCCAGGAGGGCTTTGACAACGCCGGTTTTCTGGTTGGCCGGGGCGGCCGGGAAGTAAAGCGGATTCTGGTGGCGCTGGACATCACGCTGCCCGTGGTGGAAGAGGCGGTTTCTCTGGGGGCGCAGCTCATCGTCTCCCACCATCCCGTGATCTTCCACGCCCAGAAGTCTTTGACGGACGAGACCGTCACGGGACGGATTCTGCTGGCCCTGGCGGAGGGCGGCGTGGCGGCCATCTGCGCCCACACGAACCTGGACGCGGCCCGGGGCGGGGTGAACGACTGTCTGGCCCGCCGGCTGCAGCTGGGAGACATCGGGATGCTGGAGACCGCCGGCCAGGACGCGGAGGGCAGGCCCTACGGCATCGGAAGGACGGGCACGGCCCACGAGTCCGGCCTCGGCGCGCAGGCCTACGCCCGCTTTGTGAAGGAGCGGCTGCAGGCGGCCTCCGTACGCTTTGAGGACGCCGGCCATCCGGTCTGTCGGGTGGCGGTGGGCGGCGGTTCCTGCGGTTCCATGCTGAAGGAGGCGCTGGCCGCCGGCTGCGATACCTTCGTCACGGCGGACGTGAAGTACGACCAGTACCTGGAGGCCCGGGCCATGGGCATCACCCTCCTGGACGCCGGTCATTTCGCCACGGAGAACGTGGTGGTCCCGAAGCTGACGGAGGACCTGCGTCAGGCCCTGCCGGAGACGGAGGTTGTGATCTCTCAGGTCCACCGGGAGGTTTACGGCGGCGTCTGAGGCCCGGAAGGGCGGATTCCGGCCCCGGCGACCCGGGAATATTTACGGAATCTGAGGAAAAAAGTGCTTGCATTCCCCTGGCGGGTGTGCTATAGTACCCGAGTCTGAAAACGGGCGCTCCGCTGCGGCGCCCGCCCGAACGAGGGGCGGGCAGGATATCCCGGAAGGGGAACCGGAATGAACGCCTGCAATAACAGGAGGAATTACCATGGATCTGATGAAAGCATTTACGGACAAGTACAAGAAGCAGGATCCCCCGCAGGTCGCCATCGGCGACACGGTCCGGGTGCACCTGAAGGTGCGCGAGGGCAGCCGGGAGCGTATCCAGGTCTTCGAAGGTACTGTCATTGCCAAGCAGCACGGCGGCATCGAGGAGAGCTTCACCGTCCGCCGCGTCTCCTACGGCGTGGGCGTCGAGAAGGTCTTCCCCCTCCACGCTCCCTCCATCCAGAAGGTGGATGTGGTCCGTCACGGCAAGATCCGCCGGGCCAAGCTGTACTACCTGCGCGATCGCGTCGGCAAAGCGGCCAAGATCAAGGAAGCCCTGTAAGCGACAGAGGAGCGGCCCGGCCGCTCCTTTTGTTATAGGGGTGGGGATCCCCGGCCAGCCAGTCGGTATGGGAGGCGTTTCGAGTGAATATCCAGTGGTACCCCGGCCATATGACCCGCACCCGGCGGCAGATGGAAGGGGACCTGAAGAATGTGGACCTGGTGGCCGAGCTGCTGGACGCCCGGATTCCGGTCTCCAGCCGCAATCCGGACATCGACGCCCTCTGCGGCTCGAAGCCCCGCCTGATCATCCTCAACCGGGCGGACCAGGCGGAGCCGGCGGGCAGCCGGGCCTGGGGCGCGTACTTTCGCGCCCGGGGCATGACGGTGCTGGAGACGGACGCCCGCAGCGGCCGGGGCACGGAGCGCTTTGCCGCCGCCGCCCGGGAGGCGCTCCGGGAGCAGATCGCCCGCTGGCGGGAGAAGGGCCAGGTGGGCCGTCCCGTCCGGGCCATGGTGGTCGGGATCCCCAACGTTGGCAAATCCACCTTTATTAATAAGGTGGCCCGGAAGAAGTCCGCGAAGGCGGGGGACCGGCCCGGCGTGACCCGGGGCCGGCAGTGGGTGAACGTGGATTCCTCTCTGGATCTGCTGGACACCGCCGGCATCCTCTGGCCGAAGTTCGAGGATCCGCAGACCGGTCTGCACCTGGCCTTCACCGGCGCGGTGAAGGACGAGGTCATGGACGCGGAGACCCTGGGCTGCCACCTGATGGCCCTGCTGGCCCGGCGCTGGCCGGAGCGGCTGACGCAGGGCTGCCGCCTCGCCGCTCTGCCGGAGGAGCAGGAGGGCGAAAACGAGGTGGCCTGGGGCTACCGGCTGCTGGAGGCCGCCGCCTCCCGCCGGGGCATGCGGATTTCCGGCGGCGAATGGGACACGGAGCGCATGGCCCGGGTGCTGCTGGACGAATTCCGGGCGGGAAAACTGGGCCGCTTCACCCTGGAGTGGCCGGAGGAAGGGAGCGGAACGGATGGATCCGGAACGGTGGAAGTATGAGCGGGAGGCCCGGGCGCAGGGCTTCGGCCTGATCTGCGGCTGCGACGAGGCGGGGGCCGGTCCCCTGGCCGGTCCGGTGTACGCCGCCGCCGTCATCCTGCCTCCGGAGGCGGACATTCCCGGCCTCGACGATTCCAAGAAGCTCTCCGCGAAGAAGCGGGAGACCCTGTTTCCCGTGATTCAGGCCCAGGCCCTGGCCTGGTCGGTGGCGTCCGTGGACGCGGAGGAGATCGACCGCACG
>CANRFA010000175.1 GCA_947629775.1 uncultured Oscillospiraceae bacterium
TGGATTCCTCCTCTCCGCGCCGGTCAGACGCCGGCGCGATGATTGAAATCGGATGCGGAAGCCGGAACCGGGGCGGCGTTCCTGTCGGTGCGCGAAACATTCCTTGCTGGTCTGACAGGACTGGTTATAGCTGCGGGAAGTGCTTCGCACCTCCACAGCTTCCGCAAAGATGCTGTTGCCAGGCAGGCTCGGGCCGGTTCGTCCGGTTTCCTCCTCGCTGCCCCTCAGACGCGCCCCGACTCAGATTCCCCACGGAACCCAGCCCGACCGGTTTCCCTCCGGAATGTCTTTATCTATGCGAATCCCCAAAAAAATATGCCTGGTATTTTCTGGAAATTTGCGCTGTGGAAGAGCCCGTCCGGAACCCATGGAGGCTTCCGGAAACGTAAGAGCAAAAAAGCGCCCCGCCCGGCGCTGTACGCCGGACGGGACGCTCCCGTATCCTCTATTTCCTGTTGTTGCGCTCGATGATCGCGGTGTGCCGCAACTGCCTTGTCCCGATGCCCCGGTAGTTCAGCCGCTGAATGAGGCGGGCGATCTCGCCCTCGGCCTCCTCCACCTCGGCCCGGAAGGTGCGGGCGGAAATGCGCAGGGCCCCGTGGCCCAGAATGATCACCTGCTCCAGGCCGTCCGAGGTGGCCACCCGCACCCGGTAATGGCGGCTCAGGTCGTAGGTGGTCTTTTCGATGTACGCGTCCGCCGTCTCCGCTTCCTTGGTGTAAACGATATAGATCCCGTCGCGCTTTTCCACGGAGCCTGGATTGCCCTTTACCCGGTAGGCGTCGAAGACCAGGATCACCACGCACTTCCGGTAGCCCTGGTAGTTGATCAGGATGTCGATGAGGGCGGAGCGGGCGGCGGCCACATCCGTCTGGGCCAGGTTCTTCAGAGGCTCCCAGGCAAAGATGATGTTGTAGCCGTCCACCAGGAGGTACTCCGGCCCGGACTTGCTGTCCTGGATCGTGTAGCGCTCCTTCAGCTCCGTGTGGGCCGGCTTCCTCTGGGGCCGGAAGGCCTCCCGTTCCACCTTGCCGTAGGTGCGCTCGAACACCGCCTGCAGTTCCCGGTCGTCTTCAAAGGAGGGCCGGGCCCGGGAAACCCGCATCGGTTCCTCCGGCTCCTCCCGCCGTTCCCCCAGGCGCAGCCCCGGCACATGCATGTGCGCCGGCACCTCGTTCCAGGGAACGTAGAAGCCGCTGCCGTGGGCGCAGAACACGGAGCCGGTGGGGTTGTCCGCGTCCCGTTCCGGGTCGTACCCGATCTTCTCCACCACTTCCTCCTGGTCTCCGCAGGGCTCGTAGCCCCGGGGCACGCAGGAGAGCCGGCCCAGGCCCCGGGTGTAGGCCGCCACGTCCTTCCAGTAGTCCCGCATGCCCGCCACGGGGGCCTTGCCGGTGAGGACGGTGGTATCCCCTTCGCTCTCCGGGGCGTCCGCCGTGCCTCCCATGGTCTGGATGTCCGTCATGGCCCTGCCCACGCACTCCGGAGGCACTTCCAGCCGGAAATCATAGAAGGGCTCCAGAAGAACGTTCTCCGCCTGCATGAGTCCCTGGCGCACCGCCCGGTAGGTGGCCTGGCGGAAGTCGCCGCCCTCCGTGTGCTTCAGGTGGGCCCGGCCCGCCACCAGGGTGATCTTCACGTCCGTCAGGGGAGAACCGGTGAGCACCCCGGGCTGGGGACGCTCCAGCAGGTGGGTGAAGATCAGGCGCTGCCAGTTCAGATCCAGCTGGTCCGTGGGACAGATCGTGGCCAGCGTCACCCCGCTGCCCCGCTCGCCGGGCTCCAGCAGCAGGTGCACCTCCGCGTAGTGGCGCAGAGGCTCAAAGTGGCCCACGCCTTCCACCGTGTTCGTGATGGTCTCCCGGTAGACGATGCTGCCCGTCCCGAAGGTCACCTCCAGGCCGAAGCGGTCCAGGATCAGGCGCTGGAGGATCTCCAGCTGAATGGGGCCCATGAGCTGCACGTGCAGTTCCTGCCACCGCTCGTCCCAGCGGAAGCGGAGGGTGGGGTCCTCCTCTTCCAGCTGCCGCAGCCGGGGCAGGGCCGTATGGGGATCCGTCCCCTCCGGGAGAATCATGCGGTAGCTGAGCACCGGCTCCAGCTGCGGGCCGGCCCAGTTGCCCTCGAAGCCCAGGCCCTCGCCGGGGAACGTATGGGTGAGGCCGGTGACCGCCACCACGGACCCGGCCTCCGCCCGGTCCAGGGGTTTGAATTTCTCTCCGGAGTAGAGCCGCAGCTGATCCGCCTTCTCCGTCCAGGCGTTCTCCCCCTCTCCTCCGGAGAGCGCGTCCTTGGCCTTGAGGGCGCCGCCGGTGAGCCGCATCCAGGTGAGACGGGCGCCCTGCCCGTCCCGGCTGATCTTGAAGACCCTCGCCCCGAAGTCCGCTCCCGCCGGCGCCGGCCGGGCGTAGCGGGACAGTCCCTCCAGGAACTCCTCCACGCCCTCCAGCTTCAGAGCGGACCCGAACCAGCAGGGAAACAGCAGCCGGCGGGCCACGAGGGCGGATACCGTCTCATCCCCCACGGCCCCGGTCTCCAGAAACTCGTCCAGAGCCTCCTCGGCCGTCATGGCGATGGCGTCGTCCCGTTCCTCCTGGGGAGCGGAGAAATCCACGCAGCCGCCGTCCAGTTTCTCCCGCAGCTGCTGGAGAATCCGCTCCCGGTCCGCCCCCGCCAGATCCATCTTGTTTACAAAGAGGAAGACCGGCACCTGGTAGGTGTCCAGCAGCCGCCAGAGGGTGCGGGTGTGGCCCTGGACGCCGTCCGGCCCGCTGATCACCAATACCGCGCAGTCCAGCACCCGCAGGGTGCGCTCCATCTCCGCGGAGAAGTCCGCGTGGCCGGGGGTATCCAGAAGGGTGATCTCCACGTCCCCCCACGAAAGCAGAGCCTGCTTGGAGAAGATGGTGATGCCCCGTTCCCGTTCCAGGCTCTCCGTATCCAGGAAGGCGTCCCGGTGGTCCACCCGGCCCAGCCGGCGCAGAACGCCGCTGCGGTAGAGCATCCCCTCCGAGAGGGTGGTCTTGCCCGCGTCCACATGGGCCAGGATCCCGATCACGATCCGCCGCATTCCGCTCACCGCCTTCCCTTTCCGCT
>CANRFA010000176.1 GCA_947629775.1 uncultured Oscillospiraceae bacterium
TCCGCCGTATCCATATAGTCGTTCAGATCCGCGAAGGCCATCTCCGGCTCGATCATCCAGAACTCCGCCGCGTGGCGGGCGGTGTTGGAGTTCTCCGCCCGGAAGGTGGGCCCGAAGGTGTACACGTTGCCGAAGGCCATGGCGAAGTTCTCGCAGTTGAGCTGGCCGGAGACCGTGAGGCTGGTCCGCTTGCCGAAGAAGTCCTTCGTGTAGTCGATGCTGCCGTCCGGGTTGCGGGGCGGGTTCTCCAGATCCAGGGTGGTCACCTGGAACATCTCGCCGGCGCCCTCGCAGTCCGAGCCGGTGATGATGGGGGTGTGCACGTAGACGAAGCCCCGGTCCTGGAAGAAGCAGTGGATGGCGTGGGCGGCCGCGGAGCGAACCCGGAAGGCGGCGGAAAACAGATTCGTCCGGGGGCGCAGATGCTGGATCGTGCGCAGGAACTCCACGCTGTGGCGCTTCTTCTGCAGGGGGTAGGTGGGCGCGGAGACGCCCTCCACGACGATGCTCTCCGCCTTCACCTCCAGAGGCTGCTTCGCTTTGGGGGTCAGGACCACGGTCCCCCGGACAATCAGGGCGGCGCCCACGTTCTGGGAGGCGATCTCCCGGTAGTTGTCCAGGACGTTGGCGTCCATGACGACCTGCAGATTCCGGAAGCAGGACCCGTCGTTGAGCTCGATGAAGCCGAAGGTCTTCATGTCCCGGATCGTCCGGGCCCAGCCGCATACGGTAACCGCCTGGCCGCCCAGGCTCTCCTGATCCGCGAAAATGGCGGCAATGGTGGTGCGTTCCATGAATAAAATCCTCTCCTGTTCCTTGGTACGGATGCGTGTCTTATCAGTATACCCGCCCCTCTCCGTTTTTGCAAGCCCCTCCCCGGCCGGAAACGGGTGCGGAGGGCCGCGCGGGCGAAAAAAACAGCCGCCCCGATTGGGGCGACTGTGAAAAAACAGAGATTGCGCTCAGCAGACCTTCGTGATCCAGTCGTGGGTGTCCGCGATGCGGCCCCACTGGATGCCGGTGAGCTCGTCGTACAGCTTCTGGGTGATGGGGCCGATCTTGTTGCCGCTGACCATGACCTCTTCGCCCTTGCGGGCCAGTTCGCCGATGGGAGACACCACGGCGGCGGTGCCGGTGCCCCAGGCCTCTTCCAGCGCTCCGCTCTCGGCGGCGGCGAACAGCTCGTCCACGTCGATGCGGCGCTCCTCCACGTCGTAGCCCCAGTCCTTCAGCAGCTGGATGCAGGAGCGGCGGGTGATGCCGGGCAGCACGGAGCCGTTGAGGTCGGGGGTGACGATCTTGCCGTTGATCTTGAACATGACGTTCATGGAGCCCACTTCTTCGATGTAGCGGTTGTGAACGCCGTCCAGCCACAGAACCTGGGTGAAGCCGTTGCGCTCGGCGCGGTCGCTGGCGCGCACGGAAGCGGCGTAGTTGCCGCCGGTCTTGGCCATGCCGGTGCCGCCCTTGACGGCGCGGACGTCCTCGGCCTCCACGTAGATCTTAACGGGGTTCAGGCCCTCGGGATAGTAGGCGCCCACGGGGCAGACGATGACGATGAACTGCACGTGGTGGGAGGAGTGCACACCCAGGGCGGCGTCCAGGCCGATCATGAACGGGCGGATATAGAGGGAGGTGTCCTTCTCGGAAGGAACCCAGTCCTGCTCCAGCTTCACCAGTTCGAGGATGCTCTGCATGGCCAGATCCTCGGGGATCTTGGGCAGGTTCATCCGGTCGGCGGAGTTGTTCATACGCTCGATATTGTCCTTCACCCGGAACAGCTGGATGGAGCCGTCCTCGGTGCGGTAGGCCTTCAGACCCTCGAAGATCTCCTCGGCGTAGTGGAGGACCTTGGCGGCGGGGTCGATGCTCAGGGGACCATAGGGGACGATACGGGCGTCGTGCCAGCCCTGACCCTCGTCCCAGTCCACGATCAGCATATGATCGGTCATGGACTGACCGAATACCAGCGTGGAGGAGTCCGGTTTCTCCTTCAGTGTCTGGGCGCGGGTGATTTTGATTTCCATGTTGACTGCCTCCCAGCAATATTGCGAAGTTTCCTTTTCCATTCCATGCCCCAACCGTCCCTCCATGGGACCTTCCGGGGGCTTTGGCTTTATTATAGCAGCCTTCTTTTGCCGGTGCAATCAAAACCGCCTGCGCAATTTGAGTAATTTCCGGGCCGGAACGGCGGATTCTTGGGAGATTTCCACAAAATCGGAGGGCCGCGTGGCGCCGGAGTACTCCCGGGCATGCAGAAAGGGACCCCTTCGGGTCCCTTTCCCGCGGCGGAGGGAGCGGCGCAGCGCTCCCCGGAGGCCGTTCTCTTTTCGGCTCTTTCAGCGGCGGACCTGATTGACCAGGGGTTCCCCCGCCACATAGCGGCGCAGGTTGTCCATGGCCATCTCCACGCAGGTGCGCCGGGTCAGCTCCAGCCGCATGCCGCCCGCCGTGTGGGGGGTGAGCAGCAGGTTGGGGATGTCCCACAGAGGACTGTCCGCGGGCAGAGGCTCCGGATCCGTCACATCCAGAGCGGCGCCCCAGAGCTTTCCCGCCTGCATGGCGGCCGCCAGGGCCTCCTGGTCCAGCACGGAGCCCCGGCCGGCGCTGAGGAGAATGGCGTCGTCCTTCATGAGGGCGATCCGCTCCGCGTTCATGAGGCCCGCGGTCTGAGGCGAGTGGGGCAGGCAGAGGGCCACCACGTCCGCCAGGGGCAGCAGTTCCTCCAGGCGATCCATGCCGTAAACCTCGTCGAAGCCCTCCACGCTCCCCGGGGTACGCTTCACCCCGATGGTCCGGGCGCCCAGCGCCCGGCAGAGGCCGGCGAAGCAGGAGCCCACATGGCCGGCCCCCAGCACCAGCACGGTGCTGTCCAGCAGGGTCTTCACCTTCCCCTCGTCCAGCCAGCGGTGTTCCTTCTGGCTGTCCCGGTAGAGAGGCAGCTTGCGGCAGAGGGACAGGCAGGAGGCCAGCATGTGCTCCGCCACACTGCGGCGGTTGGAGCCGCTGGAGTGGGTGAAGAGGGCCCCCTCCGGCACGAA
>CANRFA010000177.1 GCA_947629775.1 uncultured Oscillospiraceae bacterium
TCCTGGGGCATGGACTCCGCCTGGACCGGCGCCCCGGCGGCCTGGTCGTCGTCGTCGCCGCCGCTCACGCGGACGAGCTGGCCGGAGTGGGCCTTGAGCTGGTCCTCCACCTGCCGCGCCACCTCCGGGTGGTCCGCCAGGTACTTCCGCACGGAGTCCCGGCCCTGCCCGATGCGGGTGTCGCCCATGTAGTACCAGGAGCCGGAGCGGGTGAAGATCCGGAGCTCCTCCGCCATGGAGAGCACCTCGCTGGAGCGGTCGATGCCCTTACCGAACAGGATGGAGAAGAGCACGGTGCGGAAGGGCGGGGCCACCTTGTTCTTAACGGTGCGGACGCGGACGATGTTGCCCAGGCGGACCTTGTTCTCCTCGATGCTGTCCACCCGGCGCACCTCCAGGCGGACGGAGGAGTAGAACTTCAGGGCCCGGCCGCCGGTGGTGGTCTCGCCGGCCTTGTACGCCCCGATCTGGTCCCGCAGCTGGTTGAGGAACACCACGAGGGTGTTGGTCTTGGAGATGGCGCCCGCCAGCTTCCGCATGGCCTGGCTCATCAGGCGGGCCAGCAGACCCACGGTGGCCTCCCCCATCTCCCCGTCGATCTCCACCTGGGGCACCAGAGCCGCCACGGAGTCCACGATCACCACGTCCATGCCGCCGGAGCGGACCAGGGTGTCGCAGATCTCCAGGGCCTGCTCGCCGCAGTCCGGCTGGGAGACGAACAGCTCGTCGATGTTCACCCCCAGGGCCCGGGCGTACTCGGGATCCAGGGCGTGCTCGGCGTCGATGAAGGCCGCCTCCCCGCCCAGCTTCTGGGCCTCCGCGACGATGTGCAGCGCCAGGGTCGTCTTGCCCGAGGACTCGGGGCCGTAGATCTCCACGATCCGGCCCCGGGGCAGTCCCCCGACCCCCAGCGCGAAGTCCAGCCCCATGGAGCCGGTGGGGATCACGTCCACGTGGACGCTGGGCTTCTGCCCCAGGCGCATGATGGCGCCCTCCCCGAAGCGCTTCTGCACGGCGGCCGCCGCCATGCGGGCCGCCTTCTTCCGGTCCTCGGCGGGAGCCGGGGACACCACGGTGAGATTCTTCTTCGCCATGTCAAACCTCCTTGTCTGACCATCGTTCTCCGCTTGGGAGACTCTTTCCTCCTGCTGACGTGCTCTATTCTAGACCCCCTGCTGTCCCGTTTTTGGGACTCACAGCAGAGCACTGAAATTTTTTGCTTCCAATTTCTCCCAGTCTGTCGCTTTTACGGTTTCCCGCTCCAGAGGAAGGAGGCGCGGCCATCCTCTGTGAAAGGGAAAAGACCCGGTTGCTCCCGTACGGTCTGCAGGGAAACCATCCGCGACGATGCGCAGCGTCAGGGTCGTCTTGCCCGAGGACTCGGGGTCGTAGATCTCGATGATCCGGCCCCGGGGCAGTCCCCCGGCCCCCAGCGCGAAGTCCAGCCCCATGGAGCCGGTGGGGATCACGTCCACGTGGACGCTGGGCTTCTGCCCCAGGCGCATGATGGCGCCCTCCCCGAAGCGCTTCTGCACGGCGGCCGCCGCCATGCGGGCCGCCTTCTTCCGGTCCTCGGCGGGAGCCGGGGACACCACGGTGAGATTCTTCTTCGCCATGTCAAACCTCCTTGTCTGACCGTCGTTCTCCGCTTGGGAGACCCTTTCCTCCTGCTGACGTGCTCTATACTACACCCCATGCTGTCCCGTTTTTGGGACTCACAGCAGAGAACTGAAATTTTCTGATTCCAATTTCTCCCAATCTGTCGCTTTTACGTTTTCCCGCTCCAGAGGAAGCGGGCGCGGCCATCCCCAGTGAAAGGGAAGGGACCCGGTTGCTCCCATACGGGCTACAGGAAACGATCTGAGCGGGTTCACCTGACCCGCATGGAAGCGGGCAGGGAACCCACGCTCTGCCGCTCTCAGCGCTGTAGACGAGGCTCCACGCAGGCAATCCGGCCTGAAAGGCCGCGGCCTCCGGGTAAGACGGGACAATTCCCTTCACGGTGAAGGCCATGGCGTGCAGAAGAGACAGTCCCGGATCATCAGTTTCAACAGCCCCTCGGTTGATGGGCCTCTTTCAGGCGCAAAAAGGCCGTTTTCTGCCGATATCCTGATATCCGCCGCGTCATTACGACCGTACAGCACGCCGTTCATTCACCCTGGAGTTGTCTCTGCCCGGGAAGGACGGGCCGCTTATTCCTTTACAGATGTGACTGTTTGAGCAGCTCCGCCATGGTTGCGATCTTCGCCTGCCCCAGGAAGGGTCTCCGGACAGAGCAGATCCGCTCCGGGGACAGTCCACCGCAATCCCAAAATCCCTCCATCCCGTACGTTCTCTGAGGAAAACAGGAGAGCGAAGGGGAATTCACGACGAGCGGCCACATCACCGGCACGGATATCCGGGCCTGCCTGGAAGGCAATGGCCTCTCCCGCGGGGAAAGGGGAGCGCCTGGCCACCGCCATCCGGCTTCTCGCGGACGATCCTCTGAACAGATCCTTCCGCCTCCGCGAGGTCTGGCGGCAGGCGGCGGACCTCACCGGCAAAACACCCCGCCAGGCGGAGCAGGCTGTCCGCCGCTCCCTCCGCGGGGCAACCTGGACCTGCCCGGTTCCGGAGAGTCACCCGGACAGCAGGGAATTCCTCTGCCGGACCCTGGACGATCTCTTCCCAGATGATCCCCTGATCCCGCTCCTTCGCCGGGGCCTGCCGGGCAGGCGCAGGCAACCCTCAGAACCGGACACGATCCTCGCCGGTCTCGCCCTCATGGACCTGCTGGGCGGTCTGGTCCCGGTCACAGGGTCTGGAGCGGGATGCGGCTCAGGTCCGAAATCCCAACAGAGGACAGAGTACCCTCTGGAACGCAGAGGTACGGAGAGTAGGAGCCCCCCCGCAACGCGGAAGAAGGTGTTCCACGGCCGGACCCTGGCGGATCAAATCGACCTGTGCGGTCGGTAGGTAGCCACATGGGCTAGAAGCTCAAAGCCATGGTCCAAGCCTTGGGTCCTATCGTAG
>CANRFA010000178.1 GCA_947629775.1 uncultured Oscillospiraceae bacterium
GCCGGAGAGCCGTATACGTGATCCGTACGTACGGTTCAACGAGAGGGGCGGGGCATGACCCCGCCTCTACTCTATTGCCGGGGCATGCGCCCGGAAGTGAAGAAATCCTCCGGAACGGCGCCCTTTTTTGTAGGGTGGTATAAAAATCGGAAAAGGGCTGGAATCTGCAGGCGGGCTGTGATAATATAGTCGGAGTACATTCCGCCCGCTTCCGGAGGGAAGCGGGTTCTCAGTCAAGGGGGTTATCGCTGTGACAATTCTGATGGCGATCATTCTGGGAGTTGTCCAGGGAGTGGCGGAGTTTCTCCCCATCTCCAGTTCCGGACATCTGACGCTGCTGCAGCACTTCTTCGGCCTGCAGGAGCCGGATCAGCTCTTCAACATCCTGCTGCACTTCGCCACGCTCATCGCGGTGTGCATCTACTACTTCGCGGATGTGCGGGACATGATTGTGGAGTTCTTCCGGGGCGTCGCTTCGCTGGTCTCTCCCTCCAAGGAGAAGGGCCGTCCGCCGGAGGCCCGCCGTCTGGTGCTGCTGGTGGTGGTGGGCACTCTCCCGCTGTTCGTCATCGTGCTGTTCAACGACGCGGTGGAGAGTCTCGGGAAGTATCCCATCTTTGTCAGCTGCGCGCTGCTGGTGACCGGCTGCGTGCTGTTCTTCTCGGACCGCATGGCCCGGGGCCGGAAAAACGCCATGAACACCACCCTGAAGGACGCCATCCTCATCGGAATCGCCCAGGGATTCGCCACGATCCCCGGCCTCTCCCGTTCCGGTTCCACCATCGCCGCCGGCATGGCCTGCGGCCTGGACCGGAAGTTCGCGGTGCGCTACTCCTTCCTGCTCTCTCTGCCCGCGGTGCTGGGCGCCACGCTGCTGGAGGTCAAGGATGTCTTCGGCGCGGAGGGCGGCCTGCCGGAGGGCATGCTCCCGAAATACCTGGTGGGTATGGTCTTTGCCGGTGTCGTGGGGTATTTCGCCATCGGTCTGGTGAATCTCCTGGCCAGCAAGGGAAAGTTCGGCGCGTTCGCTTACTACTGCTGGGCGGCCGGCGCCATCTCCATCGTTCTCATTCTTCTGGGCTGGACTCTGGTTCCGGCGGCCTCCGGGGCGGCCAGCTCCCTGGGCTCCGCTGCTTCCGCGGCATCCGGGGCCTCCGGTTCCCTGAGCGCGATCTCTGCGGCCGCAGGGAGCGCCGTCAGCTCCATGGCTCCCTGATCTGACAGAAAGGACGTACATAAATGGCAACCACGCAAAAGAAGACAGCGGCTGTTGCCCGGAAGACGGGGACCGGCGGAAAACGTACGGCCTCCACCGCCACCGGGAGCCGAAGCGCCGCTCCGGCCCGGAAGAAGACGGCAGACACAGCAGGCCGTCCCATCCGCCGGGAAGTGGGCGCGCTGATCTGCCTGCTGCTGGGCATCTTTGCCATCTTCGGCTACTTCAACGTCAAGGCTCTGTTCATTGATTTCTATGTGAGTACGCTGAAGGGCCTGGTCGGGTTCGGCTTCTGGCTGGTTCCTCCCGCGCTGTTCCTGTGCGCCTGGATCCTGGGCTTTCACCGGGGCAATCCGGTGAAGACGCGGGTAATCTCCGCGCTGCTGCTGCCCCTCTCGTCGGCCTGCGTGCTGCACGGGCTGCTGGCGAAGACCCTGCCCTGGAACGGAGGCTTTTTCGGCACGCTCTGGGCCGGGGGCCAGACCATGAAGACCGGTGGCGTTCTGGGCGGCGTGCTCGCGCAGATCGTGGTGACCCTGGTCAGCGACCTTGGGTGCACGATTGTCTTTGGTCTCGTCACCATTTTCCTGGGGCTTACCGCCTTTAACCGCACCATCTTTGACGTGGCGGAGTGGATTTTCAGCCGTCCTCATCCGGATTACACGCCTCAGCCCCCCAGACAGAAGGTCCGCAAGCCGGGGCCCGCGCCCGGGGGCGCTCAGCCCAGCCGCATGCAGGCGCCGGCCCGGCAGAAGTCCCGTTCCCCGATCCGTCCGCCCGCGCGCCAGCCGGCCCGGCAGCCGGTCCGCGAGTCGCAGCCGGAACCGGAACCCGTGGATATCCCCCGCCGAAAGCGCTTTTACGATATTCCCATCGATACGGGACCGGATGACAATCCGGCTCCGGACGACGAGGAACTGTCCGCCGAATCCGCTTCCCCGGAGGCGGAGACTCCGGAGAAGGAATCCGACGGGCAGGAAGGCCGTCGCTCCTTCTTCCGCCGCGGAAACCGTCCTTCTCCGGATACGTATCTGAAGACCGCCAGCCGGAAGACCGCCCCGGTCCGCTCGGGCGGGGCAGAGGAAGAGGCGGACGGAGACGGCAGCGCGGAAGAGGAAGACGAACGCTTTGTCACGGACCCCATCTCCGTAGAGGAGCCGGTGCCCATCCCCGAAGACCGGCGCATCTGGGACGACGCGGCGGCGGTTCCGGAGCTTTCGCCGGATCCGGAGGAGCCCCTCTTTTCCGTCCCGGAGATCCCGGAGCAGGAGCCTCCGTTCCCGGAGCCGGAACCGCCGGTATCCTTCCCGGAAGTGCGCCGGAAGGCCCCCGCGGCCCGTACCGGCGGCGGCGCCCGGCTTGCCCGCCGGCACGCTCCGGCGGCGGATCCCGAAGAGGAAAAGGTCACAAAGAAGGATACCGCCCGGGCCGCCATGGAAGTGGGCCAGGATATCCGGGCGTCCATGGACCGGGGGACGCTTCCCTACCAGTATCCGCCCATCTCCCTGCTGAAGGAGGGATCCGGAGACATGGGAGGGGCCGCCATGGCGGAGCTGAACAGCAACCGCCAGCGCCTTGCGGACGCCATCCACTCCTTCGGCATCGACGCCAGCATCGTCAATGTCACGAGGGGGCCCTCCGTCACCCGCTACGAGCTGGAACTGGACCAGGGAGTGCGGCTGAACAAGCTGACCAACCTGGCGGACGATATCGCCCTGGCGCTGGGAGCCTCCGGCGTCCGCATTGCCCCCATTCCGGATCAGATTTCCATGGTGGGGATCGAGGTGCCCAAC
>CANRFA010000179.1 GCA_947629775.1 uncultured Oscillospiraceae bacterium
ACCGCCTTATGGATTTCTCCATAGAGCAGCGTTCCCCGGTCCAGAAGGTCCACGCCACGGCGTCCCGGCTGCATCAGGATGGCGCAAAGCACCCGCTGGAGATCCACCCCCAGATGCTCCTCCACGACCCGGCAATAGACCTCCGCCAGTCCGCACAGCCGCTCAAAGGAGTCGCTCCCCAGGTCCGCCTGGTAGATCTCGAAGGCCACGGCGTCCACGCACTCCTGCAGAAGATGGATCAGGATCTCGTTCTTCGAACTGAAATAGGAGTAGAAACTGCTCTTGGTCACGCCGGCCTCCCGGGCAATCTCCTCCACCCGGACCTGTTCCAGGCCCCGGGTGCGCATCATATCCAGGGCAATCTGCCCGATCCGCTCCCGGGTGCGCTCTCCCTTTGACATTCCGTTCATGCTGTTCCTTTCCCTTCTCCCCTCTTCTTCACAGGTCGGGCTCTGCGTCGGAGCAGATCAGGCCATCCGCCTCCCGCAGCTATCCCTCGGAGGAGGCTCCCTCTTCCGCCGGGCCAGCGCCTTCAGGCGGTTGCTCTCCCTCCACGTCCTCCGGCGCTTCCTCGGGTCCCTCCGGAATCTGGTCCTGAGAGGTGATCTGCTCCAGATATTCCTCCAGACACAGATTGCGTCCCATGATCTCCGCGGCGGCGGCCCGGCCCACGTAGCGGTAGTGCCAGGGCTCGTAGTCAATCCCGGTAACGTCGCTGCGGTCCGTGGGGTAGCGGAGAATGAAGCCGTACTCCGCGCAGTGGGCCATCAGCCACTGCTGAACCTCGGTCTGTTCCTGCTCCTCGTCCAGCATCTGATAGTCCAGGTCCACGATGTCCACCGCCAGTCCCAGTTCGTGCTCGCTGGTGCCCGGAACCGCCACCCACATGGCGGCCTCCGCTTCCGCCTCCTCCTGGGAGAGGCCACGGTCCAGATGACGCTGAATCTCCTCCTGGAAGAGCGTTTCCTGATACTCCCGGGCCCGAAAGGCGGAACACACGAGGGGATACAGATCCTCCTCCTGGGCCGCTTCCAGCATCGCCTCCAGATCCGGATACGCCCGACTGTCCAGGTACTTCTCGGAGCGGATCATGGACAGTTCCGGTGGCTGAAAGTCCACCGGCAGAGGGTTGTCCCGGTTGACCAGGGTCAGGTACCAGGGAAATTCCACCGGCTCCACCACTTCGACGGGATCCGAAACCGATTCGGAACCGGAAGCGGAAGAAGAATCGGCGTCCGAAGAGCTTCCCTCTCCGCAGCCCGCCAGGGCCAATGTCAGCAGCACCAGAACCGCCAGCAGAATCTGTTTTGTCTTTCGCATGTTCTCCCTCCAGGGAATCTGTGGCCCTCGGGCCGCTATGGGCGCTCTTCCAGCGCCCGGATATCAACGCAGAAACGGATCCACACGCTCCAGCAGGGGGCCTGGAGCCTCCTCCGGAACAAAATGTCCGCAGGGCAAAGCTTCCCCCTGCAAACGGGGCGCGAACTTCGCCCAGCACTCCAACGGCCGGAAGAACCGCTCCACCAGACCGTTCTTCCCCCACAGGACCAGTGTCTCCGACCGGATCTTCCGTCCCGCCTCCAGGTCCAGCCGGTCCAGTTCCCGATCGATGGTCTCCCCCGCCCGGTACTCCTCGCAGATGGCGTGGATGGTCTCCGGGGTGTAGCAGCGCAGATACTCCGCGCGCACCTCCGGCGGGAAGACCTCGGCCGACGTGTCGTGGCCGGAATCATAGCGGTCAATGTGCAGGGAGAAGCGGAAGAACTCCTCCCGACTGGCCTGGATCATGTGCTCCGGCAGAGGTGCCTTCTGGGTAAAGAAGTACCACTGGAAGAGGGCCTTGGCAAACGCCGGATCCGGACAGGCGTACATGTCCCAGGTGGAGACAATGTCCAGCAGCACCAGCCGGTCCACCGCTTCCGGGTGATCCAGGGCCAGCCGGTAACCCACCCGGGCGCCCCGGTCGTGGCCCATCACGTGAAATCTGCCAAAGCCGAGCGCTCCCATAAGGGTCAGCTGGTCTTCCGCCATCGTCCGCTTGGAGAAGTTGCTGTGGTCCGGCACGTCCGGGGGACAGTCGCTGTCTCCGTAGCCCCGCAGATCCGCCATCACCACGGTGAAGCGCTCCGCCAGCCGGGGAGCCACCCTGTGCCACATCAGCCATGTCTCCGGGTGGCCATGCAGCAGAAGAAGCGGCTCTCCGCTGCCCGCAACCACGGCGTGGACACGGACGCCGTCCGCGCACTCCACCCGCACATGTCTGCCGAAATCCGTCACGCCCTCCACCTCCAGGGCAACAGTATAGCAGATTTTCCCTTCTTTCGGCAACTGCTTCCGGGTAGCCGAAAAACCGAAAATACGCTCTCCCTCCCGATGGTTCCGTACATTTCCTACAGTTTCCGCCCCGTCCCGGACCATCGGCCAAATCAAATCGACAAATTGCGCCAAAGGGACAATTTCCTGTTGACAGATCCGGATTTCTCCTGTACAATGATCACACAATCCAACTGAAACGCTATGTCTTGTCATTCGGAGAGTCTGCTGAGGGCGTAGTGTTTGTTTCTGACACTGTGCCCGGGTAAGACCAGCATGGTGTTTTTTCTTTCGCCATGCCGTTCCCCGGTGCTGCGGAGTCGGAACCGCACAGAGTCTCCCGACGCAGACGTGCCACTGCAAACGGCGGCACGGGATGGCAACCAAGCGCCAGGCCCCAGAAACAAACTGTCTTTCAGGAGGGATTGCACATGAAAATGACCAACGGATCCGGATACGGCGCCCAGGTGTGTGACCTGACCGTCTCCCCCACCTTTACCTTCTACACCCGCACCGACTGCGACCTGGAGCGGGAGTCCATCGGCTACGCCGCCTGCCGTTTCCTCCGCCACTCCCCGCGGCTCTGCCAGGTCTACGTCAAGCGCAGCCACGACCTCCGCTTCGCCAAGGGGAAGGCCCGCAAGTCGATCCACTGCTTCTTCGTGGCCCCCTCGCTCCTCATGGA
>CANRFA010000180.1 GCA_947629775.1 uncultured Oscillospiraceae bacterium
GTCGTCCACAAAGTGAAGGTCCACAAAGTTGCAACTTTTTGGGCCACTTTATCACCCGTATGCAAGAAACCCGTATTTCAAAACGGAATTCAGGGGCCGAGCGGCCTTAAATCGCCCCAGTAAAGACCCGAAACCGTCCGGGAAACTTCTTTCTTGACAGCTCCCGCTCCGGGACAGATAATACGGGAGACCGGCCAGGGCGCCGGCTTTCCTGCAGAATCCGCCGGCTTCTCCGGCTGAAGGGTGGACTTCTCATGCTGCACGATATTGGCGACAGACATTACCACTGCGAGTACGAACCCCGGGACCCGCACCCGGAGACGGATTACCTTGTCTCGTGCCAGGGCAGCCAGATCCTGCTCCTGGACGACACGATCCCCACGGTGGCCCAGGCGGCGGAGCGGGCGGACCTCGGAGAGCTCCAGTACCTCTTCCGTATCGACGACACCGCCTTCTACCTGTCGTCCCAGCCTCTGCCGGAGGGCAACGGACTGGCGTACGTCAGCGTCCACAGGCTACGCCGACTGACCCCGGACTGGCTGGCCTTCGGGGGAGTCACCGGCTACCACCTGTCCAACTGGTACCACGACAACCGCTTCTGTGGTACCTGCGGCGCTCTCCTGCGCCCCAAGGAGGATGAGCGGGCCCTGGTATGCCCCGCCTGCGGCACCATCCGTTACCCGAATATCGCCGTGGCGGTGATCGTGGGCATCCTGGACAGGGAGCGGGACCGGATCCTCTTCTCGAAGTACTCCACCGGCTACCGCTACTACGCCCTGATCGCCGGCTACAACGAGATCGGAGAGACGCTGCAGGATACCGTGCGGCGAGAGGTTTTCGAGGAAGTGGGTCTCCACGTGAAGAACATCCGCTACTTCGATAACCAGC
Organism: uncultured Oscillospiraceae bacterium; assembly: GCA_947629775.1. GTDB lineage: Bacteria > Bacillota > Clostridia > Oscillospirales > Oscillospiraceae > Lawsonibacter. The sequence goes on from CANRFA010000180.1 coordinate 889, forward strand.
CCTGGGGCTTCTCCGGCACCATGCTGGTGGGCTTCTTCGCGGACCTGGACGGCTCCCCGGAGTTCCACGTGGATCACAAGGAGCTCTCGGAAGCCGTGTGGATCGAGAGAGCCAGCGCCCCGGAGGGCGACGCCCGGGTCAGTCTCACCGGCCGCATGATGGAGGCCTTCCGTCTGGGCCAGCGCGTATGAATTCCCCCGCTCCGGGCTCCGCTTTTCTTTGACAGCCTCCTGGACCTGGTGTATAATGTAAGAAACCACACCCGATGTCCCCGTTGTCTCAGGAAAGGAAGGAGAAGTCTATGGAAAAGGGCAGCTTCATCCGCAAGTGGATGGATCGTCTGGGCATGTCCCAGCAGGAACTGGCGGAAAAACTGGTGGAGACCGCCACGGAGGTCCGGCAGTGGAAGAGCGACGCCCCTCCCCCCGAGGAGCCGAAGGCCTCCCAGATGGAACAGCTGCTGGAGGTGGCGGAGGACGCCATCCAGGAGGTGCTGCCCAAGGGCGAAGCCCGCTGGCGCCTGCAGGATCAGCTGTTCTCCGAGGAGAGCATGTACACCCGGATGCGCACCTTCGCCCAGATGGAGGGACTGACCCAGACCTACCAGGCCCTGCCCTACATGAAGAGCATGCACGCCGGTCAGACCCGCAAGCCCAACCTGGGGTCCCGGCAGCGGGTGGCTTTCATCGTCCATCCTCTGATCATGGCCTGCCAGGCCCACGCCATGGGGGTCCGGGACGACGTCACCCTGACGGTGGCCCTGCTCCACGATGTCTGCGAGGACTGCCACGTCCGGCCCCAGGATCTGCCCTTCTCCAAAGAGGTCCAGGAGGCCGTGGCGCTCCTGACCCGCTCCGGCAGCAACCACGCGGAGTACTACCGGAAGATGCGGGGCAACCCCACCGCCATGCTGGTAAAGTGCCTGGATCGCTGCCAGAACCTCTCCACCATGGCCGGCAGCTTCTCCCTGGAGCGGATGGCGGAGTACATCCACGAGACCGAGAAGTACATCTTGCCCATGCTGGAGGAGCTGAAGGATCAGCACCTGGAGCTCAGCGACGCCGCCTTCCTTCTGAAGTACCAGATGCTGAGCACCATCGAGACCCAGAAGGCCCTGATGATGCGCATCAACCGGGCGAAGAAGACCACCTGATCCCGGAAGCCCACGGACCGCTTCCCAGGGAGATCCCCGGAGGGAGCGACTGTTGCCCGGCCGCTCCCCCGGAAGGGAATCTGGAGGTACAGCCCCCGCCGGCGCCGCCGCAGGCCCTCTCTCTCCCGAGCACGCCTTTATTCTAGCAGGGGCGCTGTCCCGTTTTTGGGACTCAAAGCAAGGAATAAAAATAAAGCGCTCCCAATTATTTCCAAATCTCCAGTTTTTTTCGGTCAGTCGTCTGCATCTGGTTGGATTTGCCTTCGAGGAGCCCGCCTGGTCCCTTCCGCGGCCTGAACCGCAGCCGCGCAACAGACATGGGCAGGGCAGCCTGGGGATGCGGAACCCGCCAGTTCCATGAGGGGGCTCCGCAATTTCCCGCCCCATGATCCGCTCGACGGACAGAGTTCCGGCTGGGTAGCGGAGGGGATGGCTGCGGGTGCGGAGACGCCCGGCACCGGTAACGCGGAGAACAGGGAGAGCAGGGAAGCTGACCCGCCGGGCGCAAGGGGAACCTTCCTCCAGGAGGCCCACTGAGCGGATTGCCAGCCTTCCAGAAAGGAAGCGCCCGCGTTGCATTGTCAGGCGCCGCATATATATAAGGTAAGAAGAAGGACCCGCTCTCCCAGGATGGAGGAGCGGGCCCTTTTTTTCTGCGATCTGGCCGGCTGTCTGCAGTGGTTTCGTCAGCCTGTGCGACAGCTCTGCGGTATCTTCTGACGCCAGTCCATAGATTCTGTAGAGAATTCAGCCGCCTGACCGGCGGTGGAGCGGCGATTCAGGGTGCCTGCCCGGCAGGCCAAGGGTGACATCTGATTCGGCCCGGCAATCCTGAGACAGCTTCAGCTTCCCCCGATAACCCATGAATTACCCCGTCCGACGGGCCCGTAAACCGCACCCTTTCGGGCGGGGTTTCCGTCTCGTCTTAGGAGCTTATGGCTATTCACA
>CANRFA010000181.1 GCA_947629775.1 uncultured Oscillospiraceae bacterium
AATCAGAACCGGAATACCAGGAAGGAGAGACACATATGGACCAGCTGACCGGAAAGCTGAAGACGTGGAAGAAGGAGGGGAACTGGGAGCAGATTGCGAAGGCCGTGGAGGCCATCCCTGCGGCAAAGCGGACCTCCACGCAGATCCTCTATGGTACCGCCGCCCGCTGCTACGTGGACGGCGTGGCAGGAGAGATCCTGCATGCGGTGGACTGGCGGGCGCTGGCAGACGAGGATCTGGAGAGGCCGGATACGGCGGACTGGAACTTCCGGGCCGGATGTCTGCTGGCCTGCGACGATCGGGAGGGGGAGGCCATGAACCGCTTCCGCCGGGTCATGGATCTGGATCCGAAGTATGCCGGCCTCGCGGGCGTGATGGAGTACTGCCGCAACCGGTTCTCCCGGGCATCGTTTGACGTCTGTTTCCGGGAGCGGGTAGAGCGGGCCTGGGAAGACTTTGCCCGGGAGGAGGAGACCATCCGTACCCTGATGGATCGGGACGATGAAGACGAGGCGGCTTATATGGAACTGCAGGAGCGGATGTCCGCCATTTTCGGCGGCCTTCTCTGCGCCACCGGTTTCTGGCTCGTGTCGGAGCCCGGATATCGGATCGTCTTCCATCCCATGCTGGGGGAGGGATGCTACTGGCCACTGTACTATATCCAGAAGGCTGCTCCGAAGTCCGTGACGGAGCACTGGGAGGTCCTGGTGGGAGATCCCGCTGCGAAGAAGCCGGAAGTTACCATCGGGGATCAGACCATCTGTCCGGAGGATGTGCAGGTCCAGGTGACGGCTATCAAGAACCGCAGATACGGGGCCAGGATGATCTGCTGGAGTGAAAAGCTGACGCCGCTTCTGAAGACCGATCCGATCTACGTGAAAAACTGTGTCCTGAACCTGATGTTTCAGGTGCTGGGGGACATCCCCGGGAAGGTGGCCATCGCCTTCTTTGACATGGTGGAGGAACCCCTCCCCGGCGTGTCGGTTCCTCTGAACCGGCTGCCCCGCAAACTGGAGTTCATGGGATACAGGCTGGATCTGAGCATCCAGGATTATCTGTATGGACGGATTTTCCGGAACAGCCCGACGCCCGGGAAGGACCCGAGGCTGGATGTGTTTTCCACGATCAGTCGCTGCCCGAAACTGGAAGTGGAATACCGGGCCCATGTGAGCGATACCGTGGATATGATGTATGAGGACGGAATTGCGGCCGGATTCCTGTCGTTACCCAATCCCTCCCCGGACAGGGGGGAGACCATGCGTTTTCTGAATGAAATCCAGAAGGGACTGCTGGATCTGGCCGGGGAAAAGGCCCTGACGATCGTGGGAAGCGCCATCGGGCAGGAGAACAGCTATCTGGACGTGCTTGCCTGGGACCTGTCCAGGGTGCTGGAGGCGGTCCGGATCTGGTCGGAAGAACAGAACCCCCGCCGGGTCCGGTTCCAGCTGTTCCGGCAGGATGCGGAACCTGTAACCGTCTATCGCGGGATAAAGAAGCGGAAAAAGTGAGCGGCGGTGCGCCGGGGTCCGCCCGGCGCCGCTGCGGAGAGCAGGAGGACGGAGACCATGTTCATTCCCCATCACTACGAGAATCCCCACACGCTGCGGGAGAACACCAGACCGGACCGGGCTTACTTTGTTCCGGCTTCCCGGGAGATGGAGGATCTGGAGGAGCACCGGGAGCGGTCGGACCGCCTGCGGCTGCTGAACGGCCTCTGGCGCTTCCGGTATTTTCCCGGCGTGCGGGACCTGCAGGAGCGATTTTACGAGCCGGGGGCGGCGCTGGAGGGGTTCGGGACCATTCCCGTGCCTGGAACCTGGCAGATGAACGGCTATGACCACCATCAGTATACCAACTTCCGCTATCCGTTTCCGGTGGATCCGCCGTACGTTCCCTGGGACAACCCCTGCGGCGCGTACGTCACCCGCTTTCCCTGGGCGGAAGACCCGCTGGCGCCCCGGACGTTCCTCAACTTCGAGGGAGTGGACTCCTGCTTTTATGTCTGGCTGAACGGTTCTTATGTGGGCTACGGCCAGGTGTCCCACGCCACAAACGAGTTCGAGGTGACGGAGTTTCTTCGGGAAGGCGAAAATACGCTGGCGGTGCTGGTGCTGAAGTGGTGTGACGGCAGCTACCTGGAGGACCAGGACAGATTCCGCATGAGCGGTATCTTCCGGGACGTCTTTCTGCTGCGCCGTCCGGCTGAGGCCCTGGCGGACTGGTTTACGACCGTATCTCTTGAACCGGACCGGGCGCAGGTGCGGATCCGGGCCCGCTTCCTGGACAGACCGGTGCCGGTGCGCATGATTCTTCGGGATCCGGAGGGGCAGGAGGCGGCCAGGGGGATTCTGGAAGAGCCCTCCGGAGACCAGGCCTGGCAGCGGGAAGTCCGACTGGAGGTCTCACATCCCGTCCTCTGGAACGCGGAAGCTCCCCGCCTCTATACCCTTGTCCTGGACGCGGGCGACGAGGTGATTGTGGACCGGGTGGGCCTGCGGGAGATCCGGGTGGAAAACCGGCAGGTGCTGCTCAACGGACAGCCCATCCGCTTCCGCGGTGTGAACCGCCATGAGTCGGACCCGGTCACCGGTCCCACCATCTCCCTGGAGCAGACGGCGCGGGACCTTGCCCTCATGAAGCGCCACAACATCAACGCCATCCGCACCAGTCACTACCCGGACGCCCCCTGGTTCTATCAGCTCTGTGACCGCTGGGGGTTCTACGTGATCGCCGAGGCGGACCATGAGAGCCACGGGGCGACCGCCCTCTACGAGGGCCTCACCCCGGAGTTTGAGCGGGAGCGCTGGAACCGCCTCTTTGCGGACAACCCGGAGTGGATGGAAGCCACCCTGGACCGCGCCCGGCGCTGCGTGGAGCGGGAGAAGAACCGCCCCTGTGTCCTGATCTGGTCCATGGGGAACGAGAGCGCCTACGGGTGCTG
>CANRFA010000182.1 GCA_947629775.1 uncultured Oscillospiraceae bacterium
CTGCGGGCCATGACGCCCCGGGGCTGCCGCTTTCTGGGCGTGGTGAAGGCCAACGCCTACGGACACGGGGCGGTGCCGGTGGCCCGGCGGCTGCAGGAACTGGGCGCGGACTACCTGGCGGTGGCCTGCCTGCCCGAGGCCGCGGAGCTGCGGGCAGCGGGCATCCGGCTGCCCATCCTGATTCTCGGCTATACCCAGCCGGAGCAGGCGGCGGAGCTGGTGGACCTGGAGATCACCCAGGCCGTCTCCACCCCGGAGCTGGCCCGGGCGATCTCGGAGGCGGCCGGCGCCGCCGGAAAGCGGGCGAAGATCCACGTCAAGCTGGATACCGGCATGAGCCGGCTGGGCCTGCTGGCCCGGGAGACGGAGGAGGCCGCCCGGGTGGCGGACAGCTTCTTCGCCCTGCCCCACCTGGACGTGGAGGGCGTCTTTACCCACTTCGCCGTCTCGGACAGCGAGGGGGAGGGGGACGAGGACTACACCATGCTCCAGTTCACCCGCTACCTGGACGTGCTGCAGCTGCTGAAGGATCAGTACGGGCGGGAGTTTGCCATCCGCCACTGCGCCAACAGCGGCGCCACTCTCCGCTATCCCTCCATGGCGCTGGACATGGTGCGCCCGGGCATCGCGCTCTACGGCCACTATCCGGATCCCTGCTGCGAGGGACTGGACGGCCCCGGCCTGGAGCCCATGATGACCCTGAAAAGCCGGGTGGCCGCGGTCAGGTCCCTGCCGGCGGGCACGCCGGTGAGCTACGGCCGCACCGCCTCCATGGCGGAGGACGGCCGGGTGGCGGTGCTGCCCATCGGGTACGCGGACGGCTTCCACCGGGTGCTGAGCAACAGGGTCAGCGTCTGGCTGGGAGACCGGGCATGCCCCATCCAGGGTCGCATCTGCATGGACATGTGCATGGCGAAACTGGAGGCGGACCAGGAGGTAAAGCCGGGAGACGTGGCGGAGATCTACGGGCCCAATATGCCCATCGAACGGGCCGCGGCCCTGGCGGGCACCATCCAGTACGAGCTGCTGTGCGCCGTGGCGCCCCGGATTCCCCGGATCTACTTCCAGGGAGGACGTCCGGTACAGCCCTGAGTCCCGGCACCCCGCCGGCTCCGCGCGCATAGAATGGTCTGGAGCGGGAAGAGGAGAGCGAAGGCCCTCCTCCGGGGCGAAAGGCGCGGCGGGACGCGGGACGCCGCCCGGCCTCCGGCCGGATCTTTGTCCGGACCAGGTATAATTCCCGCCGCTTCGTGGGAGAATCATGGTACAGCGTTACATACGACCCGGGGTGGTGTCGGTAACGCGTGCTATCTTCCAGCGGAGTGTGAATGTACGTGGATAACAGTGTGAAACGGGGCGACATTTTTTACGCGGATCTGAGTCCTGTGGTGGGCAGCGAGCAAGGGGGCGTGCGGCCGGTCCTCATCGTCCAGAACGACACCGGCAACCGGCACAGTCCTACGGTCATCGCCGCCGCCATCACCTCCCAGACCGGAAAGGCCCGCCTTCCCACCCACATTACCGTTTCCCCGCCCAGCTGCGGCCTGCCCAAGGAGTCCATCATCCTCCTCGAGCAGGTGAGAACTCTGGACAAGCGCCGCCTGCGGGAGAAGATGGGGCGTCTGGACGACAGCGCCATGCGGAAGGTGGATGCCGCCATCGCCGTCAGCTTCGGGCTTCATCCGGAGACCCTGGTCTGACGATTCCGGGGACCGCGTCCCGCGGCCCCCCTACATACGAGGAGAACGCTTATGAAAAAGAGCAGGAAGTGGATTTCCCTTGTCCTTGTGCTGGCCCTTCTCACCCTGGGCGGCGGGGCGGCCCTGGCCTCTGCCGGCGGCGCCAACGATCCCCTGGTGACGCTCAGCTATCTGCAGAAGCAGTTCCTGCCCCAGCTGCTGCAGAAGGTGGGGGAGCAGACGGCCTCCCGCCAGACGGTTCTCTCAAAGGACCTGTCGGATCAGATTGAGAAGTACAAGCAGGAGACCGGGGGCGGTTCCGGAGGCGGAACCGGCACCGGGGACGGCGGCTACACGCTGCTGGCCCTCACCACCGGGAAGACGGTCCACCTGGACGTTGGCTGCGAGATTCTGCTGCGGGTGGGGTCCGCGCGCATCAACGCCAATACCTCCCCGGCCCTCATCGATCTCTCTACGGGCGGCACCATCAACAACGGCGCCTCTCTGACCAAGAATCATCTCTATATGGCGACCATTCCGGATCGGACCCTGAGCCCCACGGCGACGGACACCAAGATCCTGATCCGGGGCGGATATTCCGTCACCTGAGCCCGTTCGGGCAGGAAAACGGAAAAAGCGGCCTTCGGCGTCTTAAGCCGAAGGCCGCTGTGTGTCTACAGGTTGTCTTCCTCTTCCTCCGGGGGCTTGCGGACCCAGCGCCCGAAGAGGTTGCGCCGGAAGCGCTTGAGCTCCTCCTTGGCGGGCAGGAAGCCGCTGTCCGCCGCCTCCTGCAGGTAGCCCACGCCCTTGCGGATGTCCTCCTTCACGCCGAGACCGTCCGCGTACATGAGCCCCAGTCCGTAGAGCCGCCAGCCGGAGACCCGGCCGGTCTGTTCCAGCAGGGGACGGGCCCGCTCCGGTTCCTGGTCCGTGCCCCAGCCCAGCAGGTAGCATACCCCCAGATAGGGGCTGCTCCAGTCGCTGCCCAGAGCCTGGGCCTCCTCGAAATAGCGGACCGCCCGGGCGTAGTCCTTCTCCACGCCGCCCCGGCCCAGGAAGAAAATCTCGCCGGCCCGGTTGCGACAGGAGGCGTGGTTCGGGTCCTCCATGCAATGTTCGTAGCAGGAGAGGGCGTAGGGCACGTCCCGGCGCACCATTTTGCCCTCCTGATAGAGAAGCCCCACCTCGTACCAGGCGTCCAGCTGTCCCTGGCGGGCGGCCTTCAGGCACCAGTCCGCGCCGGG
>CANRFA010000183.1 GCA_947629775.1 uncultured Oscillospiraceae bacterium
CGCAGGACCTACTGGCACACCTGCTCTCACGTGCTGGCCCAGGCGGTCAAGCGCCTGTACCCCGAGGTGAAGCTGGCCATCGGGCCCTCCATCGAGGAAGGCTTCTACTATGACATGGACTCCCCCTTCCCCTTCACCCCGGAGATCATGGAGAAGATCGAGGGCGAGATGCGGAAGATCTGCAAGGAGAAGCTGAAGCTGGAGCGCTTCGAGCTGCCCCGGGAGGAAGCCATCGCCTTCATGGAGGAGAAGGGCGAGAAGTATAAGGTAGAGCTCATCCACGACCTGCCGGAGGACGCCGTCATCTCCTTCTACCGCCAGGGCGAGTTCACGGACCTGTGCGCCGGCCCCCATCTGGACTCCACCGGCCGCATCAAGGGCAACGCCATCAAGCTGACCGCCTGCAACGCCGCCTACTGGCGCGGCGATTCCAACCGGGAGACTCTCCAGCGCATCTACGGCATCGCCTTCCCCAAGAAGGACGAGCTGGACGCCTACCTGCAGCGCATCGAGGAAGCCAAGAAGCGGGATCACCGCAAGCTGGGCAAGGAACTGGGCCTCTTCGCCCTCATGGAAGAGGGCCCCGGCTTCCCCTTCTTCCTCCCCAAGGGCATGGTGCTGCGCAACACCCTGCTGGACTACTGGCGCCAGGTGCACAAGAAGTACGGGTACGTGGAGATCTCCACCCCCATCATCCTCAACCAGGAGCTCTGGCACCGCTCCGGCCACTGGGATCACTATAAGGACAATATGTATACGACCGTCATCGACGGCGAGGACTACGCCATCAAGCCCATGAACTGCCCCGGCGGCATGCTCGTCTATAAAACCGAGCCCCACTCCTACCGGGATCTGCCGCTGCGGATGGCGGAGCTGGGCCTGGTCCACCGTCACGAGCTGTCCGGCGCCCTCCACGGCCTCTTCCGGGTGCGCTGCTTCACCCAGGACGACGCCCACATCTTCATGACCTGGGACCAGATGCAGGACGAGATCCAGAACGTGGTGCGCCTCTTCGACGAGGTCTACTCCGTCTTCGGCCTCACCTACCAGATCGAAGTCTCCACCATGCCCGAGGACCACATCGGCGAGAAGGAGACCTGGGACTTCGCCACCGAGACCCTGGAGAAGGCCATCACCGCCATGGGCAAGCAGTACGTGATCAACGAGGGCGACGGCGCCTTCTACGGCCCCAAGCTGGACTTCCACCTGGCGGACTCCCTGGGCCGGACCTGGCAGTGCGGCACCATTCAGCTGGACATGCAGATGCCCGAGCGCTTCGAGCTGGAGTACGTGGGCGAGGACGGCCAGAAGCACCGCCCCGTCATGATCCACCGGGTGGTTCTGGGCTCCATCGAGCGGTTCATCGGGGTCATCACCGAGCACTTCGCCGGCGCCTTCCCCGCCTGGCTGGCGCCTGTCCAGGTCAAGATCCTCCCCGTCACGGACCGCGCCTCCGCCTACGCCGACGGCGTCTCCGCCAAGCTGGACGCCATGGGCTTCCGCTGCGAGGTGGACCACCGCAACGAGAAGATCGGGAAGAAGATCCGCGAGGCCCAGCTGGCCAAGATCCCCTATATGCTGGTGGTCGGCGACCGGGATATGGAGAACCAGACCGTCTCCCCCCGCCACCGCTCCGGCAAGGACCTGGGCGGCATGCCCCTGGAGGACTTCGCGGCGCTGCTCAAGGAGGAAGTGGACACCAAGGCCATCCGGTAAGGCGTTCTTCCTTCCTGCCGTCCCCCGGACCTCAGACCGTCGTCCCTTCCCCTCTGCTCAGGCCTCCGCCTGACGCGCCTTATTCTCTCAAAAGCAAAAAAAGCGGGCCGGCTCCCATTTCGGGAACCGACCCGCTTTCTTTTGGCGATCTGCTCTCGCTTCGCACCGCCACCGCGCTTCTCCTCGTGGCCCGACACTTCCGACCCGTGCACAAACCGCTCCTCGTGGTGACCTGCCCAGGTCCGAACCACACAAGAGCGCCTTTATTGACCTTTATGGCGCTCCACCCGTGCCCGGCGAGCGGACGGTCCCGCCCTGCCCTTTTCCGGGCAAGGTGCAGACAAACAGATCGTCCTGGCTTCCGGAAGCGACCACGCAGCGCCACAAGGGACCTGCAAATATAACCAAAGCCTGCCTCTGTTTTCGCCTATAGCCTTGTTGATTTTCCCGGGGGTCAGAACAGTCCTCACACCGTGAGGATGCTCCTGCACACGTTTTGCCTCTCCGACCTGTACGGCTTCCACGGCTTCCAGGCCTGGAGGCCTCTCAAAGGGTCGCTGGAGGGGTCGCAGCCCCGCAAGCAAGCCCGGTACTACAGACATACCCAGTACCGCTACCGCACACTCACATGGTAAGAAGGACAGGCCCGGCGGATGTCAGGGGGCGTCACCCGGGGGTTCTGGTTCTTCACAGGAAGGCTCTTTGCGCTTCCCGTAGAACCCCCCAATCCCTTGCGCCGCAAGAGATTGGGGGAGTTAACAGCCAGTAGATCCGCCGTACGGTCAGCGAAAACCCCTCCTTCGGAGGATCTCCAACCGCAACCGCACTGCTTCGGCAATCAGGGCCTCAGAATCACGGATTCCGTTGGCTCTCCGGAGGTCTTCTGGCTTCGGTTCTGCTTCAGGAGTCGCAGGACTCTCCTTCGCTCCTTAATGCCCGCGCTGTTTGGTACGAAGCGGATTTCGTTGCTCACGAATTCTTTCCGCTGCAGATTCTCCCGGGCGTCCCGCAGGGTGCGGGCGCTGATACCATCCCTCAGCGCCAGCCTGGCCAGCTCATCGCTCGGGATCTCTCCGTCAGGCTTCGCCCGCAGAACCGTAAGGATCCAGCACGCTGCCTGGTCCAGCTTCCGATACTGCCCTTTCCAGTCCGTGTACATGAGGAGGCGGATCCGCTTCTCGTCCAGCTCCGG
>CANRFA010000184.1 GCA_947629775.1 uncultured Oscillospiraceae bacterium
AAGGCGAAGGATCTCCTGTCCCAGGTCGGGCATGGAGATCCGGACCTGCTTCCCATCCGCAGGGATCTCCGTTTCGGCACGGATCTCATCCGGCGGACGGCGGTACTGATCCGCCAGCGGGATGACGCGACTCTTCAGGACCGGCCCTGGTTCAACACGGCCACCGCCGCCCGTGTCGGCTCTTCGGAGGCCTCGGACCCCGTCACGGAGTCCCGCGCCCTCTTCCTGGCTGTCTGGGATCTGGTCCCCTCCGCCCGGAAAGAGCGGGCCGCCCGCCTCTTTGAGGAGGCGGTCTGGCGGTACCTGGAACTCATCTGCACCTGCCATCTGATCTATCGGAAGGCCGCCGGCGAACACTGTCGCAGTCTGAACGCGGTTCTGACGGAGCTGAACGCCAATCCGTTCTCCTGCAAAGGGGTCCAGGAGCGGAAATTCCTGAAGCGCTCCATCGAAGAACTGCAGCGGGTGGCCTCCGTCTCCGACCCGGAGTGGCGGACGGCCCCTCCCCCGGCGCCGATAACCACCGGCCTGGTAGCCCGTCTGCGCTACACGCTGCGGGGACACCGGGAGGAAATCATCCGTGGCCAGACGGAAATCTCCAGTCTGGTGCGCAGAGAGTGGAAGCTTCTGCGCAGCGGCCTGTTATCCAACCGGAACTGGGATCCCAACGAGGAGACCGCCCTGGACCGGCAGGTTCTGGAGAAGCTGGACTCCTTTTCTGTGGAGGATCCCTTCGAGCTGTGCTTCGGATTCCTCTGCCTTCTGGAGCAGGGCAGTCAGATTCCCTGGCTATACAATCCGGCGGCGGTGGTCCTGCAGGCGGCGGGCCGTCTTCTGCCCTGGACCGAATCCGCAGACCCCGCCGACGCGCCCGCTTCCGGGACAGTTCTCCCGCCCCGGGGGGACCGGACGGAATCGGACTTTGTCCGCGCTGTGTACCGCCTGACGGAAACGGTCATCCCGGACCGTACTCCGGCCATGACGCAGCGGCAGACGCTGCTGGAGGAGACCGGCGCCTCCCCGGGAATCGCTCTGGACCTGGCCCGCCTGATTCAGCTCTCCCGTCTCATGGCGAAGCCCGCCCTGCCTCCTCTCCCGGAGGAACCGGAGGAGCGGGCTCCGAAGGAAACCCCGGAGCAGATCCGGGAGCGGGAAGCCCGCAGAACCCTGGCGGACCTCCGTCGAAAAACAAAAGACCTGGAGGCGCGCAATCGGGACCTGGAGGCCGCCATCCGGGAGGCCTCGGCCAGGTCGGAGGCAGAACAGGAAAACGGCCGTCTCGCCGTCCGCCAGGTGGGGGAAGAGCGGCGGGAACTGCAGGACCTGCGCGCCATGCTGATCCGCACCCTTCAGGGCCAGGAAGAACCGGACGAGGAGGCCCCGGAGGCCGGCGTCTCCCGCTTCCCCTGCCGCACCCGAAAACGGGTGGTGGTCTTCGGGGGACACGAGACCTGGCAGGGTCTGCTGCAGAACCTGCTGCCGGAGATCACCATCGTTCCCGCGGAACAGCAGCCGGACCGGGACATGATCCGCAACGCGGACACGGTCTGGATCCAGATCCGCAGCTTCACCCACAAATACTACTTCCCCGTCATCAATACGGTGCGAGGCTGCAGCATCCCGGTCCGCTACTTCTCCCACGGAAGCGCCCGGCTGTGCGCCGAGCAGATTCTGGAGGACGAAAAGGTCAGCGTCTGACGGGAGCGCCCGCCGGAAACAAACGGCGGCAAACGAAAGAGACCGGTTTCTCTCCCTGGAGAAGCCGGCCTCTTTCCCATCTCCACCCGAAACCCTCCTGAGGGCCATCGGCACCCGCGACCACAGAGCCCGTTTTTCCGGCCGCCCCTCGGCGCAAAGAAAGGAAATAACGGTCCGCACTTCGGGCAGACGGGATTGACAGGATGGGTTTTCCTGGGGTAAAATGTAGAAAAAGCCAGTGTCGACCACGGAAGGGAGGATATCATGACTCTGGACGAAGCTCTCGATGGTCTGTTCCGCACCCGGAAATCTCCCCCTGATCCCCATCAGGCCGTTCAGACCGCCTTCTCCGCCGCCCGTAAGGAGGCCGGACGCATGCAGCAGGACGGCGGCAGTGACCGGGTCTTTGATCTGGACGGTCCCCTTCTGCGCCGCCGGAAGAAGGCGGTGGTCTCCTTTCTCCCTCAGGTCCGTCAGGCCTGCGCCCTGCAGCCGGATCCGGAGCAGGAACAGATGGCGGAAGAGCGATGGATCCGGATGACCACCAGCGCCGTACGGCCGCTGGACGCTCTGGACCGGGGCTACGGTCTGACTCCCGCGGCGGCTCTTTTCCTCCTGGATCACCTGCCTCCGGATCGGCGGGAAGCCGCGGAGGCCCTTCTTCCCGACCCGGCCCGCAGTCTTCCCTGGGTCTTTCCGGAAATCTCCCTTCCGGATCCGGACGCTCAGTTCCTGCGGGGAATGGTCTCTCTGATCCGGGAGCGGGACGGCGAGCCGGACAAGTGGTGGTATAACCGCGCGACCGCCCGTCCCCTGGAACGCAGAAGGCCGAAATCCGAGGCTTTTGCCCGGATCTGGGAGATGGTCCCCGACGCGTGTAAGCGCCAGGCCGCCGCGGCCTTCCAGTCGAAGCTTCGGGAATTTACAGACCGGATCTTTCAGGGGAGCCGGCTCTACCGGCGCACCTCCGCCTCCCATCTGCGGACCCTGCACGGCATGTTCGACCAGCTCCAGGTCTACGACCCGGACCTGTCTTCCGCCCTGAATCAGATCTCCCTGGAAGTCATTCAGGCCAGACTCGATTACGAAGCGGACCGGCTGGATCCCTTTGGCGGAGAACCCGCTCCGCAGAAGAAGAGCCTGCGGCGGCATAAGGCCCTTCACAAGGGACTCTTTCCCTCCCTGATGGCCTC
>CANRFA010000185.1 GCA_947629775.1 uncultured Oscillospiraceae bacterium
GCCGGAATTCTGCTGGTGGCGCCGGTGCCCTTCCTCTCGTTCTTCGGGAACGATCCGGAGGTGATCCGGCTGGCGGCCCGCTACGGGTCCGTGGCCGGGCTCTCCTGGGTTCTGAACTCCATTACGATGGTGTATATCGGGGTGTATCGGAGCATCGAGCAGCCCCAGCTTGGCATGTATATCCTGGCGGCCTCCATGCTCACCAATACCTTCCTCAACTGGGTCCTGATCTTCGGGAACCTGGGGGCGCCCGCCCTGGGCGTGCAGGGCGCCGCCGTCGCCACCCTGATCTCCCGGATGCTGGAGATCGGAATCGTCACGGTCCATGCGGCCCGCAGCCGCTTCTTCCGCCTGCGTCCCGGCCTGCTGCTGCGTCCTGGCCGGGAGATGGCGGGGCGCTTCCTGCGATACAGCGGGATGGTGGTCTGCAACGAGACCATGTGGGGGCTTGGGACCTCGGTCTTTCCCACGATCATGGGCCACATGGAGGGAAGTACGGAGATTCTGGCGGCCTACACGATTGCCGGCAACGTGGAGAAGATCTTCATGGTATTCTCCTTCGGCCTGGCCTCCACGGCCGCCATCCTGGTGGGCCGGGAGGTGGGAGCCGGACGGACGAAGGACATCCAGGGCTTGGGGCTGGCCCTCAACACGGTGGCCGTGCTGGTGGGACTCGTGACCGGCGGTCTGCTGCTGCTGTTCAGCCGCACGCTGGCGCCCCTTGTTGTCTTTCCTCTCTTCCACCTGTCCGAGGGGGCCATCCGGGCTTCGGGCATCATGCTCACCCTGATTTCCGTCACCATGCCCCTGCGGACCTTCAACAACGTGAATATCGTTGGCGTGCTCCGGGGCGGAGGCGACGTGCGGGTGGCCACCATGATTGACCTGGGACCTCTCTGGCTGGCGGCGGTCCCCTATGCCGCCATCGTCGGCCTTGTGCTGCGCCTCAGCATCTTCTGGGTCTATCTGGCGTTCACGGTGGACTACACGATCAAGGTGTTCCTGGGCGTCTGGCGGCTCCGGTCCGGAAAGTGGGTCCGGGATCTGACCCGGGCCTGATGCCCTGAAACGAATCATACCCCGGCCGTTCCCTGCAAAGAGGGAGCGGCCGGGGGTTCTGTTTTCCGGGAAGATCTCAGCTTCTGTTCCTTCCGGGCGGTATGCTGGTTGCGTCCCGGCTCCGGGAGGACCGGGTGTACCGTAGCGATTTTCGGAAGGGCAGGCGCCGATCCTTCCTGATTACCCGGCGCTGCCTGACCTTTCATGGCCGCCCCCAACGGATACAGGTCCTTGGATGCAACACTGCAGACCGGTGCCATGAAAAATCCCGCAAACCCCTGCGGCGCAGGGATCTGCGGGATTGGAGTGCAATAAGTTCAGCGGGAGGCGGGGAGGCGCTCCAGGAGGGCCACAAAGAAGCCCTCATAGCGCTCGTCCGGACAGATGCAGAGGGTGCCGGGGAGGGAGACCGGCAGGCGGACGGCGTCCGGAAAGGCGTCCTCCGGAATGGGGAGAACCCGGGCGCCGGCGTCGGAGAGGACCCGGTTGAGGGTTCCCTCGTTCTCTCCGGCGAGAATGGAGCAGGTGGAGTAGACCATGGTGTGTCCCGGTCGCAGCAGCTTCAGGGCCTTGCGCAGCAGCTGAGTCTGGAAGCGCTGGCTGCGCTGGTAGAGGTCCTCCGTAAATTCGCCCCGTCCGGGCCCCAGGGTGCCGCTGCCGCTGCAGGGGGCGTCCAGCAGAATGCGGTCGAAGGCGAAGAGGTCGTCCAGCTTCCGCCCGTCCGAGACCAGCACGGAGACCCGGCCCGCGCCCTGGCGGGTCAGGTTGTAGCGCAGCCGCTCCGCCCGGGCCTTATTCTTTTCGCAGGCGGTGATGGAGGCCTTTCCGCCGGTGAGGGCCGCCATTTGGGTGGTCTTGCCGCCCGGGGCGGCGCACATGTCCAGGATGGACTCCTTCGGCTGAGGGTTCAGCACCAGGGGAGGGATCATGGAGGACAGGCTCTGCAGGTAGATCTTTCCCTCCGTGTAGAGGGGCAGGGCGCGCAGCTGGGGCTCCCGGGCCTCCTCCAGCAGGAAAGCCTCCGGGCTCCAGGGCAGCGTCCGGAAGGCGAGCCCCGCCTCCTCCAGGACGGTCCGGACCTCTTCGGCGGAGGACCGGAGGGTGTTGGCCCGGAAGGTTACCTTCCGCCGGGCCTGAAGGCCGGCCAGGATGCGCGCGGTCCGGTCCGCTCCGTACTGCTCCAGGAGCAGGGTCCGCAGCAGTTCAGGGGGCGTCCAGTCCATGGAGGGCCCTCAGCGCTTGGCGGGGACGATCTCGATCCAGTAGCCGTCCGGATCCGAGATGAAGTAGATGCCCATGGCGGGGTTCTCGAAGCACACGCAGCCCATGGCCTTGTGCTTTTCGTGGAGGGCGTCATAGTCATCCACGTGGAAGGCCAGGTGGAACTCGCACTCGCCCAGGTTGTAGGGTTCCTTGCGGTCCCGCAGCCAGGTGAGCTCCAGCTGGAAGGGGCCGCCCGCCTCGTCCTGGAGGTAGACCAGTTTGAAGGAGCCGTCCGAGGCGTCCTTCTCCCGGACGGGCGTCAGATGGAGGGCCTCCTTATAAAAGGTCAGGCTGCGCTCCAGGTCCAGGACATTGAAGTTGAAGTGGTTGAAGGTGATCATGGCAACGGTACTCCTTTCGGATCTGTGAGACGGAACTCACTCCGCCTTTTTGTCGATGAATTCCGGGGTCGTTTTCGAGGTCATGAAGCGCTGCTCGCTGTAGAGACCGTAGTAGCCCGAGAGCATGTAGGAAACCCCGCAGCACAGGGCGTAGAGGGGCAGGCCCCGGCCCCCGAAGAGCTCGTAGGCCAGGAAGATGGCGGTGAGGG
>CANRFA010000186.1 GCA_947629775.1 uncultured Oscillospiraceae bacterium
CGGGGCCTCAAGACCGACAAGGAGAAGTTCGCCGGCGCCGAGCGGACCTACACCATCGAGTGCATGATGCACGACCGCAAGGCTCTGCAGAACGGCACCAGCCACTACTTCGGCGACGGCTTCGCGAAGGCCTTCGACATCGCCTTCACGGATAAGGACAACACCCTCAAGACTCCCCACGAAACCTCCTGGGGCTTCACCACCCGGACCATCGGGGGCGTGATCATGACCCACGGCGACAACCGCGGTCTGGTGCTGCCTCCCCGCGTGGCCCCCATCCAGGCGATGGTGATCCCCGTCGCCATGCACAAGCCCGGCGTTCTGGACGCCGCCAACGCCCTGCTGGAGCGCCTGAAGGCCGCCGGCATCCGGGCGGGGATCGACGACTCCGACCAGACCATGGGCTGGAAGGCCGCCGAATACGAGATGAAGGGCGTTCCCCTGCGGGTGGAGATCGGGCCCAAGGACATCGAGAAGGAGCAGTGCTGCATCTGCCGCCGGGACTCCGGCGAGAAGATCTTCGTGCCTCTGGCGGAGCTGGAGGACCAGGTCCGCGCCCTGCTGGACGCCGTCCACGATGGTCTCTTCGCCCGGGCGAAGAAGAACCTGGAGGACCACACCAAGGTCTGCGCCACCCTGGAGGACGTGAAGACCTTCATGGAGACCGAGGGCGGCTTCGCCGTCTCCATGTGGTGCGGCGACGAGGCCTGCGAGGTGGAGATGAAGGAGAAGGCCGGCGTCTCCTCCCGCTGCATGCCCCTCATCCAGAAGCCCGTGGGCGACCGCTGCGTCTGCTGCGGCAAACCCGCCACGAAGACCATCTACTGGGGCGTGGCCTACTGAGCCGTCCCCCTTTTCACGCGCAAAAAGGAGCTCTCTCCCCGCCGGGAGAGGGCTCCTTCTTTATTTTGATTGTGAATTCGCTCAGGTGTGATTCGCCATGCGGTAGATGGCCAGCAGGTCGTCCCGGTCCAGCACCCGGAAGGCGCCCACCTTGCGCTTGCCGTAGAAGGTGCAGCGCCAGGCCAGTTCCTCCAGCTGCTCCTCTGTCAGCACCCCGATACCCAGCTCCGGCAGCGTGACGGGCATATCCAGGGAGCGGAAGTACTCCCGGGTGGCGGCGATGGCCTCCAGGCCCAGCTCCCGCTCCGACTTCCCCTCCGGGTTCAGGCCCCACACCTTCTCGCCCAGACGGGCGAAGCGGGCGGGGTCCGTATCCAGGCAGCAGGTGGCCCAGCTGTCCCAGACGGCGGAGAGGGAGGCGCCGTGGGCCACGTCGAACATGGCGCTCAGCTCGTGCCCCAACTGGTGGACGGAGAAGTCCTTGACGCCGCCCAGGCCGGTGAGGTTGTTGTGGGACAGGGAGCCCGCCCACATCAGCTCGCTCATGGCCTGGTAGTCGTGGGAATCCCGCGCCGCCACCCGGCCATTGGCGATCACGGTGCGCAGCAGGCCCTCGGCCAGCTCGTCCGTCACGTTGTTCGCCACGCCGTCGTCCTTGGGGGGATTGAAGTAGCGGTCCAGGGTGTGCATCATGATATCCACCACTCCGCAGGTCACCTGGAAGCGAGGCAGGGTGAAGGTCAGCTCGGGGTTCATGAGGGCGAACTTCGGGCGCTGGCGGTCCGTGTTGAGGCCCCGCTTCTCGTGGGTCTCGTCGTTGGTCAGCACGGCGGAGTCGCTGGTCTCGCTGCCGGCGGCGGAGATGGTGAGAATCACGCCCACGGGAAGGATCTTCTCGGGGACGAACTTCTTCAGCCACACGTCCTTCCAGACATCCAGGTCCGGGTTGGCGGCCCCGATGGAAACCGCCTTGGCCGTGTCGATGACGCTGCCGCCCCCGATCGCCAGGATCAGGTCCGCCTGGAATTCAATGGCCTGGCGGATTGCCTCGTAGACCAGAGAGAGCCTGGGATTGGGCTGCACCCCGCCCAGGGCGTGGCAGGCCAGGCCGTCCCGCTCCAGACCGGAGACCACCCGGTCCAGCAGGCCGCTCTTCACGGCGCTGTGGCCGCCGTAGAGCACCAGAACCCGGGAGCACCCCAGGGCCTTCGCCTGGGCACCTGCCTGCTCCTCCGCTCCGCGGCCGAAGATCACCCGCGTGGGGGTGTAGAACTCAAAACTGCGCATGATGACGATACCTCCTGCAGATAAGGTTGCGGATTTCTGTCCGCATTCTACCGCTTTCCGTCCCGGGCGTCAAGTTTCCCCGGCCGGGCGGTTGTATTCCGCGGCTCTCTCCTCCAGCCAGGCGGTGACCCGGGCCAGCCCCTCGTCCGAGCAGGGGAAGGAGGCCGTCTCCGTAATCTCGCTCAGTTCCTTCGTCAGAGGCCCCCGCCAGAGTTCCGCCTCCAGCGTGGTTTCGCTCTCCTCGTGCTTCTCCGGGCGCAGGAAAAACCGCATCTGGCCCTGGCTGCCGTACCAGCTGTTCCCGTTCTCCCAGAAGAGAAGGGTCGGGATATACACTTCGCTCATAAGATCCTCCCGTCGTTTGATGGCCCCATTATGCCAGAAACAGCCGGCAAAGTAAAGCGGCTTTCTCCCCGCGCACCAACGCGCCCGCCGGTCATAGAATGGAGCGTGGCTCAGCCACAACGTAACCTCTTCATCCGGCAAAGGAGAATCCATGAAACGATATTATCCTTCTGACTGGGAACAGAGGAGCTGCGACGGCGCCGTGGCCTATCTGCAGAGCAGCGGATGCTCGCAGAATCCCTGCGGCCGTCCGCCGGCCGACTCCTGCTGCCCCCAGCCCTCTCCGTGCCCGCCGCCTCCTCCCGCGCCCTGTCCCCCGCCGGCTCCCTGCCCGCCGCCCGCGCCATGCGTCGGGCCCACCGGGCCAACCGGCCCCCAGGGCGTTCCCGG
>CANRFA010000187.1 GCA_947629775.1 uncultured Oscillospiraceae bacterium
GGGCCGCCCCGGGCGGCGCCCAGAGGATCGTCGTCAACAGAGCCGGATCCGCTGCCCGACCCCGCTTCCGATGTGCTTGCACTGCTGCCCGCGCCGCTGTCGGACGGGGACGCGCTGCCGGCGGAACCGTCCTGGGACGAGGAAACGCCGCCCGCCAGGGAGGAACTGCCGCAGGCCCCGCCGGAAGAACCGGCGCCGCTGCCGCAGGCCGCCAGGGCCAGCGCCAGAGACAGGGCCAGCAGGATTGCTGTCAGTCGTTTCATGAAAGAACCTCTTTTCGTCTGAGTCTGCGCGGCGGAAACCATGCTCCGCCGGGAGCTGTGTGTTTGCGAAGCGCCGGACCTCTCTCCGGCGGCTCCAGCTCCTATTCTAGCGGAAACGCGGCCTCCTTGCAACCGGATTTTCCCCCCGGATGCGAAAAGCGGCTGCTCCGGAGTCCGGAACAGCCGCAAAGCCGTCTTACTGGGTCTCGCCCAGGCGGAAGGACGCGCACTCGGTCCCGGCGCACTGGGTGGGGATACAGTCGCAGCACCCCACCTGGATGGCCTCCAGGGTGCAGCAGTTGTGGGGCCGGTCGTGGTGCACGCAGCTGGAGACCGTGCACTGGATCTGGCGGTTGCATTCCTTGTGTTCCATACGGATTACCTCCTCGATCAGGATGGAAGCAGTATGCCCCGCCGCGGCCGCTCTTATGAGTCCGCCTCTTCCTTATCCTCCGCATCCTCCGCCCCGGTCTCCGGCGCGGGAAGCTCTTCCTCCAGGATCTGGGGAATGAAGCGACTGGCAAAGCGTCCCTTTCCCCGGCCTTTGACATAGAAATAGCCTATGAAGGAGAAGACCACCGCTCCCACGAAGTTGACCGCCAGATCCTTCATGGTATCCAATATGCCGATATCCAGGTAGCCGCCCAGGCCCAGAGGGATCTGCTGGTCGTTGGCGACCACAATCACGTCCGTAATGCCGCGAATGGCGATGGGATGATTGCCTCCGGTGGGATCCAGCATCACGGAGGAAATCGAGTTCACCACGGTGTCCTTCTGCATATCCAGCAGCAGCAGCTGATCCATCCCGCACTCGAAGAACTCCCACAGCACGCCAATCGTCATGGAAAAACAAAAGGCGACGATCGCCATGAAGACCGGAGAGAGCTTGAGGGAAAACTTCTCGCTGCGGTCGAACATGTCCACCAGGGAGAACCCGATGGCCGCGCAGAGGAAACCGTTGAGGGTATGGAGCATGGTGTCCCAGCCCAGATAGGTAGTGTAGAAGGCGCTGATCTCTCCCAGGATCTCCGCCGAGAAGATGAAGAGCAGGATGATGATCTCCAGGGTGTTGGGCAGGTCGATCTGCAGCCGCCGCTCTATG
Organism: uncultured Oscillospiraceae bacterium; assembly: GCA_947629775.1. Taxonomy (GTDB): domain Bacteria; phylum Bacillota; class Clostridia; order Oscillospirales; family Oscillospiraceae; genus Lawsonibacter. The sequence goes on from CANRFA010000187.1 coordinate 1,366, forward strand.
ATGGTGGGCAGCAGGAAGAGAATCAGGGTCAGGGCGCAGAGGAACACGTTCTCAAAATTGCCGTTCATCGACTGGCGGACGATGGTGAGGATCACCAGGGCCCGCAGGAACAGGTAGACCACAGAGACCACCGGCTTGCGGCGCAGCTCCTGGTGCGCCGTCTCCAGCGCTCTGCGGATCTTTCCCTTCTCCCGCTTCTTCGCTTTCTTCGGCTCTTCGTTCTGCTTTCGCACAGGCCGTCACGCTCCTGTCTTTCTGAGAGTTCCTTCCAATATACCATGTTTCAGGGCTCCTGTCTACAGCGGGTCAGGCTGTATGTCCGAAACCGCATATTCCTTTCCCCGATCGTCGGATCCACCGGTTCTGCCCCTTTTCCCACCTTCGCCTGCCTCGCGGCTCTGCCCTGCGCCTCCGGCGGGCCCGCCCTTCGGGCCGAAAAAAGTCGGCCTCCGGACTTCCGCCACATCTATGGTCCGAATCCCGTAAAAAGGGCCTCCGCTCCCGCAGAGGGGAACGGAGGCCTGGCCGGATGCCCGGTCCGGATCAGTCGTCAATATCCATGCTGAGAATGGCGCCGGTAACGGCGTTGATCTCAAACTCGTACTCCATACGGCCCACCCGGATCTCGATCTCGTACACCTGGATGCCGTCGTCCCGGTCCAGCTTGCACTTCACCACATTGGCGGCCGTGGCGCCGGAGACCTTCGCCAGGGCGATCTGCTTCGCCTTATCAGCCGTGATGGTTGTGGTGCTCCCCTGACCAGTGGTGGTGCCCTGACCAGGGGTTTTGGGAGGGTTGTAGAATTCCGCGTCGTAGTCATAGTCCAGCACCGCGCCGGTGATGGCGTCGATCTCGTAGTCGTACTCCTTATAGTCCGCGGTGTGGAACTCCAGGTCGTAGACCTGACGGCCATTATCCCGGTCCAGCTTCTGCTCTACGAAGGTCACCTGGGAGGCGGAGAGGCCGGCGTGGGCCAGAGCCTTCTGCTTGGCCTGCTCCAGGGTGAGGATACCGGTCTGCCCGCCGGACTGGGTCCCGCCCTGCCCGAAGGTGTCCGCATCCGTCACGGTGCCGCCGCCGTTGCTGAGGGTGGCGGTCTGGGTTGTCTGGTTCCAGGCGACCGTCTTGCCCATCAGGGTACCGATGGCCCGCAGGGGCAGGTAGTTGCTGCCCTGGTAGAGAAGAGGATAGACCGTCTTGCCGTTGGCGTCCGTAAAGGTGCGGACGGAACCGTCCACGATGATGGTGAAGTCATCCCGCAGCTCGGCGGTGATCGTCTGCTTCGCCGGATTGACGTCCGGCGTTCCCTTCACGGCGGCGGTCTGCCGGGGCCCGCCGATGGTGGCCGTCAGGGTGTTCTGGTTCCAGTCCACGTTCTTCCCCATGAGCTCGCCGATGGCCCGCACCGGCAGGTAGGTGGTGCCGTTATAGACCACAGGGTGCACCTGCTGGCCCTGGGCGTTGTAGAACGTCCGCTTCTGAC
>CANRFA010000188.1 GCA_947629775.1 uncultured Oscillospiraceae bacterium
CCGTAGCCTTCGTAGACCACAGACTCGAAGCTGTCGCTGTTCCCCGCGCCCAGCGCCTTGTCGATGGTGCGCCTGATGTTGTCGTTGGGCATGTTGGCGGCCTTCGCCTTGGCTACCACCGCCGCCAGACGGGAGTTGTTGGCGGGATCGCCGCTGCCGCCCTGCTTGACCGCCACGATCATCTCGCGGGCGATCTTGGTGAAGATCTGGGAGCGCTTGGCGTCCGCCGCGCCCTTGGTCTTCTGTATGTTATGCCACTTGGAATGTCCGGACATGAAAAATCGTCCCTTTCTGTTCTATCGAGAGTATGGGAAAAACGGCAGCATTATAGCACCATTTCGTCCCGTTGCCAACCTGCCTGAAGGTTGGATTTCGCTGTCAGGTCGCGCTGCGGTCTTTGTTTTTCACCATGATCCGCAGGTGGGACCCCTCGCCGCACTTGCCGTTTTCGTCATGAACCTCGATGTCGAACCACATCTTGCGCCGCTCGATGGAGCGCAGGGTGGCAGTCGCGGTCACTTTCATGCCCACCGGCGTAGAGGCCAGATGCTTCACGTGAGCCTCCACCCCCACCGTCGTCATGCCCTCATCCAGGTACTCCCGGGCCAGCTCCAGGGCGCAGGCTTCCATCAGAGCCAGCAGATTGGGGGTGGAGAGGATCTTCGCGCCGGCCGTCCCAATCCGCTTGGCGGTCATGTCGTCGGTCACGGTCCAGGTCAGGGTATGCTGCGTGGGCTTCTCCATCTGTTCCATTGAGGAGCGCGGAACACTGCCGGTCCATCGCCGTCCGGTCATGTCCCGCGCCATTCACCTCCGAATTCTGTTATAAACCGGCCGCCAGGTCCCGGATTTCTCTCCGGAAGCAGCCTGTCTCTTCCTCTCAGCGGAAGATCCTTCCGTTCGCGTCCAGGATCTCCCTCCGGTGGTACGTCACAAGGTCCGGCACAAACGCGGGGTTCTCGTCGACGAAGGCATTCCGGATGTAAACGGGGTTGAGACCCGGGTTCTGGGCCGACAGCTCCACATCCAGGGTCATGGAGTCGCTCTGGCACTCTGTGCTCCAGCGGTAGATAAGAGGAATGATATCCACCTCGGTGTAGCCCTTCTTCGACTTGTTGGACTTCTTCTTCACCACCAGGCTCTTCCGGCGGAGGAGAGAAGTCAGGGTGGCCTCCGTATCCAGCGGGCGTCCGTCCTCGTACTCGAAGTTGACGATGTAGTTGATCGCCTTCAGCTCCGACAGAGGCCTCTCGGCTGTATAGCAGCTGCGCACCCAGAGTCCCTCAGGCAGTACGTGGTTGAGACGCCAGGCCACCTCATCCAGAGAGAGAGGAGAAACCAGCCCGAACTCCAGGATCTCGCACTCGGAGGAATAGCCCACCGAGATGGGGAGCGCCACGGAGACAAACGGGTGAGGGTTGTAGCCCTCCGTATGCCGGATGGTCACTCCGGCCCGCAGGAAGGCGCGCTGAAACGTGCGCATCAGATCCAGATGCGAGATGTAGCGCGCCCGCTGCGACTTGGAGAACAACAGCCTCTCAGGCATCGCAGACACCACCCTCCAGATAGCAGTTCGCTCCGCATCCGGAGCACTGGGTCCGGCAGTCCGGCGTGGTCTCCCCCTTGTAGCACTTCTCCCGCTCTTTCCAGAGGAACTTCTTCCCGGCCGGAGATTCCACCCGGCACCAGGGGAGCACCTCGTCCCGCTCTCTCTGCCGACAGGCATAGAAATCCGGATCCAGCCCGCAGCTCTCAAAGGCATCTGTCCAGGCCTTCAGATCGAAGCACTCGCTCCAGGCATCCAGCCTCGCCCCATTGCTCCAGGCCTTCTCCAGCACATCCGCCAGGCGGCGGTCTCCCCGGGAGAATACCGCCTCCAGCCGGCTGAGTTCGGGGTCGTGCCAGTTGTAGGTGATATTCCGGCTGCCCCGGAACGCATCGCGCAGCAGTCCCACCCGGCGCATGTACTCGTCCCGGCTCACCTGCGCCTCCCACTGGAAGGCGGTATGGGGCTTGGGAACAAAGCAGGACGTGGAAACCGTGATGCGCGGATACGGCTTTCCGCCGCGGGCGCAGTCCTTGTAGAGGTCCTCCACTTTGCGGGTCAGATCGGCGATACCCAGCACATCGTCATCCGTCTCCGTGGGCAGACCCAGCATGAAGTAGAGCTTGACCGTCGACCAGCCGGCTCCGAACGCCCTGCGCAGGGTGGACAGAAGGTCCTCTTCCGTCAGGTTCTTGTTGATGGCGTCCCGCAGACGCTGCGTACCCGCCTCCGGAGCAAACGTGAGGCCGGTGCGGCGCAGCCGCTGCAGGCGCTCTACGAGGTCCATGGAGAAGCTGTCCGCCCGCAGGGAAGGAAGCGAGAGCTGGATGTCCCGGGGCTCGCAGAAGGCCATCAGCTGATCCACCAGCTCCACCAGCTCCGGATAGTCCGTAGAGGAGAGACTGGAAAGCGTGATCTCGTGGTAGCCGGTGTTCCAGCAGGTCTCGATCGCCTGACGGGTCAGAGTCTCCACCGAGCGCTTGCGTACCGGGCGGTACACATAGCCCGCCTGGCAGAACCGGCAGCCGCGGATACAGCCCCGGAAGAGCTCCAGCATGATCCGGTCGTGCACGATCTCCATGTTGGGAACAATGGGCTTCGTCGGATAGTACGCCTGGTCAAAGTCTTCCACGATCCGCTTGCTCACCAGCTTCGGAGCCCTGGAGCCCCTCGCGATCGCCATCTTCGCCAGCGTTCCGTCCGGGTTCCAGGAGGGAACGTAGAACTTCGGCACGTAGATACCCTGGATGTGAGCCGCCGC
>CANRFA010000189.1 GCA_947629775.1 uncultured Oscillospiraceae bacterium
GATGGAGACGCAGTCGGACTCCCGCCAGCTCATGGCCCAGGCGCCGATGATCTCCTCCCGGGAGGCGGCCAGCTCGCCCACCAGGCTGATCTTCTGCCCCTTCTTCAGAGGCAGAACGCCGCCCTCGTTCTTCAGCAGGACGATGGACTTTTCCGCCGCTTCCCGGGCCAGGGCCCGGTGCTCTTCCGGCAGCACCTCGTAGCGGTCCATGGCTTCCTCGGGCACATAGGGGTGCTCGAAGAGCCCCAGCCACATCTTGACGGAGAGGATGCGCTCCACCGCCTCGTCGATGACGGACATGGGAACCCGGCCGGATTCCACGGCGTCCTTCAGGTGCAGCTTGTAGATCTGGGTGCCCATATCCACATCCATGCCGGCGCAGGCGGCCTGGATGCCCGCTTCGGGCTCGTCGTCCGCGATGCCGTGGTTGACGCACTCCCGGATGGCGTTGGCGTCGGAGACCACGAAGCCGGGGAACTTATACTCGCCCTTGAGGATCTGGCGCAGGGTGTGGGGATTCACGGTGCAGGGCACGCCGTTCAGGTCGTTGAAGGAGGCCATGACGGTGGCGGCGCCCTCTTCCACCGCCGCCTTGAAGGGCGGCAGGTAGGCGTTGCGCAGCATGGACTCCGCCATGCTGACGGTATTGTAGTCCCGGCCCGCTTCGCAGGCGCCGTAGGCCACATAGTGCTTCAGGCAGGCGGCCACGTAGTTCTCCGGGGAGGACATGTCGCCCTGCAGGCCCCGGACCTTGGCTCTGGCAAACTGAGACACCAGATACGGATCCTCGCCCGGGCCTTCGGAGACCCGGCCCCAGCGGGCGTCCCGGGCCACGTCCAGCATGGGGGCGAAGTGCCAGTTGACACCCTGGGTGCGGGATTCCTTCGCCGCCATGCGGGCGGTGCGCTCAAAGAGGTCGGGATCGAAGGAGCCGGCCTCGGCGATGGCGATGGGATACACCGTGCGGTAGCCGTGGATCACGTCCAGGCCGAACATCAGAGGGATGCCCAGGCGGCTCTCCTCCACGGCGATCTTCTGCAGCTCGTTGCACTTGCGGGGGTCCTGCACCATCAGGGAGCCCACCAGGCCGGCCCGGATGTCGTCCTCGTGGTAGTCCTGCTCGGCGGTGCTCATGATTTTCTCAAACTCTTCCTGGGTGATGCGCCCGTCGGTCATCATCTCGATGAGCTCGGAGAAGGGGACGTCGAAGCCCCCTACGATGGAGACGGACTCCTGGTTCATCTGGCCGATCTTCTCGTCCAGAGTCATGCGGGACAGAAGGTCCTTCACCCGGGCCTTCTGTTCGGGGGTCAGTCGGTACATGAGAGGCGCTCCTCCCTTACTCGGCGTAGCCGATGTAGGGCTTCAGGCGCTCCTTGAGATCGGGAATCTGGCCCGGGCCGGCGGCGCGGGTCTTGATCTCGGTGGAGTGCTCCAGCTTGCCCGCCCAGCGCAGACGGGAGCGGTTCTGCTCCTCCGGGGTGTAGGTGACGGTGATCTTGCCGTCCACGATGGCGAGCTTGCCGTAGCTGCCGCAGACGGGGCACTCGATGGTCTCGCGGTCCGGGAGAATGTTGACCATGTTCAGGTGGCAGACGGGGCACATGCCCTGCTCGTCGCCCCTCCAGGCCACCCGCTCCTCTTCGGTCTCGGCGGCCAGGGCGGCGCAGATGTTCTGACCCATCTTGCGGGTGCGCTCCATCTCCTTCTCGTTGCCCAGCACGTGCTCGAAGGCCATGGCGCCGTAGTACTCGTGCATATCCACCACGTCCGTGCCCATGGAGAAGGTGATCTCGTACATCAGGGGCAGCATGAACTCCAGCCAGTTCTTCGTCATGGCGCCGCCCACGGAGATCAGGCCCGCCACGCGCTTCTTGAAGGAGCGGGCGTCCGGGAGCTTGGAGGGATCCTTGCCGGCGGCGATGCCTTCGTCGTAGGCGGCCTTGCGGAAGGTGATGTCGTGGGAGGGCCCGATGCGGTCGCAGACACTCTTAAAGCGGCCAGTGGGGCTGGTCTCATAGGTGGGGCAACCCACGATCATGGCGTCGCACTCCATGATGGCTTCGTCCAGGATGTGGAAGTCGTCCTTGATGGGGCAGCCGCCCTTGCCGCGGCCGGAGATCATGCCCACCACACAGGAGATGCAGCCGGTGCAGGGCTTGATGTCCAGGCTGTCCACGTGAATGAACTTCACCTCGTGGCCGGCCTTCTCGCACTCCATAAGGGCGGTTTTGACCATGATGTCGCAGTTCTTGTTCTTGCGGCCGAAGGAAAGGCCGAGGACTTTTTTACCCATAGTGAAAACCTCATTTCTGCAGCGGTGCGCTGCGGTCTGGATGGCCCCTGCCCGCCCGGAGGACGGGCAGGGGGAAGAGGAGGATCAGTCTCTGAACCTTCCCACCTTGGTGGGGCGCATGGGGGTATGGGGAACCCGTCCGGTGGTGATGATGACGGCCTTCGCCTCGCAGGCCTCGGCGCACTTCCCGCACTTTGTGCAGTCGAAGTCGTCCACGGTGTGGATGTAGCCGGGACGGCCCTCGATGCAGCCGCAGGGGCAGGCCTCCAGGCAGGCGCCGCAGCCGACGCACTTCCGGGGGTCGATGTAGATGTTGATCAGCTTCACGCAGGCGCCGGCCGGGCAGCGCTTCTTGCGGATGTGGGCGTCAAACTCGGCGGCGAAGCCGTCCTGGGCGCTGAGGGCGATCCTGGAGGCGTTCTGTCCCATGGTGCACATGGTGGAGAAGGTCATGGCCTCGCCGATCTCGTGGGTGAAGTCCACAAACTCC
>CANRFA010000190.1 GCA_947629775.1 uncultured Oscillospiraceae bacterium
CCCATACTCTCTGCTTCAGGCGTCCAGGGCGGATTCGGCTCTCCCCTCAAACAGCTCCCACAGGCCGGCGAAGCGGTACGGGCATGTGTCGCTGACCCGGGTCTTCACCACATCCCCGTTCTCTGAAAAGAGCAGTTCCTGGTCCCGCTGGAACCCATCCAGAATCCCGCCGTGGTCTTATTTGGCCTGCCATGCACCCGGACGCAGCCTGAAGCGGCTCCGGCAGCCAGACCTGGACCACCTCAGCCAAGCGGTCCGGGCTCGTGGACTCGAAGCGGGGATCGTACCGGGCCCGGAGGCGGAAGCCCCTCCCGGAGCTCCGCCTCTGTCCTTCACCGCCGCTGCCGCTCTGCCGTTCCCGCATCTCTCTCAGCCCTGATACACGTGATCCTGGTGCCACTGCAGAAACATGGGGTCCGGCCGGTTCGCCGCATCCGCCAGATGAATCTGCGCTCCCTGGTAGTGGTAATACTCGGCTCCGTTCCCGGTATCCTCCCTCAGATGCCGGCTCACCTCGATGTGCAGATCATCAGACACGGTCAGATAGCCCATATCGAAGAGCGTGTGGAAGTCAGAGCGGAGGAGCAGACCATTCGTCACCAGGTGGGGTCCCTCGTTCGCATAGGGGCGGATATGGGCCGCCTCCAGCACCGGCAGCGTCTTATCCCCCGTGATGGCGCACCGGCGGTCGTAGGCCTCGGTCACCAGGGCCCGGAAACCGCCCTGGCCCAGCCGGTGCCGGGTGGTCACCTCGGTATAGCGCTCCGGGTCCTGAATGGAGGTGCCCCGGCTGGAGATCGCCCGGGGAATGCGCTCCAGAACCTGGTCGTAGAGTCGCCGGCCCTCCGGGGAGGACAGGGGAACGCCTTTCCCCCGGACCAGATTGCCCGGCCAGTCCGGCGTGGGAATCCAGTCTTCCTCGGGAAACCAGAACGGCTCTGTGAGAATGGTGCACCCTATGTCCCCGTTCTCCGGGATGCCGTTCTTCTGGCGGTAGCTGTCTATGGCCTCCCGCAGTTCCCCCTGGGACTTCCGGCCGTTCTTCTCCCCGAAGGCCGCCCAGGCCAGATAGACCGGCAGCTGCACAAAGCGGACGAAGAACCCTCCTCCGGCGATGGCATTCTCCGGCGCCTTCAGCTTGAAGAGGAAAAGGTCGTTCTCCTCCATCTTCCGCAGTGGCTTCCCGCCCGGCGTCCAGAAGTTCACTTCGTCCGGCTTCTGCTCCCGCAGCTGCAGGTACCAGTTCAGATCCGTAACCCCCTCAAACAGGATCATGCTCTCCGCCTCCTTCCTCCGCTTCGCGGCCAGGCACCCCATAGGAACGCTCGGCCAGAACATTTGGGGCCCTTGTACCAGCGCAGGCCCGGCACGGCTCCCCTTCTCTCCGGAACGAAGCCCAGCCCGGACAGGCCCGTGGCAGCGGCCATGTTCTCCTTTCCCCCGGAATCCGGCCCCCTCGCATCTGCGCAGCGGGCCGGTTTTCTCTGTCTCAGGCCGTCTTCGGCCGTCTTCGGCTTCTTTCGCCCTCCGCCCCAAGGGTCTCCCGTCTCCAGGTGGTCCGGGCTCCTCTCTCGGAAGCAGCCCCAGAAAAACCGCCCGCAGGAACCCTCACCCGCAAGCCGGGCAGAGGGACAGATCGGACGCAGTATAATAAGGAAGGAGGCCCCCGGATTCCGGCGGCCTCCTCAGCGGTTCAGCTTCCGCAGCACCGTCTGAAACCAGTCGGGCAGGGGACATTCCAGCTCCATGGGCTGGAGGGTGGCGGGGTGCACGAAGCGCAGCCGCCGGGCGTGGAGGCACTGGCCCTCCAGGCCGGGGAAGGGCTTTCCGCCGTACACGGAATCCCCCAGCAGCGGGTGCCCAATAGACGCCATGTGGACCCGGATCTGGTGGGTCCGGCCGGTCTCCAGGCGGCATTCCAGGTGCGTATACCTCGGAAAGCGCTCCAGCACGCTCCAGTGGGTGACGGCGGGGCGGCCGTTCTTCCGGTCTATCGCCATCCGCTTGCGGTCCACGGGGTGACGGCCTATCGGCCCCTCCACCGTGCCGCTGTCCTCCCGGAACCCGCCCTGGGCCACCGCCTCGTAGGTGCGGGCCAGGGAGTGATCCTGGAGCTGGGCCGCCAGGGCCAGGTGGGCCCGGTCGTTCTTGGCGGCTATGATCAGACCGCTGGTATCCCGGTCGATGCGGTGCACGATGCCCGGGCGCAGCTCCCCGTTGATGCCGGACAGGGAGTCCCCGCAGTGCCAGAGCAGAGCGTTCACCAAAGTGCCGTCCGGGTGCCCCGGGGCGGGATGAACCACCATCCCCACCGGCTTGTTGACCACGATCACGTCGTCGTCCTCGTAGACCACATCCAGGGGGATGTTCTGGGGCGCCACATCCACCGGCTCGGGATCCGGCAGCGTCGCCTCCACCAGATCCCCCGCCGCCAGCCGGGCGTTCTTGCGCGCCGGGCCGCCGTTGAGGGTTACGGACCCCTCCGCCAGCAGCTTCTGGGCCGCCGAGCGGGTGAGCTCCGGCACCGTCCGGGCCAGAAAGGCGTCCAGGCGCTCGCCGGCGCTCTCAGCCGTCAGACGGACCCGCGTCATGGGACACCTCCCCGCTCTTCTCCGCCGCCGGCGGCCGGGCCTCCAGCTTCGGGGCCAGGAACATATAGTAGAGGGCGGCGGCGATGCCTCCCGCCACCACACACATGTCCGCCACGTTGAAGACCGCGAAGCTCATGAACAGCACGTTGAACATATCCACCACGAAGCCCCGGAAGGC
>CANRFA010000191.1 GCA_947629775.1 uncultured Oscillospiraceae bacterium
TAGAGGAAGTCGGTGATGTTGTCCATGGGGTAGACGATGGCGGCCACCGTGCCGATGATGGCGGCCAGAACCGCTACCCAGCGGCCCTCCAGGCCGGAGAAGACGGATTCGCTGGAGATGCCGGCGGACCAGGCGTCGAGGAATGTGGTGGTAACGGTGGAGAAGACGATGATCAGCAGTCCGACAATGCCGAGACCGGCCTGGACCAGAATGCGGGCGATGTCGGACTCGCCGGTGAAGATGGCGGCTCCCATGCCGATGATGTACATCCAGGTGCTGACCAGTCCGTAAACCACCGTGCTGGCCAGAGTGGAAGCGCCGGGGTCTTTTGCCTCCCGGGTATAGTCGCTGATGAGGGGCAGCCAGCTGAGGGGCATGGCGACGGCCAGTTCCACCGCGGCCCCGAAGGAGAGACTGTCGTCCGGCACTCCGGCGGGCGTGTTGCGGAAGATGACAACGGAGAGCACCACCGTCAGCGCGAAGAGCGCCGCCATGGACACCGTGTTGACGCGGCCAAGGTTGGTGATGCCGATGAGAATCCAGAGAATGATGAGCCCTCCAATGACCAGGCACCAGATCCAGTGATGGATGTTCCACACACCGCCGGCCGCCAGAGCGCCGTCGTAGATCATGATGGCGGTCCAGCCCACCAGCTGAAGGATGTTGAGCAGCGCGAAGAGCAGACCGCCCCGGCTGCCGAAGCTCATTTTGACGGTCTCCATGGCGCTGCGCCGGGATTCGCCTCCGATGAGGCCGGCGGCGAAGAGCATGACGCAGCCGATGAGATGTCCGAGTAAAATGGCCAGCAGGCCCTTCCGGAATCCAAGGGGAGCGAAAAGGGTGCCGGTGAGGATCTCCGCCAGGGAGACGCCGGCTCCAAACCAGATGAGGCCGTTTTCAAAGACCGAGGTTCTGCGGTCAGACATGGGTAACACTTCCTGTTCTGTATTGTAAGGCCCGGGCTGCGCGCGGGGAGCGGGAAAACAGCCTGTTCCCTTCCGGTGGACCATGGTGAATTTCATTTTAACCCGGCGGAAGAGAGAAAGCAAGCGAAAATCTGGAAATCTTCGGAAACTTCCCCTTTCCGGGATGCGATGCGGGTTCTCCGTGACCGCACGGTCGGGAAGAGGAGAATCCTGGAAGACAGGGCTTGCGCAGGGGCGGAATCTGTGGTAAAGTATGAAAACTTCTCAGGGAAAGGCTGGTACGATGGAAGCGTTGAAGCAGAGACAGAAAAGATACCTGGAGCAGCTGAAAAAAGCGCACTCCGAGCGTCGGGTGAAGGTGATCACCGGACTGAGCGGAATCGGGAAAACCAGGCTTCTGAACGACTATGCCGGACTCCTGCTCAGGTCGGGAGTGGAGGAGAAGGACTGCATCCGCCTTTCTCTGCGGGATCCGGAAAACGAATATCTGCGAAGTCCGGAGCAGCTTCGGTACCTGTTCCAGGATTATATGGAGACTCCGGGAAAACGCTACTACGTGCTTGTGGACGATCTGGACCTGGCGATCCATCCGCGGCGGCAGGATCAGGCGATTCCGAAACTTCTGCGGGAGCTGCAGGAGCAGAATGTGGACGTCACGGCTGTCTGCTCGGACCGGCGGGTGCTGACGCAGGGGGACAGCAGTTTCCTGGAGCGGAGCGTGGAGATTCGGATGGAACCGCTGTCCTTTCAGGAGTTCATGCTGGATTGGAACGGGACGGTGGAGGAGGGCCTGCGGGAGTTCAGCCTTCACGGGGGGATTCCCGCCGCGCTGGTCCGCCCTTCTTCCGAAGAGAAGGAAGCGGTCCTGAAGCAGGTGCTGCGGAAGGCGATAAATTCTGTCGCCAGGCTGAGCCGGATCGCTCCGGGGGACGAGCGGCTGATGGAAATGCTGGAACTGGTGGCAGAGACGGCTGGGGACCTGATCTCTCCGGCCTGGCTGACCAGGGAACTGGACGATGCGGGACGGAAGATCGTGCCGGCGACCGTGGAGCGGTATCTGCACTTTTTTCAGGAGTGCGGCGTTCTGCGAAAGGTGGAGATGCGGGACGTACGCCGCAGGAATCTGCGGAAAACCCCATGTAAGTATTACTTTATCGATCCGGGTCTTCAGAACTGCTGCCTGGGATTTCCCCGTGTGATGACCAATACCATACTGGAGCCTGTGGTCTGCCAGCAGCTGAATGCCTGGGGCTACAAAACGGAAATCGGGCTTATTGTACACAACCACTTCGATCACCGGGGCGTCAAAATACGCCGCCAGCTGGAGATTGACTTTGCCGTGGAAGAGAAAAAGGGAGATCACCTGCTCTGTATTCAGATGGAGCCTGTGGACCCGGCGGACATGCGCAAAGCCCTGGAACCGATGGAGAGAGCCCTTGGCATATACGTCGGGCAGCGGGTGCAGAGAGTGAAGTGCATTCTTCTGCTGAGAAACCGGTCCCTGTTTCAGCAGGCGGACGGAATCCAGCGGGTCAGCCTGCCCTCGTTCCTGGCGGGAAGTGGACCTGAACCCGACTGATCCGGTCAGGTCGTTCCGTTTCCGGCCGGCGCCGGATTCATCCGTTCCTGCCCCCTGGAGTTCAGAGGGAAAGGCCAGGAGCCGTTGCTTTTTCAAACGAGGCCCGGTTTGTCCGGGCCTTTTTTCGTTCCGCGCCCGTGGCAGAACAGAAAAAGAAGCGGGGCAGGTCGGCTGGAAACCAGGTTGGCCAGCGGGCTTCCCGAGTTGGACCGGAAGACCAGGAAGCAGCCGTTGTCCGGTTCCGGAGGATTCCTCTGCCAC
>CANRFA010000192.1 GCA_947629775.1 uncultured Oscillospiraceae bacterium
GTGAGGTGAATCGCCTTGAAAAAGAAGAGGACTAAAAAGCTAAATACCAAGTTAATCCTTCTGTTCGCCGGGTTTGCGGTCGTCATGGGCATTCTGATCTGCGCGTTCAGCTACCGTACCACCTGGAACCTGGCCACGAGCTTCTACAGCGACAAGGCCAGAGAGGCCGCGGAGCTTGCCACGTGCTTTGTCGACGGGGATCATGTGGGCTGGTACAAGGAGACTCTTCAGACAGACGAAGCCTACGAGACCATGAGGGAATCCTTTACCGATATCAAGCGGTCCTTTAACCTGAACTATCTCTACGTGTTCATCCCCGGTACCGACCGGTTCATGTATATTGTGGATGTCAAGCTGGAGGGCGAGGATCCCGCGTTCTTCTCTGTTCTCGGAGATGAATATGAGTACACGGATCTGGAATACAATTATCTGCTGCCGGATATCGAGGCCAAGCAGTCCAATCAGGATGTTATTCTGAATCGGTCCGCCATGTCGTATGGCGGCGTGGCGGTCAGTTCCTGGGCTCCGGTCTTTGACAGCGATGGCAATGTGGCCGCCATGGTGGAGGCCGACGTGACGATCGACCGCGTGGAGACCAGCATTCGGACTTCTCTGACCTTCATGATGGTGGTCTACCTGGTCATGATTCTGGTGATGGTTCTGATCCAGTCCTTCGCCCTGCGCCGTATGATCTCCATTCCGCTGCGCAAGCTGACCGATCGCGTTCTGAACTTTGCGGCCGGCGGCACTCTGGCTGATTTCAAGGACGACATCCGTACGAACGACGAACTGCAGACCCTGTCCGAGTCCTTCGGCAAGATGGTCCACGATATCAACAACTATACCCACGAGAAGACGACCATGGCGGCGGATCAGGAACGTATTTCCACGGAGCTGAACGTGGCCACCGGAATCCAGCAGTCCATGCTGCCGAAGGAACTCACCGATTTCGCGGGCTACAAGTATCTGGATGTAAAGGGCCAGATCAAGGTCTCCCGCCAGATGGGCGGCAGCTTTTACGATTACTTCGCGCTGGATGATCACCGCGTTGGCGTTGTCATCTGTGGCATGCAGGACACCGGCATCAGCGCGGCCATGCTTCTGGTGGTCGGCCGCACGATCATCAAGTCCCAGTTCCTGAGCAACCGGGCTCTCTCCGAGACCATGGGCGAGATCAACCGGCAGATTTACGATTCGATGGATGGCGACCACTCCATTTCCGCCTTTACCGGCGTCCTGGATATCAACGACGGCCGCTTTACCTATGTCAACGCCGGCTTTAACCCCCCGGTTCTGATGCGGCAGGGCGAGCGTTTTGAGTATGTGAGCGGACAGACGTACGTGGCCCTCGGTGTCAGCGAGAACGTCACCTATCGGGAGCTGAACATGCAGCTCAACCAGGGAGACCGTCTCCTCTTCTATTCGGATGGCGTGATCGACGCGTCCTCCCCGAGCGGAGAGCACTTCGGACCGGAGCGGCTGCGGCTGCGGCTCAACAAGGATCGGAACAAGGTATTCAGCCTTGAGAAGATGATGCAGGAAGTGTTCCAGGAGGTTGCCACCTTTACCGGAACCGATGAGGCCGAGAAGGATCTGGTGCTTCTGGCGCTGGAAGTGAAGCGCGGAAACCGGGAGTTTGCCAAGCTGGTCCTCGCCCCTGACATGAGTCGGGTTCGGGAGCTCCAGCAGTTCATGAAAGAGCAGCTTGCCATGAACCATGTGGCGGGTAAGGTTTACGCGCAGACCCAGGTCTGCGTGGAAGAGATGTTCGCGATCTGCTGCCGCTGGGCGAAAGATACGCACATCGAGGTGGAGTTCTCCATCCCCAGCGTGAACCAGCTGATGATCCGCATGAGCATGAATCAGGTGGGTTTGAATCCGCTGAGCGATCAGACCAACTCCGTGGTCCAGAGCGCGCAGGCGTTCATCTGGAAGAACGCGGAGAGCCTGGAGTGGGTCGAGATGGACCACAGGTCCAGCCTCGTGATGACCAAGCGGCTGGCGGAACCGTCGTAAGAATCCGCCCGCGCCATCCATAAGGGAAACCAGCGCAGTCCTGAGTTTACGAAGGCCAGCGGGCTTGCCTCGGAAGAGGATCGGAACGGACGGGATCAGCGAGAGATGTACCTGATGAGATCGCCGGGCAGCAGCATGCGGCGGAAGAAGCTGCCCCACGGCTGATGGCCCGCCGCAGAAGATAACATAGCACTTTGAATCCGATTGCTTTCCGGGTTCCGTATTGCAGCGGAGGAATCCTCCTTGCCTGGAGACGGCCTGGTTCTGATAAGGAATCCGGAAAGCATCCGATTTTCAGTGGTACTGCACCAGAACTGAGTGGGTTTTCCGTTCGGTCCGAACGGCCATCCGAGAGACAGCCTCAGGCAGGAGATCGTACCAGTCGGATGATCCTGTATCCGGATTGTGACAAAGCAGACGCGCTCCTGTTCATGGGTTTCCGATTCCTTTTTCTCTGTGCCTGAACTGTCTTCCAGGTTATGGCCTGGAATCCTGGTACAGACCGGATCGAATCCCGCATGGTTCTGTTGTGGAGGCGTGCTCAAACATGGACACGTCCGTAAGCAGATCGTTCCATCATGACAGATGAAAGGGTGAAATGAAGATGTCAAAGATCTACGCGAAGAAGCCCAGGCAGACCGAGGGCTTCCAGCAGGGCGACAAGGCTCCCGTCCCGCAGACGGGTCTTCCCAACTCGTCCATGGCGGAGAGGGAGTCCTCCAACCACAGGGGAGGGGACCTGGGCCA
>CANRFA010000193.1 GCA_947629775.1 uncultured Oscillospiraceae bacterium
GATCATGAGGAAAACGTATCGGATCCGCGGATCCGCAAAACAGAGGAGATGTGTGTTGTGGAACTTCTGCTGGGCGTCAACTGGATTGCGCTCTTCGCGCTGACCGTTGCCCTGCTGCTCTGCGTTCTGTTGTACTGGCTGTCTTACCGGATCAACTGGACGCTCGTGATTCTGCTCAGTCTGGTCATGGGTGCCGTACTGGGCATCGTGTTTGCCTCCGAGGATAATGCCTACCTCGTGTGGCTGGACCTGATCGGAAACATCTACGTGAACGCCATTACGGCCCTGGTGGCCCCGGTGATTCTGGTTTCCATCCTTTCGGGGTTTATCGCCCTCAATGACCGCAGGAAAATGCGCAGCATCGGACTGCGATCCGTCTTCTGGCTGATGCTCTCCGCCGCAGCCGGAATTGCTCTCAGCCTGCTGTTCGGACTTGTGCTTGGACTGGGGAAGGGGGCCGGCAGCGTCTTTGCCGAGATCGCCTCGGTCAGCGACAGCACGGTCAGCGCCTATACGGATCTGCGCTCCAGCGTGGATCAGGTATTTCTGAACCTCTTCCCATCCAATATCGTCAGCGATATGGCCTCCAACAACGTGGTTGCCATCATCCTGATTGCCATTGTGCTGGCAGTGGCCTGCGTGAGTATTTCCTCCGAGGAAGGATCGGAGTCTGTGGCTCCCTTTGTGGGGGTGGTGGAGTCCTTCAAAAAGATCCTCTTCCGGGTGCTCTCCTACATCATTGACATGACTCCCTTCGGGGTGCTGTGCCTGGTGGCCGGTTCTGCCAGTCAGATCTTTTCCAACCGGGAGGCGGTTCTGCAGCTGATTCTGCTGGTCGGACTGATCTATCTGGTGGCTATCGTACACATTTACGGATTCAACTCCATCCTCCTGCACTTCTGGGGCGGCGTCAGCCCGGTGGGCTTTTTCCGCCGGATCTTCCAGGCGCAGGCGACCGCCTTCATCACCCAGAGCAGTGTGGGAACCCTTCCGGTTTCCATTGCAGCCCTGCGGGAGAAGGTTGGGGTCGACGATGAGGTGGCCAACTTTACGGCACCGCTCGGAACTACGATCGGCATGCCGGGCTGCACCTGCATCTGGCCTGTGCTGCTGGCCATCTTCTATGTGAACGCCGTTGATCTGGGCTGGGGTGTCAGCGACTATCTGGTGCTGGCCCTGCTGACCCTGATTCTTTCCCTGGGAAGCGCCGGCGTACCGGGAATCGCGGTGGTCTCTTCCATTGCCGTCTTCAGCGCTGTGAACCTGCCTGTTGCCGCTGTGGTGCTGCTGATGCCCATCAACACCATTTCGGACATGATCCGTACGACCTGCAATGTGACGGCGGCGGATGT
The DNA here is from genome assembly GCA_947629775.1 of uncultured Oscillospiraceae bacterium. Lineage (GTDB taxonomy): Bacteria > Bacillota > Clostridia > Oscillospirales > Oscillospiraceae > Lawsonibacter. The sequence goes on from CANRFA010000193.1 coordinate 1,353, forward strand.
ATCCGCCGTTCTGGTGGCCCGGCAGACAGGAGCGCTGAACGACGCGGTCTTTGCGGCGGGGGATACCCGGAAAAGCCATGGAGACGCGAAACTGAAGGGGGTTAAAGCATGAAAAAACTGACGGCTGCACTGGTCGTATTGGCCATTGTGTTTCTGGGACTGTCGGTGGCGCAGGCGAAGACCTCCGTGTCTCTGACGGAAGAGGCCATAGACGGTCTCCAGGAGATCCGGTTTGATGCGGAGACCCGGGAGAAGCTGGATACCGCCATCGCCCGCTTCGAGGGGCTGGATCCGAATATCCATCTGGAGCAGAAGGTTGAGAATGCTGCCGCTCTGGAGGAAGCGAAGCGGGAATATGTGCGCCTGGCGATCAAAACCGCGGTGGTCATGGACCAGCGGCGGGTGGCGGACGATATCTCCAGAGAGGATCTGATCGCTTCCGTAGAGGCTGCACGCAACGCGGTGGATACCTACTGCCCGGCTCCGGCCTGTGAGGAGATCCCCAACTATAAGGATCTGGCTCCTCTGGAGAAGAAATATGCGCCTGCCGCTTCCGAAGCCGGCGGGACTGCCGATACGCCCTCTGATGAGGGTGGCGGCGAAGCAATCGAGGTCTGCTGAGGCGAGGTGAAAGAAGATGAAAACAGGCAAACGAGTGCTGGCCCTGCTGCTGGCGACGGCCCTGCTGGGGCTGACGGTCTCCGGATGCGGGACGGCATCGGAAGGATCCTCCGGGTCCGCAGAGAGCGGATCGGCCGCTCTGGGCGGGGAAGCTCCGCAGAATGTGGCGCCGCCGGAGCCGTCGAAGCTGAATCTGTCGGCTGGAGATTACGATTTCGACGCCAATTACTTCTACGACGACTACAATGCGATGTCCCGGGCGGATATGGACCGGCAGGACGGAATCGATACCTTTGAGGACACGGATATCGTCTTCCGCAGCCTCAACTGGGAGCAGCTTGTCTATCTGCTCCAGCAGGAAGGGAATTACCTGATCCTCCTGGGAGGCTCCTGGTGCCATAACACCAGGGCGGCCATCGGGTATGTGAACGATTTGGCCCATGAGTATGGCATCACAACGATCTATAACTTTGACTTCCGGGTGGACGGCTCGTCTTCGGACACGCACATCCGGGTGAGCAATGGAGATTCCGCCGCTGCCGCTCCTTACAACTACCTCTATGGAGAACTGGTGAGCCGTTTCCTGACGAACCTGACAGACTGGGTGGAGTATACGGAAGACAGCGAAAGTGCCCTCACCTATACGAATTCAGAGGGCGTGGATACCACTGTCGCCAAGGTTCAGGTGCCCTTCCTCTTTCTATACAACAGGGATAATACGGTCGACAACAGCGGAAAGGGCCGGTCGGCAGACCGTTTCCCCAT
>CANRFA010000194.1 GCA_947629775.1 uncultured Oscillospiraceae bacterium
ATTACGGACCGGATCCACGCCTTCTCCGGCATCTCGGACAGCGTGGAGGCCAGCGGGCGCACCCAGGTGACCTTCTCGGCGGACATTGTCACCGGCGAGGATGGAACCGTCTCCATCGGCTCCATCACCGCCAGCCAGGATGTAGACCCCAGCCATGTGCAGCTGACCGTCACGGATGTGCCCAGCGAGGACTACGCCGCCGCCTGTCTCTGGTCCGACGGCGAAGAGGCCATCGCCGGCATTCTCCCCGACGAACCCGGCGTGTATCTGCTGACCATCGCGGTGGCGGAAGATGACAGCTTCACCGGCGCCAGTCAGTTCCGCTTTGTCGTTTCCCCATCCTGAGATTCTCTCCGGACGGCTCCCTCCCGGCTTGCCGGGCGGAGCCGTCCTGTTTTTTCTCTTTTCGCCCCTCCGAAGAATCTTTCTCTTTCAAAGCTCCCCGCATCTGTGATAAAATCGTCTCAAACAGCAAGGAGGTGCCACCATGAGCAATCCGGACACAGGTGACTTCCATGTCAAAATCGAGCGGCGCAGGCTGAAAAGCGGAACAATCAACGTCCTTGAGCGTCTGACCCGCTACAACAGAGAAAAGGGCTACACGGAAAACCTCTCCACGCGACTGGTCGGAAAGATTCCTCCAGGCGGAGGGGAGATGATCCCTGTGGACAATGTGAAGGAGTGGGACTGGGAATCCATGGGCGTGACACCGCCGGAAACCGCGGAGTCCTCTCAGCCGAAAGAGAACGCCGCCCCCACGTCAGCCTCCCCTGAAACGGCGACTCCCGCTCCTCCCCAGAAGGAGTCTCCGGACACCTCTATCCCCCTGAATATGGACCCTGCGACCTTCGGCTGGGCGGAAGAACTGCAGGGGCTGGCCCAGGCGGGGCTGGAATACAGCCGGGATCCCTACGACCGGGAGCGTTTCCAGCGAATCCGGGAGATCGCGGCGGAAATGATCTCCGGCCAGACCGGTCTCCCTCTCCGGCAGACGCTCTCCCTCTACTGCTCCGACACCGGCTATCCGACCCCCAAACTGGATACCCGGGCCGCCATCTTTCAGCAGAAGCGGATTCTCCTGGTCCAGGAGCGCAGCGGAAACTGGTGCCTCCCCGGCGGCTGGGTGGATCAGAACCTGAGCATCCGGGAAAACGCCATCAAGGAGACTCTGGAGGAAGCGGGGCTGCGGGTCTCCGCCGACTACCTCATCGCCATACACAATCAGAACCGCCACAACAGCCCGGCCCACATTTACCGCATCTGCAAGGTCTTTGTCCGCTGTACGCTTCTGGATGGCAGCTTTGTCCCCAATCGGGAAACCGTGGGCAGCGGGTTCTTTCCTCTGGAGCATCTTCCCCCTCTGGAGACGCGCAAAACGACCCGGGAACAGATCGCGCTCTGCTTCCGGGCCAACCAGTCCGCCCGCTGGGTCCCCGAGTTCGACTGAGCGTCGGCGATTGAGCGCTCTCTCCCGGGGCCCGGCACCTCAGAATCCCTGCATGTTCCCGCTCCATGGGCCATACGTTTCCGCAGGGAAACTCCGAAGCCGGCAGCCCGGATGGTACGACGCCTGCGAAGCCGGATCTTCCACAAACGGACCGCATCGCATGCCGTGCAGGACAGCAGAACCCGGCAGTTCAATGCCGGCCCCTGCATTACGACCGGGTCCCCGGACCTTTCAGACTGCGCGGGTGGAACTATGTCTGGCAGCGGGGACACCAGACCGTCCCCCGTCCCCCGATAACCTTGCTTTTCAGGATCTCCCCGCAGACCGGACATGGCTCTCCTGCATGTTCGTATACCTGAAGATACGGCGTGTTGCGGTAGTCCTCTCCCCGGCTCTTCCGGTATTCCTCCGGGGTCACCTCGTTTTTCTCAATGTACCAGGCCAGGCAGCGGGGAATCTCTCCAGCCAGTCGCTCCCACTCCTCCGCAGTCAGCCGGAAAGCCGGACGGTCTCCGCGGATCCGGGCACGAAACAGGATTTCTCCGGCGTAAATGTTGCCGATTCCCGCCACAATCCGCTGATCCAACAGGCATTCCTTGACACACTTCTTCCGGTGGCCGCAGTGCGCCCGCAGCCAGTCTCCCGTCAGGCAGGGATCAAAGGGCTCCGGCCCCAGTCGTTCGATCCCTGTCACGGTATCCTCCTCTCCCCGCTCCAGCAACCAGATCCGCCCGAACCTCCGGGGATCCCGGAAACGAAGGTCTGTTCCTCCCTGAAAACGGAAGATCACATGGGTGTGCTTCTCCACTTCTTCTTCCGCGGGACCCGGTACGAGAGACCCGGTCATCCGAAGGTGGACCACCACGGTGTCCCCGTTCCCCAGCAGCATCTTCAGAAATTTGCCCCGGCGGTCAAAGCCCGCTACGGTCTGTCCCCGTACCCGCCTGGAAAACGCCTCTCCATCCGGGTGGGCGATCACCTCCGGACGGTTCAGGATCACATCCTCCACCGTCCCGCCGGACAGTTCCTGTTCCAGCACACGCCGCACCGTCTCCACTTCCGGCAGTTCCGGCATCTCGCATTCTCCTTTCCGCCGTTTCCGGCTCTGTCCCCGCAGACCAGCCGCCCGCGCGCCCGCTTCTTCCATCCGCTCCCCGCGCCGCAACCGGACCGGCCCGCAGGCAGGAAGAACCCGCGGGCATCCCGGGCCCTGGGCCTGAGAGTGGATACCCGCGGTCTGTTCCTCTGTCAGTTTGCCCCCGAAACCCGGTGGTCCGGAGGCCGGACTCT
>CANRFA010000195.1 GCA_947629775.1 uncultured Oscillospiraceae bacterium
GAGAAGCAGAATATACCCTTCAGGAGGTCCGCCGGCCTCCCCTCCCGGATCCCTGTCCGCCGGCGCTCCAAGGGTGGATTCCGTACAATCTGTAAAGGAGGCAACGGTTTTGAACTACTATGATCGTGCGCTGGAGCTGAAGCAGGAAACCATTGAGAACCGGCGCTACTTCCACATGAACGCGGAAGTAGGCCTGGATACCCCCAAAGCATGCGCCTATATCATGGAGAAACTCCGGGAGTATGGGCTGGATCCCAAGCCCTGCGGCCACGGTGTCACCGCTACCCTGGGAAAGGGCGGCAAGACTCTGCTGCTGCGGGCGGACATGGACGCCCTGCCCATGGCGGAGGAGAGCGGCCTGCCCTTCGCCTGCCCCACCGGCAAGGCGGCTCACACCTGCGGCCACGACTTCCACGCCGCCATGCTCCTCTCCGCTGCCCGGATCCTCAAGGAAAACGAGGACAAGCTGGAGGGGACGGTGCGCTTCATGTTCCAGCCCGCCGAGGAGAACTTCCTGGGCAGCAAGGACATGATCGCCAACGGCATTCTGGATGGCGTGGACGCCGCTCTGGGCTATCACGTCTCGCCCGGCCAGATGCCTGTGGGGCTCTATATGTACAATAACAGGAGCACCATGATGTACTCCGCGGACGGGTTCCGCATCACCGTGACCGGCCGCAGCTCCCACGGGGCCTATCCCCACGTCTCCATCGACCCCATCAACATCGCGGTCCACATCTATCTGGGCCTGGAGGCCCTCATCGCCCGGGAGGCGGATCCCGCCAAGAGCTGCGTGATGACGGTGGGCAGGTTCGTCGCCGGCACCGCCGCCAACCAGATCCCGGACACCGCCGTGCTGGAAGGCTCCATCCGCACCAACGACAAGGATTCCCGGGAGAAGCTGGTGCGCCGCATGCAGGAAGTGGCCGTGAAGACCGCCGAGGTCTATGGCGGCAAGGCCGAAGTGGAGATGATCTACGGCGTGCCTCCGCTGGTCTGCGATCCCAAGATGACGGACGAGATCGTGGGCTACATGAAGGAGGCCAACCTGCCCGGCGCCATGCAGTACCCCGGCGTGGAAGCCAGCGCCTCCGAGGACTTCGCCGTGATCGCGGACAAGGTCCCCGCCGTCTTCATCTATCTTTCCGCCGGCTTCCTGGACGAGCGCGGCACCTTCCCCGCCCACCACTCCAAGGCCCAGTTCAACGAGGACGTGGTGCCCATCGGCGTCACCTACCTGTGCCACTGCGCCACCGAGTGGCTGAAGCACCACCAGTAAGAGACCCCTGATCGAAGAAGAGAGAGGAACCTGCACGTATCCACAACGACCTGAGAAAGGAGAAATCATGGCTGCCAATCCGTCTCCTCCCGCGGTAGCGATTCCGCTGCCAGGGGGAAAGAAGAACGCCGTACAGATCGGGTGCATCTGCATGATGCTGTCCGTCGCCATGTACGGTCTCGTCTTCGCCACTCTGACCAGTCCTATCCTCGCCAGTGTCAACGCGGAGGGATATGTCTCCCTCTTCTCCATCTTCGCCGCTCTGGGCGTCTCCATCATGACCCCCATCGGCGGCAAGCTGGGCGACATCATCGGGCGTCGTAACATCATCGTCGTCCCCGGCATCATCTGTCTCGTGTCGGGCATCGGCATCGCCTTCATCCGCTCCCTGTGGCCCCTGATGGCCCTTCGTCTGATTCTCAGTCTGGCCCAGGGCGCCTTCACCGCCGCTCCCTATATCATCGTCAGTCTCATTAACGAGCGCAAGGACGTTCCCAAGGCCATGGGCATGCTGGCGGCCGCCATTTCCGTTGGCGGCTTCGGCGGCAGCATCATCGCCGGCTTCCTCACAGACATGGGCCTGCTGCAGGCGGCCATTCTCATGCCCGCCATTCCCCTTCTGCTGGGCGTTGTCCTCATCGGGATGAATCTTCCCAACCAGAAGCGGCCCGGCCCCGTCTCCATCGACGTGCCCGGCATGATTACCCTTGTGGTTGCCCTGTGCGGCATCCTGCTGGCTCTGAACTTCGGCTCCTCCATCGGCTTCACAGATCCCAAAGTAATTGGGGGGTTTGTAGTAGGCATCATCGGCCTGGCGGCCCTGATCGTCGTGGAAGGCAAGGCCGCGGATCCCCTGATCCCTCTGAAACTGTTCCGCAACTCCCACTACGTGGTTCTGCTCCTGGTCGGTTTCATATGTTATTTCTATCAGAACGCTATGAATGTTTACGCGCCTATCGGAGCCATCCAGGTTATGGGTGCATCCACAACCATCGCCGGCGCTCTCCAGATGCCGCGTACCATCCTCTGCATGATCCTGCCTACCATCGTGGGAGCCTGGGTCGGCAAGAAGACCGGCAACACATGGAAAGCCATGGCGGTCGGCACGCTGCTGGTGGCGGTTCCCTTCGCGGTCATGGGTTTCACTTCGCCCACAACGCCGGTTATGATCTACTTCGTGGGCATCGCCCTGACCGGCATCGCGGAATCCTTCCGCTCCGTCTCCATTACTCCCGCTGCACAGTCCTGCCTGAACCCGCAGGATATGGGCATCGGCACCTCCCTGGTGAACTTCGTCAACTCCCTGGCGGGCACCATTGCCGCCGCCGTCTTCGGCGCCGCCTACAACATGAACACCGCCGCAGATCCCACGAACGCCACCCTGGTGCAGAACGGTGTCAACGCCGTGTTCCTCACCGCCGCTGTCGTTTCGGCCGTTGGCTT
>CANRFA010000196.1 GCA_947629775.1 uncultured Oscillospiraceae bacterium
CCGACCCGCACCATGAGCCAGCGGTCCTCCGGCACCTTGCGGCACGCCTGAATGGCGTTGTCCAGGGTATTCCCGAAAGCCACCGTCAGATCTGCGGGAGAAATGGTGGTTTCGTCGCAGACCACATGGACCCGACAGGCGATGTTCTCCTCATGGGCCTGGCTGATGTAGTACTGCAGAAGCGCGTTGACCGTCACATTCTGGCAGTAGATCACGTTCTCCGGCCTGGAGACCGTCCCGATCAGCTCGTTGAGATAGTTGCGGGCCGCGTCCAGCCGGTTCTGATCCACCAGATCGTAGAGCACCGCCAGATGGTGACGCATGTCGTGGCGCATCCGCCGGGCCTGCTCGATCTCCTTGGCGATCTTCTGCGACTGAATCTCCTGAATCTCCAGGGCCTTCTGATTGTCCGCGTCCACCCGTCGTCGCACGGACTCCCGGAAGAGCAGCCAGTAGATAAAGCACTGAAAGATGACCAGCATCAGGCAGAGGGGCGCGCTGACCCGGAAGTAGGGAAACTCGTAGTTGGACCGCACACTGGCGCAGTAGACCAGCATCAGGATCGTGCCGGCGGTGGTCACGGTGGCGAACCAGAATTCCCGGGCGATGGTGCTGGTGTCCGCGTCCTCCATGAACTCCCGGAGGGGCCGGATGAACAGCAGCAGGACGATGGGCAGGAGCAGCAGAATGGTGGAGGCGTAGAGAATGACGTCCTCGACGGAGTAGACGACCGCTCCGCCATAGGGATCGCTCTGGAACTCGATCAGGGGGGAGATCAGGTTCACCACCCAGAACTGCGTCGCGGCGTAGAAGATGACGATATACAGAATCAGGAGCTTTTTGACCACCTGCTCATGGACCATCCAGAAGAAGAGGATCACCAGGGGGACGATGGCAAAGGTCATGTAGCCGTCCGCCAGGGGCGTCAGAAGCTGCAGCTCCATACCCGAAGCGTAGCAGCGCTGGACAATGCCGCCAAAGAGAAGGGCCTGCAGCCCCACGTAGGCCGCGACCACGGTATAAATGCGCCGGTTGTCCATGCGCATGCTTTCCTTCTGGAAAGGCAGGTAGCAGAGGATGCCACACGGAAAGAGCTGCAGAAAGAATCCGATTGAGTCCCGTATGCTGACGGGCATGCTTTCACCTCCCTGAGCATTACCCTTTCCCGCTTCGTTTCATCGAAAACAGCGCAGTCCTCTACTTGTTGGAGAGCTGCGAAAACAGATAGTCGTTGTAGGCCGCGCGGATGGCTTTCCGGTCCCGAACCGTCAGGACCAGGCGCACGCCGTCCCGCATGGTGCAGGTATCGATCCCCATCTGCTGGATATGCTCCATGTTGGCAATGGTACCCCGGTTGATTTTGAGAAAGCTTCCCTCCAGCTTCCGCTCCAGCTCGCCCAGAGGAGACCAGACCTTGAGCACCCTGCCTCCCACCAGCGCGACCTCCACCGCGTGGTTCAGGCTCTGGAGATACATGATCTCGTCCTGGTAGATGGCATGGCTCTCCCGGCCCACCGTCAGCGTCAGGGTGGCGCGGCGTTTCGTTCTCAGCTGGCTCAGCCGGCGGAACGCTTCCGTGATCTCCTCGGTGGTCACCGGCTTCACCAGGTAGTGCAGGGCGTCCAGAGAGAAGGCCTGCACCGCGTGCTCCTTGCTGGTGGTCACAAAGACCAGTCCCGTATCCGGAGAGATCTTCCGCAATTCCCTGGCCACCTCCATCCCGTCCTCGCCCGGGAGATAGATATCCAGGAAAACAATGGAAAACGGAGGCGACATCCGGGCCGCCTCCAGCAAAGCCGCCCCGGTGGAAAAACGCTCCGCAACCCGGCTGGGATCCCAGCCCCAGAGCGCGTTAAGGAACTGTACCTGTTCCTGGGGATCGTCGTCACAGACAGCAATACGCATGATGTTCCTCCCTCCTGTCCTGAACGGTTCTATTATAACAGCGATTCGGATTTCGTTGAAATGATTGGAGAATTCAAACTTCTACATTCAGGAAATAGCACAAATCCACACTCCTGAGGCTCCAAATGGGCGGCAGAACGTGCGGGACGCCCCGCGGAAAGCGTCCCGCGCGTTCCGGTTCTGAAGGTCTGAAACCGCCCGTCCGACCCTGGAAACCAGTACGGCAGGAACGGTCCGCGCATCCGGCGGATCCCCCGGACGCCGGAAAACAGCCCTCAATCCCGGCTGTTCAGGAAGGCGTCGTAGGTCTCGCGGACGCTTTTGCGCAGACGTCCGCTGATGATCAGCCGGGTCCCGTCCCGCATGTCGCAGGTGTGGACGCCCATCCTGGCGATGTGCTCCATGTTCGCGATGGTGCCCCGGTTCAGCTTCAGGAAGTCCCCCTCCAGTTTCTCCTCCAGCTTCCCCAGGGGGATCCAGACCCGCAGCATGCGGCCGTCCGTGAAGTTGACCTCCACCGCGTGGCTGACGCTCTGCAGGCAGACGATCTCGTCCTGAAAAACCTGGTGGACCTCCCGGCCCACCGGCAGCTCCAGAAACGCCCGTTGCTTCCGGTTCTTGCTCCTGCGCCGGCGGAAGACCTCTTCCACGTCCTCCACGCTCACCGGCTTGATCACATAGTGAAGCACGTTCAGGTGAAACGCCTCCAGGGCGTATTTCCGGCTGAACGTAACAAAGGCGATGCCGGTCTCCGGCGAAATCCGAGCCAGGTTCTTCGCCAGGTCGACCCCGCT
>CANRFA010000197.1 GCA_947629775.1 uncultured Oscillospiraceae bacterium
GGATCGACTGCAGCTGCTGTTTCTGCTGTCCATGACGGACTCCAGGCCGGTGGCAGGCCTGCCGCTGGGCGATCCCGACAGGGTGGACCTGGCCGGATGGCGTACGGTGGCACTGACCCTTGTCCAAGAAGGCTGGCTGCAGGCGAAAGAAGGGCAGCTGGGGATTATCCCGGAACTGCAGACGTACCTGAAGCAGCTGAAAGACGCAGGCCGGGCCTGGATGGGTACCCGAAGAGATCCGAACGACCTGGAAGGAGCCCCTCTGCGCTGCATCCTTTATCCGGGAAGCAGAGTCATCTGCCTGGAACCGGACGGCGACACCGGGGTGCGTCTCAGCGCTATGGAAGACCTGACGGCAGATTGGTTCCGCCAGGAGGCCGGGCTGGAAGAAAGCGGCCTTCCCGAAGACCTGGTTGAGGCTATGGAGCGCCTTCCGGACCTGCGGGAGCGGATGGATGCCTGGTTGGAACACGCCTTGGAGCCGGACGCCCCGGATGGGCAGTGGATTGCGGTGCCGGAGTGCCGCCTGGTCTGGGATCTGTATGAGGGAGGGGAGCACACAGACCGCTGGGTGTTCCTTTCCGATGACCTCTGCCCCATGATACTGAGGCAGGGGAGAGACGGAACAACGATTACGCTGGACACGGCGCAGGCGCGGCGGAATCTGCTGGAGGCCGGTCCGGGAACGGAGGAACGGTATGCTGCTGGTTGAGGTGATGGTGCCCGCTCTGGAGCGGCGCTACGATTTTGAGCTGGAGGAGAGCGCAACAGCGGGGGTTCTCATCCGGGAGATGATAACCGTAATCTGCCAGAGAGAGCACTGCGCATGCTTTGAGGGAGAACAGGGGCTCAGCCTCTATTCCCAGGAGCAGGAGCGCAGGCTGGGCCCGGATGAGATTCTGGCTACCAGCGGCGTTCAGAACGGTCAGCGGCTGATTCTTGTGTAGGACCGGTTCGGCCCGTATGCAGACCTGTACCCGGGAATTCCGCAAAGATCCGGATTTCCCGAAGTGGCGAAATGGGCTTCATCCGGCAAAAACGGTTACTGAAGGCGATTCGTGGACCGTTCAGGGCAGTTTCCCCCGGCCGGGTAACCTGGATGGTATGATGGGCACAGTTCCAGAGGGGAACACCACTCCTCCCGGAACGGAAGGACCGGACCGAGGCTCCAGGTGCTCGAGATCTGGAAGCTAAGAGCGATGGATTCTTTCCGGCAGACTCATCCGGAGCAGAAGGGTAGCCTGAAAAGGTGGAAACCGGTCATTCAGGGCGATTCAGATACCACTCGTTCCGAATGGCGCAAGGCGGAAGAGGCCGGTGGTATCATGAGGGCAGTTCAGGAGACAGCCACAGAAACCGGTGAACTCACAGGAGGCGAGGAGACAACATGCGGTATTTCAGAGCAACTCCGGTTCTCCTGGATCAGTCGCACAGCGAACTGAAGGTTTCGTACTGCTGCCTTCTGGCCACCATGGAAGAGGTCCGGCACTGTGCCTCGGTGCTTCAGACCATGAGCGGCTTCAGCGGAGAACTCCAGAGCCTGAAGCGGATCCGGACGCAGTGCGACAGACATGGTCAGGATCTGACCTCAGAGTACCAGACACTGCAGACTGTAGCGAAGCTTTACCGGAACTGTGAGCAGAAAAACCGGCAAATGCTGGACGGGCCGGTTCTGGCCGGGCAGAAGCGAGCCAGCTGGGAGGGCCTCAAAGTGCTGAATGAACTGCGAATCAGTTCCGGTATGACAGAGTCTCTCTGCAGCGAAAGCGTTCACGTGCAGCAGATGGTGGATCCGGATGTGATCCAGGCTGTTCTTGGTGGCTGAAAAGGGAGGCGGCAGGCATGGCAGACGAGACCATGGAAGTTACGATGGACCGGATGGCAGACGATGTGGACTCCATGGGAAGTCTTCTCCGGCAGACCAGGGGGCACATCCGGGACCTGAGCTCCGCCATGGAGAACCTGGACCAGATGTGGAGAGGACCGGCGAATCGGGTCATGCAGCAACGGTTTCAGCGGGATCTGGCCAGTCTGCAGGATCTGTGCGGCCTGCTGGAAGAACTGCGACAGATCATGAATCGGATGCGTTGTGGGTACGACGCCTGCGAAACCGATGTACGGGCGGCGGTAGACGGCATACGCCTTTCCCTGTGAGGTGTGCGAGATGGCAGAACAGATTGAACTGCTGGTCCGCCCGGACAGGCTGATCGAAGCGGCAGCTGAAGTCAGCAGGCTGACGCATATGCTGACGGCGGACTTTGACCGGATGCAGACCCTGGTTGACCGCAGCAGCTACTACTGGCTGGGAGAGACGGGAAGAGAGTACCGTCGGGAATTTGCTCAGCAGAAGCAGGAGACCCGGGAGATTCTGGACCGGTTCCGGGACTATCCGGACGACCTGCTTCGCATGGCCGGACTCTACGAGGAGTCCGAGCGGAAAAACGCCCAGGTCTTTGAGGGCCTTCCGCCGGATATTCTGTCGTAACCGGATCCACGAAGGGAGGGAAAAGGAAGTGAGCTCCGGTGTATTCTCCTTTGACCTTCACACTGCTCTGCAGCAGGCCTCCAGGCTGGAGGACCTGGCTTCCGACCTGGAAAACCGGTCCATCAGGCGCATGGAAACGGTACAGCAGACCCTTCGCAAAGACTGGAAGGGAGACAGCGCGGCCGTTTTTCTGGACCGGTTGAA
>CANRFA010000198.1 GCA_947629775.1 uncultured Oscillospiraceae bacterium
CGATGTACATGTCGTCCCGGATGCCGATCACGTCCGCCATGAAGGAGATCATGTTGGCGGTCTCCCGGACGGTCTCGCCGTGGGCGATCTGGCTCTTGCCCTCGTCCAGGTCCTGGACCTCCAGGCCCAGCAGGTTGCACGCGGAGGCGAAGGAGAAGCGGGTGCGGGTGGAGTTATCCCGGAAGAGGGAGATCCCCAGGCCGGAGTCGAAGATCTTCGTGGAGATGTTCCGCTCGCGCAGGGAGCGCAGGGCGTCCGCCACCGTGAAGACCGCCGCAATCTCGTCGTCGGTCTTCTCCCAGGTGAGGAAGAAGTCCCCCTGGTACATGTCCTGGAAGTTCAGGGCGTTCAGGCGGTCAAGGTAAGTCTGCAGATTCGCGTCCATGATGGTTCTGTTCTCCTTCCGGTCTTACTGGATGTTGTTGTCCGTGAGCGTGGCCCGGAACTGGCTCACGTCCGCGGTGCGGTTCTCCGGCTTATAGAGGCTGGGGACCAGCGCGTAGAGGGCGGCGCAGGTCACCAGGTCCTGCTTCCAGGTGATCTCGTTGGGGGCGTGGGCCTGGCTCTCGGCCCCGGGGCCGAAGCCCACGCAGGGGATGCCGTAGCGGCCCTGGATCGCCACGCCGTTGGTGGAGAAGGTCCACTTGTCGATCAGGGGGCGATCCCGCAGGGCCATGGCGCTTGCGGGTCCCACCCGCTTCTCCCCGAAGAGGGCGTGGTGGGCGTCCACCAGGGCCTGCACGTGGGCGGCGTTCTCCTTATTGATCCAGGTGGGGAAGTAGGCCTCGGTCTCGTAAACCTCGCCGGTCCAGGAGGGCCGGTCGTACATGTACATGGAGACCTTCACGTCCTCGCCGTACTTTTTCACGCTGGGCAGGCTGCGGATTTCTTCCAGGCAGGAGTCCCAGGTCTCGCCGGCCGTCATGCGGCGGTCGATGGAGATGGAGCAGGAGTCCGCCACCGCGCAGCGGCTGGGGGAGGTGTAGAAGATCTGAGAGGTGGTGCAGGTGCCCCGGCCCAGGAAGCGGGCGTCCTCCCAGTGCTCCGGGTTGTACTTCGGGCTCAGCATCTTCACGAGGCCCTTGATCTCCGTACCGTCCGCGTCGTCGTTCTCGTTGAGGGCCCGGACCTCCTGCAGGATGTCCGCCATTTTATAGATCGCGTTGTCCCCCCGCTCGGGCGCGGAGCCGTGGCAGGAGACGCCCTTGACGTCCACCCGGATCTCCATGCGGCCCCGGTGGCCCCGGTAGATGCCGCCGTCCGTGGGCTCCGTGGAGATCACGAACTCCACCTGTTCCTTCCGGATGCCCTTGGCCGGGAAGAAGCGGTTGACGATGTACTGCCAGCACATGCCGTCGCAGTCCTCTTCCTGGACGGAGCCCACCACCATGATCTTATAGCCGGCGGGGATCAGGCCCAGCTCCTTCATGATCTTCGCCCCGTAGACGGCGGCCGCCATGCCGCCCTCCTGGTCCGAGCCGCCCCGGCCGTAGATGACCTCGTCGTCCTCGTACCCTTCGTAGGGGTCGTTCGTCCAGTTGTCCCGGTTGCCCACGCCCACGGTGTCGATGTGGGCGTCCAGGGCGATGATGTGTTCCCCCTGGCCCATCCAGCCGATGATGTTACCCAGGCCGTCCACTTCCACTTCGTCGTAGCCCAGCTTCTCCATCTCGGCTTTGATGCAGGCCACCACTTCCTTCTCCTCGCAGCTCTCGCTGGGGTGGGAGATCATGGCCCGCAGGAACGCGGTCATATCCGCCTTGTATCCTTCCGCCTTCGCGCGGATTGCTTCGATATCCATATCTGATCCAGTCCTTTCCAGAATCCTTTGCGCTCCGGCCCCTCCCCTTTCCCCGGAGGAGCCGGACAAACGGGGCGCTTACGCCACGGGATATTCGCCGCCCCAGACGATCTTCTGATACTTCTCCGGATCCGTGTCGCCCTCGGTGGAGAAGAGCAGCACCCGGCTGTCTTCCCTGAGCCCCAGCGCCTGGCGCAGGTCTTCGTACCCGGGGGCCAGGGTGAGCGCCGCCAGCAGGCCCATGCCCACCGCGCCGGACTCGCCGGAGGTCACCGGGGTATTGCCCTTTCCGGGGGCGGCCATCAGGCGCATGCCCAGAGCGGAGACCCAGTCGGGGCAGGAGACGAAGCAGGTGGTGTGGTTGCGGAGAATGTCCCAGCCGATGATGTTGGGCTCTCCGCAGGCCAGGCCGGCCATGATGGTCTCCAGATCGCCGCCCACGATGCGCGCTTCGCCGTCGCCGGCGGCCGCGCCCCGGTAGAGGCAGTCCGCCGCCCGGGCCTCCATGACCGTCACGACGGGGGGATGGTCCGGATAGCGGTTGGCGAAGTACCCCTGGACGGCGCCCGCCAGGGACCCGACGCCCGCCTGCACGAAGACGTGGGTGGGAGCCTGTCCCAGCTGTTCGTCCGCCTCGGAGGCCATGGTGCCGTAGCCCTGCATGATCCAGGCGGGAATCTCCTCGTACCCTTCCCACGCGGTGTCCTGGACGACCACGCCGTTGGGGGTGGCCGCCGCTTCCGCCGCCGCCATGCGCACGCAGTCGTCGTAGTTGACCTCCTCGATGGTCACCTGGGCCCCTTCCCGGGCGATGTTCTCATAGCGGGTGCGGCTGCTGCCCTTGGGCATGTGCACCACCGCCTTCTG
>CANRFA010000199.1 GCA_947629775.1 uncultured Oscillospiraceae bacterium
GTCTGTAAGGCCACCAGCCTGGGACACTGCTCCGAGGCCACCGCGGTCTCCGGGCTCTACGACTGTACGCAGGATCTGGTCTGCGTCTGCGGCCAGACCATCCGCGAGGGGCAGAAAAACCACAACTACGGCACGTGGATCTGCCACGACAGTTCCCACGAGCACAAGTGTCTGAATCCCACCTGCAACCGCTCTCAGGCGGAACCCCACACCCCCGTCACACAGAAGGTTGACCGGGTCACAAAGGTGGTCTGCTCCGTCTGCGCCATGGTGCTCAGCGAAAGCGCCCCCGCGCCGGCGGTCCACACCGAACATACCTTCGGACCGTGGGTCGGCGACGCCAGCGGACACACCCGCACCTGCACCTGGCCCGACTGCGGGAAGACCGAGCATGCCAGCCACTCCGGCGGCGCCGCCACCTGCGCGTCCCCGGCGGTGTGCGAAATCTGCGGCGCCTCTTACGGCGAAACGGCTTCCACCCACTCCGGTGGAACGGAATTACGCGGCTTTATAAAAGCAGAAATCGGGAAGGAAGGCTACAGCGGCGATACCGTCTGCCTGCGCTGCGGAGCGGTTCTGAGTAAGGGCCACGCTCTTCCCGCCCTTCCGCAAACAGATTCGGGCGCCGAAAAGAATCCGGACACCCCTCTGACCCAGGACGGCCAGCACGACGCCTCCTCTCCCAAGGATGACGCCGGATCCGGAGCCGCTCCCGGCGGATCCGGTTCTTCCGCCCCCGCCAGACCTTCTGACGAAGGCACGTCCGGCGGCAGCAGCGCCTCCGGAAGCAGCTCCAATCCTTCCGCGCCTTCCGGCGGGTCCTCTTCCGGTGGCTCCGGTTCGACCGGCAGCTCCGGCGGCGGTTCCTCCACCGGCGGCAATTCCAGTTCTTCCACACCCACCGGTGGTTCCTCTTCCAGCGGCTCCGGTTCGACCGGCAGCTCCGGCAGCGGTTCCACCACCGGCAGTTCCTCCGGCAGCTCCGGCAACGGCTTCATCGCAGCGCCCGCCGGATCCGGCAGCCAGAGCGCCGGTTCTTCGGACACCCCCGCGGTTTCCCAGCCCTCTCAGGCCCCCGAAACCACCGGGCAGACTCCTGCCGGCGACGCCCCCGAAGCTCTTCCCGCTCCATCCTTTGCGGATGTGGCGGACGGCGCCTGGTATGGGCCCGCTGTCCAGCGGGTCGCCCAGAGCGGTCTGATGAAGGGAACCGGAGCCGGCGTCTTTGATCCCGGCATGCTTCTGGACCGGGCGCAGATCGCCGCCATCCTCTACCGCATGGCCGGGGAACCCGCCCAGGGATCCGCAGCCCGCTTCCGGGACGCCGAGGCCGGCGCCTGGTACGCGGACGCCGTGGCCTGGGCCGCGCAGAACGGCGTGATGGAAGGCGCCGACGGGCTCTTCGCCCCCGGCCGCTCCCTCACCCGCCAGGAACTGGCGGTCGCGTTCTACCGCTATGCGAAGCAGGCCGGTCTCAACACCGGCGCCGCCGGCTCGCTCTCCGCCTTCGCGGACGCCGGCAGCGTGGCCTCCTGGGCCGACGAGGCCGTGACATGGGCCGCCGCCTCCGGTCTGCTGCAGGGCAGCGACGGACGGCTGAATCCCAGCGCCACCGCCACCCGGGCCGAGGTAGCCGCCATTCTGGACCGCTATCTTCTGTTCTTCGGATAACCAGCACAACTTTTATGGGGACCGGCCAGCCAGGCCGGTCCTCTTTCTGTCCTCTGCCGTTCTCAAACCATCTCTCATCTGGTATAATGGCGGCAACGCCCAGCGCATGTGAAAGGAGCGAACAGCCCATGGCGGACATATACGAGATCTTCGGCACGGACGCCCACGACATGACCCTCTCCCTGATGGAGGCCGCGGACATCGCCAGCCGGATTCCATCCGGGGCCTCCGTGGCCCTCAAACCCAATCTGGTGACGTCCGGCCGCCCGGAGACCGGCGCCACCACCCACGCCGGGGTCCTCTCCGGGTGCATCGAATACCTGCAGAATCACGGCTTCCGGGACATCAGCATCATCGAAGGCTCCTGGGTGGGGGAGCGGACGGAGCGCTCCTTCCATACCTGCGGGTATGACAAGGTGGGAAAGCGCTACGGGGTTCCCCTCTACGATCTGAAGAAGGACGACGTTCGGCGGGTGAAAACGCCCCTGCGGGAGATGGAGATCTGCTGCCGGGCCCTGGACGCGGGGTATCTCATCAACCTGCCGGTGCTCAAGGGCCACTGCCAGACCATCATGACCTGCGCCCTCAAGAACTGCAAGGGCTGCATCCCGGACCGGGAGAAGCGGCGCTTCCACAGCGAGGGCCTCCACCGCCCCATCGCCGCCCTGGCGGCCGCTCTGAAGCCGGACCTCACGATCGTGGACAGCATCTGCGGCGATCTGAACTTCGAAGAGGGCGGCAATCCGGTACCCACCAACCGCATGTACCTGGGGGAAGACCCCGTCCAGCTGGACGCCTACGGCTGCCGGCTCATGGGTCTGGAGGTCTCGGACGTACCCTATATCGGTCTGGCGGAGCAGTGGGGCGCCGGTTCCACCCGGCTGGATCCTTCTCAGATCCACACCCTCAACCTGTATCTTATGAATATTTAGACATATAAAAATGGCGATCTTGCAGAAACTTGCGTGCTTAGTTGCAAAATC
>CANRFA010000200.1 GCA_947629775.1 uncultured Oscillospiraceae bacterium
TTGGTCTTGCCCTTGGTCTTGGTCTTGCCCTTGGTCTTGGTCTTACCCTTGGCCTCGGCCTTCTCCTTGGTCTCAGTCTCGGCCTTGTCTTTGTCCTTGGTCTCGGCTTTCTCCTTATCCTTGTCCTCCGGTTTGTCCTGCCTGTTGTGCGTATGGTGCTTATAGATGGGGGAATTGTACCATTTCCTTCGCTGTGCAGCCAGGGCCGCACGCTCCTCTGCCTCTTTCTGAAGACGCTGCTGGCGCTCCTCGTCGGATTCCTTCTTATGATTGCGGCAGTACCGCCTGGAGTGTTCAGGATCCTTCCGCTTGGACGTATCCGTCTTAAGGAACCGAAGGTAGCCGCCCCGAATGACGGTTCTTTGAGAATCGCCGGCCGTAACGGTCTTAGTAAGCAGCTTGAAGATGATGCCGGATTCGTTGCTCTTCCCCTCGATGCTGGTGAACTTCTTCCAGGGGCTGTATTTCACAACATCCGACTTTCCCTTGAAGTAAGCACTGAACCTGGCCCAAACGGTATCCGACAGCTTCTGACCTGCTGTGGAATCAATCAGATTCGCATAGTGGGCACGGAAGTGTTTCATTCTGGCCTGGAACAGGTACTTCGTGAACCCATACTGCTCTTTGAGTTCCGTCAGCCTCCGGTAGCAGTCCGACCGCAGATCACACAGACGGGCCAGTTCCCGAATCTGTTCTTCCGTGCGGTTCTCCTCTTTGATTCTGCGGAGGGGAGCAATCTGCAGAGGCAGCTCCTTCAGTTTTTCCTGAATCCCCCTCCACTCTCTGGTCTTCTCCATCTCAAAGAGGGCTTTCTTACGGTCCGCAATCAGTTGGTTGATCAGATTGTTGCAGCAGCGAAAGATCTTATCCATCCGATTCAGCTGAGAAGGCGCAATGTCCAGAGAAAACGTGCTGACGAATGTTCCAGGCGGCAGGTTGCAATTGCCGTCTGCATCGGAATCCTCTTCCGGGGAAGATAACGTGCCGTTCTGAATGGCCTCTTCCAGCATTGAGCCCAGTTCTTCGCTGGCAACATCCTGCTGCGAAACCTCTTCCATGGCCGATTCACCTCCGATCCGTCCGATTAGCCAGATGGCCTTCCCGTTGACTCTTCTACTATAGCACTTCGCTTCACGAATTGCAAGCACTTTCCCCAAAAAACTTCAGACTTTTTCTCGGAAGCGCTTCATCCCCCAGGCAATGCCTGGGGGCATTCTGCGCTCCGAGTTTGTAAGGAGGGAGGCACACACATGGCTGTCATTACCATAGATGGAGTCCGCCTCACCGTCGAGGAGGGCGCGAACGTCCTGGACTGCGCCCTGGACAACGGCATCTACATCCCCCACCTGTGCCATCATAAGGATCTCAATCCCCTGGGCTCCTGCCGGATGTGCATCGTCGAGGTGGAAGGCCAGAGCGGCGTCAACCCGTCCTGCACCCTGAAGGCGAAGGACGGCATGGTGATCCGCACGAAGTCCGCGGAACTGACCCGGCTGCGCATGCTGGCCCTGGAGCTGCTGCTCACCGGACACCCGGAGGACTGCTCCACCTGCCCCAAGTACGGCAACTGCGAACTGCAGATGCTCATTCAGTACATCGGCCCCAAACCCGGCCGTCTGAAGATGCGCACCAAGGGCTTCCAGCCCCAGGAGGGCAACCCCCTCATCCTCCACGACATGAACCGCTGTGTGCTGTGCGGACGCTGCGTCCGGGCCTGCAACGAGCTGCGGGGCGTCAGGGTCCTGCGCTACAACAAGCGGGACATGGAGACCTATGTGGGTACGCTGCACGACAGGCTGCTCATCGACTCGGACTGCCGCTTCTGCGGCGCCTGCGCCGAGGTCTGCCCCACCGGCACCATCCGGGATAAGCTGATCGCCACCGGCGCCGAGCGGGAGGACACCATCGTTCCCTGCCGGGCCGCCTGCCCCGCCCACACGGACGTTCCCCGCTACATCCGCTTCGTCCGCCAGGGCAACTTCGAGGCCGCCGCAGCCGTCATCCGGGAGAAGGCCCCCTTCCCCAACACCCTGGGTCTCATCTGCACCCACGTCTGCGAGCTCAAGTGCAAGCGGGGCGAGGTCAACGAGGCCATGTCCATCCGCAACATCAAGCGCACCGCCGCCGAGCTGGATACCGGCAAATACTGGCGGGGAAAGGGCAAGCAGCTGCCGGATACAGGCAAGAAGGTCTGTGTGGTAGGCGGAGGTCCCGCCGTATCTGCGCAAGCAGGGTCACGCCGTCACCGTGAAGGAAGCCCTACCCACCGTAGGCGGCATGATGGCCTACGGCATCCCCTCCTACCGTCTGCCCCGGGAAGTCGTGGCCGCAGAGGCCCAGGTCATCGCGGACCAGGGCGTGGTCTTTGAGACCGGCTGCAAAGTGGAGAAGCCCGTGGAACTGCTGAAGGAGTACGACGCCGTCCTGATGGCGGTCGGCACCACCAACGGCGTGCGTCTGCCCATGGCCGGCAACAACCTGCCCGGCGTGCTGCTGAACATCGAGTTTTTGCGCAAGGCCTCCATGGGCGAGGAGACCGGCCTCGGCAAACACGTCATCGTCCTGGGCGGCGGCAACGTGGCCTTCGACTGCGCCCGCACCGCCAAGCGCCTGGGCGCCGAGGA
>CANRFA010000201.1 GCA_947629775.1 uncultured Oscillospiraceae bacterium
TTCGCCAGCGTTCCGTCCGGGTTCCAGGAGGGAACGTAGAACTTCGGCACGTAGATACCCTGGATGTGAGCCGCCGCACGCAGAAACTCGTTCTTGTCCCACCCCTGCTCCCGGGCCTCCTGAAGAAGCTCGATGTACTCCAGGGTTACCTCTTCTCCCTCGCCCAGGACAAAAAAGTCCACGAAGGGGGCCAGGGGCTCCGGATTGTAGCAGCAGGTACCACCCGCCACCACCAGAGGGGACAGGTCCAGCCGCTCTTCGGACCGGAGCGGGATTCCGGCAAGATCCAGCATATTCAGCACGTTCGTGTAGGACATCTCATACCCGAGGGAGAACCCGATAATGTCAAAATCAGCGATGGGATCTCCGCTCTCCAGCGCATACAGCAGGAAACCTTCCTTCCGCATCTGATCTTCCATGTCGGTCCAGGGCGCAAAGCAGCGCTCGCACCAGATATCCTCCTGGTCATTCAGCAGACCGTAGAGGATGCGACAGCCAAGGTTGGACATCCCGATCTCATAGATGTCCGGGAAGCACAGCGCATAGCGGATCGCCATGTTATGCCGGTCCTTAACCACTTCATTATATTCCCCACCCGTGTAGCGGGCCGGCTTCTGTACTTTGGATAACACATGTTCTAAGGAATGGTTCAAGGATCCCCACCGCCTTTCCCCCCTATTCTACCCGTTCAGAGCCCGAATGGCAAGGATAATTTCTGGCGTTTTTCCGCAATCTGCAGCCAGATTGCCACCAGCAGCAGCGTCAGGTTGCCACAGGACCACGCCAGACCGAGTCCGGCGGCCAGAAGAAGAGCTCCGAGGCCCCCTCGGAGGGCTCCGCTCACCCGCTCCACGTTCTCCGGACCTGCCAGGAGTCCCAGCGTACAGGACAGAGCCCGCCCTCCATCCAGAGGCCCCAGGGGGAGGAGGTTGAAACAGCCCACGGCCAGATTCAGGCCGGAGAAGACCAGCCCCTCCTCCCGCAGAGAGAAGAGGACCGCCAGCAGAAGGCTGGCGCCCGGACCCGCCAGAGCCACCAGTCCCTCCTGCCAGTATCCCAGAGGCCGTTCCAGGACCATCTCCGCCCCCACCGCCGTCAGCCGCAGGCGGGCCACCCGTCCCCCAAGCAGCCGGAGGACGATCCAGTGCCCCAGTTCATGAACCGCGCAGGCCGCCAGGCCAAGGGGAAGCAGGTTCTGCGTGTCCCGGTAGTAGAGCCAGGCCAGTACCAGCAGAAAGCCGCTGGTGACTTCCACCCTGCTTCTTCTCATCTGCTCAGCGTCTCAATATAGTAGACGGGATTCAGGTGGGTCTTTTCAAACTTCAGTTCCAGGTGCAGGTGCGGACCGGTCGCGGAACCTGTGGCTCCCACCTCCGCCACCGTCTCTCCCAGTGCCACCGCCTGCCCCCTGCTCACGAGGATTCTGCTGCAGTGGGCGTAGAAAGACTTCACCCCGTTGCCGTGGTCCAGCTGCAGATAGAGGCCATAGGAGTCGTCCTCCCCCACATACTCCACGGTTCCGGCGGCGAAGGCCCGAATGGGATCTCCCATTCCCGCCCCGATGTCCACGCCGCCGTGAAACTGCCAGCGGCCGTTGATGGGGTGGTCCCGGTACCCATAGGGAGAGTTCACGTGCCCTACCACCGGCGTAATGGTCTCCAGCTGGCCCAGGGAGAGCTGATCCATGGTGTAGTGCTCCGGCAGAGGATCTCCGCTGTAGTCCGAGGCGAGAATCAGGGTTCCCGCCGCCGGCACCGCCTCCTCCGACTGTTCTCCCACCTCCGCTGTTTCCCGGGTCTGGTCCTCCACCTCCGTCGGGCTGACCCCTGGCTGAGCCGGAACTGCCTCTATGGTCCCATGGTCCGGCACGGGCAGAGTCAGCCGTCCCACGTAAAGATAGTGCTCCAGCAGCGCCCTGCTGTCCGGCCTGGTAAGAAAGAAGCGGTTCTCCCGGTCCGTGACGCTACTCAGATCATCCGGAACCGGACCTGTTGCGGATCCGGACACCAGTACCGCGCCGCTTCCGTCCGGCGTCTCCGGTCCGGCGCCCCCAAAAACCTCCACGCAGAAGTCTTCCAGCCGGTCCAGCAGTTCCCCCTCCTCCCGCAGAGACCTTCCCAGCTCGGAAAAGGCGGACCGGAAGTCTGTATCAGCCCCCAGAAGGCCCAGCACTTCCTCCCGCACCTCCATCAACCGGGCTGGAAAGGCTCCTTTGCCCGCATAGACCACCAGGAAGAGGACCAGACAGACCAGCAGCTGGACCAGAAGGGTGCGGCTGCCCCCCTCTTCCGGGTCCTTCCCGTTTCTCCTGCCGCCGCGGCCGCTCCCCCGGCCCGGCGCGGTGCGCTCATACATGACGTATCCCTCCTTGTCCATCTGTTTCACCCATCAGTGTATGGCTGAAATTTTTTAATATTCCCTCTTGACAAACCGGATTCCATCGTTTACAATGTTCAAGCTGACATCCGGGTGTAGCGCAGTTGGTAGCGCGCATGGTTCGGGACCATGAGGCCGTGGGTTCAAATCCCGTCACTCGGACCAGAAGCGCCTGATTCAGACGGTTATCGTCTGGATCAGGCGCTTTCCTTTTCTCCTTCTCCGGTTTTCCTCCTCCAG
>CANRFA010000202.1 GCA_947629775.1 uncultured Oscillospiraceae bacterium
CGTCTCCGCCCGCTTCAGCTTCCACGCCGGCCTCTACCTGTGCAACTGTGTGCTCTACACCGCGCTTTCCCTGAGCCGAAGCGCGTTTCCGGAGCTGCGGGCCGGCTTTCTCCATCTGCCTTCCCTGCCGGAGGACGGCTCCGCCGGTCTCTTCCCACCGGAGACAGCCGCACGCGCCATAGGGTTCTGCCTGGAAGAGATCGCCGCCAGTCTGGACGGCGCCGCCGCAGGGGGCTGAACCGGCAGGTTACCAGGCCCACTTCAGCATCAGGCCCGCCCTTCCGTTCAGACCTCTGCCGGATCGGCTGGAAGAGACTCCTGTGCAGGCTTCTGCGGCAAATGCGGCCGGAACCTGTGCGTCGGGCCTCCCGCTTTCCCTCCTCAGAGACTGCCAGTCTCATGATCCACGCACCTTTTCAGTGGAGCTGCATGTATGATACAGGCACGACCTTGGCTGCCGGCTGCGCCCCGATTTTTCTCAACCTTCTCTGTTGCCCTCAAAGTCAGAAATCCCGGAGGCCCGCCATCGGGTCTCCGGGATTCGTTTCAGTCGTCGCAGACGTTAAAATCGTGGTGTTCCCAGGCGCGGAGGGTCTCCTCCATCTCCTGCCCATAGCTTTCGCGGAAGTCCGCCAGCACCCCATCGCTGACGGTCTCGCCTTCGGGGCCGAAGATCCCCCGGCAGACCTCCCTCATCGACCAGAAGAGGTGGCCGCAATGGAAGGAAAAGTCTCTGCGGTACTGCTCCCTGGGCGGCAGAGCCGGCGGGGCCTCATAGCGGGTCTCCGCCACCCGATGCACACAGCAGTCCGCGCTGTTCAGGTTGCGCTCCACCCGGAAGCGGAGGTCCGGGTTGAATCCCCGGCAGATGGCCTCGTCCAGATACCTGCAGTAGACCTGACCGGCCTCCAGGGCACCCATGGCCTCAAACTGGTCGTGCCAGGGGCACCGGCGGATGCGGATCACATAGTCCGGAGACACTTCCAGCACGTCCTTGTCCGTGGGCTGCACCAGTTCCGTGCTCTTCAGCTCGCCGTACTGGAGATAGGTCGCATGGGTCAGAGGCTGTCCTTCCCGAATGGCCCGCTGGGCCATCCGCCGTCCCCGCTGTCCGGCGTAGTACTGAACCCCGTGGATGAAGGCGGCCACGCCCCGCTCACCGAAGGTCTCTTTCAGCCGGGCGTAGTACCGAGCTGCCAGAAAGGCATGGGTCCGTTCGTTGAAGCCCATCTCCGTCCTCCTTACAGCGTCAGATTGCCGTTGACCACGATGGGAATCTCCCGGCCGTCCGCCGTAATCCCCACGACCTCCAGATCCTCGGTCCCCACCATGAAATCCACGTGGGTCTCCGAGACGTTGAGCCCGATGGCCAGCCGCTCTTCCTCACTCATGCCCTCGGAGCCCCGCACCATGGAGTAGGAGTCGCCAAAGGCAAAGTGGCAGGAGGCGTTCTCATCGAAGAGGGTGTTGCGAAAGAGGATCCCGGTATTGCGGATGGGAGAGTCCCAGCTCACCAGGGCGCACTCGCCCAGATAGCGGGCTCCTTCGTCCACGTTCAGCTGTTCCAGCAGCACCGCCTCTCCGGTCTTCGCGGAGGCCTCCACGATCTTTCCCCGCTCCAGACGCATGCGGATTCCCTCCACCATGACACCGGAGAGGAACAGAGGCAGGGAGGAGACGATGACGCCGTCCACCTCCAGCCGGTGCGGGGACGTGAAAATCTCCTCCGTGGGAATGTTGGGCAGATAGGGCCGCCCCTCGCAGAAACTGTAGCCGCCCTCCCAGAAGTGGTTGTCCGGCAGGCCCACCGTAAGGTCCGTCCCCAGACCGCTGCGATAGCGCAGAGTGCGGAAGGCGTACCGGTTCAGGATCTCCACCCGGCGGGTAAAGTCCTCCTGCTTCTTCGCCCAGCGTCCGGAGGCGCCGCCGTCTCCTTCCACCAGGCAGGCGGCGAAGATGGAGTCCCAAAGCTTCGCCACTCCCTCTTCCTCCGGCAGGTCCGGGAAGACCTCCGCCGCCCAGGCCGGCGAGGCGCAGGCCGCGATGCACCACTGCAGAACCCCGGCGTTCATGCGCTCCATCCGCAGCTTCCGCACCGGACTCATGGCCCGATACTCCCGCATCACGCGGCTCTGGTCTACGCCCTGGAACGCGGTGGGCGCCGAGCAGCGGATGCGCAGGTCCGCGTCTCCCCGCCGGGCAACCCCCTGCCAGTACGCTTCGCTGTGGGAATCCCCTTCGTCAAAGACGGACTCCTCCGCGTGGAACAGGCGCAGACGGCGGATGGCGTCGTCCTCCCAGATCATCTCCACATCTCCCGCTCCGGCCCGGAAGGCCTCTTCCGCCACCAGCCGGGCAAAGGGCGCCGCCTCTACCTGGGCGGTGATCTGCAGCCGCTGTCCCGGCTTCAGGCTGACGCCGGTCTGTACCAGCAGCCGGGCGTATTCCCGCAGTTTCGCTTCCATATAGACTGTCTCCTTCCCGAATCCCGCCGGGTTTCGCCCGAAAGGGCGAGGCGGGGATCCGTAACGCCCTTTACCATACCGGAAAACCGGCCGGGATGCAAGCCTTTTCTG
>CANRFA010000203.1 GCA_947629775.1 uncultured Oscillospiraceae bacterium
CTGTCTTCGCCCTCGTTGAGGTCCACCGCGATCACCACTTCCTTCTGGCTGAGCACCTTCTTCGCCAGGTCCTCGTCGAAGACCAGGCCGTCGCCCTGTTTGCACACCAGGATGGAGCCGGCCTCGGACTCGAAGGAGATGTCCACGTGCTCGGGGCGGAAGGGGGCCTTGGAATAGCCCATGGCGCACAGCACCCGGCCCCAGTTGGCGTCCGCGCCGAACATGGCGGCCTTCACCAGGGAGGAGCCCACCACGGCCTTGGCCAGGCGCTCGGCGCTCTCCTCGCTGCGGGCGCCCCGCATGATGCAGGTCACCAGGCGGCTGGCGCCTTCGCCGTCGCCGGCGATGCCCCGGGCCAGATGGCGGCACACGTGCTCCAGCGCGTCTTTGAAAGCGGCGTAGTCGTCGTCCTTCCACTCGATGAGGTCGTTGCCCGCCATGCCGTTCGCCATCACCAGGCAGGTGTCGTTGGTGGAGGTGTCTCCGTCCACCGTCACCCGGTTGAAGGTGCGCACGGTCACTTCCCGCAGGGCGTCCTCCAGCATCTCGTGGGTGATGGCGCAGTCCGTGGTGACGAAGGCCAGCATGGTTCCCATGTTGGGGTGGATCATGCCGGAGCCCTTGGCGATCGCCCCGATGTGCACTTCCTTGCCGCCCAGGGTAAAGGAGACGGCGATCTCCTTCTTCACGGTGTCCGTGGTCATGATGGCGGTGGCGGCGGCGTCCGAGCCCTCCGGACCGGCCTGCAGGGCGGCGACCACGGCGGGGATCCCGGCCCTGATGGCCTCAATGTTGATGGTCTGCCCGATCACTCCCGTGGAGGACACGGCGAAGTCGCCGCTCTCCCGGCCCACGCCCGCGGCGGCGGCCTGGCACATCTCCTCCGCGTACTCGTGGCTCATGGGGCAGCAGGCGTTGGCGTTGCCGCTGTTGGCGATCACGCCCCAGCAGGTGCCGTCCTCCAGGTGATCCATGGTGACGTACACCGGAGCGGCCTTGACCCGGTTGAGGGTGAAGACGGCGGCGGCGGAGCACTCCTGCTCGGAGAGAATCATGGCCAGATCGTTTTTGGACGGGCTGCTGCCCGCCTTGACGCCGCAGTGCACGCCTGCGGCTCTGAATCCCTTGGCGGCGCACACACCGCCGGGAATTTCCTTCAGCATAACAGTCACCTTTTTTCCTGAATTCCGTATTCCGCGGGCCGCCGGACGGCCCGTCCATCAGAGGCTGAGGCCCTCCGTCTCGGCGAAGCCCAGCATGAGATTCATGTTCTGTACCGCCGCGCCGGAGGCCCCCTTGCCCAGGTTGTCAAACTGGGCGGTCAGCAGGGTCTGCTCCGCGTGGCCGGAGACGGTGAGCAGCAGGGTGTCCTTCCCCGCCAGCTCCGTGGTATAGAGCCGGGGGCTCTCCCCGCCGAAGGGGGCCACCCGCACCAGGGGCTGGCCGGCGTAGTGCTCCGCCAGGCGCTCCCGGATCTCCTCCGCGGAGGGAGCCCCGGGCAGCAGCCGGTTGTGCAGCATCACGGTGGTGGCCATGCCCTTGTACACGTCTCCCAGCACCGGCAGGAAGCAGGGCGCCATCGTCAGGCCCGCCACCTTCTGCATCTCCGGGATGTGCTTGTGTTTCAGCGCGATGGCGTAGGGGGCGGGAGCCGCCAGACGGGGATCCCGGTCCTCCGCGCCGTACTCGGCAATCATCTTCTTGCCGCCGCCGGAGAAGCCGGTGAGGGACCAGCAGGTCAGGGGATAGTCCGCCGGGAGAATCCCCATGTGCACCAGGGGCGCCACGGTGGAGAGGAAGCCGGTGGCGTGGCAGCCGGGATTGGCCACCCGGGGCGCCTTTGCGATCTTCTCCCGCTGGCCGGGCAGCAGCTCCGGGAAGCCGTAGGTCCAGCCCTCCGCCGTGCGGTGGGCGGTGGAGGCGTCGATCACCCGGGTGCGGGGATTGTCGATCAGGGTGACGGCTTCCTTCGCGGCGGCGTCCGGCAGGCACAGGAACACCAGGTCCGCAGCGTTGAGAAACTTCCGCCGCTCCTCCGTGTCCTTGCGCTTTTCCTCGTCGATGAGCAGCAGCTCCAGATCCTCCCGGGCGGCCAGCCGGTCGTAAATCTGCAGACCGGTGGTGCCCTCCTTGCCGTCGATGTATACCTTTGGTTTGCTCATGTCATCCACCTTACTTCCCGGACCCGGCCCTTTCGGGGCCTGAGTCCCGGTTCCTGTGGGATTTTTCGTCCTTACCGGAAAGGGCCCGGAAAAGGACGGACCGGGAGCGGGGCGAAAGCGCCCCGTTCCCGTCTCGTAAGGGGCCGCCGGAATGGGACGGCCCTCCTGCTTTTTATGATATTACGCCCGCCGGGCGGCCACGAACTCCTCGATGAGCCCGATCTGCTTCTCCACGGAGTCCCGGGCGGGACCGCCGTAGACCTTGCGCTCGTTGACGCAGGTCTTCAGGGAGAGGGCCTCGTAGACGTCCATCTCGAAGAGGGAGGAGACGGCCCGGAAGTCCTTCAGGGTGAGGGTGTCCAG
>CANRFA010000204.1 GCA_947629775.1 uncultured Oscillospiraceae bacterium
TCGTCCCAAAGGTGAAGGTCCACAAAGTTGAAACTTTTTGGGCCACTTTATCACCCGTATGCAAGAAACCCGTATTTTCAATCGCATACCCGTATGTATACGAGCTCTGCAGTATGCCAGGTTGAGTTGCCACAGGGGCGTCTGCACGTCCGGCACAGTAACAACGGTATAAATGATCCAAGGAGCAGTCTGCCTGTTTGCAGGTGTTGGTAGGACGCTCGATATTTACAGTAACAGGTGCTGGACAGGGTGGACCGCCTGGAGGTGTCTGACTTTGAAGACGGATCAGTTGCCAGCGTGGTCGGCGGACAGTCAGCTGCGGCCACTCAGGTACCGCCGATCGGGCGGCTGTGTTCTCCATAGGGACACCGGGCAGACTGAAGAAGCCACCTCAGCTGCAGTGGCCAGACCACCGGAAACAAAAGAAGGGCCCGCTCCTCCGTCCTGGGAGAGCGGGTCCTTCTTCCTACCTTATACATATCTGCAGACACCTGGCACTGAAATGCGGGTCTGCCCTTCCTTCAGGGAGAGTGGCAGTCCACTCGGTGGGCTCCTGGAGGAAGGATAGCCTTGTGCCCGCAGGTCAGCCGTCCTGTTACTGTGTATCTGTGGAACCAACCGGTTCCGCGCCCGTGCTCATCTCCTGCGCTCTCGATCTGAAGCTCCGTCCTGCAGGTGTTACGGTTTGGCCAGTCGTTGTGGGGCACTCGCCATGGAGCTGTCAGGGTCTGCATCCCCGGGCTACATTGCCCCGGCCTGCTGTAGAGTTGCGGTACAGGCCGCTGAAGGGGCCAGACGGGCTCCTCGAAGGCAAATCCGGCCAGCCGCAGAGGGCGAACCGGAAAAATCGAGCTGAAAAATGGAAATTCTTGTCTCCGGGGAAAACTTTAATCTACTTTTCTGTGAAAAGTCCCGAAAATAGGACACTGCCCCTGCTAGTATAAAGGCGTGCTCGGGAGAGAGGCTGGCCTGAGACGGCTTTGGCGAGAGCCAGGGCCCATGGATCCCCTTTCGGAGGAGAGACCGGGCAACCGGCGCTCCGTGCCCAGAGTATCCCGCTCAGGGCACGCCTGCAGGCTTACGGGATCAGGAGTTCTTCTTCTCCCGGGTGATCCGCAGCTTCAGGCCCTTCCGGGTCTCGACGGTGTGAACCATCTGGTACTTCAGAAGGCAAGTGGCGTAGCTGAGCTGCAGGCGCTGATCCTTGAACCCTTCCAGCATGAGCAGGATGTACGTCCTGTTCTCGTGGATGTTCTCCGCAAGGTCGTTGCCGGAGCAGGTCAGAAACGCTACGGCCTCCTGGACTTCTGTGGATAAGGGCAGATCCTTGGGCCGGACGTGGCAGTCCTCGCAGACATCGTGGAGCAGGGCCACCGTCAGGGTGACGTCATCCCGTATCCCCATAGCATAGGCCTGGCAGGCCACGATCAGAGGATGGACGTTGCAGGCCGTCCGCTGCCGGGAACCCAGGTTGGGCTTGCAGGCCTGGCCGGCGTGCATGTTCTCCTCGGAGAACAGCTTGTCCACCAGGCGTCAGCGGGCCCTGCCATTGAGAGGCACCTCGTGGTTGGCGTCCTTCGCCACCTCCCTGCAGTTTTGGCTGCCATCATTATACACCGGATGCCGGATTCTGTCAAAGAAAAGGGAAGGCTGGGCGGAAAAATGAGTGGCGGTGGTCGTTGCCCTGCCTGGAAGCAGATCTCAGACGGGCAGAGAAACGAAGCCGCCGTCGGAAGCAGGCTGACGGTCCGGATCCGGCACTTCAGGGAGGGATCGAGGCCAACAGCAGGAGACCATGTATGCGAGCAGCTCCCGGGAACGGCGTCGGAACGCCCGGCCATCGGGTGGGAAGACGCCAAAGAGCACAAAGACCGTCGCGATACGCAAAATCCTGGAGGTGTACCCCAGGACGACGGACAATCAGACAAAGGAGGATATTAACATGACAGCATTGGTTCAAGAACTCAATGGCCGCATCCCGGAGATCCGGCCGCTCCTGAACGGGGCAGCAAGGGAAGGCTTCCGGGCACAGTTTGGGGGAACCACCTCCGTGGTCCTGCATAAGGTGACCTACTCGTTCGAGGATTCCCCGGAGGACGGACCCCAGTTCCGGGCGAACATCACCCTGGACTACGGAACCTTCCTGGCTTCGGCCTCCATGAGCTGGAAGCTTCGGGGAAAGAGCAAGAACCCCGGAGCGACTCTGTCGCAGGAGGTTGCTCTGCAGAAGGTCTGCGTTAAGGTACGGGATTGGATGCGCATCGCCTTCCATGAACTGCCGAAGTCCTGCACTCTTACTGGAGATGGCTGCTGTTCCAGCAGGGCCTTTCAGCGGATCTTGGTGAAGAAAGTGGGGAACGGCTCCTCCCTTGGCGCGTTTCTTCAGGACTCCGCCGAAAAACTCCGGCCCACCCTGGAAGAGAAGGTCCTGATGAAGGTCAGGGAAGATCTGGCCAGGCGGCAGAGGATCGCTTTCCCCTCCCCCGCTCCCTGGCTGTGTCC